>CAVOIK010000013.1:0-103067 GCA_963695895.1 uncultured delta proteobacterium
CGGGGGTTCAAGGAGGAGGATTTTGCCCTTCTTCATCCCGGCGGGACCCTGGGCAGAAAGCTGCTGCTCCGGGTCGAGGACCTGATGCACACGGGAAACGAGGTCCCGATCATCGGGGATGATACACCGGTGAAGGAAGGGCTGCTGGAAATGACCTCAAAGCGGATGGGGGCAACCGGCGTTTGCGACAGGCAGGGCATGGTGGTGGGAATCATCACCGACGGCGATCTGCGCAGGGCCCTTGAAAAGGGGGATGATGTGCTCGGCAAGAAGGCGAGCACCATCATGACCCCGCAGCCGAAAACCATCTCCAGGGATGATCTGGCCGCCACCGCGCTCAGGAGGATGGAGGAATTTTCCATCACCTCCCTCTTCATACTCGACGATGACGGGAGCCGGAAGCCCGTCGGCATCATCCATATGCATGATCTGCTGCGGGCGGGGGTGGTGTAGCCCCATGGACCGGGAAAAGCTCATGCCCATTACCCTGCTCATGCTCGATGTTGACGGGGTTTTGACCGACGGTACCATCATCTACAGCGACAGCGGGGAAGAGATCAAGGCCTTCAATGTCCGGGACGGCCATGGCCTCAAGCTGGTGATGCGCGCGGGCATAGAGGTGGTGCTGCTCACCGCCCGGGAGTCAAAGGTGGTCGGACACCGGGCACGGGACCTCGGCATCACCGGCGTGTATCAAAAGGCCACCGACAAGCTCGCGGCTTACAGCGGCATCATCGCGGAAAAAGAGATCCAGGACAAAAATGTCCTCTTTGTCGGGGACGACATCATTGATATCCCGGTGCTGAGAAGGGTCGGCTTTTCCGCAGCCGTGGCCGACGCGGTGCCGGAGGTAAAAGAGGTGGTTGATTACGTTACCAGCCAGGCGGGGGGTAAAGGCGCGGTGCGGGAGCTGTGCGAGCTCCTGCTGAAGGCCCAGAACAAGTGGGAGCGGGTGACAGAGAAGTATTCGCTGCCCCGGGGTTCATCCCGGTGCACCTAGCATCCGGCGCATCGCTCCATGCGCGGCGCTGCATGAGACCGCAATGAAAAGAATTCGCCGTGCCCTGATGGCCATCGCCCTGATTATCCTGGTCCTGGTTGCGGTGCCGCTGGTGCGAAACGCCCTCTCTCCCAAAAAGCAGCAAAGGCCGGAGGGGCTGCCCCCGCCCGGCGTGGACATGCGGCTGGACAGGGTCCACTACGAGCAGATCGACGAGGACGGGCACCGGGAGTGGGAGCTCTTCGCCGCGGGCGCGCAGTATGAAAAGGACAACAAGAAAGTCGCACTTACGTCAATAACCGTAAGCTTTTTCTCCCGTGAAGGCACTGTTTACAAGCTCGCTGCCGACCGCGGCGAACTCTTCACCGAATCGCAGGATGTGAACCTGTCCGGTAACGTGGTGGCGGAAACCGCCGAGGGGTATACGATCCGCACCGATTCCATCAAATACATCGCCCGCGACAAAAAGGTTTCCACCGCGGATCCGGTCAGCTTCAGCAGCAGGGAAATGGTCATGACCGGCAAGGGCATGGTCATTGATCTGGAGGAGGAAAAGCTGTATATCCTTGAAGAGGTGAAGGCCTCGGGAAACCAACCATGATCATGCAACTTTTCAGCGCAGTCATAATGCTTATGGCCCTGCTGCACGCATCGTCCGCGCCTGCCGCTGCGGCAGCACGTGTTGCCGTGCTGCCCTTTGAAATTTACAGCGATGAAAGCTCCAAGCCCCTTAAGGACATCATTGCCGGTGACCTTTCAGCCCGGCTGGCCTCGGATAACAGGCTTGAAGTGGTGGATCAGGCCCGGGTCAGGGAGGCAATGGCGGACAGGGCATCGCTCACCTTCAACGAGACAACCCTGCTGACCATTTCGGGAAAGCTTGATGCACCCTTTCTGGTGATCGGGAGCATGACCCGGATCGGGGCCAACATAAGCCTCGACACATACATTTTCAAGGCGGACGGCACTCCCTCCTTCACCAAGGAATTCAGTGAGGGCAAAAACCTCGACACCATCACCAGTGAAATGGCCGCCAAAGTCAATGCCCGTATTGTAAAGCTTGCTCCGGCGCCCCGGGAAGAAGCGGTGCCACAGGAAAAGGTTGCGGCTGTCCCGCCGGCGGCTGACCGCCCGGAGAAGCCGTTGCAGGAGGAGAATCTGCCGAATGCGGCGGTCGAGGCTGACGCCGGTGAAGCGGCGGAAGAGCCCGGTGCCGCGGCAGCAAAGCATCCCGCCGCTCCCGCGGCTGAAGAGACCCCGCGTGAACCGGCACCGGTCGTTGCCTCGTTGCGCCCCGAGGAAGCTGCAGCCGAATCTTCCCCCGGCAAAGAGGGAAAAGAAGACAGGAAGGAGATAACGCTACGGGCGCGTCGGCGCCGATGTCGGCGGTCGCGGCCCGCGTCCGGGCGGCACCCGTATGCTCGGTCAGATCCGGATGGCGACCGCGAAGCCCTGACCCTGCCGCGGCGCTTGGCATTGAGGCGGGTATTGAAGTCCGGCGCGTTCCTCGCCGCATCGCTGAGGCGTTGCCGGCGGTTCCACAAGCTGGGTGGAGCTGCCAAGCCAGCGCCATGGGATGACGTTCGTCGGCGGCGCATGGCGGCAGAGCTGGGCCTGGTCGACCGGTTTCAGCTTGAACGTGAAGCAGCGGCATCGGCCTCGCTCGGGCGCCAGTGCGCAAGGCCGGGCGCGTCGCGGCAGTCGCTCGGCGGCGAACTTCAATGTGCCGGCTGATGCAGTCGGCGGTGAAGCGGGTTCCTGCAACAGGTTGACTGTTCTGTCGCCAGTCCATCGGCAGCTCGGCCCGCCGATCGAGACCTCAGAGATGAAGGAGGAGATCGCCGACGGTTTGCGCGAAGAGCTCGACTACGATCTCGAACCCGGCCATATCGCCTATGCCATCGAGTACTTGCCGGCAATCCTGTTCCGATCCGCGTGCCTGGGTATCCCCAGCTTCCGCGCCGGCTGCTCGCCATGACCTTCGCTTGAGGGGCGGCGTCCTCGACTACGCCGACAGGCCGCTCGAGGAGCGGAACGGAATCGCCCGCGCCATGTTTCGCGCCTGGTGGTATCCGTTCAGCCATTACGGCGTGATCCACGGCGACCCGCATCTCGGCAATTACACTGTGTTCGAGGACGAGGCGGGGAAGGCGGCAGGCGTCGACCTGCTCGACTATGGCTGCATACCTTCCTCTTTGCCGAAGATCCGTGCGGGCGTGCATTGATCTTTATCGCGGCCTCCTCAACGACGATCGCTCCCTCGTGGTGCACGCCTACGAGACCTGGGGCTTCGGCGGCCTCTCCAACGAGCTGATCGACATCCTCAATATCTGGGCGGACTTCCCGTCTCGCCCTGTTCGAGGATGGCGTTGGCGCCATCGCCGAGGACCGCTTCGCTTCCCCACGCTTCTGGACTTTCCGGCACCGCGTATCCGAGCATACCCGCGCGAAACAGTCGTCGCCGAGAAACTGCAGGCAATAATCGTGCTGGGTATCGCTAACAGCCGTATGAAGGATTTCTATGATCTGTACGTGCTCGCGCGGGACTTCGCCTTTGATGGTGCTACCCTCACCGCGGCGATCAAGGCAACTTTCAAAAGGCGCAAAACCGAAATCCCACACGAAACCCCGTTGGCACTGAAGGAAGAGTTCGGACGAGACGACCAGAAGTCCGTCCAGTGGAAGGCGTTTGTCCGCAAGGCGGGTTTCCAAAAGGATGTGCCGGAACTACAGAAAGTTCTCTTGGATCTCCGGAAATTCCTGCTATTGCCACTCAAGGCTGCTTCCGAGCAAGATCTGATCCCCAAGAGTTGGAGTGCGGGTGGTCCTTCGGTCAGTGCAAAGTCCGAAATTGAAAACATTTGATGCCCAAGAGGGTGCCCGGCTGAATGACCGTCTGCTTCCTCGGTCTGAAGAATCCTGGCGTCCGTCCTAAAACACTAAAACAAAAAAGACCCATGTAACTAACATGGGCCTCATTGTTTGCTGGCTCCCCGAGGAGGACCCTTCGACAAGCTCAGGGCCATTTCGCCGCGTTTTCTCATGCCCGGTCGGAGACCTTGAGTCCCTCGACCAAACTCGGGACATTGAGCCTGTCGACATGCAAGCGAAAGGGGCAACCAAAATTTGGTTGCCCCTAAGCGCGTGAATGGCTCCCCGAAGCTACCAAAGCTGGTCACTGGGAAGTGTCTGTTAAGCTTTAAACCAATCTTTGGAAGATGTAAGAGCTGCTAGTAGCACCTACAAGTCCTCAGTCAGAAGCTGGGCCGAAAGGTTATGAGTTCAGATTGAAAGTGAGCATAACCCTCTACATAACCTGCGTGGGCAGCCGCAGGTGGCGATATATGCATGGTCTAACTGATCCTTAAATAGCGCTCACTGAACTGAGCACTGCAGCCAGTTGTCTCTTCGCCGCCTCCTGGAATCTGAACCAGTGAGTGTCGCGATCCCTTACTGAGATCTCCACAAAGCGCGGTCGGGTGGATTGCAGATCTTGCGACTCGCCAGGTTTTGGTATCTCGGAGGCGTCCCTCTTGAACTGCAAAGCCTCGTTTATCCATCTGTCTTCGTCGTAGTCTTCAATCTGTTTTGGATACGTCTCCCTGATCAGTTTGATCCTGGCAACGAGATTTTCGGCGTCCATGATCTCCTCAAATGTAGACTGCACATCCTTCCACTTCACACTGCCCTTCTTAAGGAACCCAAAGATCTGCTCGGCCGCAAGTAGAGCACGCTCCCGGTTATCTATTTTCTGCTTACCGAATCTCTCGTCTACCCAGGTTACGGAGATTTCATCGGGCTCGTTTAAAACCTCAGCATGTCCGATGTTCGGCCGCAGATTTTTAAAGAAGCTCGTCTTGTAGACCCTGTTCCAGTCCTCGTGAAATGCGCTAAATCGCTCGTGCGACCATGTGTCAGCATAGCCATGGAGGGCCACACCTATCTTGTGAAGATCCTTGCTCTTCAGTGCCGTCTTCAAGAGGTCTTCCACATTCTTACATCCCCTTGTTGTGCAGAGAGGATTGTTCTTCCCCCTGATTTCAACGGTGTTATCTCCGGGTATAAAATGGAAGGGTGCATAAACATATCTCTGTATCCCGACGTTGAAGGCAGTGATGTCGACTGCTTGTGTAATAATTGGGAAATAGAGATCACACGACTTGCCAATCTTTTCGGGAAACCCGACATAAAATTCACCTTTGTCGTCAGAAACTGTGTATTCCCGGTCGGTGTTGTCGTCAACATACTGAGAGGCATAGGCAATCGTGTTTGCGTCACTGGGGTGATACCCCGCCTCTTTAGCAAGAGCGAAAACTACATCATAATGAAAATCTCTTTGCATACTTCCTCCTCGATAACATATCTGCCCAAGCGGCGATCATTCGCCGAGACTTAGTGTGTTCAGACCCCCCCTCGAGGACTTTTTGGCTTTATCAGGTAATTTATTAACCATGAAACAAATATCATCAAATGTTGAACGAGTCAATCAATAAAAGATTTCTTAAAATTATCTTTTTGAGGATTATCGTTTGTAATCTGGTATTGCGATGAATAGGAATAGGGGACGCAGGGGAAAATGCAACTTATCAAATCTATTTGGGACAGGTTTTGAAACATAAGAGACGCCTTAGAAGTCTACACTGTTTTCGTCTCTCGAAATGGGTGCCCGCGCAGGACTCCTTCTTTTCATTCAGGACAAACTCATTTTTCTTGTGAGGAGGTTTTGGCAATTAGCTCCAGTTTCTTTTTTCTGCTCCAACCTTTGAGCGTTCTCTCTCTTTTGAGGGCGTCAGCTTTTGAAATGGGCCCCTCGTGGTACAAAGGGGCTGGTTGCCCGTGTTGTCTCATTCTATTTTCCAAATCGGTGGTAATCCCGACATAGAGCCCCGTCTTCTTCTCAACGATGTAAACCCACCAGTTATCCATGAAGCTTCCTCACAAGAAACTTACGACAGGCAGGACTTCCCTCGTTGCACTCGGGACAAGCTCACAAAGGTTCTCTCCATGACGGAGAATCAAGAATTTAAAAGGGGACCTGGCAGGACTTCCCTCGTTGCACTCGGGACAAGCTCACAAAGGTTCACTCCATGACAGAGAATCAAGAATTTAAAAGGGGAGCCGTTGAGGCCCCCCTTTTAAATTCTGGCTCCCCGGGCAGGACTCGAACCTGCAACCTAGTGGTTAACAGCCACCCGCTCTACCGATTGAGCTACCGAGGAATTTGATTTCTTCAATATCTCTCTGCCAATCCCTGATTTATAGTACTTTTCTCTTTCTCTGGCTTCCTTTCTTGAGTCGCATGATTCTCGAAATATCAATACGAAGGGCCGTCGACGTCGGGTGGATTTCGTCACACCCCTGTTGTGAGAGTCGAGACGTTTATCCGGATTTTGGAGAAATACCGATATACAGTTCACCATCTTTAACGCTCCTTAACGCATAGACAAACCACCGATCCATGCCTTTTACAGCCACCCCTGCCTACCGCGTAGGCAGGCGACAGGTAGAAGCTACCGAGGAATTTATTCAAAAACAATTTACCTAAAAAAATCTAAGAAGACAAGCAAAATGTCTTCTTAATCCGTGCGCACTTCGACTTCAGTCACAGGCTCTAATTTCCTCGCCGCTTTCTTCTTCTGCCATGCAAGAATCAACCCCACCGGACCTGATAGGACATAAGCGAGGACAAAACCAAAGAGCACAATGATTGGCTCCATCACAATCACAATCATGGATAGGACGACAAAGATGAAGATGCTGAAAGGGCTTCCGTCTGGCCAGGTTAAGTTCTTTGAAGCTGAAGTAGCGGATCGTGGAGACCATCAAGAACGCGAGAACATAAATCATCCCCAAGATGACAATATCCTTGATCCAGCCTGTCTCGATCAGTCGAAGGTAGAGGAGAATGACCAAGGATACCATTGACGCTGCAGCCGGAATGGGAAGGCCCTTGAAATACTTTGTGTCTCCTACGGCGGCCAGGACATTGAACCGAGCTAATCTCAAAGCGCCACACGCCACGAAGAGAAATGCAGCAAACCATCCAAATCGTCCATAAGGTCGAAGGGCCCAGCTGAACGCGAGCACGGCTGGAGCAATTCCAAAGGAAACCAGGTCTGCTAGGGAGTCATATTGGATCCCGAACTTGCTTGTCGCTCCGGCAAGGCGGGCGACCTTCCCATCGAGAACATCGAAGATGGCAGCCAAGAGGATGGCTACAGCTCCGTAGAAATAGTGCTCCTGAAAAACAGAGATGATGGACCAGAATCCGCAGAAAAGGTTGCCCGTGGTGAAGAGATTCGGGAGGATGTATACCCCTTTTTCCATTCTAATTTTTGGCCTTCGCTTTTTCATGATCGGACTCCGATGATCGACTCTCCTCCTTTGACGTGTTGTCCAGCGCTGACGAGTGGTTTGACCTCGGGAGGGAGGTAGAGGTCGACTCTCGATCCAAAACGGATCAAACCAAAGATTTCTCCTTGCTTTACGGTATCCCCAGTCTTGGCATAACACACAATTCTGCGTGCGATAAAACCAGCAATCTGAACCAAGAGAATCTTGAAACAGTCCTCTGTCTCAAGAATGAGAGCATTCTGCTCATTCAGGAGGGATGACTTCTCCCGACTGGCCACAAGAAATCGGCCTGGATGATAGTGCTTCTCAAGAACTCTTCCGGCAACCGGTGCCCGATTGATATGGACATCAAAGACCGACATAAAAATACTCACCTTCAGCGCTCTTTGTTTCAGGAGTCTGTCCTCAGTGCATTCCCCGACGTGAATGATCTTTCCATCCGCCGGCGAGAGGATGGCATTGTGTTGTGCTGGGATGTTCCTCCTGGGGTTCCGGAAGAAAAAGGCAATGAACAGAGCCGCCAAGACGGCCAGAGAGGTCAAGGTGCACCATCCCATTCCAAAGGCCAAGAGTGCCACCAGCAGGGGCAGGATAAGAAAAGGGATTCCTTCCTTGGCAATAGGCCAATGGCTCTCTGTCATCCGTCCTACTTTTCCTCAAGCCAGCTCATCATGGACCGCAACTTGTCTCCAACCGCAACGATGGGGTGTTCCGCCTCTCTTCTTCTCAGAGAGGTGAAGACTGGACGGCCCGCCATGTTTTCTGAAATCCATTCCTTGGCAAAGGTTCCGTTCTGAATTTCCTCCAGCATTCGTTTCATCTCACGACGGGTCTCTTGGGTAATGATTCGCTTTCCTCGGGTGAGATCCCCATATTCTGCTGTATCGCTGACGGAATAGCGCATGAACGGAATGCCCTTCTCATAGATCAGATCCACGATGAGTTTCAACTCATGGAGACATTCGAAATACGCGATCTCTGGCTGGTAGCCTGCCTCAACGAGTGTATCGAACCCTGCCTTGATCAGTTCGGTTACACCTCCACAGAGGACCGCCTGTTCTCCTAGGAGATCGGTCTCTGTTTCCTCTTTGAAGGTCGTTTCGATCACGCCAGAACGCGTGGCGCCCAATCCTTTGGCATAGGCAAGGGCTGTGGGCAGGGCTTTCTTTGAAGAGTCTTGATAGATAGCTACCAGGCAGGGGACACCGCCTCCCTTCTGAAACTCTCTTCGAACCAAATGGCCCGGACCTTTCGGTGCAATCATGACCACGTCGATCTCTTTTGCAGGCACAATCTGACCGTAATGAATGTTAAATCCATGAGAGAAGAGAAGAGTCTTCCCCTTGGCCAAGTGGGGTCTAACATCGTTTTCATACAACCTGGCTTGGACATGGTCTTGGGTCAGAATTTGAATCAAATCGGCCTGTTTTGATGCGTCCGAGGCTTTGAGCGGTTTGAACCCATCCTTAACCGCAAATTGGTGATTCTCTGTCCCCTCTAGCTCGGAAACAATGACATCCAGGCCGCTATCTCTCAAGTTTTGGGCTTGCGCATGTCCCTGACTTCCATACCCGATGATGGCAATCTTCTTCCCCTTCAACACACCTAGATCTGCATCCTTGTCGTAGTAGATCCTCATACTTAACTCCTTTCTCCCTTTATGTAAGATAACGTCTGTCGTGAATCGAAACTCTGAGCCAAGAAACCCCTTAAGTGGGTTCGGTCATCGCCTTACTTCCCCGAACCATCGCCACATGACCTGTCCGGACCAATTCCTTGATCCCTAACGGTTTTAACAACGCAAGAATGGCGTTAATTTTCTTTTCATCTCCTGTCACCTCAAGGGTATACGTTTTGGCTCCCACGTCAATCACTTTTCCACGAAAGATGTCGGCAACACGGAGCACTTCTTCTCGGTTTTCACGCGAGGCGTTGACTTTGATCAGGACCATTTCTCTTTCGACAAAATCCTTGTCGATCAGATCGACAACCTTGATGACACTGACCAGTTTGTTGAGTTGTTTGAGAACCTGCTCAATGATCTGATCATCCCCCCGGGTGACGACGGTCATGGTGGAAACATTCGGGTCAAGGGTTTCGGCTACGCACAGGCTTTCAATGTTGAAGCCTCTTCCGCTAAAGAGACCCGACACTCGGGCAAGAACTCCAAATTCATTTTCAACCAACAAGGTAATGACGTGACGCATAAGACTCCCAGTTCAATGTTTGAGGAGTGCTTCGCTTTAGGTTGGGGGATTGTTGCTTCGCGACTCGAGGCAAAAGATTGATCACCAACTTTTTTGCCTCTAACCTCCGACCTCTATCCTCTAACATTGTCTTATACCAGCCGCATCTGACTGAGCGGTTCTCCTGCAGGAACCATGGGGTAAACATTCTCCTCCGGATCAACCACAAAATCAATGATGACGGGCTTGGGCAGAGAGAAGGCTTTCTTCAAAGTGGGGATGACCTCTTCATGCTTTGTTGCCCTCAGACCCACCGCGCCATAAGCTTCCGCCAGTTTGATGAAGTCCGGAGAGATCCCTTCCATGCAGGAGGAGGCATAGCGTTTCCCGTAAAAGAACTCCTGCCACTGCCTAATCATCCCAAGATAGCCATTGTTCAATATGGCCACCTTCACGGGGAGCTGATATTGGACAATCGTGGCCAGTTCCTGCGAGTTCATCTGAAAACTGCCGTCGCCCGCGATATCGATCACCAGGGAATTCGGAAAGGCGACCTGCGCTCCGATGGCTGCCGGAAATCCATAGCCCATCGTTCCCAATCCGCCGGATGTGAGCAGAGTTCTCGGTTTCACGAAGGTATAGTACTGGGCAGCCCACATCTGGTTCTGGCCCACTTCTGTTGTGATGATGGCATCTCCTTGCGTCAACTCCCAAATTTTTTCGACGACGTACTGAGGTTTGATCTTTTCCCCCAAGCTGTACTCCATCTTGTGCACAGACTTCCATTTCTCAATTTGAAGGTGCCACTTCTCAAGCCCTTCTTTGAACGGGTCGATTTCCTCTTTTTCAAGGAGAGCCAGCATCTTCGTGAGGACCCTCTTACAGTCTCCGACAATGGGAAGGTCCACCCTCACATTCTTGCTGATCGAGGTCGGGTCGATATCGATGTGAATGATTTTAGCGTGAGGAGCAAAGGCCTCAATCTTCCCTGTCACCCGATCGTCGAAGCGGCTTCCGACTGCGATGAGGAGATCGGAGTCCATGACGGCCATGTTTGCCCGGTACGTTCCATGCATGCCCAACATCCCCAGGGAAAGTCGATGATTTCCTGGAAAACCTCCCAGCCCCATGAGGGTCATCGTCACGGGAATGCCTAGCCTATCAGCAAAGAGGGTTAGCTCTTTCGAAGCATTGGACGAGATGATTCCACCCCCTGCGTAAAGAACCGGCCTTCGTGATTTCACGATCAACTGCACGGCTCTTTCGATCTGGCCGGGGTGGCCGTCGTAGGTGGGCTGATATCCCCGGATGGAAACCTTGTCTGGGTACTTAAACTCTGTCGAATTCACAAGGACATCCTTGGGTACATCAACCAGCACCGGTCCAGGTCTTCCACTTCTGGCGACGTAAAAAGCCTCCTTGAGGACACGTCCCAAATCCTTGACGTCTTTTGCGAGATAGTTGTGTTTTGTACAAGGCCGTGTGATTCCCACAATGTCCGCTTCTTGAAAGGCATCGTTTCCGATCAAAGGCGTCGCGACCTGACCTGTGATCACGACCAGGGGAACGGAATCCATGTAAGCTGTTGCGATTCCGGTCACCGTGTTAGTCGCACCCGGACCAGAGGTGGCTAGTGCCACGCCCACCTTCCCGGTGGACCGGGCATAGCCGTCTGCCGCATGAACGGCTGCCTGCTCATGCCGAACCAGAACTTGACGAAAAGGGGCATTGTGAAGCTCGTCAAAGAGAGGAAGGACTGCTCCTCCGGGGTAGTTGAAGATCGCCTCGACGCCTTCTTTTCTCAATGCCTCAACGATGATCTGCGAACCCGTCTTCTTCATTAATCCAAAATCCTAAACAAACTCAAATTTCAAGAGTGAAGCTCCACGCCCTAAAGGGCGGGGTCAAGGGGCACTTGCCGGTCAAAACAGTCCAGTGAACCCAGATCTGTTGCCTCATCCTCTGTTCTTGTTTTGGACCGCATCCACCAATTTCGCTCTTAGGTTCTCCGTAAGTTAAGAGTCTTGGCGGTTCTGGCTAAGAATTTGCTCCATCCGGTCTTTATAAGCCAGTTTCTTCTTCTTAAGGATCTTGATTTCAACCTCATCCTGGGGAGTCAAATAAGGCTTCTTCTCGTACTCGTCCAGTTGTTTAGCAAGTTCGCCGTGGGTGTCCTTTGCTTTTGAGAACTCCTCATTTTCCCTCATGAGTCTTTCGATCAAGATCTCGTCCTTAGTTCCCATTTCCTTTCCTCCGGACCTAAAAAGGCACTAAAATGTGAACAATGAAAAAACTTAATATAATCGGAGGATTTTGTCAAACAGAATGGGTTTCCTGCCACTTAATTTCAGCTTCTGAGGGTCGGACGTAGATGGGCGTAAAGACGGTCAAGTCGAGAAATTCGCCTCTTTGAAGAAGTTCGAGGCCTAGCGTGGCAACGACCGACCCATGAGGAACACAAAGCGGAGGTGTGGGAAAAAGGACTAAAGAGGGCAAGGCATTTCTAAAATAGTCTCCGTAAGCTCTTGCGCCGTCACCGATGAAAATCGTCTTCTCTCGTATTTGAGCCACAAGTTCTTCAGGTCGCATGGCTCGATAGGGGGTCAACCGTTTGACACGACTTCCTCCCTCATAGCGATAGAGAGCGGTGTAAACTTCTGCCTTTCTTGCGTCGAGGATTGGGCAGATCGCATAGGAGGTCGGGGCGACCTGGGCTGCCAGAGTATCTAAGGTCGAGACGCCCACAACAGGCAACCCGGTTGCGAAAGCCAGACCCTTCACCATACTCACTCCAATCCTTAGCCCCGTGAACGAACCGGGTCCCAGAGAGATGGCGATTCCATTCAGGTCTGTGAGGTTGCAGCTCGATTGGTCAAGTACAACTTCGATAGCCGCGAGTAATCTTTCCGAATGGGTGACGGGGAGGTTCAGAAGGTAGTCCGCTATGACTCCTTGATCATCGACCAATCCCACGCCGCCACAGGAGGTGGAGGTGTCGATCCCGAGGATCTTCATATCAGAATTTCAGTCCTCCTGGAGAAAAGATCCGGATGAGATCGTTGTAGAAGGCGAAGACCATCAGAAGGATGATAAGAATCAAGCCGATCTGTTGAGCGATCTCCATTTTCTTGATACTGATGGGTCTCCGCAGGATTCCTTCCAGAGCAAGGAATAGGAAATGGCCTCCATCGAGGATGGGGACCGGGAAGAGGTTAATCACTCCGAGGTTGATACTGAGAATGGCCATGAACAGGACAAGACTCAACAACCCTCTTCGGGCCTGTTCGCCAGCCATTTGAGCGATTAGGATAGGGCCACCGATTGTTTTCGCTGGAATGACCCTCTGAATGAGTTTCACAATGCTCACGACGGTCAGTTCAATGCCTTGCCAGGTCTGAAGGGTTCCCTTCCCCACAGCCACCAGGGGGCTGACCTTGCGGATCAAGATTTCCTCGGAGGGAGAGATTCCGATCATAAAAATGGTTTCCTCTTCTCCGAAGAGGTTTTTCACCTTGGAGGGCTGAGGAGTCACCTTTGTCTCGATGGCGTCCCCCTCCCGTTTTAAGCGAAGGGTTAGTTCTTTCCCTCCACTGTTGCGAATGATCTTGGAGAGATCATCCCACGTCGACACGTCTTCTCCATCAATCGACTGGACGATATCCCCTTTTCGGAGACCCGCTTGTTCCGCAGGAAGGCCCGTGCTGATGCCTCCGATCCTGGAGGGAAGGTAAGGAATGCCGAAGAGGTTGATGATCGAAAAAAGAACAGCAGCGAAGATGAGATTGGAGAAGGGTCCGGCCCCGACAATGAGACCTCGTTTCCAGATCGGTTGGGTGGAAAAGGACCGGGAGCGATCTTCTTCCTTCACTTCCTCTTCGGGATTCTCCCCGATCAGTTTCACGAATCCACCCAGAGGGACTGCGGCGATCTGATACTGGGTCTCGCCAACCTTCCGACTTAGGAGTTTGGGACCAAAGCCCAAAGAAAAAGTGAGAACCCCCACACCCAGTTTCTTGGCCAAGAGAAAATGGCCGAGTTCGTGGATGAAGACAAGAATTCCAAGAACGACGATCGCAGACAGAATGCTGGTACTGATCACAGTGTTTTCCTTTCTAGAATAGTTCTCGAAGTTTCCCTGGCCCAATGGTCCGCCCTCAGGACCTCCTCCAGAGTCTGAACGGGTTTTACGTCATGTTCCTCCATCACCTGCCGGATGAGTGAAGGGATCTTAGTGAACGGGAGTGCTCCGTCGAGGAAGGCATTGACGGCAATCTCATTGGCAGCGTTGAGCGTCGCAGGCATTGTCCCTCCGATCTTGATCGCTCGGTAGGCAAGATCGAGGCACGGAAATCTCTCCAGATCCGGAGGCAGGAAGGAGAGACTTTCTTTTTGAAACAGATTCAAACGAGGAAGGGGGAGGTTTAGCCTCTCCGGGAATGCGAGGGCGTAAGAGATCGGAATTCTCATATCCGTGATGCCCAATTGCGATACAATGGACCCATCGACGTATTCCACCATAGAGTGAATGACACTCTGTGGATGGATGTGAACGTCAATCTTCTCGACCGGAACATCGAAGAGCCAGTGGGCTTCAATCACCTCCAATCCTTTATTCATGAGAGAAGCCGAGTCCACCGTGATCTTTCTTCCCATCTCCCAGTGTGGATGACGAAGAGCCTCCCTGGCCGTCACCTCCTGGAGTTTTCCAAGAGGAAGGTGAAGGAATGGACCTCCAGATGCCGTAAGAATGATCCGGTGAACATCCTCTTTCCGATGACCGAGCAGGGCCTGGAAGACAGCGCTGTGCTCACTGTCCACAGGAAGGACCTGGATCTGCCGTCGTCTCGCTTCTTCCATCACAAGGCCCCCCGCCATCACCAGGGATTCCTTATTAGCCAGAGCAATATTTTTCCCTGCTTTAATGGCTGAAAGAGTCGGAATGAGACCCACTGCACCGACAAGGGCAGAGACGACCAAGTCCACCTCAGGGTGGGTTGCCACCTGGATGAGACCCTCCACGCCGTGGACGATGTCGGCCGGGAAAGAAGCCAGTTCTCTTCGAAGGGTTTCCGACAATTCCTTATTAAGAACCGAGATCATCTTCGGCTGAAATTGAAGAATCTGTTGTTTCAGGAGCTGGATATTGACACCGGCAGCCAGGCTCACCACCTTGAACCGCTCAGGAAACTGCTTGACGATGTCCAGGGTGTTGACACCAATGGAACCTGTGGAACCCAGGATGGCCAGACGTTTCATGGCGCCTCCTTCACCCAGTAGACAAGAACATAGTAAAGAAAGGGAGCCGTGAAGAGGAAACTATCCAGTCGATCGAGCATCCCTCCATGGCCTGGAAGGAGACCCCCTGAGTCTTTCACTTGGGCACTCCGCTTCAACATGGACTCTGTTAAATCTCCGAGTTGACCCAAAAGCCCCAGAATGAAGGCCACGAGAATAGCGATGGAAATGTTGAGGTGAGGGATGAAGAGTCCCCTAAAGATCAGAGAGACGAGAACTGATCCCAGAACCGCCCCGGCCAGCCCCTCAACCGTTTTCTTCGGGCTAATCTTTGGATAAAGCTTGTGCCGACCTATCCAGGACCCCACCAGAAATGCCGAGATATCTCCAGCCCAGATCGTGGCAATGAGAAAAAGGACCCACGTTTGGCCTTTGACCAGGTTCCTGATTAAGGAGACGTGAGAGAGAAGGAATCCGACATATAGGATCCCCAAAAGCGTTACTCCTATTTTTGAAATGGCTGAAAGGAGATCGTCCGAGGTGATCATAAAAAGGAAAGAAAGAGAGAAAAGGATGAACACAAAAAAGGGAATGACGGTCTTCCCGTTTGCAAAAGCCATCAGAGCCGAGAGCATCAACGCCAGTCCCATCCCCAACGCGTGTTCAATCTTTTTGGACTGAGGAAGGGCAAGTTGATAGAATTCTTTCAAGCCCAAGAACGTGGCACCCAGCACCATCAAAGGAAGAAGGATCGGTGGCCCATAGACGATGAGAAGAATCAACGGAGGGACGACCAAGAGACCCGTCCAGGCTTTCTTTTTTGCGATGTCTCCCATTCTCACCTTCTTTATCTTTTCTCCCGGCAGGAAAAATGCGCCATCTTAGGACGGCCTGTCCCGACGCAGACGGGAGATGTCGCCCCACAGGGGCGGTTCAGTGGGACTACGCCTGCCTGCGGTAGGCAGGGGCTTACTCGTGGGGCTCCATCTCCGGGAAATCTGAATCTGATCTTCGACTGACAGGATGATCGTCGAGCTTTCTTGCTATTTTTCGAGGCCATTCAGTTGCTCACTCGTCATCCCGAACCTTCTTTCCCTCGACTGGTAGTCTGAAATCGCCTTCAGGAGTTCTTCCCGATTGAAATCTGGCCAAAGAGTCTCTGTCACATACAGTTCGGTGTAAGCGATCTGCCAAAGAAGAAAGTTAGAAATCCGAAATTCCCCACTGGTCCGAATCAGAAGATCCGGGTCTGGCATCCCCTGGGTCCAGAGATAGTCAGAGAACTTTTGAAAATTGATTTCCTCTGGAGCCATTTTTCCTTTCTGACAATCGCGAAGAATTCTCTGAACGGCTTGGAGGATCTCGGAGCGGCCCCCATAACTCAGTGCAAGATTGAGGATCATCCCGGTGCGGTCTTCCGTCTTCTTCATCGTCTCCCGCAGAGTTTGCTGAACATCCAAAGGGAGATCCTCCAGCCGACCAATCGCAAGGAGCCGGATATTGTTCTGGAGCATCTCCTCGACCTCTTTCAGAAGATACTCTTTGAGTAGGGTCATGAGGGCCGAGACTTCCTCCTTAGGCCTTTTCCAGTTTTCAACGGAAAAGGCATAGAGGGTCAGTATCTTGATCCCGAGTTCCCGGCAGGCCGTGACCACCTCTCGAACAGCATCGATCCCCTTCATGTGACCACGGATTCGGCTGAGGGACTTGTGCTTGGCCCAGCGACCATTGCCATCCATGATAATGGCGATATGGTGTGGAAGTCTTTCCTTATCGATCTCCACCATACGTTCTGCAATCCTTTGGCCGGAAGGTGCTCCGCAAGCCCCGCCGTTTAGGTGGGGCCAAGGGGCACAATATAAAATGAAATTGCGTTGCCGGGAAGCCTCGCCTGTGTCTTCCTGTTGGCAGACACAGGCGAGGCTTCAAATCAGACGCACGCAGGAATGTTTTAAAGCTACCACATTGATTTGTGATTTTCAATAAAAGGTCAGTGAGTCGGTAAGAAGAAGAGATGAGGGAGGCAAACAGAGGAGCAGAGGGGAGGAGACAAAAGATCTCTCCTCCCCCTCCTGTCTATTTTTCAACGATGGCCTCCACAGGGCACACCTCAACGCACGTTCCACATTCCGTGCATTTTTCTTCGTTGATCACGTAGGGTTCCCCTTCTTCAATGGCCTCGGCCGGGCATTCCTCCGAACAGGTTCCGCAAGCCACACATTCATCGGTAATCACATACGCCACTCGAATCACCTCCTTCGTCTCTAAATTTCCATGATTTCCTTTTCTTTGGCGGCCAAAATGGCGTCGGCCTTCTCTATATGCTTGTCTGTCGATATTTGCACCTTATCCATCAACTGGTGAAGTTGGTCTTGGGAGATTTTTTTGTCCTTCTCGAGTCCCTTGAGGTGATCGTTTGCTTCCCTTCGGAGATTTCGCAGAGAGACTTTTGTTCCCTCCCCCATTTTTCTCACCACCTTAACCAGTTCCTTTCTCCGTTCTTCGGTCAACCGGGGGATTGTGATTCGAATGATCTTTCCGTCGTTGGCTGGCGTCAGCCCCAGTTCCGATTTAAGAAGGGCCTTTTCAATCTCCCCGATGATGGTCGTATCCCAAGGCTGAATCGTCATCAGCCTCGCTTCTGGCACCGCCAGTGTGGCCACCTGCTGAAGTGGCGTGGGGGTCCCGTAATAGTCGACTCGAATATGATCCAACAGAGCCAGAGATGCCCGTCCCGTTCTGACTTTCCCCAAATCGGCCTTATAGGTGCTTAAGGTTTTTTCCATCTTGGCTTCGATGTCTTTGATGATGTTTTCGTCCATGGCTTATCCTCTCACTCGGGTGCCCACGTTTTCTCCAAGAACCACGCGTTTGATATTCCCCTTCTTTTTGAGATTAAAAACAACGATCGGGATGTGGTGGTCCATGCAAAGGGAGATGGCTGTCGTATCCATCACCTTGAGCTGTTTTTTCAAGACATCGAGGTACGTCAGTTCCTCGTATCTCTTGGCTCGCCTATCCACCATGGGATCGGAGTCATACACCCCTTCGACCTTTGTGGCCTTGAGGATGACTTCTGCCCCAATCTCCATGGCCCGAAGGGACGCTGTGGTGTCTGTCGTGAAATAAGGGTTCCCGGTTCCTGCGGCAAAGATGACCACACGGTTCTTTTCGAGATGGCGGATGGCTTTTCGACGGATGTACGGTTCTGCGATTTCGCGCATCTCAATGGCCGTCTGAACTCGTGTTTGGACCCCCAGCTTTTCGAGGGCGTCTTGCAAGGCCAGAGCGTTAAGGACGGTGGCAAGCATCCCCATGTAGTCTGCAGAGGCACGATCCATTCCCTTTGAACTCGCTGCGATGCCACGAAAGATATTGCCTCCTCCGATGACCACGGCCATTTCCACTCCAAGGTTCTTCACTTCTCGGATCTCTCGGGCGATCTGCAGCATCACCTCGGAGTCGATGCCGAAGTTCCCCTCGCCGCTCAAGACCTCTCCGCTGATTTTGAGAAGGATCCTTTTATATTGGGCTTTCTTCATGGGAGGGTAGATTCAGTTTGGTCCGTTCCTCACCGATAGCCAGAATCTAACTCAGGGGGGACGTCGAAGTAAAGCACAAACTTCCTGTGCCCGTTTGTCCGGAGATCTCTCCTGTATTCTAGGAATCCTCCTTCCCGATGAGGCGGAGGATCGACCCCAAAGACAGATCAGGCCTCTGCGGGTTTGGAGGCTAATCCTTCACCCAGTTGAAATCGCGCAAATCGGCGGATGGCGATGTTCTCCCCCAGCTTGGCGATCAGAGAATCGAGGACTTCCTTGACGGTCACATCGGGATCTTTGATGTAAGTCTGCTCGAGAAGACAGACTTCTGCAAAGAACCTCTCCAGTTTTCCTTCAACGATCTTCTCAATCACTTTTTCAGGTTTTTTCGCGTCCTGGGCCTGAGTTCGATAGATCCCTTTCTCCCTTTCCACGACCGAAGGCGGAACCTGATCCCTGCTGACGTATTGAGGGCTGGTGGCCGCAATGTGCATGGCCATGTTTTTTACAAAGGCCTGAAAATCTTCTGTCCTCGCGACAAAGTCGGTCTCACAGTTAATTTCAACCAGGACCCCGATCTTCCCCCCGGCGTGGATATAGGAAGAAACCAGTCCTTCCGTCGCGATTCGTCCTGCCCGCTTGGCCGCCGCCGCAAGTCCTTTTCGTCTGAGGTAGTCAATGGCTCCCTCCATGTCTCCCTTGGACTCTCGGAGCGCGGTCTTGCAATCCATCACTCCAGCCCCAGTTCTCTGCCTTAAGTCCTTGATGAGTTCGCTTGAAATCTCCATTCCCGCCTACTCCTCCTCTATGTCATTCGTAGCTTCATCCACTTGAATCTCTGCCGAAGGTTCAGGTGGGGCGGATGCTGCCATCGCCTTCTCTTCTTTGGCTCCCTCAACCTGGAGCTGCTTTTCATAGGTTTGTTTTCCTTCCAAAGCCGCGTCGGCAATCTTGGAGGAGATAAGTCGAATCGCCCGAATGGCATCGTCGTTTCCCGGGATCACATAGTCCACATCTTCGGGATTGCAGTTTGTGTCCACAATACCGATGGAGGGGATCCCTAATTTCCGGGCTTCGTTGATGGCAATCTTCTCCTTCTTGGGGTCAACGACGAAAACGGCGGCAGGAAGGTGGTCCATATTCTTAATCCCGCCCAAGGTTTTGTCTAATCGGGATCGTTCTTTTTCCAATTGAAGGATTTCCTTCTTTGGAAGAAGATTGTAAATCTCTTCGTTCTTCATGGCTTCGAGCTTCTTTAACCGGTCAATCGAGCGCCGGATCGTCTGAAAATTGGTCAGCATTCCGCCCAACCAACGCTGGTTGACATAAAACATACCACAGCGGGATGCTTCCTCGTAGATGGACTCTTGTGCCTGTTTCTTCGTCCCCACAAAGAGGACATACTCGCCCTTGGAGGTGATGTCGCGGATGTATTGATACGCCTCCTTGAAAAACTGAACAGTTTTCTGGAGGTCGATAATGTAAATGCCGTTTCGTGCTCCAAAAATATAGGGTTTCATTCTCGGGTCCCACCGTTTCGTCTCGTGGCCGAAATGAACCCCAGCCTCCAAGAGCTCTTTCATCGTTACTTCTGCCATCGATCCCTCCGTTTCCTTTTAGATTTGTCTATCTCATTTAAATACAAAACAAAACAAATTGCTAACATATGACCACTGAATTTGCAAGAGAAAAATGCCAGGTAGGGGTGCCTTCTTAATAGCTATTTAGGCTGCGGAAAGATTTCTGATAAAGGTCTAAAAAAAATCCAAGCTTCATTTTCTCAAATCCAGAAATATGATTGGGATCAATAAGTTAAGAGGTGTTTGCAGGTCTAGAAATTGGGCGAGTTTCCAGTGTCCCCTGTCAAGTTTTTTTCGAATGGGCTCAGACTACTTGACGTAAATCAAGGAAAGATTGGCATTGTCGGGTTATTCTTTCGTTAGATAAACATACCCACACCTCGGAGGTTTGGCATGAGATGCCCAGGTCAGGACATGAGGTTTTGGAAACCAGGGGATATTTTCGAGACCCAGTGCCCCAAATGCGGGAAAAAGATTGAGTTCTTCAAGGATGAAGTCAGGCGCAGATGCGGGTGTGGGCATGAGGTTGTCAATCCCAAGATGGATCTTGGATGTGCTGCCTGGTGTCAATATGCCGAGCAGTGTGTCGGGGACGTTCCGGAAGAGATGAAGGCGAGGCAAAGGGCAGAAGAGAAAGATCTCCTGAGAGAGCGAATCTCATTGGAAATGAAGAAATTCTGGGGAACCCATTATCAGCGGGTCAATCATGCACTCAAGGTCGCTCGGTATGCAGAAAAGATCTTAAGGATGGAAGGTGGAAACCCGCTGGTGGTCATAGGGGCAGCCTATCTTCACGACTTGGATGGACACGAAGCTGAGATTGGAGGGCGGAACAGGCCTGAAGATGCGAAAAGAGAGGGGCTTGCGATGGTTAGGGAGATTCTCGAGCGTCTGGCCGTGGAGAAAGAAGCGATCTCGGAGATCGTCGACGTCATCCACCGCCTTCATAGTCCAAGAGATGAAGAATCGCTCAATTTCCAAATTCTTTATGAAGCCGATTGGCTCGCTAGGATGGAGGAGCGAGAAAACAGGGAAGATCAGGGTGAATTGGAGGAGAGGATCCTGAACAATTTCAAGACAACGACGGGCCGCCAATTGTTGCGTGGATTCTTCTCGGGGTCAGGAAACCAGAGAGAGGGTGGTTGCCATGAGGGTCGACGGTTTCTTTCGCTCAGTAAACGTAGACTCCAAAATCTCCGCTGAGGATATCTGTTTTTCTTTAAAATCACTCCATTTGAAGTGTGATATCAACTTCTTCTTTGCGAAGAAAAAGATCCTGTCTTTTTTCTTGTAAATCCACACCGAGTGCAGGGTTTCTCCTTCAGAATCGTTGGCATCAACCCGTCAGTGTTCCACGTTTGCAGCAGCCCTCAATTTGATCGAGATTGATTTCGATTTCGGGGGAACCCCACTCCTTCAAAAAGACATCTTGACAAATTCCAGCTAGCATCAGGTGGCGGCGTGGCGATACAGGACTGGGCTGGCTTCTGAAGTAGCTCGAAATATTCCTGAGAACCGGGTCCGTCACTGCTTTTGAATACGGTTTAACGTTTTGATCGTATTCTCTCATAAATTCAACTTATTAGTAAGAGACGCCTTGCTTCCTATCAAACCCTGCCCTACAAACCAACCATGGAAAAAAATTACGTTCTGTTACGATTTTTTGTCATGAATCTAAGCTTTGATGGATCTGTAAAATTCGAATAACTCGTGGAAATTAAAGATAATTGTTCTTGAGTATCAAACGAACTGTCATCTACGTTATTGTTGTTAAATGCAATGAGCATGCCAGTCTAGGTAACTAATTTCGTTAATGAAATGCGGTCTGACTCAGGGAACTCGGCAGGCTTGTCTCGAAGAGTAGGGAGGGTCCTTGAGCCATATGTGAAGTCTTGAATACTTAATTAAATGACGAATATTGTCAGATGCTTTCAAGATTTGCAGTATTGTCAGAACTCCCCCCTCTCGTGAAGCCGATTGCAACTGTTGGGAATTTCAACCTGTTACACACTCGGAAAAGGCTGGCCCGAGAATTGCAGTAGATCCGCTCAAATCCTATGCCGCTGATCATGAGCCGTTCCCCTCATTTTATCTCCCTTTTTTCGAGTCAATTCCTTTGGAGCGCAATTGACTCAATAGATGACTCCAATCAGGGCGTTCGTCGAAAGTTCGGTTTGACAGATTGTCCTTGAATCGTTCGAGAAGATTCGAGCGAAGGACTAGCAAACCCAAAGAGGAGGTGCTTATGTTTTTCTCACGATCTTGGAAGATTAGCTTATGTGAAACAGTTGATGCTTCCAGTCCTGATCTTGTTGTTGAGCCAGTGGTCTTCTCTTGGGATCCGCATCGCGTGGTATGGCACAAGACCACCAGGAGTCCATCCGAGCTGAAATCGATGAAATCAACGCTGCTATTGCGAGAGAAGGGGCAGAATGGGTTGCAGGCGAGACCTCTGTCTTGAGGTTATCCCACGCCGAGAGACAGAGCCGACTGGGGTTCATTCCTTCGGACATCCCGGAGGAGAAGTATATTGTGCAGGACTTTGCACCTATGGCGGCGCCCTCTCATCTTGATTGGAGGAACAACTCTGGAAATTATGTGACGCCCATCCGAGATCAAAGGAGTTGCGGGAGTTGCTGGGCTTTTGCAACGACCGCCGCTCTTGAATCAGCCACGTTAATTACACTGGGAACGCCCGGTGTCGATATCAATCTCGCTGAACAGATTCTTGTGTCCTGCAGTGGAGCTGGAAGTTGTGGAGGAGGCTACACTAGCTATGCCTCGGATTACTTTCAGGACACGGGTCTTCCTCTTGAGAGCTGCTATCCCTACACAGGAACGAATGGAAATTGTGGAAATGCCTGTTCGAATTGGCAGTCCTCTACCTATAAAATCGTGCGACTGGTGGGGCGTAACAAAATCCGTCGATGCGCTGAAAAACGCTCTTTATACGTATGGCCCCCTCGTCACGACGATGCAGGTTTATTCGGATTTCGATTCCTACACAAAGCGGTGTCTATTCCTATGTCACTGGATATCTCCGGGGCGGACATGCGATTCTCCTCGTTGGCTACGATGACCCTGGGCAGTATTTCATCTGCAAGAACAGCTGGGGGACGTGGTGGGGAGAGTCTGGATATTTCAGAATCGCTTATTCGCAGCTCAATAGTGTTGTGAACTTTGGCGCTTATACGATCGCTTATGATGATGCGATTCCTCCTGACACGGCAGAGACCGTCTCTCAGCCGACGACGCTATCAGGGTCCACCTCAGGAACTCCGGGTACCTCCTACACCTACTCGACAGGCGGTTCCGCATCGAGCGAAGGACACTCCGTGCAATACTATTTTGATTGGGGCGACGGAACCAATTCAGGATGGCTTGCGGTTGGAACGACGAGCGCCCAAAAATCCTGGAGCTCTCCGGGAACCTACGCCGTGCAGGCCAAGGCGAGATGTTCGCTTCATCCTACGGTCGTCTCTACCTGGACGAATTCCCTAAACGTTGTGATCGGTTGCGCTGTGCCGGGAACCCCTTCGAATCCCTCACCATCGAATGGAGCGACGGGTGTCTCAATGAGCCTGACGTTAAGCTGGGCAGCCTGTGCGAATACGAACTCCTATGATGTTTACTTCGGAACGTCGAGCACCCCACCGTTGGTGGCCAACAAGACAAGCACGAGTTATGCGGTGTCCGGACTCCTCAGCGGCACAACGTATTATTGGAAGATCGTGGCCAAGAACACGTGCGGAGGAAATACCGCTGGGCCCGTGTGGAGCTTCACGACGATTGCTGAAACGATTACAACACCGAATGTACCCAGCGGAGCAACAACGGGTTCGGCCGGGTCGTGGTATACCTATCAGACGGGCGGATCGACGTCGAGTTTCGGTCACTCGGTGCAATATCTTTTTGACTGGGGAGATGGAACCACTTCGGGATGGCTCTCCGTGGGCACAAAAAGCGCCTCGAAGTCCTGGGCATCTCCTGGAACGTATTCTGGTGAAGGCGATGGCAAGGTGTTCCACCCACACGTCCAAGACCTCGTCCTGGTCATCGCCTGCGAGCATGACCATTAGTAACCCAAATTTCACTGTCGTAAAGGTTCTTTCCCCGAACGGAGGTGAAATCATTCCGACAGGCTCCACTTACACCGTCAGATGGGGGGCACCTTCAAACGCAGTGAAATTCAGGTTGTACTATTCAACGAACAATGGCCTCAGTTGGAAAAGCATCACGACATCTTATGTGACGGGCACGACATACAACTGGACTGTTCCGACAGTCACCAGTTCGCAAAAGAACTGCCTGATCAAGGTCAACGGGTACGATTCATCCGGCAGGCTGGTCAGTTATGACCGTTCGGATAAGGTATTTAAGATAGAGGTCGTAAGGTTGAACTCACCCAGTGGAGGGTCTGCTGTGACTCCGGGTGTAACGTTTCGAATTAGCTGGACGACTCACGCGACTAAAAATCCTGTGGCCGAAGCAAAAGTCTACTTCACCAAGGATGGAGGAACAACCTGGAAATTGGTGGATACTCTCGTGGGAAATCCCTCCTATTATGATTGGTTAGTACCCAACGTGGTCAGCAGTCAATGCAAGGTTAGGGTCATCCTGAAAAACATCAACGGGGAGACAATTGGCAGGGATTCCAATGAGGGTGTCTTCCCCATTAATTCCACGATACCCCAGTAATCACGGGCGAAACACAGCCAGTGCACTCAAGGGCTCACCCGAATGGTTTTCGGATTACGTGTGATGCTTGCTCAGGGTGAGCCCTTGTTCCCCCCTTATACATGCCTTCCAAACCCCTTCAAGCGCGAGAAATGTCAGTAAACTCTTCTGTCTGTTGACAATCTGCGTCACTTTTGACCAGTGATTGGAAAATCCTCTCGTTCGTCCAAAAAAAATACCCTGTCTTTTTAATAGCTTACAAAGTCAGTGAAAATTGTGGAAAATTGGCAACAAAATTGCACAAAATTAGCTGAAATCAGAGTGAATCCATATCAGAGGAAGCGAAGATGAAGGAGAGACTGACGAAAACATTGCTGGCAAACTGGTACCTAACTAAGATTCATTTTCTCATCTTCAAGCTTTCCATGAGACAGTTATCTTTCTGGCGGCTTAAATTTCTCCATTATATTATCTAACTGGAGAGAACTTTCAGCGCTGAAGAAAAGGGAGGCGCCATGAATACTCGTCACTGGTCGAAGGATCATCCAAACGGTTATTGGAAAACAACTCGGAAAAGGCTCAGATCGGCAAAACGCAGAACGAGAATTACCTTCCTTCAATGTCGAGGGATCATCAAACTATTTATCAATGGGGTTAGCGTCGAAAAGATTGTTGATCGAACCGGTATCAGCAGACGTAAGATCATGCAGGTCCTGAAGGTGACGAGGCAGATATTAGCCAGGGGCGTAGAGCCAGGAATAGGCACCATGACCCCCTATGCCTCATGAGTCATCCTCTTGGTCTTGCCAGCCGCTTCACTGCGGAACTCGCAACAATAAAAGGCCCACTTCTTGAACGAAGTGGGTTTTTTGTTTCCATGGGAAGCATCTCTCCAACGACCTATTGTGCTGCTGAAAAAGCCATTTCTGTTAGTCCTTGCTGAGGAGCCTTTTCAGAGCTAATGCGTTCTTGATGGCAAACCCATAGGCATCATTGTTAAGATAAACGAAGACAGATTTCCCCTCGTTCCGCCAACTTCGTATTTTTTGGGCCCATCCCCCTAATTCCTGATCCGAGTAATTTGACCCATAAAGGACTTCGCCTCCGTGAAGCCGAAGGTAGACAGAGTCGGAAGTGATGCCTTCTAGGAAGGGAAGGCTGGAGCCGTGAGCAATACAGAAGGCGAAATTGAATTCCTCCAGAATCCGAAGCGTCTCCACGGAGAGCCAGGATGCATCACGGAACTCGAAGGCATGCCGAAGACCTTTAGACCGTGGGAGGGTAGACAGGAGGACACAGAATTCCTCCAATCGTTCTTTCTGAAACCGGAATCGTGGCGGAAGCTGCCAGAGAATCATGCCCAATTTCTCTTTCAAAGAGCCTGCGTGATCAAGGAACAGTGATAGAGGTTCCCTGCACTCCTTGAGTCGTTTGATGTGAGTAATATAACGGCTTCCCTTGACCGCAAAAAGGAAGCCGTGAGGTGTCCGATGGTACCATCCTTCAAAGGTTTCTTTCTTGGGCAAGCGATAGAAGGAGACATTCAGCTCCACGGAATCTAAGTGCTCGGCATAGAACTCGAGCCACCGTCTCTGCGGAAGGTCAGGGGGGTAGAAGATGCCGTTCCACCAGTGAGGATAGTTGTATCCGCTCGTGCCTATGAAAAGACTCGTTTTAGATCCAGAGTTCGGAGCTCGGAGTTTGGAGTTCAAAAACACCCTGTGAATGGTGAAATCCAGGTCGAACTTCCTGGAGCCGAGAGTCTTGAAACGAAAACTCCCCAACACGCTCTCTTGAAGCCCTAATAGGTGTTGGCGTTAGTGGTAGACCCCACCATTTCCGGGCCCTCTCTGGGACCACTTTCGTCTGTAATATTCCCTGCGGAGTTTCTGTCGAATGGTTGGATAAGCCATGTACAGGATCCCGAAAATAAGGCCTCCCAGATGGGTCAGGTGGGCAACGCCCCCTCCGGTTCCCTCTATGGACGAATAAAGTTCAATGAGGCCAAAAATGATAACAAAGTACTTTGCCGGGATAGGAACGAGGAAGTAAATGTAGATGAGACGGTTTGGGAAAAGCCAGCCAAAAGCCAAAAGGATTCCATAAATGGCGCCGGAAGCCCCGACCACAGGAATGACTTGATACGGCGAGAAAACGACCGTGCAGAGGCCCGCACCGATGCCACAGAACAAGAAATATCGCAGGAATTTTCCCGAGCCCCAATAGCTCTCGAGCTCTCCACCAAACATCCACAACGCCAGAAGGTTGAAGAGGATGTGAGAAATCCCACCGTGGAGGAAGATGTAGGTAAACGAGTTGCCACAGAAAGAATTTTTTCCAGACGAGAAGAGGCACCAACCCAAGATAGAGAGTGATCCGACTGCTCACGATCCCTTGCAGTAAAAAGAGAACGGCCATGAGGATGATCAATTTCTTGATCACGGGAGTCAAGCCATAGCCAAAAGAGAATCGGTAACGGTTATAGGTCATTCAGCTCTCCACGGATGCCATCGTTCTTGACGAAGAGGAAACCGACACGGAATCATAGTCGCTCTGCTCACATTATTTTCTAATGTATCAAAGATCACGTTCTGTTTCAAATCATTTTGCTTTAGACCGGTCTCATAGAAAGGAAAGGAGGTTCAAGCCTGACGAAGGGCATATTTTTTCATTTTATAACGAAGCACCCGTTCACTGATCCCAAGACTTTCAGCCGCTTTGGTTTGAACACCCTGGTGCTGTTGAAGGGCCTTCAGGATCATTTCCTTTTCAGTCTCTTCCAAGGAGTCTATCAATCCTTTTCCTTTCTGATAAACTCCCTTTGCCCCCTCGGATATCCCCTCTCGCAAGTGGAAAGGTAGGTCTTTGGTGGTGATCAATTCGGTCCGGCAGAGGACAACCGCCCTCTCGATCAGGTTCTCCAACTCTCTTACGTTGCCCGGGTAAGGATGACGGAGAAGGAGATGTCTGGCCTCTTTGGAGATGTCCGTGACTGGTTTCTGATTTTCTTTGGCGTATTTCTTTAGGAAATAGTCAATGAGAGGAGGAATATCCTCTTTCCTCTCCCGAAGTGGAGGCAACTGAATGGAGATGACATTGAGTCGGTAATAGAGATCCTCTCTGAACTGCCCCTTCTTCATCGCCTCTTCGAGATGTCGATTCGTGGCAGCCAAAACTCTCACATCGGCCTTGAGAGTCATATTGGAGCCGAGCCGCTGGAATTCTTTCCCCTGAAGAATTCTCAAGAGTTTCACCTGAGTACTCGGAGAGAGTTCTCCGATCTCATCGAGAAAGAGCGTCCCCTCATGGGCTTCCTCGAATCGGCCGATTCTTCTTTGGGTTGCTCCCGTAAAGGCCCCTTTCTCGTGGCCAAAGAGTTCACTTTCAAGGAGCGTCTCGGGAATAGCCGCACAGCTCACTTTAACGAGGGGCTTTGTCGCCCGAACACTTGCGTAGTGAATCGCGTTGGCAATCAATTCTTTCCCCGTTCCACTTTCTCCACGAATCAGCACGGTGGCTTGGCTCGGAGCCACGCGGGAAACGAGCCCCATGACCTCTTCCATCTTTGGACTTTCATAAACAATGTTGGCAAATGCATACCGTTCCTGAAGCAGGGCCTTTAACTCCCTGTTCTCTCGAATCAGCTGAGAACGCTCGATCACTTTCTGAAGGATGAGAAGGAGTTCGTCGAAGTTCGATGGGCTTTGTGAGATAATCGAGGGCACCCTCCTTCATGGAAGCTACGGCCGTCTCCACTGTTCCGTAAGCCGTCATCATCACGACAGGAAGCTCGGGGTACCGCTGCCGGACCTCTTTCAAGGTATGAAGCCCGTCGAGTTCAGGCATTTTGTAATCGAGAAGGACGATATCAAAAAAATTATTCTCCAATGTCTGCAGTGCCTCTCTGCCGTTTGAGACGGCGTCTACAGAGAATCCCTCTTTCTTAAGGAAGCCTTCGAGTAAATCCCGTTGGTTTTTCTCATCCTCGGCAATCAGAATTCGAGACTTTTCCATGATCACGTCCTTAGGGACAAGGGTTTCAAAGGGTGAAGATACGCCAGGGACTTTAGACCCCTTGCGACTGAAACCCTTCTTGGGTGACGGGAAGAGCGATGATCACTTTTGTTCCAGAACCCACCTGACTCTCTACCGTCAGTTGACCTCCATGGGCTTCGATGATCCTGTGGGCGATGGGAAGTCCCAGCCCCACTCCTTTTTCCTTGGTGGTGTAGTAATAGTTGAAGATCTTCTCCATCTGATCAGATGAAATGCCCGCCCCAGTATCTGAGATGGAAACCTCAATCCAATTTTTCAAAACGCGAGCCCCAATGCGAACCGTTCCCCCATTCTCTATGGCCTGGAGCCCGTTCTTCACAAGGTTCAGAAGTGCCTGCATGAGCTTTTCTGCATCCATTTTAATCGATGGAAGCTCTGGCGTCATCTCGAGTTGGAGGAGGATTCCTCGGGATGAAGCCTCCTCCTGAAGAAGGAGGACGAGGTTTTTGAGAAGTTCCTGAAGAGAGGCGGTTGCGAGATGGAGCTGGAAAGGACGAGAGAGGGTGAGGAACTGTTCGACAATATCATTCACTCTTCGAATCTCTTTCGACATCACATCGGCGAAGGCAAGGTATTCCTGCTTCTTGGGTTCCTCTTGGGGAACGAATTCCCTCCTGAGTCTCTGAAGTCCCATGCCAATGGCGTTGAGGGGATTGCGTATTTCATGGGCCACCCCCGCAGCCAGATGACCGAGGGAAGACAGCCTTTCGGCGAGCCGGATTCGATCCTCCATCCCTTTCATTCTTCGCAGGTATCGGTTCTGATTGACCCAGATCAAGGTGACGGCAAACACTCCAAAAAGGAGAAAAAAGAAAATAGAGAGGGCCACATTTCTTTTGACTTGAGAAAGGACGGGTTGAAGTTCCTTCAGGCTGTATCCCATGGAGAGGAGCGCTCTACCCTCTGGGGCGAAGGTGATGGATTTGGCCACCTCAAAAATACTTTCTCCTGTTTTCGACCGATAACGACGGGAAACGAGGCCACTTTCTTGGAGAGAATCCCTCAGAAAGGATTCTTCTTCCGTCTGTCCGATGGAGGCGGAGCCTGTGTGGGCCACCCTCCTCAAGTGTCCGTCGTAGACAGAGACGTAGAGGATTCCTTCTCTGAGGCCGAGGTTGGAAATATCCCTTTGAATCGCAAATTGCCAAAGGAGCTGCTTCATCTGTTGACCATCGAGATAGAGAGTCACGAACCCCGGAGCCCCTCTTCTCTGAACGGCAACTGAGAACCAAAGTCCCTCGCCCACGAGGGACTTTCCGAAGAGATCGATGACAACCGACCTTTTCTTCACGATCAATTCACGGAGGAACGATTGCCGATTCAGTGGAAAGGGCGGAGAAGGCCAGCTCTTAAGCAAGTCTCCTCTTGCATCATAGAATTCGATGGCAGACACGAAAGACTCCTTGGCAATAGCCTGGAGCTCCAAAGCGACCAGAGGTGTTCGCCGATCCCTCTCGTCCACGCGGTAAGCCGTGTCCACAAGATATTCAGCAACAAATTCCTCCAGGCCGTTGAGGAATGCAGAGAGCGAGGGATGAGACAGGCGTTCCTCTGGTGAACTGTCCAGAAGATTGAGCGCCTCCGACGTTTCCTCCATGTTCTTCTGCAAACCCTCAAGAATAAGATTGGCCTCTCTCTCCAGAAGAAGAAGGAAGCCTTTTTGCGTTCGATTGATCTCCAAGAGACCGTTGATGATCAAGATGACGAGAATAATGCCTGAGAGGATAGCGAGATAAACGGGTGAGAAGCTACGTCTGATCCTTGTGGCTGGTTTGGACAAAATCGACTCCGCCGCTATTCCTTCTTCGTTCCTTCCTGAGGGGGTGCCGGTCTATGAGGCATGAAGTGCGGTCTCTCCATCATCCGCTGAGACATGAAAAGGTCCTGTTCAGGACACCAGTTCTTCAGTTGCTCTTGGGTCAATAGGTTTCTTACTTTCAGCAGATAATCCGTCGCTGTCTCTTCCAACCTGGACTGGAGCTCCACAATCTCAGAAGTCTTGGCATGGATCGCCTCACCCTTCACCGTAGGGTCCGTCAGAAATTCTCTTAGTTCGAGCCGCTTTGAGAGAAGTTCCATGCGCAGACGCCTTGTTTCCTGAAGATAACCGTGACTGAGCTGATCGAGAGCCTTTGCCTGATCTGGAGTGGGACTGAGCTCTAGAGCTCCGGGACACCGGCCTTCTCCTCTCCAAGGCCTCCCCCCCATTTCATGAGGAGGCTTCATTCCAGGAGGTTGAGCAGAGGCGTGAATCACGGAAAAAACGAACAAAAAGGATAGCGCTAATGCGACGTGGCTAACCCTTCCCATGGGATCTCCTTTGACCGGAGCGTGCCCCGCAAGCCCCGCCCCTTGGGGCTGCGAGGAAGGCCAAGGTAAATGATAAATCATTACCGGGAAGCTCCGCACTGTGCCTGCCTGCGGTAGGCAGGCGCGGAGCTTCAAAAAGCCATGCTCTTAATCCAATACCAGTATTCTAAAACATATCCAAATGGTTTCGAAAGGGAAGAACAAAAAAAAGGGGAAGACGGGTCTTCCCCTTTTTGATGCAGTTCAGAATTTGGAATTAGTAGCAGCCGCCACATCCACGGCCCCTCCCGTGGCCCATGCCCGGCCCACGCCCAGAACCGGGGCCGCCGAACTTGCCGAAATCGGCAAGCTGCTCAGGGGTGAGAATGTTTCGAGCTTCGAGTTTCATCTGGACTGCCTTGTCTCTCATCTGATTCTCAAGCTCTCTTAGCTCCTTCTCTTTCTCCAAGATAGCATCAGCGCCGGATTTGGAATCACTCCAGAGCGTACGGAGTTCCTGTCTCTTTGACCAAATCTGCTCCCTCAATTTTGCTGTTTCATCATGGAATTTCTGACGTAACTCCTGGAACTGAGTCCTTTGCTCTTCGGTCAAAGAGGCTCCTTTTCCGAGGCCCATGCAGCCTTCACGAGGACCCGGACCCGAGCCTGGGCCAACCGCATAAACATAGGTAGCTCCAGCAAGCACAAGAGCCATGGCGAATACGACGAAAACTTTCTTCATGATGTTACCTCCTTTGAGAATTTTTACTTTTATCTGAGCAAGACCTGTGCCAAAGTCTTTTTTCACGGAGTGAATGGCGCTCACCTGGTGCCGGCAGAGTCAGATTTATTTTAGAATTTCATGGAGTTGAGGAGTAGCATCGTGTCAAGGGAATCAGCCATTTTCTTGGAATTAATTTTTCCAAGCTCATGGGTGCAAGGAGGAAAGGTTTGTCGCTTCTCCGATCAATAATGAGATTTCCTTTTTGATTTCAAATGCTAGTTGACATCGACAATCTTGACGACAGATTCGACAAGAATTTCCTGTTTTTGCGGAACACATAGATCGCTTGGGCGTTGAAATTCCTCTTGACAAAAAAAGAGAGAAAAGCGAGAAAGATGTGATGTCGAATTTTGCTAAATCCGGGGAGGTCTATGGAAAAGCTAATTATCGCCGTCGGTATTACGGGATCTCGAATCACCCGAGACCAAACCCCTTATATTCCGATTTTGCCCGAAGAAATTGCCCGATCGGGAATTGAATCCTGGAAAGCTGGAGCCTCGGTTCTTCACGTTCACGTGCGAGATCCGAAAACAGGTCTCGGGACACAAGATCTTTCCATTTTTAAAGAAGTGGTTGATCGAATACGAGCCGAGACAGACGCCCTCCTTTGTCTGACGACGAGTGGGATTCCAGGCCGAAACTTACCGATCGAAGAGAGGCTTCAGCCTCTCGCGTTGAAACCCGAATTCGTTTCTTTTGATGCGGGATCCATCAATCTGGGCGGAAGTGTTTTTATCAACACTCCCGAATTTTTAGAAACGCTGGCCAAGAGGACACTGGAGATGGGGATCAAGCCGGAGCTCGAGGTTTTCGATATAGGGATGGTCCATGCCTGCCATCCGATATCTGGATCAAGGACTGCTCAAGCCCCCCCTTCATTTTCAGTTTGTCCTTGGGACGCCCTTTGGGAGTCCTGCCACAATGTAAGTCTCTCGTCCATTTCTCCGAAATCATCCCAACAGGTTCGACTTGGTCTGTGATTGGAATCGGTGCAAGCCAACTTTCCATGGCTGTGGCTGCCATGGTGATGGGAGGGCATGTTCGGGTTGGACTGGAGGACAACATTTATTATTCAAAGGGTGTTCTCGCCAAGAATAACGCAGAACTCGTTGAACGTGTCGTCAGGATCGCAAAGGAGTTCGGAAGGGAAGTGGCGACTCCGCAGGAGGCAAGAAGAATCTTGAGTCTGCCGTAACTGTGCGCGAAACGCATTCTTAGCCTTAACCACCATTTTCAACCCTTCTATTCTCAACCCTTCCCATTCTTCTCGAAGCCTAGGGAACTGCCCAGCAAGATTACCATTCCTGCCCGGATATGCATGACTTTTTGTCCTCAGCAGTTAAGACATTTTGTCATCATAATTTTATTATTAATGTCAATATGTTAGCTGTTTTCCTCCACCTATTTCTCCTCAACCCAGGAAACTTTCTCTATCTCCTGACAAAAAGTCAAAAGACACCTGCTCGAATGATTCTTTTTAATTTTCAAATGGTTAAAAGAACCCAATCGTGAGGAATGGATTGGCATAGAACCTGCAAAACTTGGTATCGAGTGCTTAGTCAAGGAGGCTTCCATGAATCCAATGTTTAGTCAGCTTGCCTCAATTCACTTTCTTCTCATCATGCTTCTGATCTCTGGCGCATTTGCGTTCTTGAGAATTGTAAAAAATCTCTTGGAGGTGTAAAGACCTATGACGTGGATGGCGGCCCAAGTAAAAAGTGCGTTTAAGGCAGAAGAGTTTAGCATCAAGAGGACCATTCTCTGGACGCTTGTCTTCACGGACGCTTTTTTTCTTTCCTGTCTTTTGGCTCGATTGTTAGTAGGCGGACTAGTGGTGCACCCGTTCTGTGCAGAGTACACCACTAGAAGTTTTCAATCGTTATTTGACGAGTTTGGAAAGTCGTTTAAACTCCTCCGTTCCTGCCTCCTTCAACAGTTGAAAGGCGATGATTTCTGTGGTAGAGATCATCGCCCCTTTTTTTTCCATCCATCGGAGCCCGATTTCCCAATCGAGTTTTCTCCTTGAGCAAACCGCATCTGCCACCACATGAACCTCGAACCCTTTCTGGATCAGGTGTGCGGCGGTCTGTAAGACGCAGACATGGGTTTCCATCCCTGTGAGAAGAATCATCCTTCTTCCCGTGCGATCGAGTCTCTCATTGAAGGCGTCGACGCGACCGCAACTGAAGGAAACCTTCTCAATCGGAGGCAGAGAGGGCAGTTCCTGCTTGATCTCGGGGACCGTCATGCCCAAGCCCCGGGGATACTGCTCCGTTATCACCATGGGGATGCCCATCTCCTTGGCAAAAGCGATGAGGGTTTGGAGGTTTCGAATAAGGTTCCTCACCACTTCCGAATCCATGGCCTTGACCAAGGCCTCCTGAACATCAATGATGACAAGAACCGCTTTTTCTCGCTCGATCTGAAAAGATGTCTCCATCCGGTTTCTCCTTTCTTCGACCCATAGAACCCACTCCAACCCCAAAGTTCGTTCGTTACAGAGGGTCCACCTATCATACAAATGTCGCGATTGAATTTTCAAGGGATTTGTTCTATGTGAGATGGAGGAAAAGATATGAAGATTTTCGGATTTGGTGCACTCAATCTCGATCTGATTTATGAAGTGGACGATCTGAGGTCGGTCTCCGCGAAACGAGGCCGGTTGGCCTTTGTGGCTCCCTTGTTTGCAGCATCAAGGAAATTCTGCGTCGAACTCTTGAATGGAGTAGGTGATTGAGAAAACTCGGACCGTATGTCGCAGCCTGGTGGAGACTGTCACGCATTCCCTTTCTTCCCGTGGGTCTTTTTCCTCTCATCCTTGGATACGTCTTGGCCTGGCGATGGGGTTATCGGGGATCCGTGGAGCTTTACGTTCTCTCCTTCGCCGCAGTCATCCTTATCATGTGGATGACCTATTATGTCAGTGAGTGGGGCGATCTGGAGGGAGACCGCATGAACAAGAACTCTAATCCCTTCTCAGGTGGGTCAAAGGTTCTGGTGGAAGGACTTCTTCCACCCAAGGCTTCCCTGGTCCTCGGCTGTGGTTGCCTTGGAGCCGCCGTGATCATCGGTCTAATTATTTTTCTTCGTCATCAGACAGGCCCATGGACTCTTCCTCTCGGAGCCCTAGGGATCTTCAGCGGTTTCTTCTATTCGAACAGGCCCTTTCGGTGGGCCTACCGGGGCTTGGGAGAAGTTCTCATCGGGATTTGCTACAGTTGGTTGCCTATCGCCACAGGTTTTTATCTTTTTACAGGTTTCTTCAACCCCCAGGTCCTTCTCCTTTCGATTCCGGTGGGGCTTTCGATCGTTAACGTCATCTTGCTCAATGAATTTGCCGATGAGGAGGCAGACCGGGCGGCTGGTAAAAGGAACGTGTTGGTTCGTTTTGGGAAGGAAAAGAGCGCCGATCTCACTCTTTGTCTTTCGATCCTGGTCGGGCTTTCATTTATTAGGTTGGTTTCCATCCTCCGTCCTGTTCCCCTCTGGCTCGTCTTCCTTTCAATGATCCCTCTCCTTCTTCTTTTCTGGAATTTCATTCAGATGTGGAGGGGAGGCTATCGCACTGCCAAGACCCTTGAGACGCTCTGTCGCAATGGGCTCTTGATCAATCTTTCGATGACAATGATCTTGACGATACAATTGTCTCTAACCCGATCTCCATAGGGGGTGACGATCAACATGGCCGATGTGCAGACGCTCATTCATCAGGTGAAGACTGACATGGACGAGGGGAAATCAGAAGTGGAGATGTTTCAATCCCTCGCCCCTCATTTCAATCAGAACACAGAACTCGACAGAAAACTGTCGGAATCCCTGGGAGGGTTTCCTGACGTCAAGATCGCCAAACTTCTCCAGCGACTGTTGGAGATTTCCAAGGACAAGAGGGTCCGAAGGGAGATCAAACGGTCCCTTTATCGGCTGAAGACCAAAGGGGTTGCTGTAGAGGAACTGCCTTCGGATCGAGGAACATCGATCCTCCGGCCCTTACAGGCCGAACATCCTCAGGGATTTGGTGGGGGAATTGATCCTCTTGGGCACCGATTTCTCGTGCTTGGAATTCCTCATCCTGGACGGGGACTGAGCCTCATCCAAGGAGTGATCAGTGACACAGAGGGATGGATCAGTGGTTCCGGAGGAGAGACAGGGAGGAAAGGATTCAAAACATTCATGGAAGGGGTCCGAGAGAATAGCCCCTCTCCCCTGGTGGACATCGATCCGTCCTATGTCGCATTCCTTTTTGTCCGAGCCTATGAGTTGTGTCTCAGAAAAGGCAAAACACCTCCTCAGGACTACCTGACTCTTAAGACTGACGTCGAAGGGGTAAAAAAAGATTACGAGAAGGCGTTGATTTACAGTTATCTCGATGCGAAGGAGGTTGCCGCGGAGGACCGATGGCTGAGAAGGGGAGAAGACCTCCTGAAAGTGGACGTCCTCAGTAGCTGGAAAATCGAGGAAGATCAGATCCAACCCTATGCAGACCAGATTCGAGAGGCGGGAGAATCAAAGATCGTTCTCAGTGCTGTTCAGAAGGAGGCTCGGGTCCAGGAGATCTACCGAAGGGCGGTTTTCGAGCTTTTTTCAGGAGAACAAAAGCTCCTCTATCAACGACGGCTCGAGGAGATGGCCTATTATCTCCTCAAATTGGGAAAACACGAGGAGGCGAAAATGTCTCTGGCCGCGGCCCTCGATCTCGAGAAACCATTGAACACCTTCCAGCCAAACCCCTTCCTCTTCCAACTGGTCACCCGGTCCATCCTCACCCTGTTGGCAGAGGCTTACGAGGAGAAGAAGAAAGAACCCTCCTTTATCGTCAGGCCCTAAGTGGAGAAAGGAGGGTAGTGAGCGGTGAATGGAGGTAAGGAACTAAGAACATGAAGAAGTGGATTCCCATTCTAGGAATTGGACTTTTGTTATTTCTCGCCGGTTATTTTGTCCTATCGTTCTACGCGGTGAAGTTTATCAACGCCGAACTCCAGGAATCGCTGGGGCCTGGAATGGCCATTGGCGACGTCAAGGTAAGAGTCACCTACCTTGCCGTTAAGGGGGTTCAGTATGAAGATCCGAAACTCAAACGAAAAATGTTCCAGATTGAGGAGATGCGGATCTATCCCGCCCTCTTCTCATCTCTCCTAGGAACATTGCGCATCCGTGAATGGACGATGCTGCGTCCAGCGTTCACCTTGGTCCGATCCCCAGACGGAGTCTGGGTTGGGCCCTGGGTTCTCCTCGAAAGGATGGGAAAGAAGAGAGAAGAGAAGAGAGACAAGACTCCTGACAAAAAGGAGAGAGAAGCCAAACCGTTTCAGATCAAGATGGATCGATTAAGGATCCGAGATGGGCGTGTCGATATTGAGGATCGGAAGGTCAGTGGCCCCCCCGCCCTTATTCAACTGAGAGAAGTGAATTTCGATCTTGAGAAGATTGAATTTCCCTTGACGTCCGCCCGTTCTCCACTGGATTTCCAGGGAAAGCTGAAAGGACCCAAGAAGGATGGAGCCATTGCCTCGAAGGGATGGATTAACCTCAAAACCACGGACATGGACGCGTCGCTCAACCTCCGTGAGACGGAGTTAAGGATCTTTGAACCTTATTATCGAAAGAATGTTACCGCGGAAATTGAATCTGGGTATATGAATATGGAGGCAAAGATCACGATCAAGGAAAACATGATCGATGCTCCCGGAGAGTTGGACCTGGTCGATCTTCGAATGAAGGAGGACGGAACATTCTTCTACATCCCGGCAAAAACGATGGTGTCCCTCCTCAAAAATAAGAAGAATCAGATTCACGTCCGTTTTCATGTGAAAGGGAAGATGGACGATCCGCAATTCAATCTGCGGGAAAATTTTCTCACCCGGGTTGCACTTTCCATCGCGGAGACCCTGGGGTTACCGATCAAGGTGGTCGGAGGCGAGGTGCTTGGCGGCACCGTCAAAGGGGCCAAGGGACTGGTGGACGCTGTGCGATCGGTGGAAGAACTTTTCAGGCCGAAGAAGGAAAAAAAGTGAAGCTCCTCGCCCACAGGGCGGGGCTTCCGGGAAATGGTAGATACAATTACACGGTCGGCTTTCGTCCCCGCCCCTGCCTACCGGCAGGAAGGCGGGGCATCCAGCCGACTTGCCCGCGATAGTCATTTTCAAAGATCTTGCTGTTCCGATTTTCAAGGCATCAGGAATGCCAATCATCAAGCCATGATCAATGCAATATGATCCAATGGCCAATGACCAATGACGAATGACGTTTGCTGAAACCAATCCGATGATTCATCTGCGATGGATCATTCCCATCTTGGGGTTGCCTTTCCGGTCAGAACGAAGCCTTCCTCTCGTGCGACCCGACCGGATGGACTGGAATCCTTCCCTTTCTCTTCAGACCATTCAGGTTGAAGCGTACCGCCTCTGTTATGTCGTAAAAGGAGTGGGCGAACCCATCGTGTTGATCCACGGCTACGGTGCTGGAATGTGGGTCTGGGAAAAGCAGATGGATGCCCTTGCCAAAGACTATCAGGTCTTTGCCGTCGATCTCCTTGGCCATGGCTTTTCTGACAGGCCGAAGATCGAGTACACCCCTGAGACCTATGTCCGATCACTCAAGTGTTTCATGGAGGGTGTTGGGATCGAGAAGGCGGTCCTCATCGGTAACTCCATGGGAGGAGGCATCGCTTGGGGGATGGCGGTCTCCTTTCCAGAACGGGTGAGGAAGCTCATTCTCATTGATGCGGCTCCACCCGACGTGTTAGATCAAGTGCAGAATGATTCTTTTAGAACGCTGGTGGAGGCGAAGGACCTTCCTCTCTTCCCCTATCTTCTCATCGCAAGCAGAAACAGAGGATCCATCAAGGGCGTCTTAGAAGAATGCGTTTCAGATAGGAGCCTGATCACACGCGAGATCACTGATCGTGCATTTCAACTCTTGAGGATTAGAGGAACGACGTGGGCTCTCTACCTCCACGTTCAGACATGCCACAGAGGCCTTGAGATTCAAAGAATCTTTATCCCTCATCCCCCATCCCACCCTCGTGATCTGGGGAGAACAAGATCTCATCTTTCCGGTTACGGTAGGCGAGAGACTTCATCGCATCATCCCCAGATCGATCCTTCGAACGATTCCGCAGAGTGGCCATATTCCCATGTGGGAAACGCCTGAGGCTGTGAACCCCCTTCTTCTTTCTTTTCTCCGGGAGGAAGCTTAAGTCCCTAGACGAGTTCCAATCAGACGCCTCTGTCCACGACTTCTGCTCTCGGAGACCAAGGGATGGAATGCGTCGAAGCACTTGTTTTTTGTGGGATGTTTTCTTGACCCTGAGCTAGTCCCGGCCTTTAGGCGGGGGAGTCGAAGGGTTGACAAATAGGGACAGAATCGATCAGAATAACAGCACGTCAATGGAGAGGAGCGAGGTGTGGGCAGCAACAATCGACGTGTAGTCATCACAGGGGTCGGCCCTGTCACTCCGTGGGGATTGGAAAGGAACCCTATTGGGAAAGCCTCACTCGAGGGAAATCCGCTTTCAAGCGGATTGAATTTCCCAACACCGACATGACGATGTATCGCTCCCACATTGCCGCTCCGATCGACGGGTTTGATCTGTTCCAGTATGTTGAAAGAACGAAACATTCGAAGTACTTCGGAAGAACATCTCGGTTTGCGGTGGCAGGCACGGCCCTTGCTTTGAGGGATGCGGGAATCGAATTCGAAAAAGGCAAGACGGCCAGCGGGCGAACGTTCTGGAGCCGGAGGTCAGTATCAACTGAAAGGGATCGATCCCTTTCAGATCGGTGTCGTTCTGGGCGTCGGCGCCGAAGCGATGGACCTGATGGAACATTACCACCAGAAATTCCTTACCTCAGGAACGAGGTTTCTCACCCCCTTCGGTCTCCCGAATACGTACATGAGTTCCTTTGTCTCCCATGTGGCTGAACATTTTTCTCTTCGGGGAAGTGCCTATGCTGTCTCGACCGCCTGTGCCTCGGCAACTCATGCCATGATCAACAGCTTCCGTGAGATTCGCGATGGAGGAGAGGATCTCATGGTGACCGGAGGAGCAGATGCCTGCATCACTCCTCTCGTCTTCATGGGGTTCGATATCATGCGAGCCATGTCCATACGGAATGAAAACCCGGAGAAGGCATGCCGGCCGTTTGATCGGGAACGAGACGGATTTGTGATGGGAGAGGGATCTGGAATCGTGATTTTCGAGGAACTGGAACATGCCAAACGCCGAGGAGCCCACATTTACGGAGAAGTCATTGGATTCGGGATGACGGCTGATGCCTATCACATCACCGAACCCGATCCCGAAGCAAAGGCCCTGTGCAAGGCCATGCGCGATGCCCTTCAGATGGCGGGTGTTCGGCCAGAGGAGGTTGACTACATCAATCCCCACGGAACATCGACGCCTCTGAATGACAAAGTGGAAACCGTGGCGATTAAGAATGTCTTTGGGAAACATGCCTACCACGTTCCCATCAGTTCGACAAAATCGATGACGGGTCACACGCTTGGGGCGGCAGGAGGCCTCGAAGCGATTGCGACCCTCTTGGCGATCGAAAAGGGCATCATCCATCCCACCATCAATTATGAATTTCCGGACCCCGAATGCGACCTGGACTATGTTCCCAATGAGGCGAGAGAGAAGGACGTCCGGATCGCTCTTTCCATTTCTGCAGGTTTTGGAGGAGTGAACAGCGTACTCCTTCTGAAGAAATTCGAAGAGACCTCGCTTCCCTTCTGACCTCCGTCGAATCACCCCTCGGCGGATCCGCTCTGATTCAACTGACCACAGTTGACGCCTTTCTCATATTTTGTTGACACGCTTAGGAAAAGGTCTATAATGAGTAGTAGATCTTACGTCTGCTTTTCTTAATGTTATTCGTCTCTTATGGAACTGTCCCGAATTGACCAAGAACTTGTAGAAACGGTCCTGGCCAGACTGAAGGCGAGAGGGATGAAGATCTCTTCGAACGACGTGGTACGCGTCGTTGAGCTGGTCGGAGAGGAGATCCTCTATCATTTTACCGATCATCTGATCAGCCAGATCGAAGCCATCCTTGAGATCGATCCGTCCTTGTCAGAGAAAGAGATTCTCCAGGCCGTGGCGAGTCATGTTGCGGACTATTTCGGGGCGAAGGCTGTTACGATTCGAATTTATGATCCTGAACGGGGTGAGATGATTTCGTTTGGCGATTACCCGAGCATGGGTGAAGATCGTGAAAAGGCAATTCCCTTTGAGGATACGATTGCCGGGGAGGTCGTGAAAACCACTCGAACCTACCTTGTCCCCAATCTGTTGAAGGAGGAGAAATACAAGGACAAGGAAAAAGTGGAAAAACTGGGGATCCATTCGATGATGGCTGTCTCGGTCTCGATTCCACGCTTTTCTCTCAAGGATGTCGATACCCAGGGTGTCATGCAGATCTACTTTGAGACGAAAGACAAGACGTTCACGCCCCTGGAGATCAAGACCGCGGAGGTCTTCTCCCGAAGGGTGAGCTATGTCATCGCCCGGAAGCGGATCGCCGGTCTCGAGAAGCTGAATGTCACGAAAGATCGGATCGTGGAGAAAATCTTCTTGAAACTGGGAAAACGGGAAGGGGTGAAGATGAAGGAGGTCTTTGACCTGATCATCCCGGAGCTCCTGGACACCGTCCGAATCCAGAGGTGTACTCTCTTCTCGGTTCTCGAGGATCGACAGCACGTCGTTCTCGAGGCAGGATATCCGGAGGTTCAGCACGGGATCGGGACCGTCTTCTCAGTGGATGTCCCTTACATCCGCGCTGTGGTCAAACAGACGGGCCCCTTTGGTGAATTTGAGCATGAGAAGGTCTACCCGACTTACATCCTCATCACGAACCCTCAAGAGAGTGGCCTCTTACCTCCCGACCTAAAACGGTTCCTTAAGACCCAGCAGATCAACTCTGTTCTCTACGTTCCGTTGAAGGTCAACGAGGCCGTCAACTACTTCATGGCTTTTGATGCTCAGGCCCAGGTCAAACGGTTTAGCGACGATGAGATCGAAGTGTTCACCTTCTTCGGAAAAGAATTGATGAAGGGTCTGAGATTGGAGAAGATGGATGATATCCTTCACGACTTCAAAAACCCAGCCATTGCGGTCGCGGGTTTTTCAAAGCGTCTTCAGAAGCTCTTGGAGGGAGGGATGGTTACTGCCAACAAACGGAAGGTCGATCAGGCCCTCGATGTCATCCTGAAAGAGACCTCCCGCATTCAAGAACTGGCTCTGACTCTCTATGGAACGGGGAAAGAGGAACTGGTCGATCTCACCGAAAAATTGAAGGAACGCTTCGTGCTCAATGATCAAGCGATTAAGGAGTTAAAGCTGGGGAATATACGCCAGAGGGAAGGGGAGTTGCAGTCCCCCCTCCGGATTCGGTGTTTCCCACTGCACATCGAAAGGGTGTTGGATAATCTATTGAACAATGCGTCCCGTGCCGTTCCTGAAGAGGGAGGGGAGTTGATCATCCGATCTTATCAAAGGGAATCGTGGGCGGTGGCGGAAATCGCCAACTCCGGTCAGATGCCTGAAGGCGACATCGACCGGTTCCTTCGTGGAGAAAGCAAAGGGAGGGGACTCCACATTACGACGCGGTTGATCAAGCGCATGGGAGGCAAAATGGAGGTGGAGTCCCGTCAGGGGACCACGACGTTTCGGGTCATCTTGCCTCTCGTGAAAGAAGAGGGATCACCTCGTGAGTGAAGGAATGCAAAAATACTCCTGCCCGAAGTGCAGACAAGATTATCCCATTGAACAGACGAGATGGCGCTGCGATTGTGGGTCCTTTCTGGATCTCAATGTCAACGTCGAATTCCCCATTCTGAAAATCATGGATCGGCCTCCGAACCTCTGGCGATATCGAGAAACCCTCCCCATTCTCAAAGACGATCACATCGTGACTCTGGGCGAAGGGTTTACTCCCCTCGAGGAACTCGTATTGGACGGCCGGTCCGTTCATGTGAAGATTGACTATCTCTTCCCTACGGGGTCTTACAAAGACCGAGGGGCCACTGTCCTGATCAGCAAGGCGAGGGAATTGGGAGCCCAGAAGATTGTTGAAGATTCCTCCGGCAACGCGGGATCCGCCATTGCCGCCTACTGCGCGAAGGCCAAGATCCCTTGTGACATCTATGTGCCTGAAGGAACCTCTCCGGGAAAACTGGTCCAGATTCAGGCCTACGGAGCGACCCTCAAGAAAGTGGAAGGGTCAAGGGAGAAGACCGCAGAGGTCGCCATGGAAGCGGTCTCCAACGCTTTCTACGCGAGTCACTGTTGGAATCCTTTCTTTCTGCACGGAACCAAAACTTTTGCCTACGAAGTTTGTGAGCAACTGAATTGGAAGTCTCCGGACACGATCATCCTTCCGGTCGGCCACGGGACGCTTTTCTTGGGAACGTATCTCGGCTTCAAGGAATTGAAAGAAGCGGGGATCGTGGGAAAAATTCCAAAGTTGATCGGAATCCAGTCTGCGGCGTGTGCTCCTCTCGAGGAGGCCTTCAAAAAGGGAGAGCGGGAAATACAGCCCCTCGAGAAGCAGGAAACCGTTGCTGAAGGCATTGCGATTGCCAAGCCCGTGAGAGGAAGCCAGGTCTTGGAGGTGATCCGAGAGACCCGGGGAAAAATCCTTTCGGTCACAGAAGAGGAAATTGTCACGGCCCTGCAAGAGATGGGACAAAAAGGATATTTCATTGAGCCCACCTCGGCGGCCACCATAGCCGGATTGAAAAAATATGGGAAACATATTAAAAAGGAAGTTATTGTGACGACGTTGACTGGAACAGGTCTGAAGGCAACCGAGAAGATTGGTCATCTGTAGACTAACTCATCCCTTCAGGTTTTTTCCTATCATTCCCCTTGACAGAACAGAAAGAAATGATTAGATTTTGGCCATATTTTTTGCCAAAACTCTCCTATCCCCAAGGGGAAGCGAAATAGAAACAAGAATTGTGTCAAGGAGGTAAACGTATGTTTCGAATGACTGAGGCTCGTAAGAAAAATCTTTCTTCCTTTTGTGCTGTTAACGTTGGTTTTCCTCATCCCGACCCTAAGTCTCGGCCAGGAGGAGAAGAAGGACACCCGGCCCGAGCGCGCCATCGCTGTTTATCCCGAGTATTCAGGGGTCATCGTCTCCAAGGGTGAAGCAGTGAGGATGGATCTCGTGATGGACAATGGGGGTCGCAAAGACGAGACCATTGACGTGACGATTTCCCAAGTCCCCAAGGGCTGGAAAGCCATGCTCAAAGGGGGAAACTATCAGGTCACGGGAATGTTTGTGCCCAACGGGAAATCTCGGAATTTGGCCCTGACTCTGGAATCCGATAAGACCGTGGGCTACGGGACCTACGTTTTTAATATTGATGGGCAGACGACCGACAAGAAGCTGACCTCGGCTCATACGCTCACGGTAACCGTTCAGCAGCGAACGAGCGGAGCGGACGACATCCAAATTACGACCTCGTACCCGGTATTGCGAGGTCAGACAGATGCGCGGTTTGAGTTCTCCCTGGAGGTCATGAACAAGAGCGAGGCGGATCGAAACTTTAACCTTTTTGCCTTGGGCCCTGAAAAATGGGAGATCAACTTCAAGCCTGCTTATGAGGCCAAACAGATTTCTAGCCTTCGAATCAAAGGAGGGCAGAGCCAGACCGTGGCCGTCGAGGTGAATCCTGTTCGAGATGCGGTGTCTGGGGAGTATCCGATCCAGGTCAGTATCAGCTCAGGTGATAAGAAGGCGGAAGTTAAACTGACAGTCGCGCTGACGGGGATCTACAAGCTCGATGCAGGCACTCCTACCGGCATTCTTTCCTTGGAAGCCATGGCAGGCAAACCAGCCAACTTTTCCGTCTTCGTGAAGAATACAGGCTCGGCCGTTAACCGAAACGTCACCTTTTCCTCCTTCAAGCCTGAGAATTGGGACGTAACATTTAAGCCTGAGAAGATTGAGGCCTTGGAACCGAATGCATTGAAACAGGTGGAGGTAACGGTGAAACCTGCCCAGCAGGCCCTCGTGGGCGATTATTCGGTGGGTGTCATGGTGACCGGTGAGAAATCGGACAAGACCATTGAGATGCGGGTGACGGTGAAGGCTTCGACCGCGTGGGGTTGGATTGGCATTGGGATCATCCTCTTTGTGATCTTGGGCCTGATGGCACTGTTTATTCGGTTAGGGAGGCGCTAAACGTGGAAGCACCCTGGATCATCGAAACAGAAGAGCTGACCAAAAGATATGACGGGTTTACTGCCGTTGATCACTTGACCCTTCAAATCCGGGAAGGGGAGATCTTTGGATTTCTCGGTCCGAACGGTGCGGGTAAGACGACCAGCCTTCTCATGTTCCTCGGCCTGACAGAGCCGAGCGCAGGAAAAGTCCGGGTGTGTGGCCACGATCCGGCTCGGGATCCTCTCCGGGTCAAAGAAAACGTGGGATATCTGCCGGAGAATGTGGGCTTCTACGACGACATGAATGCGAGAGAGAATCTTCGCTATGTAGCCAGACTGAACCGTATTCCCGACAGCGTCTCCAGCAAGAAGATTGATGATCTCCTCCAGTTGGTGGGGTTGACGGAAGAGGCGACGAAGAAGGTGGGAACCTATTCCAAGGGAATGAGACAGCGCCTTGGGATTGCCGAAGTCCTGGTGAAGGAGCCCAAACTCATTTTTCTGGACGAACCGACCATTGGACTCGATCCAGACGGAACGAATCGGATGCTCGACCTCATTCGATCCCTGAGCAAAGAAAAGAAGATGACGGTCTTCTTTTCTTCTCATCTTCTCGAGCAAGTGCAGAGGATCTGCGACCGAGTGGGCATCATGATCAAGGGGACTCTGGTCGCTGTGGGTCCCATTCAGGAGTTGGCCAAGAACAAGTTGGGTGTGGACAGAGAGAGCTACACCCTCGAAGAGATTTACATGAAGTACTTTAAGGAGGTCTGAAGTGCACGGAATTCTCACAATCTTCAGAAAAGAAATGGAGGACCAGTTCAGCAGCACTCGGTTCCTCCTGATCTCGGCTCTCATTGTCATGGTCGGGGTGATCGTGGCCTCCATGGTGGGAATGGCCATCAAAGAAGAAGTGAGGGGATTACCCAAACCGACCCTTCTTTTCCTGCTTCTTTTTACGGCCACGGGAAAGTTTTTTTCCTTTGCCCAATTCTTAGGCTTCTTCGGTCCCCTCATTGGCATTATCTTGGGATTCGATTCGATCAACCGGGAGAGGGTTTCGAGGACATTGAGCAAACTCGTTTCTCAGCCCATCTATCGTGATTCGATCATCAACGCAAAGTTCCTGTCGGGAGTGGCGATTATCACGATCATCTTGGTTTCGATCGTCCTCATCATCACGGGACTGGGACTTCCTCTCACCGGAATCGTTCCAGGAGCGGAAGAGTTGTGGCGGCTTGCGATCTACCTCGTCATGAGCATTCTCTACATCTCTTTCTGGCTGGGGATTTCGATCCTCTTCTCGGTGATCTTCCGGAGCACCGCCACGTCGGCCCTGGCGTCGTTGGCTGTTTGGATCTTCTTCTCCTTTTTTATTAGTCTTGGGGCCGGTTTCGTGGCTGATGCGGTCGCGCCGATCGGTCAGCAGACTGCAGGAATGGTTGATCCGCAGTTGGTCGTCAAGAACGCGAAGGTTCAGGAAGCAATCTCACTTTTTTCTCCCATGACCCTTTACAGTGAAGCGACCTCTACCATTCTCGACCCCATGAGAAAAACGACCAGTTCGCTGATTCTCATGGGTCCTTTGGAGAGAATCTCGTTATCCCGGTTTCAAAGCCCCTTGCCCTTACTTCAGAGCCTGGCCATCGTCATGCCCCACATGGTGACGCTGGTGGCGATCACGCTTCTTTGCTTTGGCGTATGCTACGCGGTCTTCATGCGTCAGGAGATCAGGACGATCTAACGAAGAGACGCATAGTGCATAGGGCATAGCGCATGGCGTAAAACAACAAAAAAGCGTTCCGGCGTTGGCTGGAACGCTTTTTTTATCCGCCTACGCAGAAGGCTACGGGCTTTGCCCGTGGATGAATGCGTGAGAGGTGTCCGTACTATTCCTGAATCGAGATCTTGCAGCTTCGGCGGATTTCGCCACTCGCGGATAACCCTCCGAAGCCTTGGAGCCTGGGCACCGAAGGACTTCGGCGCCCGGGGGCGCAGGAGGGTGTTTTCATGGAGGTACCGCGGGCTTTGCCCGTGGGGCTCCATTCATGGAATCAATCTATGACAGTTCAAAAACGAGAGATTTTTGGCTGGGCCATGTTCGACTTTGCAGACTCAGCCTTTGCCACCACTATTCTCGCCGTGATCTTCAATCAGTACTTTGCCACTGTGGTTGCAGGAGGTGAGAAGGGAATCCATCTCCTCGGACTTCACCTGCATGGGGCCTCCTTTTTTACGTTTGTCGTTTCTCTCAGCATGGCGATATCAGCCATTCTTTCTCCCTTTCTAGGAGCTTTAGCTGACACATCCGGTTCAAAGAAACGTTTCCTCATGATCTCTTGCTATGGCGCCATTCTGTTCACCGGCCTTCTCTACTGTGTCCACGAAGGGGACGTGTGGACAGGGGCGTGCTTCTTCCTGCTGGCCAACGTGGGTTTCGCCTGTGGGAATGTCTTCTACAATGCTTTTCTTCCCGAGATCTCAACGCCTAGAACTATCGGCCGAATTTCAGGCCTTGGGTGGGCATTGGGATACGTCGGAGGAGGATCGCTTCTCGCCATCAACCTCATCATGCTCAAGTATCCTGGGTGGCTCAGGCGCCCAGAGGGCTATTTTACCGTTCAAGACTGTTTTCTTTCGGTGGCCCTTTGGTGGTTTGTCTTCTCTCTTCCCACGTTCCTTTTGTTAAGGGAGAGAAGAAAGGAAATCCCGTCAACGGAAGGAAACCGGTTCCGTCAGGGAGTTGAACGTCTCAGGCATACCTTTCATCGCATCAGGACGTTTCGGGAACTGACAAAGTTTCTCATCGCCTTCCTCATTTATAATGATGGCATCGAGACCGTTATTGTCATGGCTTCTATTTTTGGGGCTCACGTGCTGGGGATGAGAACAGAGGAAATCATTCTCTTCTTCCTGATGATCCAGGGGATTGCCTTCTTCGGATCAGTGGCCTTTGGATTTTTGGCCGATGCGATTGGGAACAAGAAAACGGTGATGATCTCCCTGGGAATCTGGTCCTTCATCGCGATTTGGGCTTTCACGCTCGGAATCTTTTTCGATCCGCTAACGGAATATTGGATTCTCGGCGCCTTAGCCGGTGTCGTTCTCGGTGGAAGCCAAGCCGCCTCCCGCTCCCTTCAGGGCCTCTTCACTCCAGAGGAGAACAGTGCTGAATTCTTCGGGTTCTTTGCCGTTTCCGGACGATTCGCTTCTGTCTTTGGCCCTTTAGTCTATGGCATTCTCATCGCCATCACAGGAAACGTCCAATCAGGGATCCTTTCTGTCCTTCTGTTCTTTGTTGTGGGAATGGTCATTCTGTGGACGGTGGATGAAAGGAAGGGGATGGAAGAAAGGCAAAGGCCGGTCTTGTAGGGATTTGTCCAGAAAAAAGGGTGGGACAATCGTCCCCACCCTTTTTCGGTTAATCTGTACCTGTGAGCCGGTTCAAACTTAGATCACAGGGCTTCATAGAAGGATTTTTTCAAGTACTTGAAGGATCCCCAGAATTTATCGAAGACCTCAAAGGCTGAGTCGTCGTAAGATCCGTCAATTGTCCTCCATTGCGTAAGGTACCAGGACACGACACGTTCCCCTCGCTTTCCGAAGACCACTTTCGACTTCACCTTCTCCTTCTTCACAGGATCTTGACCCTCGGCAACAACCGCTAACCCTTCACCTCCCACCACCGTCACCTTCTTCTTTTCGAGAATCCTCATGTCCAAGGTCATGGCGGTTGTCCAGAGGTATCGCTTGAAGAACTCCTCTTCTCGGTCCTCAAATTTCGTAGAACAGCCGAAGGGTTCCTCGTCATAGACAAAGGTGGACTGGGAAGGAAAAGCTCCTTTTTCCACTCTCATGAATCCAAAACCGAACTCACCGCCTACCTCCACCGTGATGATGTTCCACTCCTTTGGAGGAGGCAAAAATTCGAACTCGTCATCCCAGATCACGGTTCCCTGGGAGGTCCACTTCACCTTAGACTTTCCAGATCTCTCCGTCGTCGCACAACCCACCATCCAAAGGGCAATGAACGAGAGACAACAAAAGATCACGAAGGTTTTTCTTCTCATGACTTCCCTCCTTCCTGGTTCAGTTTCTTAAGGAAGAGAAGAATGTCTTTAAAATCCGGTGAACCATCTTTGACATAGCGGATGATTCCCGCCTTGTCGACGATCACGGTCCTTCGGCCAAAGACAGGGTACCCCTTGATCTCCGGCGAGGGAGATACTCCGAAGGAGCTGCCCAAGAAGCCGGTCACATTGGAGAGGAGAGGAAAGGTTACGTCAAGGCTCTTCGCCCAATACTTTAGTGTAGTCACATCATCGACGCTGACACCCACGACGCGGGTGTTGAAGCGGTCATAGAGGTAAAGATTCCTCTGATGACCCTCCATCTCGCCTGTTCAGGTGGGGGTGAAGGCCGCTGGGAAGAAGGTCAGGATCAGGTGATGCTTTCCATAATACTCATTCAGGTAATTGATTGCTCGATCTTCAGTGGAGGGAAGGGTGAAGAACGACACCTCTTCTCCAATCAGGATGTCTCCATCCTCTGCCAGGGCATTCGCCAGTGGAAAGAGAAGGAGGACAACAAGAGATAATCCGAACCACTTTGTAAACCTCATTCGCTTCATAATAACCTCCTTTCGTACGTGAGATAAGCCTTGACCGACTCCAGGATTGGGTGTTCTATACACCATTATCCCTTCCTCAACAGCCTCTGTAAAAAAATTACTTATGTCCCGTCGCTTTCTCGACAGCCTGGATCAGCCCGGCAGAGTGCGGATTCGACACCGCATGCCGGATGAAGATATCCGTGGGCGTCACTTTTTTCCCATAATAGGCTTCGTTCAGCCCTTCGCGGACATCCACCACCGCTCCATCAAGGGAGATGCCGCCGTAGAGTCCTTTTGAGCGCGCGAAGCTGAGAATGTCAGCGCTGAGATTGGCACTCGAAGCTTGCACTCCGGCTCCGACTGGCCCAAGTGCAAGACCCGCATCGGCTCCGAGCTTGACACTATTCGATAGCAGAGTTGTGACGCCTCGCTGGGTCATCGCCACAAGGATCACCTCAGAGGCCTGGCCACCGATCTGCAGGCCAAAACTGGCTCCGCCGATCGTGTGAAAGGAAGGACCCGTCCACTGCCCGGTCTTTTCATCGCGAGCCAGAAAGACTCCCGTGCCTCCTGAAGCTCCAATAATGAAAGCGCCTTTGAGAAGCTGCGGAGTGATGAGCAACCCCTTCGCCTTTTTAACGAGGTCATGGAAGGCTTCCATGTTTTTGTCGCTGATGAAGTCCTCCAGAGCAAACCTTGCTTTGTCGATTAACTGGTAGGCATCCTGCCTGTCGTCTGCCGAGACAGGGGAGATGCCTGACGTCAACATCACCGCCGATAGAAAAACAACCACCACAAACATTATAGCCCCTTTTCTGCTTGTTTCACTCATAGGACCCTCCTTCCGATTTCACCCAACATCACACCTGGACACCATTCAGTGTATCCATTGGCCTATCAAATGTAAATGGGGATAAAAGACTCATCAGACGGGGATATATTTCCATGCGAACAGTCTCGTCCTTCCTTTGTCACTTTTCCGGTAAACCTTCTTAGTCTGATATCCAGGGCGAGATGATTGCTATCTACAAAAGGCTGTAGGGTTTCGCCCGCTTCGTCCACTCGCTCGAAGGATATTCCGCCTGAAGCCTTTTGTAAATCTCCTTAAGGAAGTCTGCTTTATGCGTGCTCTTATAGAGAGCCACTCCACGCACATAAACCGCTTCCGGTGCCGCTTCACTCTTTGGGTGATTTTTCAAGATTTCCTCAAGCATGGGTATGGCCTTGCTGAACTTCTCCCGGTCAAAATGACACTTTGCGACACCCAGCATTAACGACGGGATAAATTCCTCGGGTGCCAAAAAGCCAATCGTGCGGTGATGTTCCTTACCTTCTTCATCAAGGGTAATGACCGTCGGTGTCCACTGGATATTGAACTTCGTAGCAAGGGGCTGAGAGTCGAACAATACTTGGATTGGAACCATATACTTTTCGATGAGTTCAATCACCTTCTCATTGGGGTACGTAACTGCACCCATCTGCTGGCAGCCAATTCAGAGGGGATTAAAAAAATCCAGCAAGACCATTTTGTTCTCTGATCGTGCCAAGGTCAACACTCGGTCAAAATCCTTCTCCCACTTGATCGTTTTTGTCATAAGGATCCTCCTTTCCGTATGCATTCGGATGAAACACGTCGTTGGACGACCATGATCAGCCCATTTGGACAGCAAGCATAGAGACCGACCCACCATCGACGCCTTGCACCGGAAAACTGACCTGTTCCTTGTCTTTCCGAAGACCAAGCACATAGAGCAACGGTAAGTAATGATCCGGCGTCGGAACGGACAACGTCGCATCATGACCGAAACTCTTGTAAGCGACAAGCTGAGCATCGTCGCCCTTGACCAATAACTCACGCACGTGTTTTTCAAACCGCACAGCCCAATCAAAAGGACCAACCTCTCGTCTACCCCACGCGTAGGCGTGCAGATTGTGCACGATATTGCCGCTACCGATGACTAAAACACCTTCTTCCCGCAGTGACGCGAGCCGTTTCCCCAATTCATAATGGAATGGGGCGGTTGCCTCTCATCGATGCTCAGTTGAACGATGGGGATATCCGCACTCGGAAAGACGTGAGTGAGTACCGCCCACGTTCCGTGGTCCAGTCCCCAACTTTCATCAAGCCCTACTGAAACAGGGGCAAGCAGATCTTTAACCTGCCGCGCAAGTTCGGGACTGCCGGGTGCCGGATATTCGACCTGATAAAGTTCTCGCGGGAAGCCGCCAAAATCGTGGATTGTGGGAGGATTGACATTGGCTGTTACCGCACAGGCCGGTAGGTACCAGTGAGCAGACACGGCAAGCACGGCTTTGGGTTTGGGGATCTGTTGACCTATAGCAGACCAGCCGTCAGTCCAGGCATTGTGCTGTAGCGCGTTCATGGGGTTACCGTGACCAAAGAATATTGCCGGCATGGTTTTTCTCATATCTCATTCTCCGCATCGGCTTTCTCAATCCTTCTTGTCCAGGCACCATTTGATCCCGCCCCGACAGGCGATCAAGAGAAAAATAAAGCAGTAGAGAACGGCCAACTCGCCTTTGTTTATTGCTGGAAAGAGCGCCGATCCCGTTTGAAACTTCCAGTGGAATTGAAAATAAGCCACAGCCATCATACCACTGCAGAGAAATGCCGCCACGCGGGTTTGAAATCCCAGCAACACCATGAGCCCTCCGAACAGCTCGATAATTCCGCCGATCCAAAGCTGGGACCCCACCGGTGGCTGCATCTCGGCAAGAACGCCCAGGATCTTCTGGGCGCCGTGGAAAGAGAACATGAATCCTGTCACGATACGCAGTAGGGCGTAAGAGTGGTCCGCGTACTTGGCAAGCCATTTCATATTCATAGGTGCATCCTCCTATCAGTGAATGTCGATGCTTCCGCCTGCTCTGCTTATTTCTCTAAGACATTTCATAAACCATATTGTGATATATCCCGAGGCTGATCAAGAGGGTAATTACCCCTTTCGGGCTTCCTGCAACCGTCGGAGTAATAAAAACCGTTAAGAGCGATCAACTATAAACTAAAAGTTAAACTTTTCGTTTCTTTTTCACGGGCAAGTCGGCTGGATGCCCCGCCTTCCTGCCTGTTGGCAGGGGCGGGGAGCTTCACTTTTTGAGATTAACATACATCAAGGAAAATCTAAACTATACTCTATGACCTGCTATGCTTTATGTTTACTTTAATTGGACCTTCGCTCAAAAGGCGAAGCAGTCGCAGCCCAGACCCCAGAAATCGCTATAGCGGGGAGCGGCGGCCTTGATGCCGACCAAGAGTTGATGGGCAGCATGGAGACAGCCGTGCGCATGGCACTCAGCGGTATGCTGGTGCTGGAGAACCGGGACACCGGCGCGAGCAGCTTTGCGAACGTCTAATGGCGCCCCATACCCGCCATAAACCTTTATGGGTGACCATTCCGGCAGCACGGGCAGCGGTGCCGGGCCAAGGCCCTGAAATTCCTGAGCACCGTAAACAATCTTCCCGTCAACAATGGTAAGGACGGATTCGATTCCCTTGATTTTCTCTTCCGGCACGGAGAAGTAATCTTCGGTGAGCGCGGTGACATCCGCCAGTTGGCCGATGGCGATTGCCCCTTTCTTGCCGCTTTCACCCGAAAACCAACTGCTGCCTTGGGTATAGAGCTTCAATGCTTCCTCCCGGCTCAAACGGTTTGCCTCGGGATAGAGCGCGGCGCCGCCGATGGTTTTCCCGGCAACGAGCCAGTAAAGAGAAAGCCAGGGGTTATAGCTGGCCACGCGTGTTGCATCGGTGCCCGCCCCCACGGGAATGCCAAGTTCGAGCATTTTTCGAACCGGCGGAGTCCGCTCCGCCGCCTGCTTCCCATAACGGTCCAGGAAATACTCGCCCTGGAAGGCCATGCGGTCCTGGATGGCAATGCCGCCTCCCAACGCTTTGACGCGTTCGAGGCTGCGGTCGGAGATGGTTTCGCAATGATCGAAGAACCACTTTGTTCCTTTGAAGGGGATTTCGCGGTTCACCTCTTCGAACACGTTCAACATGCGGGAGATGCTTTCGTCATAGGTCGCGTGAATGCGGAACGGCCATTTATTGGCGGCCAACAGCGAAACGACCTCTGTCAGGTCCTTCTCCAGGTTGGACGGGAGGTCGGGCCGGGGTTCCAGAAAATCTTCGAAATCCGCCGCCGAATAAACCAGCATTTCTCCAGCGCCGTTGCAGCGATAGAAATCGTCACCCTTGCCGGGCGCGGTCAGCTTCATGCAACGAAGGAAATCCTCTTTCTCCTCTTTGGGTTTTTGCGTGAAAATGTTGTAGGCCATGCGCACGGTCATTTCGCCCCGCCTGTGAAGTTCCTCAATGATCGCGTAGTCATCCGGGTAGATTTGCGATCCGCCACCCGCATCGACCAGGCTCGTGAGGCCAAGGCGATTCAACTCGCGCATGAAGTGACGCGAAGAATTCATTTGATGTTCGGGCGGCAGCTTCGGTTGCTTGCCGACGGTGGCGTAAAGAATGCCGGCGTTGGGACGGGCGATGAGAAGACCGGTGGGGTTGCCGTTTGCGTCGCGCTGGATTTCACCGGAGGGCGGATTCGGGGTGTCTTTCGTATAGCCACAGGCCCGCAGCGCAGCCTTGTTCAATATTCCGCGGCAATATAGGTGCAGGACAAAAACCGGCGTATCGGGGGAGACGGCGTTAATTTCCTCGAGCGTGGGCATGCGACGCTCGGCGAATTGAAATTCGCTCCAGCCGCCTATGACCCGAACCCATTGGCCGGGAGGAGTGCGTTGCGCCTGCTCTTTCAGCATCCGCAAGCCGTCGGCGAGGGAGGGAACGCCGTCCCAACGCAGCTCAGCGTTGTAACTGAGACCGCCGCGGATCACATGCATATGCGAATCGTTGAGCCCTGGAATGACTCGCCGCCCTTTAAGGTCGATCCGCTGTGTCTTATCATTGGCAGTTCCGAGAAGCTCTTCTCCGCCTGTGGCTGCTATGCGTCCACCGGCTATGGCAACAGCCGAAACCTGAGGATGGGCACTATCGAGGGTAGTGATTTTCCCATTATACAAAATCAGTTCAGGTGCGTTCATATTTATTGACCTCCCTTACAGGCGATTACAGCCAACGTTTGAGAATTTTCACCAGTAACGGCATGATCACCCAGGTGAGCAGAATTACTATGCCTACAGCTGACAGGAGTGCCTTGCAGGGCTGAAGGCAGTCCACGTATAAGAGGAGTCAGCAGCCACGAAACCAGCATGCTGGCCGGCCAAACACCCAGGACGGTGACCAGAGCCATTTTCCAGCGCGGAGGGGATGTCGGGACCCAGGCGGCGAAAACCAGTACTCCAGGCCGCTCTCCAGACGGTATGATGGTGGAGTCTCCCTGAACGGTTCGGCCTTTTTCAGCAGCTCCCGACGGATGTCCGACTCCTGCCAGGCACGCAGGTGCTCGTACGTATCGAATCGGAAGATCACCACATACTCCCGTCTCGGCGCCGCTGGGGAGGATCACGTTGACTCCCATGTGGCCTGGGAATTTGAGGGCGGCGTCCGCAATCTCATGGCGCCACGCCTCGAACTCCCTTTCGCGTCCCTTCCGAACCCGCCAGGTGACGACTACCGTTAACGGGCCGGTTTCGTTCGCCGGGTTTTCCATCGCATCAATGTCCCGATCCTTTCCGGCTGGGGGGTGCGCCATGCACCATGGTGTACGCGTATTCGCATCCCTGGCCGTAGGCGCCGCAGTGTTCCTTCACTGCCTCGATGACGGCGTCGTAGGTTTCCTTGCGCGCCCAGTCCCGTTGGTACTCAAGAAGGATCTGAAGAGCAGTCATCGGTACTGCGCCCGCCTGTTCGATGCGCCGCATGGCAGCATTATGTGCGGTGATGCTGGTGCCGCCCGACGCATCTTCGACAGCATAGACCTCATAGCCCGCTTTCATCGCTTCCAGGGCTGGAAAGGCCAGACAGACCTCGGTCCAGAGGGCCGCCATGACCAGTTTCTTCCTCCCGGTAGCCTTCACTGCTGCAACAAATTTCTCGTCCTCCCACGAGTTCATGGAGCTCCGTTCGACCGGCTCCTGGTTGGGAAAGAGGTCAAGGAGCTGCGGCCACATATTGCCGGAGAAGCTTTTAGACTCCACCGTAGTGAGAATGGTCGGCACCTTGAAGATTTTTGCCGCTTTGGCCAGGAGGATGACGTTATTGAATAGTGTTTGACGATCGATGCTGGCGACACCGAAGACCATCTGGGGCTGAAAGTCGATGAAGATTACGGCAGAGTTCTGTGGATTAAGTAGTTCCAGATTGCTCATGATATGACACCTCCATTCAGGCATTTAACTGCCAAATAATGTATTCTGATCTGTTCTGATATGTTTCTTAGTGCACCCAAGTCTTCGATAACGTCATCTCGACGTCCTCGGCTAATGTCTTTCCTTTAACGGCACACAAGGGTTTGGAGAGGTTCCGGAACCGATTTCGGAGAGATCGTTAACCAATTAGGATTGTCGGAATAGTCATGGCGGTTTTTGATGCGTCCGGCTTCGTCATACTCCACGAGATCCAACACGCGATAACTTCCGCCTTTGCAGTTGAATTCAATTAGACTTGCTTCATGTTTCGTGACATTGTGGATCCACACCCTCACCATCCCTGTGGAGGGGGAACGGATGCTAGCTGCGTCGTAGTAGAAGGTCCCTGACGTCGCATCGGCAAATTCCTTCCAATCGGCCCCCCATGCATTCGAATACGAGATCATCAGCCCCGCCACCAAAAGGATAACGCCCAGTTGAATCCATGATGATTTCATTTCGGTTACCTCCTTGTTTTGATTTCGCCCTGACCTGGGCCGCCTAAAGATTTCTTAACGTAACTGCCTGAATCCCGCAACCCAATCGGTTACAAGGATCTTCTTATCTCTTGAGATCTACAATTTCCATCCGGTGGTTCGCCTCCGGGTGTTTTGGAGAGGGTCCCTGGATGAGAAGCACGGTTCTTCCTTCGAGACCATGGGCTCTCACCCACTCTCTCGCGTAGTCACTCCAGTTCTCTGGATCCTCTGGTTCGTGAACGGGGTGAACACCGTAGGAGAGCTGGAGTCCCTGGCAGGTGGACTCGGAGGCACTCACTGCTGTAATCCAGACTGGCAGCCTCAGTCGTGCCAGACGTCTGACCGTTGCACCGCTTCGGCTTGGCACAAGGACTGTCGCAAGATCCATCCTCTGCAAGACATTCTCGACGCTGAGAGATATCAAGTCGCCGGCAGTTACGTCGCTGCCGAGGGGGATTGACGTCAACGTGTCCCTCACATCATGGCTAGGCCGGTGGGGCTCGATGGCTCTGGCAATGCTTGCAAGCATGGCAACCGATTCGACAGGATACTTTCCAGTGGCCGATTCTTCTGAAAGCATGACACAGTCTGTCCCGTCAAGGATCGCGTTGGCAACGTCGGTCGCCTCCGCTCGCGTCGGCCGCCGATGGTCGGTCATCGACTCCAACATCTGCGTCGCTGTGATGACGGGTTTACCGAGCATGTTTGCCTTCCGCATCAGTTGCTTCTGAGCCACGGCGATCTCTTCGATCGGTATTTCCACGCCGAGATCGCCCCGTGCAATCATCATCCCGTCGGTTTCTTCAAGGATTCGGTCGATCTGGTCGAGTGCTCTGGAGCGCTCAATCTTTGCAATCAGAAACGGGCGGTACTCCATTGAGGCGGCTGCCTCGCGGACCGCTGCCATATCCGCTCCCGACTCCACAAAAGACTGACTGATGGCGTCCACATTCTGTTCCTTTGCAAATCTCAACCATTCGTGATCCCGGTCGGTGAACGCACGGAGTCCTAGGTCAATCCCCGGCAGGTTAAGCCCCTTTCGAGAGCGGAGCTCACCCCCGACTCTTATCTTGCAGATCACATCGTTTTTTCTTACCTCAGCGACCTCGAGTTCAATGAACCCATCATTGAGATAGAGTGCATCTCCTGGTTTTACGGCGTTGGGAAGGCGAGGAAAGGAAACGGAGGCGCGGCTCCTATCCCCGACGACGCTGTCCGTGGTTAAGGTAAACGTGTCTCCTGGTTTGAGTTCGACAGGTTCTGGTGCAATCATTCCGATTCGCATCTTTCGGACCCGGTAAATCTGCCATGAGGGTAATCCTGCGACCTGTGGCCGCTGACGCAGCCCGAAGATGCTCAATCACCCTTTTGTGCGTGGCGACGTCACCATAAGAAAAATTGAGCCTCGCAATGTTCATTCCCGCTTCGATCATCTGCTCCATGATCTCAGGCGACTCGGAGGCGGGTCCGATGGTACAAACGATCTTGGTTTTGTTTTTCTGAGGCTTCATCGAAGATCCTTTCGGTTACGGAGGGCTTCACTCATGGTGATTAGGATTTGAATCATGTCAGGCGGAGTGTCTTTTTGTCGGCTTCACTCGCGATGGGTCTCGTTTTTCCCGAGTCGCCTGAGTCGCCAGGCCTTGACCAGGAGTGTAACAGCAATCCAACCCGTCACCAAGGCAAGCGGTATTGCCACCACCATGGGCCAAATACCGGCAATCACTGCAATGGCCAGCAGCAGGGCTCCAGTCACCCCTGTGATTTTGGCTTCAGCCGGGCCGAGGACGCGCTTGCTGGTGATGGCCGCACCAATACTGTTGGCGATGCGCAGCGCTCCTGCGGCTGCCCGGCTTGAACTTCCACGACCTCCTCTGATCCGTTGTCGCTGTAATTGAGAGGTTTGTTGCAGCTTTCGTTTTGGGCTCAAGACGATTTCCGTTGCATGGGATAGGTCTTCTCGGTACATTCGCTCCATGGTTTGGGCGAACCGCTCATCCTCGACAGCCACGTCGAGTTCGTAATTCCCGATCCAACTGGAAAGGTTGAGATTGGTCGAGCCCACCCGTGCCCAATGGCTGTCTGCAACAGCTGTTTTCGCGTGCAGCATGGTCCCGTTCCACTCGAAGACCCGGATTCCTGACTCCAACAGGGGTCGGTATCCAGCCCGCGTCAAAGGTTTCAGTAGCGGAATGTCACTCGCACCGGGGACGAGGAGCCGCACATCCACGCCGTCTGAGGCCGCGGCGCGAAGAGCCTGGACATAAGGGGCTATACCCACAAAGTAGGCGTCCGTAAGCCACAGGGTCTGCCTTGCCAAAGCCGCAATGAGTTGATCCAATCGGTAGAGTCCTGTCGTGTTGGGTGCGGTTGCGATCACGCGAAGGGCCGTCTCCCCCGTAACTGGAATGCAGTCACTGTCGGGAAGTTCATCTTCTGGCAGTTCTGGTCCTGTGGCTGCCCAGACCTGGGCGAAGGCCCGTTCGATGTCAGACACTGCGGGTCCTTGGACTTCGACTCCTGTATCCCGCCAGGGGTCGATGCCCCGACTTGGATCACCTTGCCACTTGCTACTCACGCAGAGGCCTGTGACGTAACCAACCTGTCCGTCTACAGCGATCATCTTCCGGTGGTCGCGACTCAACCAGCCTAAAGGACTGTCGAGCCGAGGGGGGTTGAAACAGCGCACCTCTCCACCCGCCTTGGTGAGGGGCATCCAAAATCGGCTCCAAGGATATCTCTTCGTGCCCATCCAGTCGTAGACGACCCGGACGCGGACACCTCCGCGGGCCTTGGCTACAAGGGCCTCGATGAATTCGCGGCCTGTGGAGTCGTTGGCAATGATATAGCTTTCGAAGTGAATCCAGCGCTCTGCGGATCGAATGGCCTCGAGCCAAACAGGATAGTTTTCGGTGGCGTCTCTCAGAAGACGTATAGAATTTCCAAGTATGAGGGGTGCTCCCGCCGCCCTTGAGAAAGCCTGTTCAGCCAAATAGCGAAGGGATATTTGCGCAGGATGTGTACTTTTCATACCCTTGTTTGAACCACAACTGGAGTGAAGCTCCACGCCCTAAAGGGCGTGGCTTCCCGGTAAGGTACTTTCTTTTATATTGTGCCCCTTGACCGCCGCCCTCAAGGGCGGGGTCAAGGGGCACTTGCCGGTCAATGGGAACACAGAATTGTCCGAGAATAGTACATTAGATTTACGGGATAGTATAACATGAAGTGAACGTGGGAAAGAGTAAATTCGTCTCGGATGAGTAATGTTTCAGTAGTCATGCTGGAGTGCGATAGGCCTGGAGGGCGGCCCATCGCACCCGCAGTCACGCAGTCTCACCTCACGGGCAAGTTGGCTGGATGCCCCGCCTGCCTGCCGGTAGGCACGCAGGCGGGGAAGAAAGCCGACCCTATAATCACATCTACATTTCCCGGAAGCCCCAGCGTGCCTGCCCCGTCTTAACGGGGTGGGCGGAGAGCTTCATTTCAAAATGGTTTAGTACCGAAAGCGAATCCTGTATTTAACCTTTGCTTCGGTATCCTTTGCCACGGGGATGTCGAATCGGATGAGACGGGCACTCACTTTTTCATAGGAGTGCGTGTTGGAGAGCATCTCCCAATCCCCGGGGATCGGTTCCTCGACTAAGACTCTGACGTCTTCTTTCTTGTGATTCCTCAGGCTCACCTCGAAGGCAACCTCGAAGAGATTGTCTCCAAGACGTTTATAGTCGGTCTGAACTCTTTCACCTACCACATCGAAGGCCTCTCCGATCTTCAGCTTGAACTTCTCATCCTTGGGGGTGTGATCAATTTGGTCTTCGCCCACAAATTGGAGGCTTCCGTCTTTATCCTGTTTATAGACGCGCACGGTTCCTTTCGGAAGGGGGATCCCCAGATTATTTTTCTCGGAATTGACCAGTTCAAGAAAGACCCCCACTTTTTGCTTGCCGGTTCTTTGATCGGTTCGAGAGAAGTAGTACTGGGGGACTCCAGAGAAGATGAAGAGCTTTTTCACGGGGACCTGGTTCGCATCGAGAAGGGTCATCTGTTTTGTCTGGTTGTCCTTGACCGTTGTCCTTCGGTCCAATGTGTAGAGATGATATTCAAAGAACTCCTCTTCTTTGAACTGAGGACTGACTTCTTTTGCAGTGGTCTTGGCCACCATCCGGTCCATTCTCAATTCCGGTTGAACTCGGTGAATATCGCCTGCCACCAATTTCAAGAGAGCGTTTTGATAGGTTGCGCCGCTCTTGTTGTCGATGGTGACCCAACCCGTGATATCCATTCGAGTGTCTGATGGGTCTAGAACAGCAACATAGTCTGCCTTCCAGCTAATTCCAGACGTGAGGTAGGAGGCCTCCACTTTCTGAGGCCGGGAAAGCTTGTTTTCGAGCAGCCAAACGAGGGTAGGCTGAGGAATGAGATTTTCAGGGATTCGCGAGAGAAGAATTCGGCCCGGATGGCCAATGGAGATCGTGTCTCCGATCTGAAAGATATTCCCCCCCTGTGTGGAAAGAAGGAGGGCGTCCAGAATTTCTTCTTTTTTTGTCTCGGGGTTCAGGGTCGCGAGCTGAACTCTCTGACCGACGAACTTTTCGAGAAGTTTCTGGGGATTGAGAAGGTCGTATTCGTAATTCTGTTCCAAGACATTGAGGCTCGAGCCCTCCAGGAGGGATTGGATATGGACAGACGTTGGGTCGATCTTGGCAGCCACATCCATGAATTTCAGCTCGGTGATCCCTAATCCCAAATGGATGAGCCGTGTGTCTTTTACAAGGCCGATGTTCGAATTGTAGATGGTGACCGCCACGTCTTGCTGGTCCTTGAGAGAGCTGTCCAACGGCGTGGCGTATCCCTGGTTAAGGAAAAACAAGGGAAGAAGAACGATTAAGATTGCCAACTTTTTCATGACGGGATCTCCTTCTATATGGGTTTTAGTTCTTAGACAATGGGAAACGGGATTTTGTTCCTGAAAAAACCAGACCCTGGGGACGGAAATGCAGGACAGTGATGGTTTTGGACGTGGACTCCAAAGATTGGTCATCTTCGAAATGAGCCATCCGCAATTCTTGACCTGTTCGGCCGCGCCAAGCCCCGTCTTTGAAGACGGGGTGAAGGAGCGCAACTCAAGGTCAACCCTGAGCAAGCCCCGGCCTTTCAACCGGGGAGTCGAAGGGTTGACTCAGCCCTGGGTCGGCTTCTTAAGATAGAGGGAAGAGATCATTCCCACCAACGAAACAGCACTGGCCAGAAGAAAGGGGATCACAAAAGACCCGGTGGTATCCCTGAGATAACCTCCGACCGCTGGACCAAGCGCCTGGCCAATTCCAAAGAAGAGTGTGATGAATCCTAGATCCTGCAGGAGCGAGGGCAGGGCCGACATAGTCTCCGGCTGCAGCCGCCATGATGGTCGGAATACTCCAGGCCGTCAGACCGAAGACAATGGCCGAAGCATAAAAGCCTACCGGTGACTTCATCAAGGCAAAGAGTGTATAGGCAACGGCAAGGGTGAGGTAGGCCAAGGCAGAGCCGTATTTTCGGCCAAGAAGATCAGAAATCCCACCCCAAATCACGCCGCAGAAGATGCTGAGGCCACCCACCATGGCCCAGAGTCCTCCTGCTTGAGCCTGACTCAATCCCATTTCTTTAACCAGGTACGCTCCAAAGAAAGTCATGTAGATGACATAGGAGAATCCGTACATCAGGTAGACAAATCCCAGATACCAGACGCTTTTGACCCGGTAAACCAAACCCCACTGGAGAGAAGTTGCCTTTTTAGCGTCTCCCTGAGGTTTTGGAGGAGGAGTTCTCTCTTCAGACCCAATCGGCATCAGACCCTTTTCTTCGGGTCGGCTCCGAACAAAGACATACACAATTCCGGAGATCACCAGCACGAGTCCTCCCAGATAGTACCAGGAAAACCTCCAGCCCTCTGGCCCGTAGCTCTTAAGGATGGCAGGGACGATGAGCCCGGCAATGAATGTCCCAACGCCGATTCCACCTGAAACGATTCCCGCAGCAAATCCTCTCCGCTTGACGGTAAACCAAGAAGATCCAAGAGCCATGGCCGGCACGTAGGCGGCCCCGCACCCAAATCCTGTGAGAAGGCGCATGGCGAAGGCAAAGCTGAAAGTTTGAGCAAAGCCGGTGAGGATCATGGTGATTCCCATAAGAATCAGGGAAAGACTGATGACGATTCGTGTCCCAAATCTTGCGGCCAGAAACCCACCGATGATGGCGAGAGTGAGATAGCCGATAAAATTACCCGTTCCGAGGAGTCCCAGTTGGGCATAGTTGAGCTGGAGTCCATCTTTCATTGAAGGAAGGATGAGCGTGTAGGCCATCCGAGCAAATCCATGAGTCCCAATCGTCGTCAATAGACCCATGCCCATCACAATCCAGCCATAGTGAAGGGTCATCGTCTTGGTCGAGCCTTCTTTCATATCCTCCTCCTTAAGATTGAGCCACGACTCATCAAAAAAGTGAGCGTCAAGAAAAGTCCTATGAAGTGAAGCCATTCCTCCTATTGGAACGACAGGCTTTACGGTTCCAAGAGGAGGCGATCGAGTTTTTCTCTATCGATGCCGAATCGTTCCCAGGCTTCTGAGTACACCGGTCTTCCATTCTCATTCAAGGGGTCGGTAAGAATCTTTCTGAGAAAGAAAGGAGAATTCTTGGTGTGACAGTCTTTACAACCGTGGGCTCCCAGTACGCTCGAGCCTGAAACCACGTTGTGACTGAGAGAGAAGTCAATGGGTTTTGCCTGTTCATGTTTGACCTTCTCGACATCTCCTTTCTTATCGAGACGGTAAAGAAATCCCCCTTTGACCAACACGGGCGATTGAGACACCGGGTTTCCATAAGGGTCATTCGACTTCAGGACTTTAAGGTGGCTTTTGATCTCATCGAGCGTGTTGACTTCTGGAATCCCGTCGCCATCGTCATCTTTCAGGGGCGGCCTCTTAACCCCACGGATCTTCCACAGAGGAATCGGTCTCACGCTCTGGGTCTGTTCATCGAGATCTCCCCAGTAGGTGACAATCAAGGTCTTGACAGGCACGATTCGTCCCTTGAATTCCCTGAGTTGGGGGAACCACACAGGTGAAGAGGTTTCAGTCAGAGAGGGTTTGGGATCCACCGGGCTGCCCGTGAGAAAGCGAGACGTGTCATAGGTTGTGGACGATCCTGTGGATGCCAGATCATAAACAAGATCGGCTGAAGCCGACTGATACGGAATATGACAGGTCTGGCAGGCAATTCTCTTCATGTGGCGAGGTGAGAAGGGGTGGCGATACCTCGGCGCTTTCCTGTCTTTGCCTTTGTAGTGGCAGTCTTCGCAGGAGTTCATGGTGTTGTCGAGGTCATCACGGACAGTCTCCTGAAGGGTATCCCCTTTGGCAAAGTTATGGTCGGGGTCACTCGGATGGCAAGAGAGACAAGTGAACTCCCTTGGCTTTATGGATATCCGTTTCGGTACTCCATTGGCGCCCTCTCTTTTTTCCGTCGGAGACCGCGTGACAGGCCCAACAACTCTCATCGGAGGGCTTTCGGACGATCTGAAGGTGAAGAGTCTCGAAATCAGCGATCTCCTTTTTCGAATAGTCCACCGTTGTCTCATCCATTTTGGGAGCCTCTGCTTCTCCCTGGTCGAACTTGAGCGCCGCCCAGCCTGCTCCGACGGTTGGGCCGTACTTGAAAACCCCTGCCCGCAAAGCCTCTGCCCGTTCCTTCCAGGCGTAACCTTTCAAATGGCAAATCAGACAATCCGCCTCGCTCACACCACTCTGGTCCCAGGGCGCTCGGACATTGATGTCTCCCGAGGTGTAGGGGGTGTAGTCGCCATCAAACAGGAAACTTTCCTGGGAAGCCTCAACTCCGACTCTCTGTGTTTCCTCACTGAAATAGAGATTGCCTCGGCGATCGAATTCGCCAAAACCTCCTCCAGGGTGGCAAGCTCCACAATTCTTGATGAAGGAGAATACGGACTTATCAATGTCCGATGGGGACTCATTCACTTTCCGAGCCAACTGGCTCGAATCAGCAGAAGCGAGTCAGTGCTTGCCAAACATTCCAGAAGAGAGGTTCCAAGGATGCGCGGGATCGAACAGATCGCTGATGACAATATTCCCCTTCCCGTCTGTTCGGCCCTGTTGGAAGTGATACCCATCCGTAATGCGAAAGTAGTCATGGCAGTCGCCACAGGTCTTCTTTGGACTATAGGGGATCTTACTCTCGACGTTGAGAGGTATTCCGTCGAACCCTCTTAAGATGATCTTGGGGTGCTCACGAGCCTGGGGAAAAAGGGAGACCGGAGAGAAGGAGGACGAAGAGAACGCAAAAAATGAGCAAAGGGATGATCCATTCCGTTCTTTCTTTCAACCCCGTTCCCTCCGCTGTGTACAATCGAGCTTTATCTTATGATAAGATAAAAGGGGGAATCAAGGTAAAAAAGTCTTCGGGTCAATGAGAGGAGAAAAGATCTTTCTCGACCAAAGGGTTTGGAGAAATTCGAAAGACAACTGGGTCAGCTTCGAGAGTGATCCCCATTTACGGGTGACCAGGAAGAATATGTACTGGTCGCTGCGTTCCTGTATCACTAATCTCTACCGCCAACTGAGAGGGGAAGGGAAGAGATAGACTGAAGGGGAAGCATATGACTGTTGGAAAGTCATCGCCGTTTTCAGGACTCAAGTAGAGTGCCTTGGGGTGCTGCGGGAATATGAAGAGACTTATCTCTGGAACCCTTATGTAAAGGGAAAGTTCGGGTCGAGCCAACCGTCTAAATCTTCCAAGGTGCTGCGGTTCCATACGGAAGACAAGCAAGAGACGGACCGACTTCTCGAAGTGCTTCGAGTCTGTGTTCAGAAGGCAGACCCGACGCAAGGGTCTTCCATCAACGAGCCTGTGCCAATCTGTATCATGATCTCCTGGGTGATTGGAGAACCTGGAGGAAGTGACGGGGGTGAAAAATCTAGAGATCCGACCGATGCTCCTGGAACGAATTAAGAGATTGTTGTATTGGGAGAAGGGATAAGACAAATGCCAAATCAACTAATGGGTCTGACTTTTTGGTTCTCGAGAAGGATTTCGACCTCTAAGAAATCTCCTGCATTGACTGACAGGGTCTCCTTAATGTTCTGGCCACTGATCAGTTCTATTTTGTTTTTTGGATAGTCTGGAACATCAGGGACAACAACGGCTCCGTGAAGCCGACCACCCATGAAGGCAAGATAGCATTTCCCTCGGCAGGAGGAAGGGTCTTCCGGGATGATCTCAATGCCATCCATCCATCGAAGGGTCTCAAGGTTCTTTAGATCGTCTCTGCCTGTGATTTCTAAGTTGAGGGTGCCGGGAAAGGGATCGATGGAAAGCTTGGACATGAGCTGATTCCTGACCCACGGGATGCGGTGAATTTACCCCCCTCGCCAAGACCTTCTACAATTTTGCCTTTAATCTTAATATTTGTCCTCCTTGCCACAAGAATGGGGCTCACCAGTCTTTTAAAATATCCTTGATAGGGTTTTCAAATGGGCAAGAGAGGATACTGGTCGGTTTTTTCTCAGGTGATTTCTATTGGACCAGAAAGAGGAAAACAGTGGCAATTTTTTTTGGATTTTTTTCTTGACAAGAGTGTCTTTATTTGTTAATAATTAGAAGTTAAATTTATGAATGGATGTTATCGGGTAAACATCAACTTATTGAATTCAATAAGTTTTCAGATCACTGGAACAAATAGTCAAAGAGCGGACACTTTTAAGCCGGAGAGGTACCCGAGTGGCCAAAGGGGACAGACTGTAAATCTGTTGGCGATGCCTTCGGAGGTTCGAATCCTCCCCTCTCCACCAGGCCTGCCAGCGGATGACCTAAATAATTTTTCACCCGTTGATGACTCGTCACCTGCTGCCCTTCGATGCGATGACCCTAAAGATGAAAAACAGTGAGAGCGAATTCCTCTTTCCAAGATTCTGGACTGATCCAGGAACGTTTACAAGTGAGCGGGCGGGAGTAGCTCAGTTGGTAGAGCATCAGCCTTCCAAGCTGAGGGTCGCGGGTTCGATCCCCGTTTCCCGCTCCATACTCTCTGAGAGACTGCCTTGATGCTTTACGTGCATCAGTATCCGGCCAGCTTGTCGTGCCTTTGGGTGATAGGTTTTTCTTTTTTCTTTGGCCCAGGTAGCTCAGTTGGTAGAGCACATCCTTGGTAAGGATGAGGTCACCAGTTCAATCCTGGTCCTGGGCTCCAAAAGAAAAGTGAAGCTCCGCGCTCCCAGGGCGGGGTTTCCGGGTGACTTACCCGTAAGATGAGATATTCTCTCGAGTCATAAGGAGGAGAAGAGCCATGTCGAAGCCGAAATTTGAGAGGAAGAAGCCGCACGTGAATGTGGGGACGATAGGTCATGTGGATCATGGGAAGACGACGTTGACCTCAGCGATCACGAAGGTCTTGGCGACGAAGGGGTATGCGCAGCTATACGGCGTTTGACCAGATCGACAAGGCGCCAGAGGAGAAGGAGCGGGGATTAACGATCGCGATAGCGCACATAGAGTACGAGACGGCGAAGCGGCACTATGCGCACATCGATTGTCCGGGGCATGCGGACTACATCAAGAACATGATCACGGGTGCGGCGCAGATGGACGGGACGATCTTGGTGGTCTCGGCGGCGGATGGACCGATGCCTCAGACGCGGGAGCATGTGTTGTTAGCGAAGCAGGTACGGGTGCCGTCGATCGTGGTCTTTTTGAACAAGGTGGACGCGGTGGATGATCCGGAGCTTTTGGATCTGGTGGAGTTGGAGGTGAGGGAGCTTCTGAGCGGGTATGGTTTTCCTGGGGATGAGACGCCGGTGATACGGGGCAGTGCGTTGAAGGCGTTGGAGTGCGGGTGTGGGAAGCCGGACTGTCAGTGGTGCAGTGGGATATGGAAGCTGATGGATGCGGTGGACAGTTTTATACCGGAGCCGGTGCGAGAGATTGACAAGCCGTTTTTGATGCCGGTGGAGGATGTCTTTACGATCAGTGGACGAGGGACGGTAGTGACGGGTCGAGTGGAGCGAGGAGTGGTGAAGGTGGGAGACGAGGTGGAGATTGTAGGGATTCGTCCGACGATCAAGACGGTGTGTACGGGCGTGGAGATGTTTCGGAAGATCTTGGATCAGGGCCAGGCGGGCGACAACATAGGGGTACTGCTACGGGGGACGAAGCGAGAGGAAGTGGAGCGAGGGCAGGTGGTGTCGAAGCCGGGGTCGATCACCCCGCACAAGAAATTTAAGGCGGAGGCGTATATCTTGACGAAGGAGGAGGGGGGTCGACACACGCCGTTTTTCAATGGGTATCGGCCGCAGTATTACTTTCGGACGACGGATGTGACGGGGGTGGCGACGTTGCCGGAGGGTGTGGAGATGGTGATGCCCGGGGACAATGTGGCGTTGACGGTGGAGTTGATTACGCCGATTGCATTGGAGAAGGAGTTGCGGTTTGCGATCCGGGAGGGCGGACGGACCGTGGGAGCGGGCGTCGTGAGCGATGTCCTCGAGTAAAAAGAGAAGGAAGCAAGGGGGAACTCGTCCCTGACGGTACGGAAAGAAAGCTCGGTGCGGCCAGGGAAAGATTTGGCGGAGAGAGAGGATGCGGACGATCATCACATTGGCCTGTACGGAGTGCAAGAGACGGAACTACTCCACAATGAAGAACAAACGGACGACAACCGACAAGGTGGAGCTGAAGAAGTATTGCCGTTTCTGTCGTCACCATACGCTTCATAAGGAGACCAAATAGAGCCGGTTGGAGGAGCAGGTGAGAGGACGGGAGGCGACAGAAATCTAGAAAGGTTTGTCTCGCACCTCAAGCGAAGCGATCCTCGAACCTCTGACCCTGATGGGGTTTTGGGATAGGCCAGTAGCTCTAACGGATAGAGCACCGGACTCCAAATCCGGGTGTTGGGGGTTCGAGTCCCTCCTGGCCTGCCATGTTTTAGGGCATCCTACCAGCCGATAGATCTGTAGACAGGTGGAAAGATGGAGTTGAATTTCAGGTCAAAAATCGAGGTGGTCAAGCAATTCTTAAGAGAGGTCAAAACCGAGCTGAAAAAGGTCACCTGGCCATCCAGGAAGGATACGCTCTCGGGAACGGCTGTTGTCCTCGTGGCGGTTTTCATCATTGCCTTCTTCTTGGGGATCGTTGACTCCGGCCTTTCCAATCTCATCAAAATGCTTCTGAAAAAGGCTGTGGGTTAAAGAGTCACCTTCACTTCCTCAACGGAAACGGAGTCACCATGGCACAGCAATGGTATGTCATCCATACCTATTCCGGGTATGAGAATCGCGCCAAACAGAATCTGGAGGAGAGAATTAAGAACCTCGTTAAAGGAGAGTTCTTCTCCGAGATTCTCGTGCCTACGGAAACCGTCGTCGAATTAGTCAAGGGGAAGAAGAAGACGTCGCAAAGGAAGATCTTCCCTGGATATCTGTTGGTGAAGATGGAGTTGAACGAGGAAACTTGGCACATTGTGAGAGAGACCCCCAAGATCACAGGTTTTGCGGGAGACGGGACGAAGCCCATTCCCATGTCGGAGACGGAAGTGGAAGAGATTCAGTCCCAGATGAAGGATGGGGTGACCAAGGCGAAGTCAAAGGTCTCCTTCACTGTTGGCGATAGTGTTCGAGTGATTGACGGTCCCTTTGTCAACTTCATCGGGACGATCGAGGAGGTCAAGCCCGAAAAGAGGAAGTTGAAAGTGTTGGTCTCCATCTTTGGAAGGGCGACGCCCGTCGAGTTGGACTTTATTCAGGTAGAAAAAGGATAGTCTGCATCCGCAAGGAGTAAACTATGGCCAAGAAAATCGTTACCACGGTCAAACTTCAGATTCCGGCAGGACAGGCCAATCCCTCTCCTCCGGTGGGTCCAGCCCTGGGACAACATGGGGTCAACATCATGGAGTTTTGTAAGGCCTTCAATGCCCGGACCCAAAACCAAGAGGGAATCATTATCCCTGCATTGATTACCATCTATTCGGACCGATCCTTCACTTTTGTGACCAAGACACCGCCCGCTGCGGTCCTGTTAAAGAAGGCGGCCAAAATCGTGAAAGGCTCGGGGGAACCGAATCGAAACAAAGTGGGAAAGGTAACGAAAGACCAGATTCGAGAGATTGCTCAACTCAAGATGAAAGACCTGAACGCCGTGGACCTGGAGGGAGCGATTCGGACCATCGAGGGGACGGCTCGAAGCATGGGATTGGAGATTGGATAAGCTATGGGAAAACCGGGAAAGAAATACATCGAGGCACTGAAAAAGGTTGATCGAGCCAAGAGGTACGACCTCGAGGACGGGGTCAAGCTGTTGATGGACACGGCCCACGCCAAGTTCGATGAGGGGGTGGATGTCGCCGTTCGTCTGGGAGTGGACCCCAAGAAGCCAGACCAGATGGTGAGAGGGACGGCTGTTCTTCCCCATGGCACAGGCAAAAAGGTCAAGGTCCTTGTGTTTGCGAAAGGGCAGAAAGAAAAAGAGGCCCAGGACGCAGGGGCAGACTACGTGGGAGCGGAGGACCTCATCGGCAAGATTTCCCAGGGATGGCTCGATTTTGACAAAGCCATTGCCACGCCGGACATGATGGGAGCCGTCAGCAAGTTGGGTAAGATCCTGGGCCCGAGAGGGTTGATGCCCAACCCAAAGGTTGGGACAGTCACGTTTGATTTGGCGAAGGCAATCAAGGAGATCAAAGCGGGAAAAGTGGAGTTCAAGGTGGAGAAGGCAGGCATTGTCCACATTCCCGTCGGCAAGGTGTCCTTTGGATTCGACAAACTGTTGGAGAACGCCCGGACCGTTCTCGAGGTCATCATCCGAGTAAAGCCACCGACCAGCAAGGGAATCTATGTCAGGAGCATCGCCTTATCGACGACCATGGGACCCGGGATCAAGATCGATCCTGTCAGTGTTCGGAGCGTAACAAGATAAAGAGCTGCGCCTCAAACGTTGGATCGGGATGGAGAGGGTGGAAGGCGAAGGAGGGAGAAGGCGTTGAATAAGAGAGAAAAGGAACAGGTGGTTGCAGATCTGCAGAAACAGATCGAGCAGTATAAAGCCGTGGTCTTGACCAATTACCGAGGTCTCAATGTGGAACAGATGACCCAGTTGAGGCGGCGTTTGAGAGAGGAGAAGATTGCCTACAATGTGGTCAAGAACACCATGATGAAGCTGGCCTCGAAAGGGACGGACCTCGAAAAATTGAATGACTATTTCGAGGGCCCTACCGCCATCGCCATTGCCTATGGTGATTTTGTCTCCTTGGCCAAGATTCTGTCTGAATTCCAGAAAAATCAACCCGTCCTCCAAATCAAGGCGGGTCTCATTGAAGGGAAAGTGACCTCCCCAGAGGAGGTGAAATCTTTAGCCTCCATGCCTTCGAAGGAGATCCTCTTGGGGCAAATTCTCGGCGGGATCCAAATCCCAGCCGTCCAGGTCACCGGAACGATCATGAGTGTGCTTCAACCCGTGGTCGGCGCGATTCAGGCTCGGGTCGATCAATTAGCAGCTTCGAGTGGCGAGAGTGGAGAGGCGAGAGCCGATGGGTCTTCTTGAATCCAGGTCCCACGTTCACCGTCCCTCTTTCTAAATTGATCAAGATAGGAGGATTTTACAAATGGCCGATGTCCAAAAAATTGCGGAAGAGATTAGTGGTCTTACATTATTGGAAGCTCGAGATCTGGTGAAGACCCTGGAGGAGAAACTAGGGGTCAAAGCCGCGGCACCCATGGCCGTTGCCGCCATGCCCATGGGTGGAGCAGCTGCTGCAGGTCAAGCTGCACCCGCCGAAGAGAAAACAGAGTTCGACGTGATCCTGACCGGGTTTGGCGATAAGAAGATTCAGGTCATCAAGGTCGTCCGTGAATTGACCGGTCTCGGGCTGAAAGAAGCCAAGGACCTCGTTGAGGGAGTCCCCAAACCTGTGAAGGAGGGTGTGTCTAAGGATGACTCCGCTAACTTCAAGAAGAAGCTTGAGGATGCGGGTGGAACGGTTCAAATCAAGTAACCAGGTCATTGGATAACCTTCTCTCACAAGAACTTCCTTGGTTTTCCCTTCCGTTGAATCACAGAGGGGTCCGGGGAGAGGATCCATTCCCTGAATCTGAGGGAGGGAGAGGGGTGGCCTGAGTGAGGGTGAAGCAAACCAGCTCAGGTGAAAGATTGGGGTAACGCCGATTTTGGTGTTGTTCATTAACCTGGTAGAGAGAGTACTTTCCAAGAATGTCTGCGATCTTATCCCGAAGGGGCACCTCGAAAGGTGGAGAGGGGGCCCAAGGGATAGGTCTTTTTATTTAAAGGAGACAAGGGTTATGGCTAGCATTGTTCCCGTCTATCGAAGGTGTCGCAAGAATTTTTCAAAGATCAAAGATGTCCTGATTATTTCGAATTTGATCGAAATCCAGAAGCAATCCTACGACAGATTCTTGCAAGTCAACGTGGATCCTGACAAAAGAGAACCCACGGGGCTCCAAGGGGTCTTCAAGACCGTCTTTCCGATCAAAGATTTCTACGAGACCGCTTCCCTGGAGTTTGTCAGTTATCGTCTCACGGAGCCCAAATATGACGTGGACGAGTGCCTGCTGCGTGGAATGACATTTGCGGCTCCCATCAAGGTTACGGTTCGCCTCGTCGTCTGGGATGTGAACGAGGAAACCAAAGCGAAGAGCATCAAAGCAGTCAAGGAACAAGAAGTCTATTTCGGTGAGATCCCGTTGATGACGGATAATGGGACCTTCATCATCAACGGAACAGAGCGGGTGATTGTCAGTCAGCTCCATCGGTCCCCGGGCGTCTTTTTTGACCAGGATCAGGTGAAACCTCATTCGGGGGGGAAAGTCTTCTATTACGCGCGCATCATACCCAATCGGGGATCCTGGATCGATTTCGAGTTTGACCAAAAAGATTTACTCTATGTTCGGATTGATCGGCGCCGGAAGATTCCCGTCACGGTCCTGCTTCGGGCCCTAAAATATACGGGACAAGAACTGCTCGATTATTTCTATCATCGAGAAAAGATCCTCGTACGGAAAGATAAGTTTTTTAAGGAGATTTCGAAAGACGTGTTGGTGGGTCAAAAGGCGACTTCTGACATCGTCGACCCTGAGACCCACAAGCTGATTCTTAAGAAGCATCGCCGGATTACCGAGGGAGCCTACAAGAGACTTGAGCTGGCGAAGATCAATACCATCCCGATCGAGATGGAAGATCTCATTGGGAAGTACCTGGCGGAGGATGTGGTCGATTCTGGGACTGGGGAAGTGGTCGCTGAGACGAATGAGGAGGTTACGGAGAAGCTTCTCGAAACGATGAAGGAGAAGAAGATCGAAAACTTTGAAATCCTCTTCATCGACAACATCAACGTCAGTTCCTCCTTACGGGACACGTTGGTGATGGACAAGATCGAGTTGAGTCGAGAGGAACGTGAAAAACTCCCGTTGGCCGAACCGGGCAAAACGGTCCGAGAAAAAGAGTCGGAAAAGGCCTTGATCGACATTTACAAAAGGCTCCGACCTGGAGATCCACCCACGATCGAGACTGCCATGGGCCTCTTTTACAATCTCTTCTTTAATGCGGAGCGCTACGACCTCTCGAAAGTGGGAAGGATGAAACTCAACCACAAACTGGGTCTCAAGGGGACGTCGCCCAGAGTTCTCGTTCTCACCGAGCGATGGAAGAAGGAAGCCACAGACGCTGGGGCCACGCTCGTGGGAGGCAAGGAATTGATTGACCGCATTCGGACCGGTTGGCTCGACTTCGATGAAGTGATTGCGACGCCGGAGATGGCCGACGAGATCCCGCGGGTCAACAAGATGCTCTACCCCATCGGATTGATGCCTTCCGTGAAGGAAGGAACCATCACGGAGGATGTTCAGGGGAAGATCCGAAAGATCCTGGAAGAGGAGAAGACCACGCTAAGGAGACAGGACATCCTCGAGGTCGTCAAGTATCTGATCAAGTTGAAGGATGGTCAGGGAACCGTGGATGATATCGATCATCTGGGCAATCGGCGAGTCAGGACGGTTGGGGAGTTGTTGGAGAATCAATACCACATTGGGTTGGTCAGGATCGAGCGGGCCATTAAAGAGCGGATGAGCCTCCAAGAGGTGGAGACGCTCATGCCCCATGACCTCATCAATTCAAAGCCCCTTTCCGCGGTGATCAAGGAATTCTTTGGGTCGAGTCAGCTCTCTCAATTTATGGATCAGACGAACCCTTTGTCCGAAATCACACACAAACGGCGACTCTCCGCCCTCGGTCCTGGAGGGCTCACCCGAGAACGGGCAGGGTTTGAGGTGAGGGACGTCCATCCAACCCATTACGGCCGTATCTGCCCCATTGAGACTCCAGAAGGCCCCAACATTGGTTTGATCACCTCTCTCAGCACACATGCCCGAGTGAACGATTATGGATTCATTGAGACTCCTTACCGGGAAGTGGTCAACGGCAGGGTGACGAATAGCATTCGATACCTGATGGCCCTCGATGAAGAGGAAGACATCGATGGAAAGAAACCGGCCATCGCTCAGGCCAACGTTCCTCTGGACCGAGACGGAAGGCTTCTCAGCCCCCTCGTCTCTGCGAGGCGAGCGGGAGAATTCCTGATGTTGAAACCCGAGGAGATCCGGTATATGGACGTGTCTCCTAAACAACTGGTGAGCGTGGCCACCTCCCTCATTCCTTTCCTGGAACATGATGACGCGAACCGAGCCCTGATGGGGTCCAACATGCAGCGCCAAGCCGTTCCGCTCTTGAGAACAGATGCTCCCATCGTCGGGACAGGGATGGAAGCGATCGTTGCCAGAGACTCAGGGGTCACGGTGGTGGCGAAGCGAAATGGGGTCGTGGAGGACGTCGACGCCTCCCGCATCGTGATCCGTGCCGATGAGGATGGGGGCCAGGCAGAGACGGATCCCGGGGTCGACATTTACACGCTGATCAAATACAAGCGATCCAATCAGAATACGTGCATTAATCAGCGGCCCATCGTCCGGATCGGAGAACGGGTGAAGAAGGGCGAGGTGATTGCCGACGGGCCTGCCACGGATATGGGGGAATTGGCCCTCGGAAGCAACTCGCTCGTTGCCTTCATGCCCTGGGGAGGCTACAACTTTGAAGACTCCATTCTGGTGAGCGAGAGACTGCTCAGGGAAGATACCTATACCTCCATCCACATTGAAGAGTTGGAATGCGTGGCTCGAGATACGAAATTGGGAAAAGAGGAAATTACGCGGGATATCCCGAATGTTGGAGAAGAAGCGCTGATGGATTTGGATGAGAGTGGTATTGTTCGAATTGGTGCCGAGGTGAGACCGGGGGACATCCTGGTTGGAAAAGTCACCCCGAAGGGGGAGACTCAACTTTCACCGGAGGAAAAACTCCTTCGGGCCATTTTCGGAGAGAAGGCTGGAGACGTCCGGGATACGTCCCTGAAGGTGCCACACGGGATCGAAGGAATCGTCATCGATGCGAAAGTTTTTTCCCGAAAGGGACAGGAGAAGGATGAAAGAACGAAGTGGATCGAGGAACAGGAGAAGGCCCGACTCTTGAAAAACCAAGCCGACGAGATCCGGATCGTCATGAACAGTATTAGACGGAAAATTGGAAAGTTCTTAATTGGAAAACGGGTTTCCAATCGGATCGCCGACGAAAAGAAGGGGAAGGTCTTTATCGACGGCAAAGAACGGATCAAAGAAGAACACCTCATGGCCATTCCTTTCGATCGTCTGAAAGAAATCAACGTTGTTGAAGGGAAGAGGATTCTTCCGGAAGTCCATCGCCTCCTGAGTCATGCTGAGCTTCAGATCAACGTGATCAAGGGGGTCTTCGAAGATAAGCTTGCCAAATTGAAGCGAGGCGATGAATTGGCTCCGGGTGTCATCAAGTCAGTGAAAGCGTACGTCGCCATGAAGCGGAAACTCTCCGTCGGAGACAAGGTCTCCGGTCGGCACGGGAACAAGGGGATCATCTCCCGGATTCTGCCTGAAGAGGACATGCCTTATCTTGCGGATGGCGCCCCCGTCGACGTCGTGGTCAACCCACTCGGTGTTCCGTCCAGAATGAATGTAGGCCAGATCCTCGAGACCCATCTCGGGTGGGCAGCGAAGGAGCTGGGCCGCAGGATTGACGACTATCTTCAGAAACATTACAACCCCCGCCTCCTCAAGAGAAGGATCAAGGAGGTCTATTCCTCAAAGGAGGTCAACGAGTATTTGGAGGAAGCGAGCGACGATGAGATCATGGCCCTGGCCCGCAAAGTGGGAGAGGGCGTCTTCGTATCGGTCCCTGTCTTTGATGGGGCCTCAGAACAAGAAATCAAGGAACTGCTGGAAAGGGCTGGGCTTCCGACCACGGGTCAGACCACCCTGTACGATGGAAGAACGGGCGAGCCTTTTCATCAGAAGGTCACCGTGGGCTACATGTATATTCTCAAATTGCATCACCTCGTGGACGACAAGATTCACGCACGATCCATTGGTCCCTATTCTCTGGTAACCCAGCAGCCCTTGGGGGGTAAGGCCCAGTTTGGTGGGCAGCGGCTGGGAGAAATGGAGGTCTGGGCCCTCGAGGCCTACGGCGCAGCTCACTCGCTCCAAGAGTTTCTCACGGTAAAATCGGATGATGTGGCAGGTCGAACGCGGGTCTATGAGGCCATTGTGAAGGGTGAGCACGCCTTCGAGCCAGGACTGCCGGAATCTTTCAACGTTCTCGTGAAAGAATTGCAGAGCCTTTGTCTCGATACGGAACTCATGGAGGAGAAGAGCGAAGAAATCTAATTCGGAAGGTGAGAGTGGACCGTGGAGAAGAAAGGTTTTGAGCCACGTAGACACTCTCGACATTCCAGTGACGATTGTGAAGCTCCCCGCCCTAAAGGGCGGCGCTTCCCGGGAAGGTAATCTTATTTTATATTGTGCCCCTTCCTGCCTGCCGGCAGGCAGGGACCCTGCCATTAAGGCAGGCCCTGAAGGGCGGGGCTTGCGGGGCACTTGCCGGTCAAAGGAGGAACCCTTGGAAGACTATTTGTCATTCGTGGAGAGGAGCAAGAATCCTCTCAATTTTAATGCGATCCGGATCTCCATCGCATCTCCGGAGAAGATTGAATCGTGGTCTCACGGAGAGGTCAAGAAGCCGGAGACGATCAACTACCGAACCTTCAAGCCCGAAAAGGATGGCCTCTTCTGCGCGAAGATCTTTGGGCCCACCAAGGACTACGAATGCAACTGCGGCAAATACAAGCGGATGAAGCATCGCGGGATCGTCTGCGAGAAATGTGGAGTGGAGGTCATTCAGTCCAAGGTGCGAAGGGAGAGGATGGGTCACATTCGCTTGGCCACGCCCGTCGCTCACATCTGGTTTCTTAAAAGCATTCCAAGTAAGATCGGAATTCTCCTGGACATGACTCTCCGGGAGTTGGAGCGCGTCCTCTATTTCGAGGCCTACCTCGTGCTCGACGGGAAAGAGACGTCCCTGAAGAGGGGGGAGATCCTCTCGGAGGACCGGTACCGGGAGGCCAGAGAAAAATACACCGATGGGTTCGTGGTGTCTCAGGGAGCGGAGGCGGTCCGAGAATTGCTAAAGAGCACGGAGATAAAGGAACTGTCCCAGAGGCTCCGGACTGAGATGAAGGAGACGACCTCTGAGGCGAAAAAGAAAAGGCTGGCCAAACGACTTAAGATCGTTGAATCCTTTTTGGAGTCGGGAAACAAACCCGAGTGGATGATCCTCGAAGTCGTTCCGGTCATCCCTCCGGACCTTCGGCCCCTGGTTCCCCTCGACGGGGGTCGTTTTGCCACCTCGGATCTGAACGACCTTTACCGTCGGGTGATCAACCGGAACAACCGCCTGAAACGCTTGATCGAATTAAGCGCACCCGAGATCATCATCCGTAACGAGAAGCGGATGCTTCAGGAGGCGGTGGATGCCCTCTTCGACAACGGGAAAAGAGGACGAGCCATCCTCGGAGCCAACAAGAAGCCTCTCAAATCCCTGAGCGATATGCTTCGGGGGAAACAGGGTCGCTTCCGCCAGAATCTCTTGGGGAAGCGGGTCGACTATTCAGGTCGGTCCGTGATCGTGGTGGGACCGGAATTAAAATTGCACCAGTGCGGTCTTCCCAAGAAGATGGCCCTCGAACTGTTCAAACCCTTCATCTATCACGGGTTGGAAAAGAAAGGGTGGGTGACCACGATCAAGAGCGCGAAGAAGATGCTCGAGCAGGAGAGACCCGAGGTCTGGGATATTCTCGATGAGGTGATTCGCGAACATCCCGTCCTGCTCAACCGTGCGCCCACACTCCATCGGCTAGGGATTCAGGCCTTCGAACCGATTCTCATCGAGGGAAAAGCCATTCAACTCCATCCCCTGGTCTGCGCCGCTTACAATGCCGACTTTGATGGAGACCAAATGGCGGTCCATATTCCTCTTTCCATAGAGGCCCAGACCGAGGCCAGGATCTTGATGATGTCGACCAACAATATCCTTTCGCCCGCCAGCGGAAAGCCCATCATCAATCCGACACAGGACATCGTCCTCGGAATTTACTACATGACGAGGGAAAAGCCCTTGGCCAAGGGGGAGGGGAAGATTTTTGCGAGCCCCGAAGAGGTGCGGATTGCGTATGATGCCCGGGAGGCGGATCTTCACGCCCGAATCAAGGTTCGGATGAATGGGAGTTTGTTGGAGAGTACGGTCGGCCGGATCCTTCTGAGAGAAATCGTTCCCGACGAAATCCCTTTCTCTCTTGTGAACAAGGTCATGAAGAAGAATGAACTGGCCAATCTCATCGATTACTGCTATCGGTACGGAGGAGATAAGAAGACCGTGCTCCTGTGCGACCGATTGAAGGATCTCGGGTATCGCTATGCGACACTTGCGGGGATTTCCATCTCCATCGATGACATGCTCATCCCATCGAACAAAGAAGCCCTCCTGAAGGAAGCCCAGAAGGAGATCGAAAGGGTCCAAGAGCAGTACACGGATGGACTGATCACGGACGGCGAACGTTACAACAAGGTCATCGACATCTGGGCTCAGGTGACTGAGAATATCGCAAAAGTGATGCTGGATGAATTAAAGACGGAGCAGATCGAGGGGCCTCACGGGAAGAAGGGATCGATAGAGAGCTTCAATCCCATCTACATGATGGCCGATTCCGGAGCCCGAGGGAGTGCCCAGCAGGTTCGGCAGCTTTGCGGGATGCGAGGTCTCATGGCCAAGCCCTCGGGAGAGATCATTGAAACCCCCATCATGGCTAATTTTCGCGAAGGTCTCAAGGTGTTGGAGTATTTTACCTCAACCCACGGCGCTCGAAAAGGATTGGCAGATACGGCTCTGAAAACTGCCAACTCAGGGTACCTCACGCGTCGATTGGTCGATGTGGCCCAAGATGTCGTGATCACTGAGCACGATTGTGGCACGATGGATGGCATCGAGGTCTCCTCGCTCGTCGAGGGAGGGGAAATCATCGAGTCCATGAAAGAAAGGATTCTCGGCCGTGTGGCCCTGGAAGATGTTCGGGATCCCTTTAGCGGAGAAGTGATGGTGAAAGGGAACGACGAGATCGATGAAACGCTGGCGGACCGGATCGAGGACACGGGAATTGAGAAGGTGAAAATCCGCTCGGTCTTGAGCTGTAAATCGAGACGCGGGGTCTGTGCCCTGTGCTACGGCCGAGATTTGGCTCGCGGTCAATTGGTGAATGCGGGAGAGGCGATAGGCATTATTGCCGCCCAGTCGATCGGCGAACCGGGAACCCAATTGACCATGCGGACCTTCCATATCGGTGGCACGGCGAGCCGTCGGGCAGAGCAGACCACGCTCGAATCTCGCATTGACGGGAAGGTGAAGTTTATCAATCTGAAGACGGTCAAGAACCGCGAGGGAAACCTGATCGTCATGAACCGGAACGGGGAGATCGCCATTCTGGATAACGACGGTCGGGAGCGGCGTCGGTATTCGGTCATTTATGGAGCCAAACTGAAGGTGAAGGATGGTCAGAAGGTTAAAGAAACAGATATGATGGCGGAATGGGATCCATACTCTATTCCTGTGTTGACCGAAGTGTCGGGCCGAGTGAAATTTGGAGACATCATCGAAGGATTAACCATGCAGGAACAGGTGGACGAGTTCACCGGCCTTTCGAGGAAAGTGATTATTGAATCGAAAGATCAGGAGCTTCGGCCCCGAATTTCCATCAAAGATGAGAAAGGAAGGACGATGAACCTTCCTGCCTCTACCTCTCAGGCGCGCTACCTCCTGTCCGTGGGAGCGAACATCCTCGTTTTAGAAGGAGACACGGTGGAGGCGGGGGACATCATCGTGAAGATTCCACGGGAGACGACCAAAACCAAGGACATTACAGGAGGTCTCCCGCGGGTGGCAGAACTCTTTGAGGCGCGGAAACCCAAGGAGTTTGCGATGATCAGCGATATCAACGGGACGAGTTGAATTTGGAAAAGATCTCAAGGGAAAGCGAAAGGTGGTCATCCGTCCCGACGTGGGAGAGCCGAAGGAATACATGATGCCGAGAGGCAAACACGTCAGCGTTCACGAAGGAGATTATGTCCGAGCGGGAGAGGCCCTGATGGATGGTCCTTCCAATCCTCATGATATTTTGAGGGTGTTGGGCGACAAGGCGTTGGCTCATTACCTGGTGGACGAAATCCAAGAGGTGTACAAACTCCAGGGAGTCAAGATCAACGACAAACACATCGAAGTCATCGTTCGCCAGATGCTCAAGCGCGTCAGGATTAAGGAAGTGGGAGATACGCATTTCTTGGTGGATGACCAGGTGGAGAAGTTTGTTTTTGAGGAAGAGAATGCTCGCGTGCTGAAGGAAGGTGGAAAACCCGCCGTGGCAGAGCCTCTCTTTCTCGGGATTACCAAAGCCTCTCTCATCACGGATAGTTTTATTTCTGCGGCCTCATTCCAGGAGACAACGAAGGTTCTCACCCAAGCGGCGGTGGCGGGAAAGGTCGATTACCTCAGAGGGCTGAAAGAGAATGTGATCATGGGTCGCCTCATTCCTGCAGGAACGGGTCTTCCCAGACACAAGGAGTCGAAGATTTGGGTTGAAGGATATGCGGAAGATGAGGCCGGAAAACCTGAAGGAACACCTGACGTCTCTGTAGAGGGTGTGGCGTAAATCGGGTGGAGCCGGTAGAGAGCGGAGGGTGGCAAACAAAACCACTCTCTCCGCTCCCGCCACCTAATTTCGCCATCTATTTTATCGTTTCTAGCCTCTTTTTGGCCATCTCGGCCTGCTCGGATTGTGGATATCTCTCAATCACACGTTTGAGCAGATTTCTTGCATTCGTCTTGTCTCCGAGTTCGAGGAAGGCGATCGCTTGCTTATAGAGTGCTGCCGAAACCTTTTCTCCTTCGGGATATTTGACGATGACCTTCTCGTACTCCAGGATGGCCTTTTCATAGTCTCTTTTTTGGTAGAAGGTTTCCCCAATCCAGAATTGGGCGTTGTCGGAAAGCTCGGTGTTCGGATACTGTTTTAGAAAAGCTTCGAATTTCCGACGGGCGCCGTCGAGGTCTCCCTTCTGAAAAGCTTCGTAGGCATCCTTATAAAGGCTGGCTGCACCGGTCGAAGAGGTTTTGATTTCCGCGGACTCCTTTTCCCGAGCCAGGTCGGACCTGTCTGAATCGGCCTGTTTGGCCAACTGATCGATCTTGCTTTCGAGACTCTTTAGGCGATCGTCGATGGTCTTGGTCCGTTCCTCCTGAATTCGATTCTGTTCTTCAAGAGATTTTGATTTTTCTTCGAGAATCTTCGTCCGGTAGATCACATCTTCCCTCATCCGATCAAGCTCTTTCGAGGGCTTCCTAGCCACGTCCTTGTACTCTTCGACACCTGAGGTCAACACGCGCACCTCCGATTGGAGCGTGTCGATCCGGAGGGAAAGATCAGCCCGCAGATTCTGGTTTTCTTTTTGGAAGGTGGAAAGATCTCTCTGGATTTCCTCTCGGAGGGCAGAGAGCTCCTTCTTGAGGGACTCGACGTCTTTCCGATTCGCGTCGGACTGAGAGTAGAGTCGATCCGCCTCCTTATCCAGAATCTGAACATCTTTCACCGAGGCACACCCGTAAAGAACCAATCCGACAGTAACCATCATCCACCCTGATCGGTATTCGTGATTTCCTCATAGTCACCTCTTCGGACCGTCTCTCTCGGAGAAACCTGCTTCTCCGCTGGGCGGTTGGGTTGTTATTTTGAAAGAATGACGAAATGGGCCCTTCGGTTCTTTGCCCAAGCCTCTTCCGTGTGGGCAGGATCAAAAGGCCTTTCCTCTCCGTAACTGATGATGGAAACTCGATCCGAAGGTATGCCAAGAGAGGCGAGATACTTTTTCGCCGCGTTGGCTCGGCGTTCTCCGAGGGCGAGGTTGTACTCTTGGGTTCCTCTCTCGTCGCAGTGTCCTTCCACTTGGATCTTCACGTTTGGATATTTCGTCAAAAGCGCGGCGTTTTGCTTCAAGGTCTCAGCATCCTGGGAACGAACGTCATACCTGTCAAAATCGAAATAGATATCTTTGAGCAGACTACTTTCAAGGACCTCTCCTTCGATTCCAGGGTATTTCTTCGCCACGAGGCTTTTTTCGAATTCGGACTGTGCCTTCTTCGCAGCTTCCTCTCGATCTCTTGCCTCCTTCTCACGCATCGCTTGCTCTGCTTCGAGGCGGGCCCGTTCTTTGTCTGCAGCGGATTGGCTTGCCGAAGGCTCCTCCCTCATGACCGTCTTCTTCGGACACCCCAGGGCCACGAGTCCAAGAAAGAGAACCAGAATGACGACGAGACATTTCTTAGACATGATGTTCCTCCTTTGTTTGAGTGATTCGAATAGGTTGCTGAAAAACGGCCATCTGCTGCGTTTCCCCTGCCTGCGGGCAGGTCCTTCGTCGTTGCGGCGTAGCAAGAGCCGCCCTGTACGTCACGACGCTCACTCTCTCAAGATTTCGGGGGCTCCCGCTAACGAGATTTCACAAGGTTCAACTTGCACTTCTAGCTCACCCTTTTTGAGCAACCTGGAAAAAAAGACTTGTCAGTAGCCTACTCAAAGCGTCTTGAAATGGCGGGGCTTAATTCTCCCCCTTTCGACGTCGTGAGCGGCCGTGGATTGAAGCCGTTCGAATTCATGATAAAGATCTTCGACCCCCCCGTCCGGGTGGAGCTGAAGGCGATGTAGCGTCCATCAGGACTCCAAGAGGGTTTTTCATTTTGCCCGGAATTAGAAGTGAGCCTCTGGAGTCCAGTCCCATCTGGCCGAATGACGAAGACTTCGAAACGACCTCCCGCTCTCCCGCAAAAAGCGATTTGGTCTCCCTTAGGCGACCACGCGGGATTGGTATTGTAGTTCCCTTCAAAGGTGAGGCGACGGACATTCGATCCGTCTCGCCCCATTACATAGATCTGAGGAGATCCCGACCGATCTGACACAAAGGCGATCCTTTTTCCGTCAGGAGACCATGAGGGAGAGGCCTCGTTCCCGTGGCTCTGAGTGAGTTTCTTGGGGTTCTTGCCATCGGCATCGATGAGGGCAATCTCCGACTTTCCGTCCATCCCCATCATCAAGGCGATCTCTTTCCCGTCGGGCGCCCATGAGGGCGAGGCATTGACGCCCGGGTTGTAGGAAAACCGTTGAAGGGCCTTCCCATCGAGGTCGATCAGATAGAGATCGGGATTTCGTTTGAGGTAAGAGGTGAAGGCGATCTTCTTACCGTCAGGGGTCCAGGCAGGTGAAATGTTGATCGATTGGTTTTGCGTGATGGGCCTGACGTTGGCTCCGTCAAAGTCAGCAATGGCAATCTCCTTGCCTTCACCCTGGGCCACGACGTAAGCAACCTTGGTCGTGTGCACCCCTCTTTCTCCGGTCAACTGCAGCACCACCTCGTCGGCGATCCGATGGGCCATGTGACGGATCAGTTGGACGGAGCCCTCGTACTGTTTCCCAACGAGGTGTTTCTCTTCGACGAGGTCAAACAGATGAAACGTCACTGCAATATCGAGAGGGTCCGAATGAGCAGACACCTCTCCAGCAAGCAAGATCTCACCGCCCCCTGCTGTCCACTCCTGGAGAACCACGGTACTCGGAATACCCTCTTTTCTCTGGAGGGAGGGTGGGAGAGTGGGATACGTGATGACTTTAAAGAACCCCGATAGGGTTAGGTCATTTGACACTGTTTCATATATTCTCTCCGCAACATTGGGAGGGGTCTTCCCGACGGCTTTCCATTTTGGCAAGACGATAGGAATTTGGACAAAGGTTGGAGAGTTGATGTCGAGGTAAACTCTCGCTTCACTCCACGAAGCGATGAAAAAAATAATTAGAAAGATGAGGGGCAAAATTTTCTTGTTCATCGTTCAATCAGGATAGAACCGAATTCCAATCTCCAAAGTCGTTTCATTGAGCTCTCGTGGGATCGACGGCAACGGATCGGCCTTCAGAATGGCCCGCATGGCCGCCTGGTCGTAATGGACATCGCCGGATCTTTTCTCGAACCACGATCTTTGAATCTTACCGTCACGCTCTATAATTATGACAATAATGGTCTCTAAGTCAACCATCTCCTTCAAAAGGTTCTCGGGAAGGGTCCATTCCTGTTTAATCTTTGCCCAAATCATACTGTAATATTCATTTAGTTTTGATTCCATTTGTGCGGGGCTCGCCATGGAGGAGGTGAAGGGTTTTGCAGACGATGTTTGAGGGGAAGTGACGGTCCTTTCCTTCTCAGTTCTTTCACGTTGCGTCACCCTTCGTTGGATGTCATCGAGCGCCACTTTCCGACGAATGTCATCGAGGGCTTCCTGGAGCCCCTTTAATGACTTCTGATCCACGCTAGGCTTCTCAGGCTTTGGCTTCTCCGGTTTATGTTCCTCTGGCTTCTCCACCTTTTTCGAGGTCTTCTTGGTCTTCTCGACGATGTCATCCTTCTTGGGGTTATCCAAAGGTTTCTTAGTTTCAACAGGCTTGGGAGTCGCTTCCCTTGGTGCAGGCAGGGCATAGGCACTTGCCGTCTCGGGCTCAGGAAGGGCGAGGGACATAAGGCTGACGGTATAGACAATGGGTTGAGTCCTGATCCATTGGGGCCATGGATTGAGCATGAAGAGGGCTACGATCGCTCCGTGTATCACGAGAGAGGCGATGCCTGCTTTCAGCAGGGTTCCAGTTGAAGATCTGTTTCTCAGAAGTTTCATTCAACGGCTCGAAATAACAAATTCGCTAACTTAAATATGCAAAAACTATTCCGGACTGCCCCTAAATGTCGCAGGCAAGTCGGCTGGATGCCCCGCCCTGTGCCTGCCTGTCAGCAGACAGGGGCGGGGACCTTCCCATTTTCTATGAATCCTCAATCTTCCATTTTTTTCTTTCTCAAATAACGGAAGAATTTCACAGCCATCGGTGAGAGCGTTCGGCTCCGGTGAGAAACGAGGTAGATTTGTCGGAGAATAGGCTCTAGGTCTTCTACTTGAATTTTAGAGATGAGGCCTTGGGTGAGCTCTTCTTCCACAGCCGTTTGTGATATGAATGCGAACCCTAGACCCGCCCTGACCGCTGCCTTCACAGAAGCTGTGCTCCCCATTTCCACAATTTCGTGGAAGTGTCCGAGGTTCTTTCCGATTTTTCTTAACATTTTCTCAACCGCCATCCGAGTCCCGGACCCTTGTTCGCGCAGGATGAACGGCATTTGAAAGAGTTCGTCGAGAGTGATTTTCGGCCTTGTGGCTCGAGAGACACCTGAGGCACCGACGAAAACAATCTTGTCCTTGGCAAAAAGCTCATACTGAAGCGGCGGATGTTCGATCTTCGCTCCTATCAGGCCGAATTCAACGTCTCCCCTCAGAACGCCCTGAACGATCTCTTGGGTATCTGCAATCTTTAGACTAACGGCAAAATGAGGATGTTCCCGCTTGAATTCGCCCAGGAGCTTGGGAAGGATATATTCGCCAGGGATCGTGCTGGCACCCAGGCAGAGTTCTCCCCGGATCCCCTGGGAGAACTCACTCAGCGCATTGAGGGCGTCTCTGCGTAGATGGAGGATCTTGGAAGCATATTGATACAGAACCTGTCCCGCCTTCGTCAAGCGAGCCTCTCGTCCTGTGCGGTCAAAGAGCTGTACTCCAAGAGATTTCTCCAGAGCAAGGATATGACCACTCACGGTCGGCTGGGTGAGAAATAGATCCTCTGCAGCTTTTGAGAAATTCCTTAACTCGGCGACCCGACAGAAGCTCTGGAGATGTCGAAGATCGAAAGAGGCTTGATTCTGTTCCACAATGCTATTTATATTACATGGTTTTTCCTTAATTTCAAGGAGAAAGTGGATGAGAGATTCTTTTCAACTCATCGAGATTTTTCACGTTCAATCCACTGACCTAAAAATGAACCCCTCGTTTTTCCAAAAAAATAAAGGCTTGGGAGAGTCAACCTCTTTTCCCAAGCCTTCTTGATGTTCGTAAATCTAACGAGTGGAGCGACGATTAATACATATCGCCCATTCCGCCCATTCCGCCCATTCCGCCACCTGGAGGCATTGGCGGATAGGGACCCTTCTTTTCCGGCTTCTCCGCAACCAGGGCCTGCGTTGTGATCATCAAAGAAGCCACGGAGGCGGCATTCTGAAGCGCGAGGCGGACCACTTTGGTCGGATCGATGATTCCCGCCTTGATCATGTCAGTGTATTCATCTAGGGCAGCGTCAAATCCAAAGGCCCCTTTTTCATTCCGAACTTTCTCTGTCACGACCGAACCTTCCTGACCCGCATTGTTCGCAATCTGGCGGATCGGTTCTTCGAGGGCTCTCTTGACGAGGTCCACACCGATTTTCTTGTCTCCCTCAAGCTTCAGTTTATCCAGGGCGGGAAGACACCGGAGGTAGGCGACTCCGCCACCTGGAACGATGCCTTCCTCAACGGCCGCTCGGGTGGCATTCAGGGCATCTTCCACTCTGGCCTTCTTCTCTTTCATCTCGGTTTCCGTGGCGGCACCGACATTAATGACGGCCACACCGCCGATAATTTTAGCCAACCGCTCTTGGAGCTTCTCACGGTCGTAGTCTGAGGTCGTTTCTTCGATCTGAACTCGGATCTGTTTGACTCGACCTTCGATGTCGCCTTTTTGTCCCGCTCCGTCCACAATGGTCGTGTTGTCCTTGTCTATTGTGACCCGTTTGGCGCGACCCAGATCGTTCAGCTTCACATTCTCCAGTTTGATGCCGAGATCTTCTGAGATCATCTTTCCACCGGTCAGGATGGCAATGTCTTCCAGCATGGCCTTTCGGCGATCGCCAAAACCAGGGGCTTTGACCGCACAGCACTTCAACGTCCCACGAAGTTTGTTCACCACGAGCGTGGCCAGAGCCTCTCCTTCGACATCCTCCGAAATGACGAGGAGTGGCTTTCCCATCTTGGCAATCTGCTCGAGGATAGGGAGCATATCCTTCATGTTCGAAATCTTCTTTTCATCCAGAAGGATGTACACATCCTCAAGAACCGCTTCCATCTTTTCGGGATCCGTGACGAAGTAGGGAGAGAGGTATCCGCGGTCGAACTGCATTCCTTCCACCACGTCCAAGGTCGTCTCCATGCCCTTCGCTTCCTCAACCGTGATGACGCCTTCCTTCCCAACTTTATTCATGGCCTCAGCAATGATGTTTCCGATGGTTTCGTCGTTATTTGCGGAGATCTTCCCGACCTGGGAGATCTCTTTCGGGTCCTTGGTCGGTTTGCTGAGCTTCTTCAGTTCTTTCTCGACTTCTTCGACGGCAAGGTCAATCCCACGCTTCACATCCATGGGGTTGGCACCCGCCGCAACCACCTTCGATCCTTCACGATAGATGGCCTGGGCGAGGACAGTGGCAGTCGTCGTTCCGTCGCCAGCCGTATCCGAAGTCTTGCTGGCAACTTCCTTCACCATCTGTGCTCCCATGTTCTCAAACTTATCTTCGAGCTCAATTTCCTTTGCAACGGTGACGCCGTCTTTCGTCACCGTCGGAGCCCCGAACGATTTCTCCAGAATGACGTTTCGGCCCTTGGGTCCCAGAGTGACCTTCACTACGTCCGCAAGAATGTTGACACCCCGTAGAATTGCATTACGGGCCTCCTGATCAAACTTTAGTTCTTTCGCCATTTTCAAAACCCTCCATTTCTTTATTATTTTTAGTTCATTACTTTCCTTCAATAACCCCTAAAATATCTTCTTCTCTCATGATGAGGTGTTCTTCACCTTCAATCTTGACTTCCGTGCCCGAATACTTACCGAAAAGAATTCGATCGCCAGCCTTGACATCGAGAGGGATGAGCTTCCCGTCTTCGGTCACTTTACCCTTTCCAACGGCAATGACTTTGCCTTCCTGGGGTTTCTCTTTCGCAGTATCAGGAATAATAATTCCTCCCTTTGTCTTCTCCTCCTCTTCCAGTCTCTTCACAATGACTCTGTCTTGCAACGGCCGAATCTTCATCTTCTCCTTCTCCTTTCTTCTCCCAGCTCACTGTGGCTGGATCATTTGAATTGATTTATAAGATCACAGGCACATGTATTTTTGAGGCATTCACCAAATAATTTATAAAGTCTAATAAATTAATAGGTTATTGAAACCATGATGGAGCATAAAAAACACCATTCTTATCAAGCCTGGCACAAAAATAATCATCCAATTTTCGGTTGTCAAGGCAACTTGGCGAAAGTTTTTACATTTTTTTCGCGATCAACAAGAATCGAAGAGACAGGGCAAGTTTTGGAACTACCCTGTAACAGCTCCGTTGCCTGTCTAACTCTAGAAATGAACTGCCTCGATAGTAATCCTGTAACTCCAGAGATTGAGTCACCGATTCATCTGGGGTCCTCAGTGCAGGGGTGCTGAGAAGACCATGCTTAGGGTCGGATTGCCTCCCATGACCGGCAAGTGAACCGCAAGTCCCACTCTTTAGGGCGAGCTCCTTTCCTCCCGGCAGGAGAATAAAAAGGGACATTACCTTCCCGGCAAGCCCCGCCCCTCAGAGCGAAGAGCTTCACGTCTATGCTTTCAAGGGGAGGCAAATGGATGTTGACAGGATAGAATAGCTTTGGTTATAGTAAATTTGTTTGGTAAAAATAACGCTAGGGGAGCTCGTTCGGGCTGAGAGTTCCCGCCCGGGACAAAGGCGGGGAGACCCTCTGAACCTGCTTGGGTAATGCCAGTGAAGGGAAGCGAAAGACAATCGTGAGGCCGTAATCACCGTGGTGAATTACGGCTTTTTTTCCCTCCCACCTGCAGCATTTCTGCCCCTACTCCAAGGAGAAAAAGATGAGACGAATATTGACCATTGCCGGATCAGACTCTGGAGGCGGAGCCGGGATTCAAGCGGACCTCAAAGTCATTACCGCGTTGGGCGGTTATGGAATGAGTGTTCTCACAGCCCTAACGGCTCAAAACACGACGGGTGTCCAAGCCATTCATGAAGTTCCTGCTTCCTTTGTCGCAAAACAGATGGATTCGGTTCTGTCCGATATCGGAGCGGATGCCATCAAGACAGGAATGCTGGCTAACAGTGAAATCATTCAGGTCGTCGCCCAAAAGATCAAGCACTATCGGATCAAGACGGTGGTCGTCGACCCGGTCATGGTAGCCAAGAGTGGAGACCTTCTGCTCCGAAAGGAGGCTCGGGAGGTCTTGATCCAGAGGCTTCTTCCCCTCGCCACGGTGGTTACGCCGAATCTGATGGAAGCCTCTGTCTTAACGGGTATGAGGGTCCAGTCCATGGAAACGATGAAAAAGGCGGCTCAGCGAATCCATCGGATGGGACCAAAGTTTGTTGTCGTCAAGGGAGGCCATTTAAAAGGGATGGCGACGGACCTCCTGTACGATGGCCGATCGTATCGAGAGATGAGTCGTCCGCGGATCGAAACCCGAAATACCCATGGAACAGGATGTACCTTTGCCTCTGCGGTGGCGACGCTGCTCGCCTTGGGGAACCCAGTTCCCGAAGCTGTAAGACAGGCCAAGAACTTTGTCTCCATGGCGATCCAGGCCGGCCTCAGTCTTGGAAAGGGGGTCGGCCCCACGAATCCTTTCGCGTTTGTTTTGAGAGAGATGGAACGGTACCGTGTCATCGAGAATTTGAAAGAGGCGATGGAGCGTCTCAGGGCTGGAGCCACCGGAGCAATCATCCCCGAAGTCTGCTCCAACTTGGGTTACGCTCTCCCCTATGCTGAGGGTGCACGGGATATCGCGGCTTTTCCCGGAAGAATCATCCGCTTTGGCGATGGCGTGGCTTCTGTGGCTGATCCAGAGTTTGGGGTCTCGCAACACATTGCGAGTATCATTCTTACGGTGATGAAGTTCGATTCTGACTATTGTTCCGCCATGAACATCCGCTATTCCAAAGAGAGGGTCACCTTGCTTAGAAAGAGGGGCTTCACAGTAGCGGGTTTTGACCGGAGACTGGAACCCAAGCACGTCAAGGAGCGGGAAGGTTCTTCCCTCGAGTGGGGTGTTGGAGAGGTCTTGAGGAGAATGAAACGAGTCCCAGATTTTATCTTTGACGAAGGGGGTGTAGGAAAGGAGCCCATGATCCGGGTCCTCGGGAGGAATCCCCAGGAAGTCGTTGGGAAAATATTGAAAGCAGTAGGCAGAAGCAGAAGGCAGAAAGCAGAAGCAGAGGAGGGGAAGCAAAAGAAGGGGACTTTAACATGATGCGCGGACACAGAGATCTAAAAGTCTATCAGTTGGCTTACAAATTGGCGATGGAGATTTTCAAGTTGTCCAAGTCATTTCCAAAGGAGGAACGATACTCGCTGACTGATCAGATTCGCCGATCGTCGCGCAGCGTGGCAGCAAACATCGTAGAGGCATTCCGCAAGAGGAGATATCCTAACATGTTCGTAAGCAAATTGGCTGATGCGGATGGCGAGGCGGCCGAGACACAAGTATGGGTCGATTTTGCTCACGACTGTGGTTATCTGTCGCAAAAGCAGCATGATGAATTGATTGGTGGGTACGAAGAGTAGGAAGGATGCTTGGCAGCATGATGGCGTCGCCAGAAAAGTTTCATACCAAGTAACCAGAAAGCGATAGGCAAGGATGCAGAAGGCGCGGTAGAACGTAGTGGGTTTTGTCAGAACTCTCCTGCTTTCTGCCTTCTGCCTACTGCTACTGGAGTGAGGTGTCTATGGCTGGCATTGAACCCATTCCAAAAGCGGACCGGAATCTAGGGGGACTGGATTTCTTCATGCTTTGGGCTGGAGCCGCCGTTTCTCTTGCAGAAATATGGGCTGGAGGCTTGATTGTGCCCCTGGGGTTGACCCTGGGAGTTTGGATCATTCTTCTCGGTCACCTCATTGGGAATACACCCCTGGCTCTGGGGGGTCTGATCGGAAGCCGATGGGGGATTCCGACGATGGTAAGTGTCCGGCCGTCCTTTGGGATTCGCGGGTCTTGTTTTGCAGCCGCGTTGAATGTGATCCAGCTCATTGGATGGACGGCGGTGATGCTGATCGTTTGCGGCGGAGCGGCAGACGCCATTTCGACCTTCTACGGATTCTCCAATCCGCCTCTCTGGATTGTTCTCTCCGGTATCGTCACGACGCTCTGGGCCCTTGTCGGACACCGTATCTGGAAGTGGTTACAGCGAATCTCGGTCATCGCTCTGCTGATCCTTTGCACGGTCATGACCTATCTCCTCTTTCGACAGTACGGCTGGAGCATGCTCTCTCAGATCCCCCGGGACCAGAATTTTCCGTTGATGGTGGGCATGGACCTCGTGATTGCCATGCCGATTTCGTGGCTACCGTTGGTGTCAGATTACTCGCGTTTCGCGAAAGACTCCAAGTCGAGTTTCTGGGGCACATGGATCGGTTACTTCATCGTATCCTCTTGGATGTATCTCGTGGGTCTCGCAGCGGCCTTGGCCACAAAATCTCCCGACCCTTCAGGTGTGGTGATGAATCTCATGGTGGAGTTTGGATGGGCCATTCCTGCTCTTATCATCGTTCTTTTTTCAACTTTTACCACGACCTTTTTGGATATCTACTCCACAGCGATCTCTGGATTGGTGATGGCTCCCAAGCTGGGAGAACGAAAGGGGATCATTCTCGGAGGAGTCCTGGGGACAGCCACTGCGCTGCTCTTCCCGACGCTCATGAACTATGAACATTTTCTCCTCTTCATCGGAGCCATGTTCTGTCCTCTCTTTGGGGTGGTGCTTGCGGATTATTTTCTGATGAGAAAAGGATCGCTCACTGTGGAGGATCTGTATCGAAGGGAAGGGCGATACTGGTTCACTCAGGGAGTGAACCTTCGAGCCATCCTGGCTTGGGCGATTGGGTTTGTGGTCTATCTGGGTTTCTCTCCCATGCTGATGGAACAAGTCCTCGGCATGAATATTACTTTTCCATGCCAGATCGGCTCTTCGTTACCCAGTTTCGTTCTCGCCGGGGTCGTTTACTGGGTGCTCGGGCAAAGGAAGTAGGATTTTCCAGGCCACGTCTTTCTCTCCCCCCTTAAATTGCCTTGCTGACCGGCATGTGCCCTGTCCCGCCTTAGCGGGAGGGTGGAGCTACCGTGACCGCGGAAGCCCCGCTCTTAAGGCGGGGCAGGGAAGCAATAGCTAAAGGTAAACCACCTTTTAATGGGCCGCGGCAGAATCGATCCCAGGCAGCCTGTGCAGGCTAGGCCTGAGCCAATCGAAGGCTTCAGGCGAAGGCATCTTCGGCCAACCGGAGGAGGTCAAGTTCACCTTAGTTGTACTATTGTGCTTTACTATTCAATGGCAGTGTGGTAAATAGGGTGTGCACTGTATTTTCCTGCACTCAAGGGTGAAGAAGGTATGGGAAGTGAGGGAAGGGAAAAAGGAGTTGCGAGTACCTCGCATTAGCGTAAAAACCATGGAAACATCGAGCCAAGCTTATGAAAACACTCAGTATTCTACAATATCCAGGATTGACCACCCTTGTCTGGAGAAGCAAGGACGGGTCAAAGCGCAATCGGGTGGATTAGATGGAAGCTGAAACCCGATTCCCAAAATTGAAATGCTTGACAAGTCTTGTGAGTTTATATAGGATATTGGCTTGCGTCGTAGGGTAAGTCACATAGAGTGGTCTTTAGGCTATTTCTGAAAAAGGGAGGTGATAGGCCGAGTTGACGGACCGGCACCGGAAATTAAGACACTTAACCATTTCGCTGAAAGGAGGTACTTTGATGAAACGTTTCTTTATCTTTTCTATCGCGTTTGCTTTGGTATTGGCCTTTGGAGCTCCGTACGTCATGGGGCAGACAGATCCCATCGGTGTTGTAAAGATCAAAGCTGGAGACCCCATTCACATTGCTTGCTGGATGGTGATCGCAGGACCAGATGCCTCGTTAGGTACGGATACGAAGCGTGGCGTCGAAATTGCCATTGACGACAAAGGCGGTAAGCTCCTCGGCCATCCCATCAAACTCTCTGCCCAGGACACAGGCTGTAATGCTGAGGGGGGCAGGCGGCTGCTACCAAACTGGCTGCAGACCCTACCATCGTTGCGGCGATCGGCTCAAACTGCTCCAGTGAGGCACGCCCTGGGGCTCCCATTCTCTGGAAAGCCGGTATTGCGACGGTTTCTCCCTCCAACACAGCACCCTATCTCACTGACCCAAACCGTGGCCCGGAGTTTGACGGTTACCTCCGCACATGCCATAACGACAAGATTCAGGGAGCAGTGGCAGCCCAATTTGCCTGGACAAAACTGGGAGTCAAAAAGGCTGCAACCATCCATGACGGAAGCGTTTATGCGGAACAACTTCAGGCGGTCTTTGCTGAAACATTTAAGAAACTGGGCGGAACCATTACTGCTCAGGAAGCTGTTTCCCCAACGGATACAGATATGCGCCCGGTGTTAACGAAGATCGCAACGGGAACACCCCAGTTTATTTATTATCCCATCTTTATTGCTGCAGGAGGGCACATTACACGCCAGGTGAAGGAAGTCAAGGGATTGGAGAAGGCCAAGCTGATGGGTGCTGACGGTATCTTCTCCCCAGATTTCTATAAAGCAGCAGGTGAGACAGCCATAGGGATGTATCACTCAAGCCCGGACTTCTCAGCCTTTGCCGGCGGTTACAAAGATTTCCTGGCGAAGCATCAGAAGAAATACGGTGAGAAACCCATTGCTCCTTTCCATGCCATGGGGTACGATGGGGCCATGATGATCTTTGCTGCCATAGAGAAAGTGGCCAAAAAGGCTCCGGATGGGTCACTCACGATTGGCCGCAAGGCTCTGCGGGATGCCCTTTATGCCACGAAAAACATGAAGGGGCTAACCGGTAACATTTCATGCGATAAATACGGTGACTGTGCCGACCCGCATATCGCAGTCTACATAACCACGGCTGATAATATCAAGAAGTTGGAGATGCCGAGCGTACCATTCTGGAAACCTTGATTGATTCACGGGCAAGTCGGATGGATACCCCGCCTTGCCTGCCACTGTAGGCAGGTAGGCGGGGAGGAGAGCCGACCCTGTAATCATATTTACATTTCCCGGAAGCCCCGCCCTGTGGGCGGTGAGCTTCATCCAGAACAACCCCGGTTTCTTGATTCCACCGGGGCGGTGAGCAGGTTCGGATGGACCCTGCACGGAATACGTGCAGGGTCCATCCACAATTTGAAGTCTCTATTAAGCCCGTTTTTCCCCACTCATTGGTATTTGCTCTGAGAAGGTGGAAAATCGTCTTTTGGGGCGTTCTCACGGGACAGGAACTTATATGCTGAAACAATTGAGAGAAAGAATTACTCCCACGGATATTGTCATGTGGTCGATTGGAGCGGTGATGCTCGCCATGATTATCTGGGGATCTGCAGCAACGATAAGCGCAGGTCGATATTCCCGTTACCACTGGTTTGATTTCGTCGTCTTCGGTTTAGCTCAGGGGAGCATCTACGCTCTTATTGCCATGGGTTACACGCTGGTCTATGGAGTCTTGCGGATGATCAATTTCGCCCATAGCGAAGTCTTTATGAGTGGTCCTTACACTGCGTACTATGTTGCAGCTGCTTTTTACTCATCCGGTTTTTTGGATCGTCATCCCATCCTTTGTTTAATTGCCATCTTCGTTGTCGCCATGGCGACTTCAACGTTGATCGCCTTTCTTCTGGAACGGGTTGCTTATCGTCCCTTGAGGAACGCACCGCGTTTGATTCCTCTCATCACAGCGATTGGAGCTTCCTTCTTTCTTCAATACGTCTTTCGAGGGCTTTATGGTTCCGGTTTCCAGGCTTATCCCGTGGTGAAGATGCTGGAAGGGCAGATCACTTTTGGTGAATATCGAATTTTACGTATTCATTTGGTGGTGATTGTGGCCGCGGCATTGCTATTGGTTGCTCTCTATTCCTTCATCCAGCGTACGCGTGTCGGGAAGGCGATCCGGGCGGTCTCCGAAGACAAGGAAGCTTCCTACCTGATGGGAATCGACGTCGACAAGATGATTTCCACCACATTTGTGATCGGTGGGATGGCTGCTGGAGCAGCGGGAGTTCTTTATGGTCTCATGTTCAAGCAAGTGCACTTCTTCATGGGGTTTATCCCGGGGATCAAAGCGTTTACCGCAGCCGTACTGGGCGGTATCGGGAACATTCCAGGAGCCATGCTGGGGGGCATGTTTATCGGCCTTTTCGAGTCGATCGGACCCAGTCTATTTCTGGACGGGTTAGGGATCAAGGCCCCCTATCAATTGAAAGATGCCATTGCCTTCACTATGCTAGTGCTTGTGCTCATCTTTCAGACCGACAGGAATTCTTGGAGAACGTCTGGCGGTTAAGAAGGCCTAAGACGTGGAAACAAGGATAAGAAAAAGGAACCCAAAGAGATGAAGAAGGCTTACACTGTTTTGGAGCAAGGGATAAAGATCGGACTGATTGGCGGAGTTTCTGCAGTCCTTTTGGCCCTCATCGGAATGGTGGAGGCCTTTAGCCAGAGAGACATTATCAGCAATGTCATTTCAATGGGTCACACGCTTTTGCTTTTGGTGCCCGTGTTTATGGGCTATCTTGCGGCGAAACGGACCGTTGGACCTCGGCCGCTGCGGATCCTTGCCAACAGCCTCGTCTGCGGGTTGGTGGTGGGAGCTTTTCTGGCTTGTCTGGTTCTTTTGGGACATGTCGTCAATCTACGTAAAGTCTTCGTGAACGCCATGCCCAGCCTCTATCAATTGCTCACTTTCCATCAAGAGTTAGGAACCGGGATTCTCATCCTTTTAGGTGCTGGAGTCCTGAGCGGCGTCTTTGCAGGGATACTCTATCTGGTGCCTGGACTCGCCCGGCGCATTTTGATCATCTCGTTGAGCAGCATTGTGGGTGTGGGTGTCCTTCAGGACATGTTGCGTCCAACCATTGGACTATGGGGGCCTGTCGCAATCATCAACGAATGGCTTTTCACTTCCAATGGACTCACTCTTTATGGTGCCATTGGGTTGTTCATCTTGATTGCCGTGCTCTCCTATTTTTGGGCTCGAAGGGGAAATGACGATTCGAGCGAGCCTCGGGCGCATGCCAGCAACACGTCAGCGGGTGCTCAAAGTCGGGGTGTTTGTCATTCTCATTGTCGTCTTGCTTGCACTGCCCCAGGTCCTCGGACTTTTCCTGAGTGAAGTCATAACCATCGTTGGGCTTTATGTCCTGTTAGGTTTGGGGCTGAATATCGTTCTGGGATATGCCGGCCTCTTCGACCTGGGTTACGTGGCGTTCTTCGCCATTGGTGCCTACACGATGGCCATCCTGACGTCACCAGAACTCGGGTTCTTCAGCTTATCCTTCTGGGAGGCTTTGCCCTTTTCAGTCATCATGGGGGTTATCTCTGGGGTGTTGCTCGGGATTCCTGTCCTTAAAATGCGTGGTGATTATCTGGCCATCGTCACCTTGGGTTTCGGCGAGATCATCCGTATTCTTGTGCTCTCGGATTTTCTGCGACCATGGCTCGGTGGAGCCCAAGGCGTTGCCAAAATCCCAAAAGCCTCCATCGGTAGCTTCGAATTCTCTGGTCCTCAGCAGATTTACTACTTGATCCTTGCAGGCTGCTTGCTGGTAGGCGTGATTTCTTATAAGTTAAGGGATTCCCGTTTGGGGCGGGCCTGGATGGCTGTGCGCGAGGACGAGGATGTGGCTCAGGCCATGGGGATCAATCTCGTCACCACCAAGCTGTTGGCCTTTGCGAGCGGGGCTGGGTTTTCGGCGTTAAGCGGCGCCATCTTTGCCAGCAAGCTCGGCTCCGTCTATCCCCACAGTTTCAATGTGATGATTTCCATCAACGTTGTCTGTGTCATTATTGTGGGTGGGATGGGAAGTATTCCGGGCGTGATTGTTGGAGCCATTGCCCTCGTGGGTTTGCCTGAGTTGTTGAGGGAGTTTGCTGAGTACCGGCTGCTGGTCTACGGCGCTGCTCTGGTAGCCATGATGCTTCTCAAGCCGGAGGGCCTCTGGCCAGAAAAAGTACGCCGTCGCGAGTTGGAGGAGTTCCGTACAGGAGAAGAATCTATTGGGACTGAAAAAGGTTCACAAGAAGCTCCTTCTCGATCCGGTTCGTAGGAGGATTTGATGGCGATTCTCAAGGCAGAAAAAACAACAAAGCGTTTTGGCGGGCTCGTCGCAGTAGAAGAATTGGATGTGGAGATCAAAGAAAACAGCATTCACAGCATCATTGGGCCCAACGGGGCTGGAAAGACGACCTTTTTCAACTGCATCACCGGCTTCTATCGACCTGAGGCGGGAGAGATTCTTTTCAACAACCACTCTCTCGTCGGCCTGTTACCCGACCAGATCGTTAAGCTCGGTATTGCTCGTACCTATCAGAATATCCGTCTTTTTCCCGAACCTGACGGCCATGGAGAATGTTCTCGTGGGCCTCCATGTCCATCTAAAAGCAGGGTACTTCGGCATTGTTATGGGAACACCTGCGACCCGAAAAGAAGAGAAGGAGGCAGCGGAAGAAGCAAGTCGCCTCCTCAAGTTTGTTAACCTGACTGGCAAAGGCGATTTCTTGGCCAAGAACCTTCCCTATGGTGACCAGAGACGTCTGGAAGTCGCACGCGCTTTGGCTTCGCGCCCCCAGCTTTTGCTCCTTGATGAACCCACTGCAGGCATGAACCCGCGTGAGACCCAGGACATGATGGATTTTATTCAACACCTCCGTGATGAGCTGGGGATTACCATTCTCCTGATTGAACACCAGATGAGGGTGGTGATGGGAATATCCGAGACCGTGACCGTGCTGGATTATGGAGAAAAAATCGCCGAGGGAACGCCAGCGGAGATTCAAAGAAACCCGAAGGTCATCGAGGCCTACCTGGGACGGGGAGGGGCTGCGGAAGCGGGTCAGCAGGCATGTAGCTCTGTGGTCGATGATGAGGATTGAGCAATAACTTGAAGGACACGAATCATGGCAATTCTCGAAGTTGAAAATGTCCACACCTATTATGGACATATTCACGCCCTCAAAGGTGTCTCTGTGAATGTTGACAAGGGAGAGATCGTTACCCTCATTGGAGCCAACGGGGCGGGTAAGAGCACAACGCTTAAGACCATCAGCGGTCTGTTGAAACCTAGACAGGGGCGAATTGAACTTGAAGGAGAGGATTTGACGCGCTACCGCCCCCACGAAATTGTGGCGAAGGGAGTCGTGCAGGTTCCAGAAGGGAGACGTGTCTTCGGCAGGTTGACCGTGACGGAGAATCTCGAAATGGGTGCCTTCGCCCTCAATGATCCACGTCAGATCCAGAGCAATCTTGAAAAGGTCCTCAAGCTCTTCCCAAGATTGGATGAGCGTCGTAAACAACTCGCCGGGACGTTGAGCGGTGGAGAGCAGCAGATGCTGGCCACGGGTCGGGCCCTCATGGCCAGCCCACGCGTCTTGTTATTGGATGAGCCTTCCATGGGATTGGCACCCGTGTTGGTCGATAGCATCTTTGATACGATCCGGCAACTGCACGCCGCAGGGACAACGATTCTCCTGGTGGAGCAAAATGCTAGGATAGCTCTCCAAGTCGCGACCCGAGGCTATGTCCTCCAAACAGGAGTCGTCGTACTGAGCGATACGGCAGAGAACTTGCGCCGAAACGAGATGGTGCGTAAAGCTTACCTGGGCGAGTCGTAGCCGAGGCGATGATTAGCAAGATCTTCGGACAATGCCCCTCCCTTTTTTCTTCAAAGGATTCGTCATCGGGATTTCGATTGCTGCACCCGTTGGACCGATCGGTGTCCTATGTATTCGGCGCACCTTGTCTGAAGGTCGAACCTCCGGTCTGATGACCGGCCTTGGAGCCGCAACGGCAGATGCGATCTACGGAAGCATTGCAGGATTTGGCCTCACCTTTGTTTCAAACTTCCTGATCAATCAACAGTCCTGGCTTCGCCTGATCGGTGGACTGTTTCTCTGTTACCTCGGCCTCAAAACGTTTTGGACCCGTCCTACACACCAGGTGGCCCTGACGGACAGAAAGGGTTTCATCCCGATCTTCACCTCCACTTTCTTTCTCACACTCACCAACCCCATGACCATTCTTTCCTTTGCGGCGATCTTTGCAGGATTAGGCGTGGGAAGTACCCATGGAAATTACGTTTCCGCAGCTGTCATGGTATTGGGGGTTTTTACGGGCTCTCTTCTCTGGTGGTATATCCTGAGCAGGGGAGTTTCCTTCTTGGGAGATAAGTTCAATGTTGTTCGGCTTCATTGGATCCATTGGTTTTCAGGGGTTATTCTTCTGGTCTTAGTGCAGTTGCGCTCTTGGGTTGGAAGAGGATGAACGATAGATCCTCCCAGGACGGCCGATGGGGTTGTGATTGGAGGGTTTTCTCTTGACAACCTATTTTCATTTGTTTATATTCACTGAAACCCGAAGCAAGTCATTACTTATTTACTTGCCTGACCATGTGAACCGCTTTTGACCGACCAATAGAGAATCGCCATGGGCTCGGGAACGCGCCTTCTGGATCAGGAATTTACCCAAGAAACCTGTTATGAACTCTTGCCAGAATGGAAAGGCATTGATGTCCGTATTGCGCAGCTCAGCGGCGGAATAACCAATAAGCTGTACCGGATTCAGTCGGAAAAAGGCGATTACACCGTTCGAATCTACGGTGATAAAACCGATCTTTTTATTAACCGCGACGATGAGGCCCACGCGATCCGGGAAATGTCAAAGATCGACGTATCCTCCAGATTGATAAAATACCTGCCCGAATCTGGCGTCACCATCGTTGAGTTCATCGATGACGCCATTGTACTGACCAACCAGCACTTTCTGGACAGATCGCTTTACCGGAAGATCGTCAGCCCGATCCGAAGAATTCACGAGAGCGGAATCAGTCTAAGGAAGATCTTTAACCCGGTTGTTGAAATTAAAAAAATGGCAACCATTCTGAGCAAACCTCAATGCCAGATATGACGAATTTGCGATTGACGAGACGATCGAACGGCTGGACAAACTCGCGAAGGTCATCAACATCCCGCAAAGCGACTACACGGCCTGTCACAATGATCTGTGGCCACAACTTTATTCTGATAGGGGATGGCCTTGAACATTGCTACCCGTCTCCCATGTATATCATCGATTGGGAGTATGCCGGGATGGCGCCCAAGTATTACGATCTTGCGGACATGTTTCAGGAAATCCTTGTCCTGCGAGAAACGGAAAAGCAGATCGTTGAGGGTGTTGCGCCGGCAACAAGTTGGAGGACGTGCTCTATTATATCGATCTTTTTAAGCCATTCCCTGACATTTATTCGTTTTGTGGAGTCTGATTCAGCTCAATATCTCAACAATCAAATTCGACTATTACAGCTACGGCAAGACGAAATATAGATAATGCAATAGGCAATCCTCGAGTTATTAGGAAGGAATACGGTGTTTCTGCTTAGATATCTTGTTAGCCCTTTACGCCTTTTGGCCAGCACCCGCAGGCTGCTGTACTTTTGGCGATGGGATTGGAAGTTTAACCTGCCAGATTGCTTATATGACACCCTCCCTTTGGTTATAACCTGTTTCTCATGAGGGCGATGGCTCCTCCGGAGATAACCCTGGCGGATATCTACCGCTCGATCATCCCCTTTGTGTTTGTTATGATTATTGCTTTAGCCGTTGTCATGGTGTTTCCACAGATTGCCCTGTGGTTACCCAATTGGTATTTTGGGAAATGATGATTGCCTGAATTGGGCAGGTGTACTCCGGGGTCTCCTCATAAGTTCCTTTTCATTTCCTGGTCGTATAGCCGTAATCTTAACATCAGATCGGAGTTAGGCTCACTTTCAAGTCGTAACCCTCGATTCCTAATTATTGATTGTCCGTAATGACTTGGTGGAGTCGTCAATCGAGAGTCACCCGACCGCACCTGATGAGGATGGGTTTAACGTCCCGCATCAAAGGTAGGTGCTTGTCGCAAAGCGCATGGCGTGATCGCTGAAACATTCAAGGCTAAGATTTAAGACACTATGCGCTATGCTCCGTGCGCTCTGGCATTCACTTTACATATTGTTTCACAGCTTCCACCCCTCTCCATAAATGTTCCTCTTCATGCGGCTCAAGGGTGTAAATGGGAGAAAGCTTCTGCTTTGAGACAAGGGCAAAGAATTGGTTGAAATCGAATTCTCCTTCGCCCACAGGAAGGTGTTCGTCGGCTTCCCTGTGGTTGTCGTGAAGGTGAACCTCCGCAAGGTATTTTCCTAAAGCCTCAAGCCACACGGAAAGTGGAATCTTGCTGAAAACGTTGTGGGTGACCTGTGTCGAAACAGAATCGGAAATAGGGCGATTCCAATGAGCTTAGGAGCAACAGAAGAGTATCGGGTGTCTCCTCGAAGACGTTTTCAATGGCAAGCACCTGTCCCTGTTTTTCTGCAACGTCAACCAGTGGCCCCCAGGTTTCGGAGACTGCTGTCGAGCCACATCTTCACATTCCCATCGAATTTCCATTTTTCATAGCCAGGATGAAAAACGATCGACTTCGGTTGAAAAACGGCCAGCTCGATGACTTTCGAGAATCGGTCTAGGGTAACCTCTTTTGACTCTTCGATCGACTCCTCCGGGGCTTAGGTCCATGAAAGGTGCATGGAAGGTAATCTCCAATTGATGCTGGTGGAGAGTTTCGGAGAGTCGTTGAATGTCGCTATTGCGACACTGATCAAGGTCGTCACCGCTGAAGTAGATCTCCGGATTGATTCGGTTCTTCACAGCGAAGTCGGTCCGATGAAGAAGCATGGGGTAGGGGACATTGATCTGGATGACCGTCATAGTTGTTGTCCTCAAAGTCAGCCATTTTATAACACCCTGAAACATAAATGACAATCCGATGATACGTGATGTGGCCTCCCATTGAAATAGAAACAAAAAGTGTGGTATAAATTGTTTTGGAGGCGTTATGTTCAACATCGGATTGCCGGAGTTGTTGATTATCGTGGCGATCGCACTCATCGTCTTCGGACCCAACAAGCTTCCCGAATTGGCTGGGCCTTTGGCCGTGCCATGAGAGAATTCAGAAAGGCTACAGAAGAGGTCGAAAGAGAGTTTTGAAGCCGAGACGGAGTTCTTGAGGAGATCAAGCAGACGATTTCAGGAAACCATCTCTCCACGTTTCTCGAAAAACCTCCACTGCAGTAGAAGCCCTTCCTGCTGAGAAAGGCCATGAGACTGCCCCTCCTGAGGGAGGTTCTCCCTCCACGGGGTCTTCTTCCCCTGAAGCGATTTCAACTGCAACAAAAGAGGAAGAAGACACAAAGCAGACCTCGCAAGAACCAGAAGGCTCTCCCTCGCATGGATGAAAAAAAGCTTCCTCACGTCCCACCTTCAGGAGCTGAGAACACGGCTCATCCTCTCTTTTATCGCCATTGGCGTTGGTTTTGGTCTTTGTTACACCTTTTCACAACCTCTTTTCGATATCCTTGCTGCTCCCCCTTCTGAAGGTAATGCCCATCGGAGGTTCACTCATTTTCACCAGTGTCGCGGAGGCCTTTTTTACGTACATGAAAATCGGTTTCATCGGGGGGCTGATCCTGGCTTCTCCATTTGTCCTCTATCAGATCTGGGCCTTTGTGGCTCCCGGGCTTTACCGGAACGAGAAAAGGTACGTCATTCCTTTTGTCTTTCTCGGTTCCTTCTTTTTCGCCCTTGGGATTTTTTTCGCATATTTTGTAGCTCTGCCAATCGGCTTTAAGTTCCTCCTGGGCTACGCGACCGATTTCATCAAACCCATGCCAAGTGTGAAGGAATATCTCTCCTTCAGCATTAAGTTCCTGCTCGCTTTCGGGTTGGTATTCGAGTTCCCTGTGGTTCTCTTGCTCTTAGCTAGAATCGGAGTGGTGGACGCAAAGACGTTGGCTCGTCAAAGAAGATATGCCATCCTGTTGATCTTCGTTTTTGCTGCGGTGGTAACGCCACCCGATCTCATTTCACAGATCATTATGGCCCTTCCTTTAATGGGACTCTATGAGTTGAGTATCCTCCTCGCCAAGATGTTTGGAAAAAAAACAAAAGAGGGTAACCTCGGAAGGAGACACGAAGAAGGAAGCCGTCTCAACCTCTCCATAGGAAACCATGATCGAGACTTCTCAACAAATCAAGAAATGGCCGAAAAAAGAGCGACCGAGGGAAAGACTACTTCAGTACGGGGCTGACTCTCTGGCAGAGGCTGAACTGCTGGGGATATTGATTGGGAAAGGAACAAGAGATAAAACAGCCATTGACGTAGCCAGACAGCTTCTGGACCGGTATGAATCGCTCCAGGAGCTTTTCGCTCGTTCTCCCTCAGAGCT
>CAVOIK010000014.1:0-72648 GCA_963695895.1 uncultured delta proteobacterium
GGCGGCAAGGTTAAGGAGATCGACTGAGGAAACCAGTGAAAGGGGATGGGCTCCACATCAATCAGACCACCGTTCCCCATATTACTTCCGCCGTAGTGATAGGAGTCGCTGTTGATCGCCTCACGGTAATGTCCGTTTCCAGGAACACCGATTCGATAGCCATGACGAGGCACGGGAGTGGCGTTGAGGACACAGACAAGGTGCCGGTCCGGGGCGTAACGGACATAGGAAAAGATCGAACCTTGCCAGTCGTTGCAGTCGATCCATGAGAACCCCTTGGGTTCATGATCCCATTGCCAGAGTTCAGGTTTTTCTCTATACAGTGTCCCGAGATCGATGAGGAAACGCTGAAAGGCCTGCCGCATGGGATCGGCCTCGAGGTGCCAGTCGAGGCTGGCGTCATGGTACCACTCATCGTAAGAAGCCAACTCCGTTCCCATGAAAAGGAGTTTCTTCCCCGGATGAGTGTACAGGTAGGCAAGCAGAAGACGGAGGTTGGCGAATTTCTGCCATTCATCACCCGGCATCTTCCGCAAGAGCGATCCTTTGCCGTGAACTACTTCGTCATGGGACAAAGGCATGATGAAGTTCTCGGTGTATTCATAGAGCATGGAGAAGGTGAGATTGTTGTGATGGTAGCTTCGGTGAATCGGATCCTTACCGAAATAGAGCAGGGTGTCGTGCATCCAGCCCATGTTCCATTTGAAGCCAAAACCGAGTCCGCCCAGATAGGTGGGATGACTCACGCCTCCCCAGTCCGTTGACTCCTCGGCAATGGTGAGACATCCTGGAAAGAGCCGATAGAGGGTTTCATTGAGCCAACGAATAAAGTCGATGGCCTCCAAATTTTCACGTCCCCCGTATCGATTGGGAATCCATTCTCCTTCTTTCCGACTGTAATCGCGATAAAGCATCGAGGCCACGGCGTCGACGCGAAGCGCATCGATATGATATTGATCGAGCCAGAACAGAGCGTTGGCCATGAGGAAGTTTTTCACCTCGTTCCGGCCATAGTTGAAGATCAGGGTTCCCCAATCTGGATGTTCTCCTTCCCGCGGATCCAGATGTTCGTACAAGGCTGTTCCGTTGAACTGGCGAAGACTGAAATCATCTTTCGGGAAATGGGAAGGAACCCAATCTATGATCACACCGATCCCATGCTGATGGCAGGTATCGACGAGGAACCGAAAGTCATCCGGAGTTCCGTAACGGCTGGTCGGTGCAAAGTATCCAGACACTTGATATCCCCATGAGCCATCGAAAGGGTGCTCGGCGACCGGGAGAAGCTCAATATGGGTAAATCCAAACTTCTTGACGTGCGCCACTAATTGAGGGGCTAATTCCCGATAGGTGAGCCAGCGATTCCCTTCTTCCGGCACTCGTTTCCAGGACCCCAGATGGACTTCATAAATGGCCATGGGTTCTTCGCGAGGGTTGCGATCGGCACGAGATCTCATCCATGCCTCATCACGCCATTGATACCGATTCAGGTCTCGCACGACGGATGCGGTCCCAGGTCGGAGTTCCATCCCAAAGGCATAGGGGTCGGTCTTAATCCTCAAGAGTCCATCTGCGGTCTTGATCTCAAATCGATAGAGAGCGCCCTCTTCAACCCCTGGAACGAAGAGCTCCCAGATTCCTGAAGAGCCTAAGACTCTCATCGGAAAGGTCCGACCATCCCACCGATTGAAAGATCCGATCACGCTTACCCTTCGAGCGTTGGGAGCCCAAACGGCAAAAGAGGTTCCTGAGATTCCATCCAGGGTTCTCAGGTGAGCCCCCAGGAACTCATAGAGTCGCTGGTGGGTTCCTTCCGAGATGAGGTGAATGTCCATCTCACCGAGGGAGGGCAGGAAGCGGTAAGGATCGGCGTATTCCCAGGCATTGCCGTCGGAGAAACGAAACCGAATCCGATACGGAAAAGGAAGTGACTTTCCAGAAATGGCCGTTGCGAAGAGACCTCCCTTATGAATGGACGTCATGAATACGCTCTGGCCATCGTCAAGAAGGACTTCAGCAGTTTTGGCATCAGGATGAAAGGCTCGAATAACGACCAAGGACGTGTCAGGCCCCTCGACGGGATGGACTCCCAAGATCCGGTGGGGATCACTATGCTCGCCAGCAATCAACCGCTCTACTTCCTCCGTAGAGGGAACCCTTAGGATGTCGTCACTCCGTCCCTTCATCATCACTTGTTCTCCAATCACGAACCTGGTTCCCTCGGACCATGCCAAGGGATGGATCAATCTGAAACTCCCCATCCATTCTAGACTTTGCTTTCTTCCCGGACAGGGGGTGGGGAAGGGGACTGGGTGACGGTTAGTTGACTGATTTGTCGTTTCAGCCTTCTCATGTGCAGGGATGTTTTGATGGCTCTCGGGATCCAACAGAGGATCGTCAGAAGAATTCCCAACCCGATGCCCCCGAGGAGCGTATAGACAAGAGACGTCTTATACTCCCAGATTAGGAATCGCATGACGACCATGTCGGCATCGGAATTCTGAATCGCAAATATGGCAATCCCAATGGCCAAAACAAAGGCAATGATAAAAAAGATCTGCATGGCCCGCTCTCCTTTTGTGGCTTCAGTTTACCCATGCCGGCTAATAGGGATTGGAAAGATAAGAGTCGAGAATATCAGACAGCACCTGGTTCATCATTTCCTCGGCATTCTCTGCAGTGAATCGGGCCAACGTCATTTCGCGTTCAAGTTCGACGTTGCGGGTAAAGACCTTTCCTTCCTTTTTCACACCTAAATGAAAGGCAATGCGAGCTGAACTCTGAACTTTCGTCCCCGTCAGCGAGGCATGTCCCTCGATCCAGAATTTCTCTATCTCGATGAATAGAATGGAATCGGTTTCGAGAGATGTCAGGGACTCTGGACTCCCGTCCCAGCTTGGAACCGAAACGACTTTCACTCCGTAGGGAGGGAGAACGCGGAGAAGAGAGTCGCGGACAGCCTTCTCCAGAGGGGAAGGGTCACTCTTGAAATAGGTGTAAGAGCCTGTGAGTGGCTCATGGAAACCCAAATATAGAGTATCATATCTCTGGTCCTTACATGGAGCTACTGCCAGGCTTGTCCCGATCTTCTGTTGAAGCGCGGGAAAGGGATTCGTGGTTTGATAGCGGATGGCCAGATGGCGCGTCCCTCCGGAGGCACAATGAAGAAGGAGGAAACTCAAGAAAAAGATACCAGGCCACTTGAGTGATTTCATGGGTTGACCTCCTCATACCATGGGAGAATGGACGAGCCCATTCTAACACAATTTCTGCTTCTATTGTGAAGCTTTCCCGCCGAATCAGGGCGACGCTTCCGGGAAATGAAGATATGATTATAGGGTCGACTTTCTGCTCGTGGGGCATCCAGTCGACTTGCCCGCGAGGTAAATCGAGTCAGAAAAAACCAGACCTGGACATTCAGGATCGGTCTGCATAGAGTCCTGCTGAAGGAGACAAGAATTCTTGATCGAGACCTTAGACGAGAAGAGGCGCTATTGAACAGTCCTCACACAATTGTGAGACCCAAAGGGATTTGGAACGCATTCTTTGCTCTCAGGGTCTCCCTGCCACCCACCATCTACGAAGAATCGGTACTGATAGGCCCCAGGCAGAAGATTGAGAGAAATCGTCCAAACTCCGGACTTATCCTTCTTCATTGGATGGGTCGTCGTATTCCAACCGTTGAACTCTCCTGCAAGGGAGACATGACTTGCATGAGGGGCCCCCAGAACAAAATTGACTTTCTTAGATTTCGATCCTTTCGATGTCTTCATAACCCCACCTCCTTAACCTTAATAATTCAAGAAACAGGTCTATTAGTCAATCCTCCCAACCGGCCCAACTCGAAATGATATCTTAGGCGTCAAATTGCTTAAGCGTCACCTGGGTAGTGGCCGGCAAGTGCCCCGTGAGCCTTGCCCTCTAGGCAGGGTCCCTGCCTGCCGGCAGGCAGGAAGGGGCACAATACATGAATGATAAATCATTGCCGGGAAGCCCCGCGCCGTGCGCGGGAGCTTCACTCGAACCATATATCTTCGCCCGGCTATTGTAACCCTCGTCGATCTGCGGATTTGAAGGAACCTCCGAACTCTGGTTTTCTCCCCCAAGCGTCCTCGCTTCTTCCAGGGGGCAAGTCGTTCCGCCTGCCCAAACGGAGGTAGCTAAATTTGCTTGACAATTCTTTTCGGTCGCGTATGATAAAAATATCTATTGTTTTCGGATGGTTTTGAAATGAAGCTCCCCGCCATGAAGGGAGGGGCTTCCCGGAAAGGGACCTTTCTTTGATAGGGTGCCCCTTGAACCCACCCTAAAGGGTGGGGCTTGCGGGGCACGTGCCGGTCAGATGAAGATCGCTATCTGTAATGAACTTTTCGAGGGATGGCCCATTGATAGGGTCTTCCGATATGTGGCCCAGCTCGGTTATGACGGGGTTGAGATCGCTCCTTATACCCTGGCGGAGTCGGTATTGGGTCTTTCTCCCAAGAGGCGAAGGGAGATACGACAAGCGGCAGAGGCGAACGGAATAGAGATCGTTGGGCTTCATTGGCTGTTGGCCAAACCCGAAGGCCTTTACATCAATCATCCAGATGAGATCATCCGGATTCAGACACAGGAATATATCGAGGCTCTGATCCATTTTTGTGCCGATATTGGAGGTAAGTTGCTTCTTCACGGTTCACCTCATCAGAGAACGGTGAAGGAGGGATGGAAATTCGAAGACTCTTGGGATTACGCCAAAGAGACGTTCAAGGTCTGTCTGAAACTGGCTCAGAAGAGAAAGGTGATCTATTGCATTGAACCCCTGTTGAAGAAAAATACTAACTTTGTGAACACCGTCGATGAAGCGCTTCGCCTGGTGAAGGAGGTGAACCACCCTTGCTTCAAGATGATGTTCGACTGCCGAAATGCCTGCGCGGAGGAGAAAAAAGTCTTAGAAGCGCTTGTTCGCGCGGTCACGTCTGGCCATCTTCGCCACATTCACGTCAATGACGCAAATGGCATGGGTCCAGGATTTGGTAAAACCAAATTCTTACCCATCCTGAAAACCTTGATGGAGAATAATTACCGGGGTTACGTTTCAGTCGAGGTCTCCCAGTTCGAGCCTGACCCCCAGACGGTCGCCAGCGGGAGCCTGGGTTACCTCAGAGGAATCCTGGAAAGCTTGAGCAACGAGAAGTAAACCCCCCGAATAGCCCGTCGAGTACGGGAATCCTTCTCGCGGGCATGTCGCCTTGATCCGCCTATCCTACCAGAAGACCCAGCCGCGTGTTGCCCGTACAGGCCTCCATAGACAAATAGCTTAAAATATTGTAAATAATGAGCAAATTTTGGATTTGAACTCAACTCTATTTTCTTTCTTCGGAGGATCCCAATGAAGTTCCCATCGTACAGACCGAGGAGGTTGAGAAAGGATGAGAGGTTCCGGGAGATGATCCGGGAGACCCATCTCAGGCCGGATGACATGATTCTTCCCCTCTTCGTCTGCCCGGGAAAGGGCGTCAGACGGCCCATTTCTTCGATGCCAGGAAACTTCCAGCTTTCCATCGACGAATTGATCAAAGAGGTGAAGGAGGCAAAGTCTCTGGGAATTCTTGGCGTCATTCTCTTTGGTATCCCCGAGAAAAAAGACGAGTTGGGATCGGAAGGCTATTCAGAGAACGGGATCATTCAGAGAGCCCTTAAATCACTTAAGGACGGGGTCGATGGAATCACGCTCATGACGGATGTCTGCCTGTGCGAGTACACGAGCCATGGACACTGCGGAGTTGTTAGGGATGGAGGCGTGGTGAACGACGAGACACTGGAGCTTCTTGCACGGCAGGCCCTCTCTCATGTGAAGGCAGGAGCGGATATGGTGGCTCCGTCAGATATGATGGATGGTCGCGTAGGAGCCATTCGGAAGATTCTCGACGAGAATCGATTTCAGGATATCCCCATCCTGGCCTATGCGGCCAAATATGCGTCGAGCTTCTACGGGCCTTTCCGGGAGGCCGCGGAATCAAAGCCCCAGTTCGGTGATCGGAAATCGTACCAGATGGATCCGGCCAATGCGGAGGAGGCGTTGCGAGAGGTTCGCCTCGACATCGAAGAGGGAGCTGACATCGTGATGGTGAAACCTGCGCTTCCTTACCTCGATGTGATCTATCGGGTAAAGCAGGCCTTCAATATCCCGGTGGCGGCTTACAATGTGAGTGGGGAATTTGCCATGGTGAAAGCAGCGTCTCAGCTTGGATGGATGGATGGAGAACAGGTGATGATGGAATCGCTGATCGCCATCAAGAGGGCTGGGGCAGACCTCATTCTGACGTACTTCGCGAAAGAAGCAGCACGCAAACTGGGAGGTCGATGAAAAATATCCATTTGCATATGGCCATTTTTGATCTGATGGATCAGCGGAGTGGACAAGACAGAAGATAAGAAGTCAAAGGCGAACATCTCTTCACCGTCTCTTCCTGAGTTACGGATGGTCGCGTGGGAGTTGACCCGGAGTTGCAATCTCGCCTGCAGTCACTGCCGGGCCTCGGCCGAGCGGGGTCCTTATCCAGGGGAGCTCTCCGCACAGGAAGTGCTGAGGGTCATGGACGAGATTGCCTCCTTCAGCAAGCCCGTTATCATTCTGACGGGAGGAGAACCACTCCTCCGGTCTGACATCTTCAATCTGGCCCGGCATGGAACACAGAAGGGATTCCGTGTCGTCATGGCTACAAACGGGACGTTGTTTACGGAAGAGATCGTTGAAGAAATGAAGGACTCGGGAATTCAGAGGGTGAGTATCAGCCTCGACGGTCCTGATGCAGAAACCCACGATGCCTTTCGCAAGGTGAAAGGGTCTTTTGAAGGGTCGCTTCGAGGGATTGAGCTTCTGAAAAAGGGAGGAATGGAATTTCAGATCAATACCACCGTTACCCAGATCAACCTCCACGTTGTTCCCGACATGCTACGTCTTGCCGTCCGTCTCGGTGCCGTGGCCCATCATCTCTTTCTCCTCGTTCCCACGGGCCGTGGGAAAGAACTCCAAGACCAGGAGATCTCTGCCCTCGACTATGAAAAGACACTTCACTGGTTTTATGAGCAGAGAGATCGAGTTCCTCTCCAGCTCAAGGCCACCTGTGCGCCTCACTACTACCGCATCCTTCGGCAGCGGGCCAAAGAGGAGGGGAAAAAAATAACTCCTAAAGAGTATGGCCTCGACGCTATGACCCGAGGATGTCTGGGGGGTATTTCCTTTTGCTTCATCTCCCACGTGGGTCAGGTGCAACCCTGCGGCTACCTCGAACTGAATTGTGGAAATGTGAGGGAGAGGCCTTTTGATCAGATCTGGGCTCAGTCAGAGATTTTTAAAAATCTTCGAAATACGGACGGCTATCAAGGGAAATGCGGTCGATGTGAGTTCAGAAAGGTCTGTGGGGGTTGTCGCGCTCGAGCCTACGAAACCTCAGGAGACTACATGGCGGAGGAACCTTACTGCATCTATGAACCCGTTTAAGTCTTTCTCTGCGTTCGCGAATCAGTCTGACCTTTAAATTCATTTTGGCCATGTCGGTCCTGGTCTTGATCACCACGTTGATCTTTGGATGGTTTGTCATAGGGAAAGCGATGACCCTCCTCCAGAGTCAGTTGGACGATCATGGAAGGTTGATCGCCAACTCTTTCGATCTCTTCACCGAATCGAGCATGAATGAGCCTGATCCAGCCCTTCTCCAACGCATGGTCGAGATCATCGTGAAGGACGAGATGGTCATCCAATGCTCGTTTCGAGACCGGTCGGGAGAGCAGATGGCCCACGCCGTCAGGGAAGGAGAGTTCTCGGACACCGACTTGATTCATGAATATATTCATCCCATTGTGTCGAAGAAGGGTCAGGTCATTGGAGCTCTTCACATCGGCCTCTCCCTGGGTAAGCTGGGAAGCGAGATCAATGGACTGAGAAGAGATATCCTTCTCCTGGCCATCGGGGTGATTGCCTTGGGGATTTTTCTCACGCTCATGTTTACGCGCATTCTCCTCCGCCCCATCGAGAAGCTTGCGGGCGCAGCCGAGAAGGTCGGTGAGGGAGAGTTGGCTATGACGGTCGATATTCAGTCGAGAGACGAAATCGGAGACCTCGCCAAAGCCTTCAACCACATGACCCTCCAGCTCAAGGAATCGAGAGACACTCTCGAGAAAAAAGTGGAAGAGCGCACCCGGCAACTGGAAGAGAACATCAATGAGTTGAACCAGGCGCGGATGGCCACGCTGCGCATGATCGAGAATCTTGAGGCTGCCAAGAGGGAGTTGGAGAAGGCGAACCGCGAGCTCAAGGAGATGGACGAAACCAAACTGAAGTTCATCGGAATGACCTCTCATGAACTGAAAACCCCTCTCACCGCGATCAAGTCGAATATTGACTTTATCCTCTCCGAGAAAGCGGGAAAGGTTCCCGAAGAGCTCAAGCTCTACCTGACGACCATTCAGAGAAATACCAATCGGATCCAGGGGACCATGGATCAGATGCTCGATCTGGCCCGGATCAAATCCGGCCGACTCTCCATTTTACGGGAACCCATCTTCCTTTCTGACGTGGTCAAGGGATACATTAACGAAATCAAACCGGTGGACAAACATCTCTCGATCGAGATCCATATTCCCGATCACCTCCGTGTCTATGCGGATCGAAATGGCTTGCACGACATCTTCATGAATCTTCTCACAAATGCCTTTAAGTTTACCTCCGAGGGGGGGCACATCACGATCATGGCGAGCCAGAAAGATAAATTTATCCTCCACGAGGTTCATGATACGGGCATTGGCATTTCTGAAGATCAGAGCGAAAAGATCTTTGAAGACTTCTATCAGGTCGAGGGCGGTAAACATGGGGGAACAGGTCTGGGACTGGCGATCGCCAAGGCACTGGTCGAGGAACACGGGGGCAGGATCTGGGTGAAGTCCCAACTGGGAAAGGGGGCAAGTTTTTATTTCACGCTTCCTGTGGCCTGAGTCAAGGTGCGCCTTGAAGCCTTTCCGACCGGCCTGCTCTGTTCCGTGCCATGATCTTTGCATTGATTTGGCGAAACAGTTACGAAAAGAGAGGTTTTCGAGTCTTAGTTTTTGGACGTTCCACGATGGCCGTCAACCCTTGATGATCATGAAGCGTTCCTTTTGGGAGAGCGGAGATGGAAGAGAACCCACAGCAGAAATTATCTAAGGGCAAAGTGCTCATCGTTGATGATGCGCCTGACACGGTGGAGATCATCAAGAAACTTCTGGTATTCGAGGGGTATGAAGTGCTCACGACCTCGACGGGCGAGGAGGGCGTCAAGAAGGTGGAACAGGAGAAACCGGAGATCGTCCTCTTGGACATCAGCCTTCCAGGGATCGACGGGAACGAGGCCTTGAGAAGGATTCGGAAGGTCGACTCCATCGTCTCCGTCATCATGCTCACTGCCTTTGCTACGGTGGACAATGCGATCAGCGCCCTCAAGGAGGGAGCTTCTGACTTCATCAAGAAACCCTTTGAAAATGAACACCTGGTCCATTTGGTGAATCAATGCCTCGAGAAGTATCAAACCTTGAAAGAGAAAGGGAGATTGGAAGAAGAGGTCCAGAGGCTCTCGATCACAGATGATTTGACCGGGTTGTATAATTATCGTCACTTCTATAAAACGTTGGAACTCGAAATCGCCCGTTTGAAACGGCAGAGGACTGCCCTATCTCTGCTGATGTTCGATATGGATAATTTTAAAAGATACAACGATCTCTACGGCCATCTGGAAGGGGACAAAGTCCTGAAGAAGGTTGGAGAAGTTGTGGACCGTCTGATCCGAAGCCATGTCGACTCTGGCTATCGCTACGGCGGAGATGAGTTTGCTGTGCTCCTCGTGGGCGCGACGCTCGATCAAGCCATGCCGATTGCAGAACGTCTTCGAATCTCCATCGAACAGGCCGGATTTCGGGACATCTCGGTCAGCATCGGCGTGACGGAATTCTATCCCGATTACAATCTAAGAGAATTCGTTAGGTTAGCGGACGATTCACTCTACGCAGCCAAACATTCGGGTGGAAACCGAGTCTACGCCCATATCCGTTGAGCTTCCTCCATTCCGAGAGGCAGTGATGTCCAGTCGTCCTCGACTCTTTCTGATCGATGGTTCCTCTTATATCTATCGCGCCTTCTATGCCATCGGCCATCTCTCAAATTCCAAAGGCCTTCCCACGAACGCCATCTACGGTTTCACCCAGATGCTCCTGAAGGTTCTGAAGGAGCATCAACCGGACCACATCGCCATCGCCTTCGATTCACGCGTTCCAACCTTTCGGAGCCAAGTCTACAAGGAATACAAAGCCAACCGACCTCCCATGCCGGAGAATCTGAGCCTCCAGATCCCCTATATCAAAAAGATCGTCGAGGGATACCGGATTTCGACGCTGGAGGTGGAGGGGTTTGAGGCGGATGACTTGATTGGAACGGTGACCAGGGCGGTCGAATCCAAGGCGGATGTCGTCATCATCACGGGAGACAAGGACATCCTTCAACTGGTGAGTGATCGGGTCCTGGTGTACGATACCATGAAGGAGAAAAAGTTTGGTGTGGACGAGGTCATGGACCGCTTTGGTGTGAAACCCGAGCAGGTTGTCGAGGTCATGGGTCTTGCCGGAGACGCCATTGACAATATCCCCGGGATTCCTGGGATCGGGGAAAAGACGGCGATGACTCTCATCAAGACCTTCGGATCCATAGACAATCTCCTGGCCCATGTGGATCAAGTTCCCCAGACAAAGTTGCGCGAGAAACTCGTGACCCACGCAGAGGTGGCGAAGCTCAGCCGGGAGCTCGCAACCATTCGCACCGACGTGCCCGTCACGGCCGAGTTAGAAAACTTTGTCCTCCCATCCGCCGACCTTCAGAGCCTGAGAGAGATCTTCAAAGCATTGGAGTTCAACAAGCTTCTAAAGGATCTTCCGGAGGACAAGAAAGCTCACGAAGAGGACTACCGCCTGATCACAGAGCAAGGGGAGTTTTCCACATTGCTGGAAGAGCTCAGTAGGGTTGGCCTATTCTCCATTGATCTAGAAACCACCTCGCCTTATCCCATGTGGGCGGACCTGGTGGGCATCAGCCTCGCCTGTGCACCCCATCAGGCCTACTACGTTCCTGTTGGGCATCAACCCGAAAAAGCCCCTGAGCAGCTTTCCCTTTCCTGGGTGCTCGAACAATTGAAGCCAGTTCTCGAGAACCCCGCGATCAAGAAGGTTGGCCAGAATATTAAGTACGAATGGATCGTCCTCAAACGTTATGGCATTGAGCTTCGGGGAATTCACTGCGACACGATGGTTGCTTCCTACCTCTTGAACCCCACCAAGCATAATCACAATCTGGGTGAAATCGCCCGGGACTATCTTGATCGAACGGTGACAGACTACAAAGAGGTCGTGGGGACCGGAGGAAAGGCCCTGACGTTTGATCAGGTCGAGCTTGACCGGGCCCGGGACTACAGCTGCGGAGATGCCGATGTGACCCTTCAGCTTTCCCATCTGCTTCTCCCGAAGATTGCAGAAGGCGGGTTTCAACACCTCTATGAACAGGTGGAGATTCCATTGGTGACCGTCCTGGCCAAGATGGAGATGAACGGGGTCAAAATGGATGCGGATCTTCTCCGTGATTTTTCGAAGGAGGTGGAGGGTCAGCTTCAACAGAAGATGGAACGCATTTATCAGCTTGCCGGAGAAGTGTTTAATATCAACTCCTCCCAACAGCTCGGGAAAATCCTCTTTGAAAAGCTGAAACTTCCCGTCGTCAAGAAAACGAAGACCGGCTATTCCACTGATGTGGATGTCTTGACCAAACTGTCTCTTCAGCACGACCTCCCTCTGGAGATCCTCAGCTATCGCAGCTTGACCAAGCTCAAATCCACGTACATTGATGCCCTTCCCAAACTGATCCATCCGAAGACCGGACGGATACACACATCCTACAATCAGACGGTGACCGCCACGGGTCGCCTTTCATCGAGTGATCCCAACCTTCAGAATATTCCTATTCGGACAGAGGAAGGGAATCGAATTCGACAGGCCTTTGTTCCGGAAGAGGGATGGAGGATCATTTCTGCAGACTATTCTCAGATCGAACTGAGAATCCTTGCCCATGTTTCGCAGGATGAGGTCTTAGTCCAGGCCTTTCGAGAAGATGAAGACATTCATGCCAGAACTGCCAGTGGCCTCTTTGGCGTTCCTATGGACAAGGTCACTCCCGCCATGCGAAGAGAGGCAAAAGTCATCAATTTCGGTATCCTCTACGGAATGAGTTCCTATGGTCTCTCACAGCAGTTGGGAGTGGAACCGAAGGTCGCTCAGGCCTATATCGATGACTATTTTAGGAAGTACACGGGTGTTAAGGCCTATATCGACAAGAGTCTGGAGGAAGCAAGAGAGAAAGGATACGTCAGCACGCTTCTCCATCGACGCCGCTATCTCCCGGACATCCACTCTCCGTCCATACCGGTTCGGCAGGCCACGGAGAGGATGGCAGTGAACACGCCGCTTCAAGGAACCGCAGCAGATATCATTAAATTGGCGATGATTCGCATTCAACATCGGATCGAAGACCAAGCGCTTTCTGCGAAGATGATTATGCAGGTCCATGATGAATTGGTTTTCGAGATTCTAGAGGGAGAAACTGAGAAAGTGTGTCCGTTGATCCAGCAAGAGATGGAGGCCGTGATGCCCCTCTCTGTTCCGCTGAAGGTATCGGTTTACTCAGGAAGGAATTGGGCGGAAGCGCATTAAGTAAGTTCGAGAAGGCGAGTTCAGAGTTCGGAGACATTCATTTAGGCTCCGAACCCTAAACTCCGAACTTTGTTCACAAGGGGGAACCATGATGAAACGCGCAAGTCTTTTTCTTCTAATTGGAATCGTCCTTGCCTCTTCGCTTGTCTCAGCTCAGGCGATCTACCGATGGGTGGACGAAAAAGGAAGTATTCATTTTACCGATGATCCGAGTCTGATTCCAGAGAAGTATCGGGAACAAATTAAGACGGAAAAAATCCCAGCGGAGTCTCCGCCGTCTGCCCCCCAGGCGCAACCGCAGGCCGTGCCGACCGGACCTCCATCGGTAAAAGCAGCCGAGCCTTCTTCAGGACGGAAAGATGTCCTGGGTCGCGGCGAAGACTGGTGGAAGGCTCAGGCGAAGATGTGGAAGGAAAAGCTTCAGAACGCCCAAAAGAACTACGAAACGGCGAATGCTGCTGTCCAGGCCAAGCAGAAGGAAATCGATGACGCGAAATTTAAGCCCAATAGTTATATACGAAAGCTTGAGGCTGAGAAGAAAGTTCTCCAAGACAAGGCCAATGAATCGGCGAAACAGGTGGACGAGGCAAAGAACATGCTCGAGACGGGGTTGGCTCGGCAAGCCGAGGAATATTTGGCTGATCCTAGTTGGGTCAAGTGACGTATCATTGACAGGGGAAGCTGAAGTTTCACCACAGAGACACAGAGGTCACGGAGAGAAGACTTTTGTCTGTCCAAGAATACTCGGGACAGATAAGCCTCTGCTCGATTAAATTGCCTTGGCCGAAGGCCAGGGAGTTCATGCAGAATCGGTACCTCGCCGACTTCTCCATGACTAACATTTCTCTCAGTGTGCTCCGTGTCTCGAATGAGCCCCTGTCTTCTTGGGGCGAATGGGCGGTGAAAATAGTTTTGAATGTGAACTATTTCCTGCTCTTGGTAATAAGAGGAGGCACTTGCAGGTCGAAGACGAAACCTCTATGGATTCAGCGAGTGATTCGCCTTGCCTGACTCGTTCCACTTCCCTTTGAATTGTTGCAAGGGAAATGGGTCGACGTAAGGCACAAAAGCGAGACTGAGGTTTCCCTGGGTTAGGATGCTGGTTAGAATTTCATCAATCTCTTTCGCTGGAAGAAGTTCATAACTCTTCCAATCAAGAATCTGAACCTTCATCATCACCCGAGACGGATCTCCCACTGAACGAATAGCCCTTTGTGCCACCTCCGTCATCAGATCAATTGCTTTCTGGGAATCCAGATTAAGCTCTCGCATGGTCTGGCGGTGGTAGGCCATGATCGCGTAGTAGTCGAAATTCTTTTCTTGTGTCCTTCCGAGAGTTTGGGAAAACCAGGCGAGTGAATTCGTGGTGCTGAGGGCAGTCTCGTAGTAGAGATTGATTCCGAACTCCAGTTTCGGGTTGGAGGAACGGGCTGCAGTCATGAGCTGTTGGGCCACATTCATCAGCCAACGATTCTTCCAATCCGCCCACGCCCAGAACTGATGGGTGTAGGCTCTCACAGAGTATTTCCCTGTTTCGGATTTGTAAGGATCGACATAAAAGAGATCGGGATGAGGGGAAAACCCGAATTCCTTCAAAAAGGCTTTGTTGGCCTCAGAGCCGAAATCCTCATTGTGCCTCAAAATGAGATCATCCTGAAAAAGAATTCCGTCTATAGGGTAACGACCGAGGTCGCGAAAGATCCCATCGAGACGCCTGACGACATCGGGATGAAACACGTCAACCCTCGGGCAGGTTCGACTCTCTTGGTCTCAAAATTATAACTGTGAACACGGTGTTCAACATTCCCGTCCGAATTGAAGTCGGAGTACCGGGTCGTGATCCATGCGAAGAGGTCAAGTTCGTTGCGGTGACTGAGGTCTGCAAGTCTGCCAAGAACGTCATCCACCACCGGGGCATAATCCGTTTTGAAATAAACACCTTCCTCGCAACGAGGATTCGCAAACTTGAATAGGCGGTCCCCTTTGGTTTGAAAGACTCTGACGATCAGCGTATTGACGCCCGCTTTCTTCAGTTCCTTAAGTTGTTTGTCCACATCCTCCAAGGTTTCAGAATCCAAATAAAAGATCTGCGCACAAATTCTTCTCTTGGTCTTCTTGGCCAACGATGGGGAAGATGCCGGCAAACGAGCCTGCAGGGCTGGAGTGGGCGGACGACTGGTCTCTTGCTTCCACTTCTCTCTTGCCATCTGGATGGCCTTTTCCGCTTCGTTCACTCGGTCTCCATCAGGATATTGCCTCAGGTAGAGATTGAACTGCTGAATGGCTTCGTCAGGTTTGCCCATTCGGAGATAGGATTGCCCAATCATGTAAACCGCATAAGGAACAGATCGGCTGGTCGGAGAAGTCTTGATGAGCTTTGAAAAGGCTTCGATGGATTCTGTGTATTTGCCTTGGTAGTAAAACTCCATCGCCACATCGTAGAGCCTCGCGGAATCAAAAGGAATGTCCTGTCCTTGATTTCCAGGGACCCCCATGAACAGGAAGAGAAAGAAAGTGCCAACAAAAAACCATTTTCGCATTAGATGTTCCGGTTGTGCATTAGAATTCGAATCGCAGGAGTTGAAACGTTCTCGTTTGGATCTTTTGAATTTTGAGCATTGATATTGGTTTAGAGTTTAGCCTGCACATCTCAGGCAGGCCTGCCTGCCACAGGCAGATGCTACGGATTTAGGATTTTTCTCCTGAGAAAAGGATTTTCGTCGCTTCTTGAATCGTTCTTACCCCAATCAGTTCGATCCCCTGGATCCCCTTCATCTTGTCTTGATTTTGTTTGGGAAGAAGGCACCGTTTGAAACCCAATCGGCTCGATTCCTTTACGCGGACTTCTGGTTGACTGATTCCTCGTACCTCTCCCCCCAGGCCCACCTCTCCAAACACAACGGTCTCAGGATCGATGAGCTTATCCCGAAAACTCGAGGCGATCGAGGCAATGATGCCTAAATCCACACCGGGCTCCTCCACCTTCATCCCGCCCGCAATGTTGACGAAGATGTCATGACTCAGCAGGGGGAGGCCCAGTCTCTTTTCCATGACGGCAGCCATCAGGGAGATGCGACTCGCATCCACTCCTTGGGCCGTTCTTCGGGGGGCCCCGAAATGCGTGGGAACGACCAGAGCTTGAAGCTCGATCAAGATGGGTCTGGAGCCTTCGATGCATGGCATGACCACAGAGCCAGAGGCATGTTGAACCCGCTCGGAGAGAAAGTATTCGGACGGGTTGGCCACTTCCACCAATCCCGAGTCCTTCATCTCAAAGACGCCGATCTCATTGGTCGATCCGAAGCGGTTTTTGACGGCTCTCAGGATGCGGAAGGCTTGGTTCGCTTCGCCCTCAATGTAAAGAACGGTATCGACCATGTGCTCTAACACTTTCGGTCCTGCGATAAAGCCCTCCTTGGTCACATGACCGATGAGAAAGATAGGGATGCCGAGATGTTTGGCAAGATAAAGCAAACGACTCGAAGCTTCTCTCACCTGGCCAATCGATCCAGGAGTGGAGGGCAAATCAGAGGAATAGATCGTCTGAATGGAATCGACGACCACCGTGGAGGGCCGGAGTGACTGAATGTCTTGAAGGATCTTCTCCAGGGATGTTTCGGAGACGACAAAGAGCTGAGCCGAGGCCACTCCCAATCGGTTGGCCCTCATCTTTGTTTGTTGAAGGGATTCTTCGCCGGAGACATAGAGGACCTTTGCTCCCGAGGCAGCCAGTTGGTTCATGGCCTGGAGCAGGAGGGTCGATTTGCCAATGCCAGGGTCTCCTCCCACCAGAACGAGCGAGCCAAGAACAATCCCTCCGCCCAAGACCCGATCAAACTCTCCCATGCCGATGGTGAGTCTTTCTTTTTCTTCACCTTTAATCTCAGTGAGAGGAACAGGGATGGCACTTGATTCAAGACCCAGGAGGTCCCGTTGAGGTTCTTTCTCTTCAATAATCCGTTCTTCGACGAAGGTGTTCCATTCCTGACACCCTGGACATCGACCCAGCCACTTGGGCATTTGGTATCCGCAGGACTGACAAACGAAATGGGTCTTGGTCTTGGCCATGGGAGCGGTGTAGTGCAGGGATGATTATTTTGCGGAAATCTTAACAGATAGGGCTTTGGAGGTCAAAAAAATAGACGAAACAGGAAAGCCGTTCCTCTCAAATGGAAGTGGAGACAGAGTGCCTGCAGGGGCACTCTGTCTCATACTTTAGAATTTCTGTACCGATCCTTTTACCGCTTGATCAAGTCATCCCATAGTTGCCTCTTTGTTTCGTCATTTCTTAGGTCGCCCTCAGCTCTGAGGTGCAATGACCACAGCGAGTTGCCTTAATGGGTATGGTTGAGAGACAGTAAGGGCACTCCTTCGTTGTCGGCACTGGAGGTGGGGCTTCTTGCTGTTTCACGAGTTTGTTGACATTTCGAATGAGCAGGAAGACCGCAAAGGCCACGATGAGAAAGGTGATGATGGTGTTAATAAAAAACCCGTAGTTGATCGACACCGCACCAGCCTCCTTGGCAGCGGCAAGAGACGCGTAGGGTCCAGCCACCTTCCCCTCCTTAAGAACCGCAAAAAGGTTGGAGAAGTCGATGTTCCCGAGCAGCAGCCCGATGGGTGGCATGATGACATCCGCCACAAATGAGTTAACGATGGTACCAAAGGCTGCTCCAATGATAATTCCGACTGCCATATCCAACACATTTCCGCGCATTGCAAATTCCTTGAATTCTTTTAGCATGAACATCCCTCCTTTCGTATTTTCCCACTGTACCAAAGGTGGAAGCGTTTTTCAAGCATTTTGTGACCGTAGTAAGTAACCCCTCAGTTACCGCACAGCACACCTCGATTCCACGGAGGTTGACCTGCTCACCCGCAGCGGTCCAGTGGCGGATCCTCTTGCGAAGGACTTCACCGCGACCCTGGTAAACCATCGTGCATCAATGCCCAGAGGCTTAGTTAGGGTCACGTGTAAAACCCCGCCTCTGAAACGCGAGGACGGAGCAGGTCGACCTCCGGGGACAATGGCTGACCGGTAACTGAGGGTACCCGTGTAGCATTCTACCGCATAAAGAGCCATCCGAGACCGGCCTGTCTGTTCTACGAGGTTCATTCTCCCATCACGGAATCAAGAATGCTTCCCTGGCGGTAGTCCCCAAGCAAATGTTGACAGTGGATGGAGTTCCTCTATATACTTGGAAATCAAACAACCTCAGACAATTCAAGGGGGAAAATATGGCTGGTTCAATACCGCCGCTTCCAATTGCCAAAGGGAAAGAAGACATTTCGTTACTGCCCAAGATGGCGAACCGTCATGGCCTGATTGCTGGCGCGACCGGCACGGGTAAAACAGTATCCCTGCGGGTTCTCGCCGAGCAATTCAGTAGGATAGGGGTTCCGGTCTTCATGGCTGACGTGAAAGGAGATCTTTCGGGGCTACCATTTCCCGGGGGAGAAAACCCGAAGGTGGTTGAACGGGTTCAGAAACTGGGGCTCAAGGATTTCAAATTTGAAGGTTACCCTGTTGCGTTCTGGGATGTCTTCGGAGAACAAGGTCATCCTGTTCGCACCACGATCTCGGAAATGGGTCCTCTTCTTCTCAGCCGCATCCTCAGCCTCAACGAAGTCCAGAGCGGAGTGCTCAGCTTAGTGTTCAAAATCGCCGATGACAACGGCCTTTTGCTCCTCGATCTCAAAGACTTGCGAAGCATGGCCCAGTTCGTAGGGGATAACGCAGACCAATTTAGGACTCAGTACGGAAATATCTCAGCGGCGAGTGTGGGTGCCATCCAGCGGAACCTTCTCACTCTTGAGGAACAGGGAGGGAATCGATTCTTCGGAGAACCTGGCTTAAACATTCAAGACTTCATGCAGACCGATGGCAGCGGGAAAGGAATGATCAATATCTTGACCGCTGACCGATTGATGCAGTCTCCGCGGGTCTATGCCACGCTCCTTCTTTGGCTCCTTTCCGAGCTCTTTGAGGAACTTCCCGAAGTGGGCGATCCGGAAAAGCCCAAACTGATCTTCTTCTTTGACGAGGCGCATCTTCTCTTCGAAGATATTCCCAAGGCCCTGGAGGATAAGATTGAGCAGGTGATTCGCCTCATTCGTTCTAAAGGAATAGGGATCTACTTCGTCACACAAAACCCCTTGGATCTTCCTTATGTCGTCCTGGGACAGTTGGGGAATCGCGTGCAGCACGCGCTCAGAGCCTTTACTCCCAGGGACCAAAAAACGGTGAAAGCTGCTGCCGAGACGTTTCGCGCAGACCCCAAGCTCGATGTGGTCAAAACCATCACCGAATTGAGGTGTGGGTGAGGCGCTTGTCTCCTTTTTGGACGAGAAAGGGGCTCCCACCGTTGTGGAGCGGGCCTTCATCTACCCTCCTCACAGCCGACTGACTCCTCTCAGCTCCTGAAGAACGGAGCCAGATCATTCAGAAGTCAGTTCTCTACGGTCACTATGAAAAGGTCGTGGACCGAGATTCAGCTTACGAAAGACTGAAGCAAAAGACCGAGCAGATGCAAGCGGAGGAACAAGAAGCCGCAGCCGCTAAAGCACGCAAGGCCGCCCCAAGATCTCAGACCACGGATCTAGTGACAGCGGCAGCCAAGAGTGCAGCCCATGCCATCGGTAGCCAGATCGGCCGGCAGATCATTCGGGGTGTTTTAGGATCCTTGTTCGGAGGCCGGAAGCGTTAGGTTAAGGGATAGGGTAATTCCTCAAGTGTGAAAAAACGGGTCTCCATTGCTCTTAGCTCCTTCAGGATGGCGGCTGTCCCAAAGAAGGGTGCTAAGGTGACGATCTACTATGTCATGAAAGCGACCAAGATTGAAGCGAAGTAGGAGGCAAAGAAGGAGCCGGAAGAAGTATTCGAATCGCTTTCAGTATCATTTAAAGATAGGGTGGCAGCTTCGTGAATGTATGGGGCTGCCATCTTTTTTTGAGCTCTACGCTACACTCCCCTCTATTGGTTCTTTACAGCCACTCCACTCGTTGTCGTTTTGCCAACCGTTTGTTTCACGGGCAGGGCGAGCTTTGACTGCCCTACCTTAGCTGCCTGACCTTCGCTTTTGACAACCCTCTTTATTCTTCCTAAGTATTTAAAATTAATTAAGAAACTGACCACATTCCATTTGAATTTTAGAATAAAAAAGAGGATGCCCTCGTCTAAACAGGTGAATAAGGAGGATCGAAAATGAGAGTCATCAACCTAAACAAAGGGGCTCAAAAAGGAGGGCCAAAAATGAAAACGCTAAAGCTTATGATTCTAATTTCGCTTCTTATCTTTTTGCCGGGATACGGGTTTTCGTATTCTCTTGAGAATTTACGGATCAGTTTGATCGACGGTGACGTCCAGATCAATACGGAGGACACGGGCGATTGGGTTCCAGCCTCGATCAATATGCCTCTGAGGGATGGCGACCGTGTCTGGGTTCCTGAACAAGGAAGGACGGAACTCGAACTGATAGAAGGAACATTGCTGAGACTCGATCAGGAGTCTGCACTGGAGATTCTCACCGTTGAGAAGAACTCATCCCAATTCTATCTGACGGAAGGCCGTGCATACGCCAATTTCACAGGAAGTCGAGGAAGTCTCTTGCAGATCGACACACCCCTGTCTTCCGTGAGGGCCTATGACAGAGCAGATTTCCGGATCGATGTGAACCGAAGCGGTCAAACAACTATTTCTGTGTACCGGGGTCTTGTCTATGCCGAAAGCCAGAGTGGCAAGACAAGAGTCGAGGCGGGGAACGCGCTTTCTGTGGCCGAAAGGAATTATGCAGAGCTTTTTCCCCTGGGGCCGGCCGATGAATGGGAGAGATGGAACAAGAACAGAGATCGCCAACTCGCACAGCGAAAGCCTCCTTCTCGCTATCTTCCTGAGGAACTGCGTGGCTATTCGAACGATCTGGAGGAGAACGGGACATGGACCTACGCCAGGGAATACGGTTATGTCTGGAGACCCAGTGTCGTTGTGTCTGCGGGATGGGCTCCCTATCAAGTCGGCCGTTGGGTGTGGATGGCTGGCGATTATGTATGGGTTTCTTATGAGCCCTGGGGCTGGATGCCTTACCACTATGGAAGGTGGGCTTTTGTGGTGTCGTTGGGATGGTGCTGGGTTCCTCCGGTTCACGGAGCCATCTACTGGGGTCCTGGATTCGTGGGATGGGTCTATACACCCACCTATGTGGCCTGGGTACCTCTGGCTCCAGGAGAAATCTACTACGGCCATGGTTATTACGGCCCCCACAGCGTCAACATCACGAACGTAAATGTCACGAACATTTATGTTAACAACACAGCCTACAAGAACGTCCATGTTCATAAGGCCGTGACGGTAGTTCATCACGATACATTTGTCAATGGGAGACACAAGTACGTTGAAGCAAAGGAAAACCTCTTTCTGTCGAAGGAGGCCCATTCTGGGAGACCCAATACTACGCCAGACAAGAACATGGCGAGGCCAGTGGTGCGAGAGATTGCTGAAATCAAGAAACCTCCTCAAACGGTCAGGCAGATTCAGGTGAAGGAATTGAAAGAGAAACGCCCGTTAGTGAAGGAAAAGGAAGCATCTGTGTTCAAGCCGGGAGCACCGCCAAAAGAAATGTTGCTTAAGCGGGTTGAGAGAAAGGAAGTGGAGCAGCCGAAAGAAATCAAACAGCCAGAGAAAGGGAAAGAAAGTACACCAACGAACCGTCCCCGTACCGCTGAACCCGAAAAGCCAGGGAAAGCGACATCGGCAGACGGAAAGACGCAAAATTCGAGCCTCTTCAGATCACAAGAGCGGGTGACAACCGGGAATGCGGAGAGAAGCACAGAAAGTAACGTAAACAAAAACACGGAGAAACGTGAAACGACTAAGCCCACACAAAAAGAAGTGGAAAAACCCAAAGCCTATCAGCCTGTGCAGAAAGCGGTGGAGGAGCGGCGAGAAGACAAGCCTCTCGTCAGGGAAGTGCAGAGATCTCAAGAGGCTCGACCCGTGGAAAGAGAACGGGAAAGCAAAAGAGAACGTCCTCACCGAAAGAAACCTTGAGACAAGCCGCGCATCGAGTGGAGCGGAGCAAGGAATGCAGAGCAACAGAAACTTCGCATCTCCAGAAGGAGGAGCAAAGGCAACGCCTTCAGTAACTCAATATAGCCGAGAAACGAAGGAGCCTAAGGCAACGAAGAAAGAATCTCAACAAACTCAGGGATCAAGAATTTCAGCAAGAGAAACAGGAAAACCTTTACTGTAGATAAAGGATTCTCAATTCCGACGACGAGAGGGGAAAATCGACTGCACGGTTTTCCCCTCTTTGTTTTTTCAAAGGTGCAATAAGCCAGCATGAAAAGCTCTGCAATAAGTTTCTATTCGATGTTGAAGATTTGAAGATTAGTTATACCTGCACGGATTATGACAGGTCGATCTGTGTAAAGTCGTGATCATTGACGATACTTGGGGACAATGATGGTATTGGCATATTCGTTGCACATTTACGGTCCCGAAGGAGGACGGCTATGAAGAAAATGAGGCGACTAATGATCGGGCTTATGGGTGCATTAGTTATGTCATGCTTTGTTTGTTTCAGGTCAGGCTATCCCGTCTCAGGCTGAGGCGAAACTGGTTGAAAGTCCTCCGCTGCTCTTGCGAATTTTGGATCTTCGGTCTCAAGCAGTGGGAATATGGTCGTCGTCGGAGTCCCAGGCCATGAGGGCTACAAGGGTGCAGCCTATGTTTACAGGTTGAACGGCACCGTCTGGGAGCTAGCCGCAGAGCTTACTGCAGGGGATGGCGCCGAATATGATTTCTTTGGGCAGGCTGTTTCCATCAGCGCGAACACGGTCGTCGTGGGCGCACCCAACAATAGTGCGACAGTCAATAGTGTAACAATACCCTATTCTGGTGCTGCCTACGTCTTCAAGAACAACGGCAGTCTGTGGGAACTAAGAGCAAAGCTGACGGCTTCGGATGCTGCGACGTCTGATGGTTTCGGTGTGTCTGTTTCCACCAGTGGCAACACGATCGTCGTCGGTAGCCCAGGGCAAGGGGATATGGATTCAGGGTGCAGCGTATGTTTATGCTCTTAACGGCACCCGTTGGGAACAGATCGCAAAGCTTCCGCAAGCCCCGGTAGACTTCAGCAACTTTGGACAGTCTGTGTCGATCAGCGGTGATATGATCGTTGTCGGAGCTCCTTATCGATACAGCTCATGACGGAACCTCTTATGCAGGCGCAGCGTATGTATTTAAACATGACAGCACTGGATGGGTACAGATGGAAAAGCTGACCGCAAGTACAGGCGATGCCGACATGTGGGACGGTTTTGGATTTTCCGTCTCTGTCAGTGGCAATACGGTGGCCATCGGTGCTCCCTGGGATGACGGTATCACGGGCGCGGCCTATGTGTTTGCGCTTAACGGTACCCTTGGGCAACAGATGGCAAAGTTCCCGTTAGAAGGCGTCGGGAGTTATAGTTACTTCGGACAGTCGGTTGCCGTTAGCGGAGACACGATCGTCGTCGGTGCCTACGATGATGACGTTACCGATGGTCCTACAAATTCGGGCGCAGCTTACCTTTTCAGAGCTGAAGGGACGGAATGGATAGTGGAAAAGGTAACTGCAAGCGATGCCGCTGGAGATGACGGTTTCGGATTCTCCGTTTCTATCAGTGGTGATACGGTCATCGTTGGAGCTCCTTGGGAAGAAGATGGAAGTAGTGAAGTGAGTCAAGTCATGAGTGCTGGTGCAGCCTATGTCTTCACATTAGAGAGGGGAATCAACAGAGCTTTTCGTGGACATCAGGCCCTGGTTCCTGTGTCAATCCACTCAATCCAAAGAGCCAGGGTGTACTGCCCGTGGCCATCCTGGGAACCGAGGATTTCGATGTGAAGACGATAGACCCGAGAAGCATCCGGCTGTCCCGTGAAGGAGCGGATGGTGAAGTTGCGCCCATCCGTGGTCACTACGGGGACGTGGGTAAACCGAACCAGTGTGAACCGGAGAGTCCGACGTGTTACGACTCTCTGCGCGATGGCTACAAGGACCTGATACTGATGTTCAAAACTCAGGAACTGGTCAAAGCCTTGGAGCTCTGGGACGTGGCTGGAGAAACGGTCACGCTGACCTTAGCCGCTAACCTCAAAGAGGAATTCGGTGGCACAGCTGTCAGCGCTCAGGACGATATAAAAGTCTTAGGCAAGAAGCCCAAGCCAAAACCCCCTAAGAAACCAAAGAAATAACCCTGGTAAAAGGCCGCTGTAAATCAAACAACGACAAGGGGAAATCCATTCGAACGGATTTCCCCTTTTTCTTTAGAAAATCCGCCCCACGGTTTGTTGCCCTCTGATCTCACCAAGAGCCCTCGACCTCGCTTTCTTCTGTTCCAAACTAAACCGTTTAGTGTATAATGAAGAACCGCTTAAAATAGAGGAGATTGATCTATGAAAGACGGTCTATTCAAAGAGCTGCAAGAAGGTATTCAGGAAAAGTGGCTTGCCCAAACCCTACGCGAGATGATTCTCATCCGGAGCGAAAACCCGTTCGATGATCCCCCGTCTCCTGGCTCCCGAGAAAAGGAGATGGCAGAGTATCTGATGGATCACATGTCTCGGTTAGGCCTTCGGGTTGAGGCAAAAGAGGTGAAGCCCTCAAGACCCAACGTCTTCGGTCACCTCCCAGGAAGCGAGGGAACATTCACACTCATGCTGGCAGGACACATGGATACAGCCCGGACAACCGGCTATCCCGGGGCCTATGACGTCAAGGTCGAGGACGGCAAGATGTATGGCCGTGGATCCTGCGATATGAAGGCAGCGCTGGCCGCTTATCTGGCAGTGGTTAAGGTGTTGAAAGAGGCGAACGTTCGGTTGAAGGGAAACCTCATTGTGTGCGGAAACATCGATGAGGAATACCAGATGCTAGGCTCCAAGACCATTGGCCAGTACGGGCCGAAAGCTCACCAAGGGATTATTGGCGAGCCTACGAACCTCCAGATCTGCCCCTGCAGCAAAGGAAGAGTGAGTGCGAAGATTATCACTCGGGGCCAAGCTGCCCATTCGAGTGTCCCCGAGAAGGGTGTCAATGCAATCGCCCACATGGCCAAGATTATCCAGGGCTTCGAAGGATACAACGAAGAACTCCTCTCCCGTCCCCCTCACCCTCTTTGTGGCCACGGGCGGTTCATTCCGGGTGTGATCCATGGAGGTGTGCAGGTGAACATGGTCCCCGATTATTGTGAACTGGAAGTGGATCGCCGAACGCTTCCGAATGAAACGAAAGAAAAGGTTTATCAGGAATTTCACGGACGCATCCGCAGGGTGGTTCAAGAGAACCCAGAGCTCGTTTACGAAATTACTGAACCGACGTGGCTGATTGCTCCGAATGACATCTCTCCGCAGGAACCCGTGGTTCAGGCGCTGCGAGCAGCCCATCTGGCGATCAACGGTAACGATCCGGGGGTACAAGCCTTCGTCGCCGGCTCGGATGCTCCTTACATGGGATTTCCAACAGTGATCTGCGGCCCGGGATCGATTGCCCAGGCTCACACCACGTGCGAATTCGTGGAATTGAAAGAGGTTGTGACTGCCGCGAAGATCTATCTCCATGTGATACTTCAGCTTCTGAGCTAACGCACGGACCGATGGGGTGTTTTTGAGCCTCATGATCTTAGAGGATTTGTCCATGAGTGACTGAGCATCTTGATAAGATCTAAGAAGGTCGGTTAATGAATAGAAAACAATCTATATTCGGACGGAGTTAAATCAATGGATATTCGGAAGCGCATGTCAGAAATCATTGCCTGCCAAGCAAAAGTCATCGCAGGGATCAAGGTCACGTCTGAGTTTGAAGCAGCAGTTCATGCCCTCCGTGCGTGTCGAGGCAAAGTGATTACGACAGGCATGGGCAAGGCGGGGATTATCGCAAGGAAATTCGCATCCACTCTCTGTTCAACGGCAACTCCTGCAAGCTTTGTACACCCCAGTGAGGCAGCTCACGGCGATCTTGGATTGATGGATGAGAGGGACAGCATCGTAGCCTTCTCGACGAGCGGCAAGACAAACGAAGTGATCGAGATGTTGGAGCTAAGCCGACATCTCGGTGTCAAGACGATCATCGGGATTACATCACACCCTGACTCGAAGTTGAGGAAAGTGAGTGATATCGTGGTGGATATGGGTGCTATTGAAGAACCCTGTTCTCTGGGCCTAACCCCCACCGCAAGCACTGCAGTCATGCTGGTCATCGGTGATGCCATTGCCCTGACGTTGATGGAACTGAAAGGCGTGACCCGCGAGGATTTTGGACTTCGCCACCACGGAGGATACCTCGGCCGCAAGACACGAACTGACAACGTTCCTCATGACAAAGACACATAATCCTTTTTTCTCCCAACGAATCTGCAAACGTTGTCACGTTTCTCCTTCGCAATGACCCAGCCTGACGAGTTACGCCTGATCAGTCTTCGGGAGTCAAGGGTCCCCTTTTCAAAACCGAGTGTTTATGATATGAGTGCCCAGTATGGAACCAGAGAACAGGGAAATTCTCTTGCGAGGGGCAGAGGCTTTTGGGATCGATCTGGCTGAAGGGGCCATTCTGGCCTTCGACATTTACCTCAGGGAGCTTCTCAAGTGGAACCAAAAGATCAACCTCACCGCCATCCGAACAGAGAAGGGGGTCGTCATAAAACATTTTCTTGACTCCCTTTCTGTTTGCTCTCACATTCCGGGTCACACCTCGCTCCTCGATGTCGGATCCGGTGCAGGGTTCCCAGGGATTCCTTTGAAGATGGTCCAGACGTCCCTTCAGGTCACCCTGATCGACTCGGTTCGGAAGAAGGTCGACTTCCAGAAGCATATTGTTCGCCTTCTCGGCCTGAGAGGAATTGAAGCGGTTCACGGTCGTGTACAAGAAGAAGAGGTTGTTCAGGAGATGGTTGAACGATTTGACATGACCATTTCGAGAGCGTTTTCAGATACAGCCACCTTTCTCCACCTCAGTCATCTTTTGCTGAAAAGAGGAGGGATGGCTATTGCGATGAGGGGAAAGACAACGGAGGAAGAGTTTCAGAGGCTTTCAAAGGAAGAGGGGCGACGGTACCGATTGCAGAAACATGTCTCTTTTGTTCTTCCTTTCAGCAACTTTGAAAGGACGATTCTGCTGTTTGAGAAGCAGTAAGCTTTTGCTCAAAGAATCTCTTTCAACCCTATTTCTTTTGTGCTATATAATAATGACTAAAAGCGACGTCAGGAATGTTGATCGTGGCAAGAGTGATCTGTATTGCCAATCAAAAGGGAGGGGTTGGGAAGACAACCACCGCCATCAACCTGTCTGCTTCCATAGCGGTTGCCGAGAAAAAGGTCCTTCTCATTGACATCGACCCTCAGGGAAATTCGACGAGCGGTTTGGGCCTCAGGAAAGAGAAGTCGGCAGAGACCATCTATCAGGCTCTGATTCAAGGAGCTGGGTTGAAAGCGGTCATTCTGAAGACCTCTCTCCCCTGCCTGGATGTCGCTCCTTCCAATACGGATCTGATTGGTGCCGAGGTCGAGCTCATTCAGGAGAAGGATCGGGAGAAGAAGCTGGGGCAGGTGATCCAGGAGGTGGTGGAAGACTATGATTACATTTTCATTGATTGTCCCCCTTCGCTTGGGTTACTCACGATCAATTCCTTGACTGCTTCCGACTCCGTCATCATTCCGCTTCAATGTGAATACTATGCGATGGAAGGGTTGACCCAGCTTCTGAAGACGATCCATCTCATCAAACAGGCCTTCAACCCTCGGTTGCAGATCGAGGGAATCCTCTTGACAATGTTCGATGGTCGGAATAATCTTGCCCATCAGGTTGTTGAAGAGGTGAGAAACCATTTCAAGGACAAAGTGTTCAAAACAATGATTCCACGGAATATCCGACTGAGTGAAGCCCCAAGCTTTGGAAAGCCGGTCTTGTTGTATGACATTCACTCAAGAGGTGCGGAGAGTTACTTAGACTTAGCCAGAGAAATTCTAGCCAATGGGAAGATCAATGACAGCTAAACGAACCGCTCTTGGAAAAGGCCTTGCAGCCCTCATCCCTGATCTAGGTGAGGATGAAAGAAAAGGGCTCCTCTATTGTGGGATCGAAGAGATTATTCCCAACCGCTCTCAGCCCAGAAAGCGTTTTGACGAGTGGAAACTTGAGGAACTCGCCGAATCGATAAGAGAGAAGGGGATTCTGGAGCCTCTGGTTGTTCGAAGGGTCAACGGGGGATATGAGATCATTGTGGGCGAGCGGCGTTGGCGAGCCGCTCAAAAGGCCGGTCTCAAGGAGATTCCGGTGGTCGTCAGGGAGGCCCAGGACCGGGAGGCCTTAGAGATTTCCCTCATCGAGAACCTCCAGCGGGAGAATCTGAACCCCGTGGAAGAGGCCGAAGGCTTCCGGCGTCTGGCCGAGGAGTTTGGGCTGCACCAAGAGGAGCTGGCGAAGCGGATTGGAAAGAATCGGACCACGATTGCCAATGCCCTCCGTCTTCTCAAACTTCCCCAGGAGGTGATTGAGCACCTCCTGCAGAGTCGGATCACCGCAGGACATGCCCGGGCCATCCTGAGTATCGAGGTTAAGGAAAGACAGAAGGAACTCTGCCAGCTCATCGTTCAGAAGGGCCTATCCGTGAGACAGGCAGAGGGTCTCGCGAAACGGTGGTCGAAGAAACCGAAGAAGGCCGCGACTCCCGAAAAAGGGAAGAGAGAACTGACGAGTCAACTCAATACGCTTCAGGATACGCTAAGGCGACACTTGGCAACGAAAGTCCACATAGCTGCCAAGGGGAAGAAAGGGAAAGTCGAAATTGAGTACTATTCTTTTGAAGACCTAGAACGAATCGTCGAGACCATTCTGGGAGACAAGAGGGGAAAAGCATGACCCATGGGATCAACGCTCGATGCCGTTGGGATGCCATGCCCTCCATCCCCTTAAGGAGGAAGACCGATGTTCACCAAAGGTAATGGAAAAGTACCTTCTCCTTCGGAAGAAATCAGTGCCTTTCTGGGGAAGGAGACCGTTTTTGAGGGAAAGATGACCTTTCAGGGGGTGTTCAGACTCGATGGGAAGTTTGAGGGGGAGATCTTTGACAGTGGATCCTTAGTGATCGGTGAAACAGCCCTCGTCAAAGGAAAAATTGAGGTCAAGACAGTGGTCGTCCATGGAGTCATCGAGGGAGATGTTCACGCCGGGGTTCGCGCAGAGATTCATCCCACCGGTAAGATCCACGGGAATTTGGCTACGCCCATCCTTTTGATCAACGAAGGAGGGATCTTTGAGGGCAACTGCAAAATGGATCGAGTGACTGGTCAGAAGGAGAATACGGACCCTCAGTCTCCGAGAGAAGAACGGTCTCTTTCGGACTAAGACATGGGGGAAAATGATTGACAGCCGCCTTTGTGTATGTTAGGTAGAACTCGTTTTGTTGCCCCTGTTGTCCGCTGCTCTATGGTTCGCACGGGTTCAAATGGAACAAGAAATGATAGAGGCAGCGGAGCCAAACATCTTGGTGTGGCGAAGTCACCCAATGAGGGGGTAACGTGAAAGAGTGGGTTGGACCTGCCCGTCTCCTCGTTACCGTAGGCTGGTATGTGGCGTTGAGCCTGATCGTTCCGGTGGGGATCGGTTATTGGCTTGATCAGCCGAACATGCTCGGGAAGCATCCTTTGTTTACATTTATCGGCCTCGGGCTCGGGACGCTGATTGCCTTTGTCGGTTTGATTCAGATGTTGCTCCGTTATCAGGCTGAACAGGAAAGGCAAAGACAGAATCAAAAACAGACTAAGGAGTGACGCAGTTACAGCATTATGGCTCGGGTCGTTCTTCCACGAATATTCATTTTCTTGTTCATTCTTGTTCTACTCCTCTTCGGCATCGGGTTAGTCTTCGGTCCTTTAGGGTCCAGTTTTTTTGGTAATGAACCTCCAGACCTCCTCAAGGTGTCGAAGCCCCATGTTATTCTTCCGGCTGAGACCGTGTTTCATGTCGGTCACTTTCCCGTTACAAATACGCTCATCGCTTCTTGGCTCACCATGGCTGTGCTCGTGGGGGCCTCCTATCTCGCCACCCGTAAAATGAAATTGATCCCTGGCCGAGCCCAGGCCATGGCAGAGGCGGTGGTGGAAGGATTGCTGAATTTTGTTGAGAGTGTGGCCGGAAAACGCCACGCTCGAATGCTTCTTCCTGGAGTTGCGACCATCTTCATTTATGTCATCACGAATGCCTACATGGGGCTTCTGCCCTTTTTTGGCACCATCGGATTCATCGAACACGAAGGCAGGATTGCGTTTCCTCTTCAGGGCAGCCAATACCGACATCAATCTGCCTCTCTCCATCGCCATCATGTTCCTTTATCCTTGTCGAATCGTGGGGAATGAGGGTCGTCGGAGTCTGTCCATTACACGAGTGAATTCATCAACGTCCGCCAGCTGGGACAGGGGTTGAAACAGCTCTTCACGGGAAAGATCGCGAAGGCCCCCATGAACATTCGTTTTCGGGTTTATCAGTTTGTTCGTGGGCGTCCTGGAGATCTTCAGCCACCTGACCCGCATGCTCAGCTTCACGTTTCGTCTCTTCGGCAATATGACGGCCGGTGAGATCTTGATTGCTGGTCTCCTGTTTTCTTATTCCCATGATCTTCACCATTCCTTTTTACGGGCTTGGAGTTGCTGATCGGCCTGATTCAGGCCCTGATCTTCAGCGGTTTGACCCTGGTCTTTGGAACGGTTGCAGTATCTCGCCACACGAAGAGTCAGAATAAAGTAGAATAAAATGGAGAAAAGGAGGAAGTAAATGACACCAGAAGTAATGAAGATGTTGTCATCGGGTTAACCGCAGGTCTCGGATTCTGCGGTCCGGCACTGGCCTTGGGGCTGATCGGTTTTTCAGCCATGCAATCCCTGGGACGCAATCCTGAAGCAAGAGGGGCCATCCTGACCAACATGATTCTGATCGGCGCCCTCGCCGAGGCCATCGGAATTTACGTTCTGATCGTGTGTATCATTCTTGCCATGGTCGTGAAATAAGGAGGTGATAATGATGGAGACGAAGGAGGGTTTCCCATCAGTTTAGCACTGATCTTGATCACAATCATACTGATGGTCTTTGGTTTCGCAGGATTGGTCACGTTCCTGGTTCTGCGAGTGTGATTCCGCCAAATCACGCAGGCTAGAGCTGAAGAGGGTACGATGGGAGGGTTTGCCAGTCTGGGCATCAATTTGCCCTTGTTGGTGGCTTTCCTGATCAACTTTATCGTCCTCTTCGTTCTGCTGAGGATCTTTCTGTACAAGCCGGTCCTCAAGATGCTCGATGAGAGGGCGAAGAAGACCAAGGAAGGCATGGAGTTGGCCGAGGCCACCAAGAAGGAATACGAACAGGCCAAGGCGGAGGTACAGAGACAGATTGAGAAAGGGCGCCAGGAAGCCCAGGCCATCATCGCCCAGGCAGTCCAAGCGGGAGAAAGACTAAAAGAGGAATCACGAGAAGAGGCGGCCAAGCAGGCCCAGACGATCATCGACCGAACGAGAGCCGAGTTGGCGACGGAGCGGGACAAGATCGTCGGGAGGTTGCGGAAGGAATTTGTCGATATTTCGATCCTGCCGCTGAGAAGGTGATCAAGGAGACGCTCGATAAGGAGAAGCACAAGAAGCTGATCGAGGAGACGCTTCAGCAAAGCGCCGCCCTCAAGAAGAGTTAACCGGGAAAATGCCATAGAATCAGTTCGGGTAAACGCTATGCCCAGGCTGCCTTTGAGCTGGCCCTCGAGAGAAAGGAACTTGAGAGCTGGCAGGAAGGGCTGGAGAAGAATTGCCGAGATCACGATGGATGAAGAGCTCATGGCTTTGCTGGAAAACCCCCGGCTTCCCTTTTCGAGCAAAGAAGACACTCTTGCAGAAACGATTGGGAGAGATCCATCCCCTGGTTCTCAACCTGGCGTCTTCTCCTCGTCAGCAAAGGAATGCTTGGGCGGCGCCGTGATATCCTCCAGAAGTTCAATGCCCTGGTGGATGCCCATCAAGGGATTGAGCGGGCGGAAGTGACAACGGCGCTCCCTCTGGGGGAGGAAGAGGAAAAGGCGATCTCTCGCCGTCTCGGAGAAATCGTTCATCGGAATGTGGTGATGGAGGGTCAGGTGGATCCCTCGATCATCGGAGGATTCATCGCCCGGATCGGGGATACGCTAATCGACGGCAGCGTCCGTCAGAACTGGAGACGTTTGAAGAAGAGCACTGATTGAAGGGGGCCGGTAACGAGCCTTTGACCGGAGGTGCCCCGTAAGCCCGACTTGAGGGCGGGGTCCCTGCCTGCGGCAGGCAGGAAGGGACACAGTCATCAAAAGGAAATTACCTTCCCGGGAAGCACCGCCCTTTAGGGCGGAGAGCTTCACATTTGAAGAGAGGGTTTAAGATGGCAACCCGCGAACAGGATATTGTTTCTGTCATTAAAGATCAGATCGAGCATTTCGGCGCCGCCGTGACGTGTCACGAATGTCGGGACGGTGATCGAAGTCGGCGACGGGATCGCCCGCATCCACGGACTGGGACAGGTGGCTTACAACGAACTGCTCCAATTTCCCCATGACATTATGGGCCTGGCCCTCAACCTGGAAGAGGACAATGTTGGAGCGGTCATCCTCGGCGACGGCACCGAGATCAAGGAAGGAGATGAGGTCAAGGCGACAGGAAGGGTCATCGAAGTCCCTGTGGGAGACGCCCTGATCGGCAGGGTGGTTGACCCTCTGGGCCGTCCCCTGGACGGGAAAGGGCCCATTAAGGCAGAGAAGACACGTCCGGTTGAAAGGGTGGCACCCGACGTGACGAAAAGAAGCACCCGTCGACACGCCGTGTCATGACGGGCATCAAGGCCATCGACAGCATGATCCCCATCGGCCGGGGCCAGCGTGAGCTGATCATCGGAGACCGATTTACCGGGAAGTCGGCCATTGTCATCGATACGATCATCGCCCAGAAGGGCCAGAATCTGATCTGTATCTACGTCGCCATCGGACAGAAGACCTCCAAAGTGGCCCAGGTCACCGCGACCCTCGAGAAATACGGCGCCATGGAGTATACGATTGTCGTGGAGGCCGATTCTTCCGACCCTGCTTCGCTCCAATACATTGCTCCTTATGCCGGCTGCGCCATGGGTGAGGAGTTCATGGATCAGGGGAAAGATGCCCTGATTATCTATGATGATCTCTATAAACATGCCTGGGCTTATCGCCAGCTTTCCCTGCTGCTGCGCCGTCCGCCGGGCCGGGAGGCCTACCCCGGAGACGTTTTCTATCTGCACAGCCGGCTGCTGGAGAGGGCCGCCAAGCTCGATAAGAAATACGGAGGCGGCTCCCTGACGGCATTGCCTATTATCGAAACGCAGCTCGGAGATATTTCTGCTTACATCCCCACCAATGTCATCTCCATTACCGATGGCCAGATTTATCTTGAGCCGGATCTGTTCAATGCCGGGATTCGTCCGGCCATCAATGTGGGACTATCGGTCTCCCGGGTCGGTGGTTCGGCTCAACGGAAAGCCATGAGACAGGTCGCTGGAAAGCTGAGACTGGAGCTGGCCCAGTTCCGTGAACTCGAGGCCTTTGCGAAGTTCGGGAGTGAGGAACTGGATAAGGCGACCAAGGATCAACTGGAGCGTGGCCGGCGTATCACGGAGGTATTGAAACAGCCCCAGTACATTCCCATGTCGCTGGGGAAAGAGGTCAGCATCCTCTATGCGGTCACCAATGGCTTCATGGATGATGTCCCCGTGGAAAAAGTCATCTCCTGGGAAGAGAATTTTCACCGATTCATGGAGACCGCGTCATCGGGAGATCATCGATAAAATCAATTCGGACTATGAAATAAAACCGGAAACGGAAGATCAGTTGAAGAAAGCGATCACAGAGTTCAAACAAGGAAGCACGAATTAGATGGCCAGCATTCAGGCGTTACGTCGTCGCATCAAGAGCATCCAGGGGACGACCAAGATCTACCCGTGCCATGGAGATGGTCGCGACGGCGAAGATGAGAAGAACCCAGCAACAGGCGCTTGCCGGACGGCCCGTACACTGAAAAAATACGTGAGGTGATTGCCGATCTGGCCATTGAACCCCGGATCAAAGGGAGGATCGCGCCCTTATTCCAGAAACGTGAAGTGAAAAAGATCTGCGATTGTCCATATGGGAACCGACCGAGGACTCTGCGGGGGATTGAACACGAACCTGAATCGGCTTGTGGGTAAATTCATCCTGCAGCAAAAGGTTCCCGTCACCGTTATCACCGTGGGCCGTAAGGCGAGAACCTTTGCCCGGATTGCCAGGCTGAATGTCCGTGCTGAATTCAGCGGCACTCGGCGACCGCGCAACCCTCCAGGACACCTTGCCCATCGCAAGGGTCGTCATGGAGGATTACAGCAACGGCGAGGTCGATCTGGTCTATCTTGCCTATCCCCGTTTTGTCTCGACCATGTTGCAGAAACCGACGATGGATGTTCTTCTTCCCATTGAGCCCGCCAGACTTCCTCAAGGACAGGTGGGTGAATATATTTTTGAACCGGATCCTTTTGCCGTCCTCAATGAGTTGTTGCCCCGATTTGTGGAGATGGAAGTGTATCATGCGATCCTGGAACTGATTGCCAGCGAACAATCGGCGCGGATGGTCGCGATGCGCAATGCGAGCGACAATGCGGAAGACCTGATCAAAGATTTAACCTTGTCTTTGAATAAAGTCAGACAGGAGATGATCACCAAGGAGATCTGTGATATCAGCGGAGGGGCTGAAGCTTTAACGACGTAGCAGGGGTAAGGAGCGAAGGAGATGGCAAAAGGTAAAGTCGTACAAGTCATAGGAACCGTGGTGGATATGGAGTTCCCTACAGGATCAGTTGCCGGCGATCAATAACGGCATCGTCATCCCTATGGGCGAAAATAAGGTCATTGTGGAGGTACAGGCCCATATCGGCAACAACTGGGTGCGTGGCGTTTCGTTGACTGCCACGGACGGTTTGGCGAGAGGAGCGGAAGCGATCGATATGGGAACTCCCATCAGTGTGCCTGTGGGGAGAGGAACGCTCGGCAGATTATTTAATGTGTTTGGCGAGGCGATTGATGGCCGGGGTGAGGTGAAAGCCGACGAGAAATGGCCGATCCACCGTTTGCCTCCTCCCCTGACAGAGCAGGAAACAGTTCCTCAGATCCTCGAGACCGGACTCAAAGTCATGGATCTGATCACCCCTTTTACCCGGGGTGGAAAGATCGGCGCCTATGGCGGGGCCGGAGTCGGTAAGACCGTCATCATCATGGAACTGATTCGTAATATCGCTGCTGAGCATGGAGGTTTTTCCGTCTTTACCGGTGTGGGTGAACGATCCCGGGAAGGCAATGACCTGTGGCTGGAGATGCAGCGGTCCGGCGTTATGGACAAGACGGTGATGGTCTTCGGTCAGATGAATGAAACTCCGGGCGTTCGCTCCCGGGTGGCCCTGACGGGAGTGACCATTGCAGAATATTTCCGTGATGTCGAAGGCCAGGATGTGCTCCTGTTCGTCGATAATATCTATCGTTACGTTCTGGCGAATATGGAGCTCTCAGCTCTCCTGGGACGAATGCCTTCCGCCGTCGGTTATCAGCCAACCTTGGGCACGGACGTTGGAGAGCTGGAAGAAAGGATTACCACGACGAAGAAGGGCTCCATCACGTCCTTTCAGGCCATCTACGTTCCTGCGGATGACTATAGCGACCCCGGAATCGTCGCGACCTACGGTCATCTCGATGCCGTCGTGGCCCTGGAGCGCTCCATCGCCGAACTGGGAATCTACCCGGCAGTCGATCCCTTGACGTCCACCTCCCGAATTCTTGATCCTCTCATTGTTGGAGAAGAACATTACCGGGTGGCTCGAGGGGTGCAGGCGACCCTGCAACGATACAAGGAATTGCAGGACATCATCGCGATTCTGGGTATCGAAGAGTTGAGCCAAGAAGATAAGCTCACGGTCGCCAGGGCCAGGAAGATTCAAAGGTTCTGTTCACAGCCCTTCCATGTGGCTGAGCAGTTTACAGGCACCCCGGGAAGGTATGTGCCCGTCAAAGAGACGGTGAGGGGATATAAAGAGATCCTGGAAGGGAAACATGACGATCTTCCTGAAGGCGCCTTCTATCTGGTCGGCACCATTGACGAGGCCGTGGAAAAAGCCAAGAAGATGCGAGGGTAAGAAACAACCTGGAGTGATGGAGTAATGGAGATAATGGAATGATGGAGAAATCCAATGGGAAGAAAAGAAATATTCTTTCAGAAACTTTTTGTTCAGGCTTTTTTGCCATACTCTATCCAACACTCCAGTACTCCAGCATTCCAGTACTCCAATACTCCAACACTCCAATAATTTGGTTTTGAACTATGGCTACATTCCGATTGGAAATCGTCACTGCGGAGAGAATGGTCTATTCTGACGACGTCACTGCGCTCATTGCCTGGGGTGTGCAGGGACAGTTGGGCATTCTTCCCCATCATGCTCCCTTGATGACGATGCTTCAACCCGGGGATCTCCTGATACGAAAAGATAAGGAAGAAGAAGTCCTCGCGGTCAGCGGCGGCTTCCTCGAAGTGCGTCCTGACAAAGTGATTGTCCTGGCCGATGCCTGTGAACGGGCTGATGAAATTGATATCGCGCGTGCCGAGGAGGCAAAGAAGCGTGCCCAGGAAACGATGAAGGCAGGGCCTCTGACTGCAGATGCCGCAGCCGCTGAGGCGGCGTTGCGCCGCTCCCTTGCTCGACTGAAAGCCGCTCAGCGAAAACGGCGCAAACCGCTGGGACCCACGTAACTCCAATACACTCCTCTAGAACGTTTAGCACCTCCAATATTAGGATCGATATTCACCGTTCCACAGAGCATCCAGAAACTCCCTGTATGGCAGTGCTGTCGCGGGCAAGTCGGCTGGATGCCCCACGGGCAAGAAGCCGACCCTATAATCATATCTTCATTTCCCGGAAGCGCCGCCCTGCGGGCGGGAAGCTTCATTCCTTCGAATTTTCTGATCCTCGGCTCAAGAGTGACATACAGATACCGTTTCAACCTCTTTTCCTCAGAGATCGGGAAGATTGAAAACCCGCTTGATAGAACTCTTGTTCCGTGTTACTTGCCTTTGTCACCGTCATCGTCAAATATCATGACATTTGACGACGGTTTCGTCAGTATCTCAATCAGTCTTGAGGCCTTGGAAGGACAAAACGAGTGTCGCGAACAGATTTGTCATAATTCTATCTTTTTGGTATATTAGGACAACTCTCCTTAGGCTGGAAACAATGCCAAAAATGAAGCCTAATTCGGATATTAGGCGCTTTGCAAGATATCGAGCAGTTCTCACCGCGCTGCTAGAGGTAGATTCCTTCCGCAAGCCAGAAATCTATGAGATGCTGAGAGATGAAAAACCTTGGGAGTGTTTGATATTTGGAAATCCAATGCAAATGAACAACAAGGGTTTATTGTAAATGGATCATGCGTGGTCCTATTCTCAATGGCTTCGATTGCAGATCCCCTTGGAATCTAGAGAGTCAATGGGGATTATTAACGAGTATGAAGGGATAAAAGTAGTTCTTACCCACCCAGGCCATTGTGCCGGCCTTATCTATGGGAATTCATTGTTCTTGGGCCCATTACTCATAGGCTTGGAGGAGAATCCATGGATGCTGCTCTCTGTCTCTCGGAAAGAGGAAAATATTAAATTGCATATCAACGCTGAACTTGCTATCGAAATCGATAATGGTAGAGTTCTTTTTAAATTAGACACTTTCAAAGTAGAAAGAGGTAGTAGCCCCAAAGAAGCAATTGAAAGTCAGGATCTGTCAAAATGGGTGGAGAAAAGGAAGGGTATGTTTAAAAGGAAAGCCCAACCCTCAAAGGATCGGGTGTCTTTGACTCTTGAAGAACAACAGAACCAACTTGTGGGGAGACTGAGAGCGTTAGAAGAGTTGGTGCAGGAATTTGATAAAGGGAAGAGATGTTTTTTTGGAGACATTGTGGCAACTCTGCGATCGTTACTTTTTTACAGAAGCAAAGGGAGGAATTTCGACCCTTTGCTTTTAAGAATTGCTGCATTCAAAGAAGCTACCTTACCAGTTTATATTCCACCAAAAAACGAAGACCTTATCGGCCAAACAATTACCAACGCAAAAGAACTTCCTGAATTCTTTGGACTTGCCTGCGCTACAATCCAACCGGAAATTCCTTGTATTCTGCTGACCGATTTTCAGGAATACCTGGAAAGTCCTTCTCTATTCTACAAAGGAGAACCTATTTCGCCGCTTTCCTTGATTGGTAGGGTGGCAGATACCCAGAGTACAGCGCACTTTGATCAAAGTGTACCTGAAGACGTAGAAGGTATTAAAAGTACACCGATTACTTTTGGGAAGAACCATCTTGAGTATTACATTATGAAGTTAGCCGAACTAACCCTTTCGCTGGGCAAAAAACTTGTGGAATCGTCCTAATAGGGTAATCAGTACAGAGCTTGAGGGCAGGGTTGCGCATATGTATTTAACCACTAACCGCCCCTAAATTTTTAAGGAAGTCACCTCCCTGCCCCGGAGTCTTTGTGCAGGTTGAGGTTTATTGCAGAGGATTTGGGAGAAGAAAAAGAACTCAACGACGATGCGATAGCCACGAAAATCTGAACAGAAGGCCAAAATCGCAGGCACTGTCTGCCGAATCTGCCTGCGGCCAAAAACCCAGACACTGTCTGGGCAATTTTATGATCGTCTAGAAAACGCGGCCATGAACAAAACCGCGACACGTGTCCCGGTATTACTGGAGAAAGGGACAAGAATATGAAGACTTTCAAGGAAAGGGGCCCAAAATACGCCGCCGGGATCGACAAAGCACTTCGGCGTGCCGCTCAACGGGCGGAGCTGACAGCGGCGGCAACTGGAACTCGGCTGGTGATTTATGAGAAAGGGCGGATCAGGCGTCTACCGCCTCCGTTAAAGCTGAAGACCCTAAGAATGAAAATGATGCGAGGCATGCGAACAGAACTGGCCATGCCTTCCAAAGAATATTCGCACCTGAACTTAGAAGAATTGCAGGCCGGGGGAAAGTATACCGCGGTCGCCGAGAAGGGTACAAAGTACGGCTCCAAGTGATGTTCTAGGGTCAGGGTTGCAGATATGCGTCTAGCCCCTGACCGCCCCTGAAATTTAATAGAGGGGCAGATCTCACATATTTTGGATTGGTCTTTCCTGCTCCGAGACGAAAGCCTTGAGGAATCCGACAACCTCCCTGACCCCGGAGTCCTTGCACAGGAGATTGTAGATGATCTCGAAGCGGCCCTGGAGCAGTTCCGTCTGATCGCAGAAGACCTGGGGGAAGAGAAGGTAACAAACGAATGAATTGAGCCAGCAGATAGCCCATAGAATTCCTCTTGACAAAGGTATCAATTGATACCATAATAGAAATGATACGTCCATCCTACAAAGAGATAAATCAGAAGATAAAACAGGCGGAAAAAGCGATCTCAGAGCATCGGATATCGCTTATTAACCCGATTAGCATTGCCACAGATGCACTGGAATTGGGTTTCTGCGTCGAAGGCATTGACAGTATCCTCATTAAGCTCTTGGAAGAGATAACACCCAGAGATTATCTGGGACAATCCCCTCCTCAGAGATCTTATGAGGATAAAATTACTGGATGTGAGCTTTATCCCTTTCGATGGATGAGCAGGCACCTGGGTTGTAGAGTCTATTTGAAGTTTACTTTAAAAGAGAGTCACTTTTGGCTCGTGTCTTTACATGAGGACCGGACATAGAAAGTGGGTGATAACGATGAAAGAAACGAGAATGAACTGCCCCAGTGGGCATGGAAAAATGGTGATCAAGAGATCTGAAAAAAAGATCAGATTTCGGGGCGTTGATTTGAAGATTCCTGTGGAACAATATTTGTGTCCTGTTTGCGGTGTGGAAGCAGGTACGATTGATCAGACAGCTAGCACGCAGAAGAGTATTTCAGATGCTTATCGCAGAGCTGTAAGTTTGTTGACTGGGAAGGAAATTGTTGAGGCGCGAAAAAAGTTGAATTTAAATCAGCAGGCTCTCGCCAGGCAAATGAATGTTGGAATTGCCAGCATCAAAAGATGGGAGGGGAGTCAGATTCAAAGCAAATCCATGGACCACGCACTCCGTTTGGCGCTGGCAGGCCAAACCTCAGGAGATATTTGCATGGGTAACAGGACATTTTCGATTCCGAGGATAAAGCTAGTGCTGAAGGAGTTTGAGTCAGTACTTGGGAAAAACATTCTCAAGAAAAATGACAAGATGCTCTTTGCCGCGAAGTATCTTTGGTATGCAGACATGGTTGCCCACAGGGAATTAGGAGAAAGTATGACTGGGTCCACTTACGCTGCCCTTCCTTTTGGGCCTCAACTAAATAACTACAGGGATTTGATCGCCGACATCATGAAGGCGGACGAATCGAACGCTAAGTCTCTTACTTCAGAGGAGAAAAGAATTATTACCCGAATTGCGATGAAATTTCCCAAAGAGCAAATGGTTTATGATGCTGCTCACAGAGAAAGCGTCTGGAAGAGACAACCCAATGGAGCGATCATTCCGTATTCGGATTCGTCAGAGTTGACCCAAGTATAATAAGGCGTTTTCGGAGACGTTACCTTGCTGTGGGAAAGAAAAAAGAAGCGAAGATTGCTTACCGAGGGTCCTGTTACGGGAGGCAAGACGAATTTTGATCTCTATCTGAAGGAACAGTTGGAGATCCGGGGTTTGCAGAACACTTCGAGGAGGCTGGTGAAGCTTGGGACATTGATTTTCGAGTATTTCAATTAGGGACACATCCCATTTATCTGTCGCAAACATGGAGTCACCGAGACTATCCCGTGCACTCTCGCAAGAATGGATCAGGATAGTCACTTAGGTGATTTTCGATGCAGTTCCTACCAAGTAACCATTTGAATAAAAATGTGGACAAAAAAGAGTTATGGGATCCATATTACGAGAAGGGAACTTGAATGAAAGATTCTGTGTTTGAAGCGTTTCGGCAATTGAATCGGGAGAATCTTCATCGCATCTGGCGATGTGCCCGCGATGAAAAGTTGGAAGATTTGAACGAGGAAGAGCAACGGCTTGGCCAGATCATGCTCCAGCACTCGGAGGAGTATTTCAATCAGTTTGAATTTGCCGATGTCGTGGCTGATCGAGAGTTCGATCCGGAGAGCGAGGTTAATCCGTTCCTGCATATTACCCTGCACGCCGTCATAGAGAACCAGCTCAGGGACCGCGATCCCATCGAGGCGTTTCAATTCTATAATGCCATGATCAAGAACAAATGCACTCGCCACGAGGCCATACACCTTCTGATGGCTATTCTAATCAGATTCCTATTCCCCATGCTTAAGACGCAAAGTACGTTTCCGCTTAATCGCTACTCGCGAGCTTTTGAAAAAATACAAATCTCGGAAACCAGATAAGATTATTGGACTTCTGGAAGACGAACCGGATCCGGTTGAGAGAAAAGAATCCAAAAACTACTCAGGTTCTGGACGAGATGCTTTCGGCATTGGAAAACCAAAAGTTCCGATCCATCGACGAGGCTCAAAACTTTCTAGACGCCTGGACAGCGAGGAGAAATGCAGAGCCCGTGCCTGAATTTCTGGGGTTATCGCCAGAGCAGATGCATCGTGTTCTTTATCGGCCCTTTGAGGACACTTCGGATATTGTCACGCTGAACAAGAATATTTCCAGGGAGGAGATTGCAGAGGTTCCGGTGGTAAGGGAGACCGTCTATTTCTTGAAGCGACTTAGTGAGTTGGAGCCTCTCAAGGCTACGGTAAAGGGTAATCTTCCAAGGGCATTCGCCCAAGAGATGCACAGGGTATTCTCCCGAAGTTCCTGGTTTCGATTATCCCATCATGTCAGAGCAAGATGACTGGAAATTATCGGCATTACGCTATGTCCTCGATGTGGGCGGATGGATCAAGAAACGCAACCAAAAGTTTTCGCTGACTCGCAGAGGACGAAATGTGGTCAAGAATGGATTTGGCCCAGACGATTTTTTTCATCTCCTGGATACATATCTTCACAGGTTCAACTGGGCTTCTCAGGATTTTTATCCGAGCCTGGACATCATCCAACAGGGAGTTCTCTTTTCCTGCTATCTCCTCCACCGGAAAGCAAATGCATATATTCACGCTGATGAGCTGGCCAAGTGTTTTATCCAAGCATTTCCTAATATTTTGAACACGGTGGAGGAAGATCCCTTCAGTGAGTCCGGAACCATTGTGCACAGGGCGTACTGCGTCCGTTTCCTTGAACGTTTTCGTGCCTATTTCGGACTTGTGACGATTAAAACAGAGCAAAAACCTCCCTTCGTTGTCAATTACGAGGTACAGACAACTCCTCTCTTCAAGAACGTGCTTCTGTGGAAATAGGGAATGACTCTCTTTCTTTGTGGAACAATCTGCACCCCGTGGTGTGTTAGTGTGATCAGGGACGAGATCCTATAACGTGAGGTAAATGCCCATGGCAAAATGTGTGACGTGTGGAGAGCGGAAGGGCAATCGGCTCTGCCCGGGAGTCAATGGGAACATCTGCTCTTTATGCTGCGGAACCAAGAGGCAGAAAGACATCGAATGTCCTCGATCCTGTGACTATTTGATGAAGGGGACCGAGTATCAGTTGGATCGGGACGTCACACGAAAGATCAACGAAGATCTTCACGCGCAGTCCGAAGACGTATTCCAGATGGAAGAGGTTATCCCCTTTGTTATGTCCATAGAAAGGTTCTTTGTTGACCAGTTTTATCATGATCGAAAGGTTAACGATGATCACCTCCATGAGTCCCTGAAAAAGATTTATGCCTTTCAGTCCGGGAAACTCCCTGTCTTGGAAGCGGAGAATGAGATCGAAAAAGTAATCTTTAAGAAGTTTCATGAAGTAGATAGAAAGGCCAACAATCTTGGGGAGAGTTTGAAGGCCAGAGCCATCCTGAGGATCATCAAGTCGATTCGGTCTTCGTCGGGCGGCGTCTTAGGAAACCGGAACTACATCGAAATGATCTGTAGCCAACATACGGGCAAGGGGAGATGGGCAGGCTTGGTCGAGAAACTGGAGCCCAATGAGTGAGGGGTGTCCTCACCAATCCGAAACTTGGAGAGAGAAAAGCCGATGGTAAAGACTAAGACCAGGAAATTAGCGGCCCCATCTAAAACTCACAAAAAAGTTACCTGGCAGAATATTTGTCCCACTTGCGTCAAGTATGATCATCCTGATCACTCTCCAGACTGCGACCTGTGTCGCCAATTCGGAGTGACCGAGGACATCCTGTGTACTCTAAACAGGATGGATCAGGAAGGTGACCCAGGCGATTTTCAATGCGACGCCTACCAACCCAAGCATCCACGGCAATAAAAGTCCCTCTCTTCCTCTCAAAGTGCATTAGAGACACCTCCCATATTTACAGCGATCCCCTTTTTCCTGGGGAGGAAGCTCGGTAGAGCCTTTGCACTTAGGAGCAGGTAATAGGCCGGTGTCAGGGGTGCCAATATCAATCTGACTCCCGCCAACTTCTATCTTAGGGCCGCCCACAATTTCTCTACCAACGAAACCGCTTCTTTCTCCGGCAGGCAGTATTTCATCTCCAAGAATCGCTTTCTGAATTGAGAGACCTCTTTGGCCACATTTCGGTTGTGCAGAATCACCTGGCTCATGTATTCGGCCAATTCTCCAAAATCCTTCTCCTTCATTCCGAATCGGGTCATTTCCTGAACGCCCGTCCGCAGACAGCTGGCAGCGGTAAATCCTTCGTCATCCGGTGCTCCCTGATAGTTGACGATGACGTTGTTCTGCTCCAGTCGTTCAGCCACCTCAGGTCCCTTCCCATAACCAACCCGGATGATCACCTGGTGCGTTTCCGTGTAATCGATTCGCGGGTCTCCTTCCACCTTTAACCCTTGGTCTTTCAGGGCTCTTGCAAAGGCCTTGGCGTTGGAGACGACAGCCTTTTGATAATCCGATTTGAAAACATTCATTTCATAGGCAGCCATCAAAAGACCGAGCAGCGTCCCCAAGTGGTGATTGCTCAGGCTTCCAGGAAAGACTCGGCGTGTAATGGCATCCCAGAGCTCCTCGTACTCAGTTCCTTCGGACATGTTGCTGGCGACAACGCCTCTTTGGGATCCGAAGAGGGTCTTATGGGTCGATCCTGTTACGATGTCTGCTCCTTCCTTGAAAGGTTCTTGGAAGGTGGGACCTACCAACCCCAAGACATGGGCCATGTCGTAATGGATCAAAGGTCTTGGATTCATCTCGGAGATCATCTGAGCGATCTCCTTCACGGGCTCCTTGTGAATGATCATGCTCTTACCCAGAACGATGAGCTCCGGTTTGTGGAGATCGAGAAGTTCGGGTAATTTCTTCAGATCGATCTGATACGGATTGTCCTCCAAGACGGGGAATTCAACCACCGCCGGTCTTTCAGTCACTGGATCGATCGAGACAAAATCCCTGAGTGCTCCCATGAACTGGGCGCTCAGATGGCCTCCTCGGCCGAGGTGGTGGTTGATGACCTTCCGGATTCTTCTCGGTTCACTTTTTCGATCCAGTCGGTTGAGGTAGTCAACCATGCCGCTAAAAACCGCAGCGTTGGCCATCTGACCGCTGATCACTCGCGTCTCCACCTCAGAGCAGCCCAGGAATTCTCGGAGTTCCTCGATGAGGCGGACTTCCACTTCTTCGATGAACTTGGTTCCCTGATAGTAGAAGACCTCTTGCCCTCCAAAGGCCTTCATCTCTCGGTGTTCGGCGTACCGACCCGAGGGATCCATGATGGTGAGCAGTCGGACAAGCAGGGAAGGGGTTGTTTCAGAAGGAATCAAGTTGATCGTCTCTTTCTGTCTCCAGAGGGTGTTCTGGGTCGCTTGGTTCACCAGATGTGTCGCCAACGCTTTGAGATCTCTTTCAGACGGGTTTCTTGACTCGAACCTCTTCAACAAAGACAGGACGCGCATAAGGCGGTGCCTCTCCCGAGAGGTGCCTTTCGACAATCACCGCTTCAAAAGACTTTCCGCGATGTTGAATCTCCATCTTCTGTCCTTCCTCCAGGTCCGCATCGAGATAGGCCAGGGCGATGGGCCTCATCTTTTTCTCGTCGGAAGGTCCAGAAAGGATTCCTGTATCCGGGAAGACCCAGTAGGGAACCATGGTTCCACTGGTGACATGTCCTGACGGGTCCTCCGTTTGCGAAGACCTCATATCCCTGTCTGGCAATCCCCTGTCCTGTCACAGTAATAGGTTGAATCCTCTTGGGAACCGCCTGTTTTTCTTTTGGGGGAAGAGCCAGACGATTCTCTCGTGCTTTGACTTCTTCAAACTGTCTGTCTCAGTGCTTCACGGCCAATGTACTCACCCTTGAGACTCGAGAAGCTCATGGCCAATCGGGCCACTGAAGGGACCGCATAGATCGGAATTTCTTTCCCTTGGACATCGAGCCCGAGCTCATGACCATAGAGAGGAAGCCCTGCCTCGAGTCTCAGGGTATCTCGTGCGCCCAAACCCACAGGAACGATCCCGCGACCTTCTCCCACAGAGAGAAGATGTTCCCAAACCTCTTTCATCCGTTCCGTTGGAATGAAGAGCTCGAAGCAGAGAGGTTCTCCGGTGTAGCCTGTCCTTGGGATAGTTACCCAGGCCCCATTGAACTGACAAGCCTTCAGCCGGTTTCTCCAGGGATCGGGAAGTCTTGAGCGAGTCTGTCGCAGAATGTCTTCCAGAACTTCCTTCGATCTCGGTCCCTGCAGCGCCACCATGCCGATCACATCGGTCTTGTCCTCAACGGTGACCTGTGGAAATTTCTTCTTCTGCTCCATAAACCATTCCCAGTCCTTGTCTTTGTTGGCGGCATTGACGACCAGAAAGTAGCCGGATGGATCAGTGGGGTCATCCTCACTCAATCGGTAGAGATAGGCATCGTCAATGGCCCCACCCCGTTCATTGGGGATCAAGGTATACTGAGCCATGCCCGGATCGAGAGCGAGGGCATTATTGGTCAGGACGTGCTGGAGAAAGGGGATGGTGTCTTTTCCACGAATCAAGAAACGGCCCATGTGCGAGATATCGAAGAGACCGCCGTATTTTCGCGTGCTGAGATGCTCGTCGATAATTCCCCGTTTGTAGGCCACAGGCATCTCCCATCCCGCGAATTCGACCATTTGCCCGCCGTGCTCCTTGTGCCATGCATTCAAGGGTGTCTTCTTCAGGTTCTTTTCCATCTAAGAACTCCTTCCTGCGCCGCACCTTTCCTGTCCCATGTCGGCTGCAATCTTATTTTTATAAAATATTAGGCGTCACGTCAAACAGAAAATGATTCCCTCTTGCAAGTTGCCGATCTCGCAATCCTGCCAATGCCCAAGCCAAGGCATGTGATTTATTAGGCCATTGATGAGACTCAAGGCTAGGAAGCGAAGCTCCACGCCCTCAAGGGCGGAGGTTAACGGGGCACTTGCCGGTCAATGTTTTCTCTCAGGGGAAAGGCGCGTGTCAAGCAAGAAAGCCCCCGGGGCTCTCTTGTTTGACGACGGAGGATATAGATAACTAGGGGGCAACTCGACTCGCACTTTGGCGATTATTTAACGACCTTGGGTTCTCCGATAGGAAGAACCTTTCTCCCGTGGGATTCGTTGATGACCTCCGCCATCGCAAGATAGATGGCAGAGCAACCGCAAATAATTCCTTCTAACCCCGCAAGGGTTCCAATAGCCGCACTACCTGTCCAGTCGCGTATTGCGAGAAGCCAGAATAGAATGAACAGGGAAAGAAAAATAAACTGTAGGCATCTGTTTTTCCCAAATGTGCCTATCCACATGAAAAAGGTGAAGGTCCCCCAAACAAAAAGATACCATCCCATGAAGGCTGGCGAACTCGGGAAATCCTTGAACACAATGATGAAGACCAGGGTCAACCAGAAAAGACCGTAGGAAGTGAAGGCGGTTAACCCAAACGTGTTGCCTTTCTTAAATTCAAGAATCCCGGCAATGATCTGCGCGATTCCGCCGTAGAATATTCCCATTGCCAGTATCAACGATGCGATTGGGAAAAAGCCCGCATTGTGAATGTTGAGCAGCACAGTCGTAGTTCCAAACCCCATTAAGCCAAGCGGTGCAGGGTTTGCAAGTTTTTCTCCTTCCATATCGATTATCCTCCTTTCCGATGAATGATCTCTTGGTTTAACGTTAACATTCTGTGCATTATTTCACTTCTTGCGTATTTACTTAATACGTCAGACTGGTTTTTGTCAAGGATTTCTTCCTAGAAAAAGTGAATTTTTACACAATTTGAACTTAGAAATTATTCGCTAATAATATCAAAATATTACGTATACAATGAAGACTTAAAGCTCGATCATTTTGAGCTCTTAACTGTGCGAGGAAAGGTTCTGGTTTGCCCAAAAGTGAATTCGTTAACAAGCAAATCCTCACTTGATTTTCGATCGGTGTGTTATAGAATAGTTAGCAATTTTGTTGATCAAGGAAAGAGTAAGAAAAAATTCATGAAGTCGATCGGAAAGGAAAATCATGTTTGAAACAATGATCGGAAGACACAAGACAGAAGTCGATACTCCGGCCTTGCTGCTCTACATGGATGAAGTTGAGAGGAATATCAAGACCATGGCAACCTACTTCGCTGATAAGCCGTGTAAGCTCAGGCCTCACGTAAAAACACACAAACTCCCTTGGATTGCCCACAAACAGATTGAGGCAGGAGCAATTGGCATCACCTGTGCCAAGCTTGGGGAGGCAAAGATCTTTTTCGAAGCAGGAATCAAGAATGTCCTCGTTGCCAATGAGATCGTGGGAGGCACGAAGATCCAACGGTTGGTCCACCTTGCGGGTTATGGAGATCTTATTGTCTGCGTGGATCAGTTTGAGAACGCTAAGGAGATCTCGGAAGCAGCCGGAGAGCACGATCGGAAGATAAATGTTCTTGTAGAGGTCGATGTCGGCCTGGCCAGGTGCGGAGTGAAACCGGGCAAACCTGCTCTGGAGCTGATTCAAAAGCTATCTCAACTGAAGCACCTCAGATTTCGAGGCGTCATGGGTTACGAAGGCGGAATGTTTATCGAGCATCTGGAGGAAAAGAAGAAACAGACTCAAGAGTGCAACCAGCGCCTCGTCGAGACGAAAGAACTGATCGAAAGAAACGGGTTCCCTGTGGAGATCGTGACAGCCGGAGGGTCGAATACATTCAATCTTACTGGGACTTGCCTCGGGATCACGGACATCCAGGTAGGGTCCTACGTGACGATGGACAGCCATAACCGGTATTATGGTCTCCACTTCGAGCAGGCCGTCACCGTCCTAGCGACAGTGATCAGCCGTTCCGAAAAAGGGAGAGCCGTAATCGACGCCGGGATGAAGTCGCTTTCTTCGGACAACGGGTTCCCTGTTTGCAGAGATTCCGGCATCACGGTGTTTAAGCTGAACGAAGAGCATGGCCATATCAAAATCGAGAACCCTGAGCACGATCTTCGAGTAGGGGATAAGATTGAGATTATCCCAAGCCATGGCTGCACAACGATCCCTTTCTATGACCGTTATGTAGTGATTCGGAACGATCGGGTAGAGTCTGTCATGGAGATTCATGCCCGCGGTGCCAATCAATAGGCAAAGAACATAGCGCAGAGCGCGAAGCACGAGAGGCAAACATACATCCTGCGTAAAGGAGAAAGGAGCAGAATATATGAAAGTGGTTGCGTTCAACGGAAGTCCAAAGAAAGAGGGGAACACGTACTTACTCGTTCAAAAAGTGTTTGGTGAGCTTCAGAAGGAGGGAATCGAAACAGAATACGTCCACATCGGCGGAAAATCTCTCCACGGGTGTACGGCATGCCTTCGCTGCAAGGAGAACTTGGATAAGAAATGTGCATTGCCGGACGACGGACTGAACTCCTACATCGAGAAGATGGAGAAAGCGGAAGGAATCATTCTGGCCTCTCCGGTCTATTTCAGCAATGTCACCTCGGAGATGAAGGCGCTTATAGACAGGGTAGGGTTTGTGTCAAAGGCGAACGGAACGCTTCTTAGACGAAAGGTGGGAGCAGCGGTGATTGCCGTGAGGAGAGCGGGCGCGACCATGGTCTACAGTGACATAAATTTCTTCTTCGGCATCCAGGAGATGATCATCCCCGGTTCCTCCTATTGGAATTTTGGAATCGGGAGGCTCCCAGGGGAAGTTCTCAAGGATGACGAAGGAATAAGCACAATGGAGACCCTGGGAAAGAATATGGCCTGGCTCTTGAAGAAGCTCTACGGTTAAGGCGTGACAGGCGCTGATGTAGAAGCATTCGCAATCCTTTTTCTCCAATTCACAAGATAGATTCCAAGACACACCAGGGGGAGCCCTATCATGAGGGAAACGGTGAGTTCCTCCTTGAGGAAGAGGATTCCAAAAAGGACGCCGAATATAGGCGTGAAGAACGTGAAGGCGGAGAGCCTGCTCACGGAATAGCTGTGGATCAGTTTGAACCAAATGAGGAGGCTGATAAAGGCTACAATAACTGATTGGTAGAACATGAAGGTAACGATGGAGAAGTTGATCTGGTAAACCCAATCCTTCTCAAGAATCAGGCTCACAATGAGCAAAATCGGCGTAGAGAAGATAAGCTGATACAGAAACGTATTGATGGGGTGGATCTTCTCTGCCATGAACTTCTTAATGTAGACCGTTGTTGCTCCCCAGAAGACAGCCGCCATGATCTGGAGGACGTCCCCCAGGAGCATGGTTTCCTTTGCCGCCTTAGGTTTTCCTTGAAACACGATATAGACGCCCGATAAAGGCAAGAACTAGGCCCATTGTCTTCTGAAAGGTGAGGCGATCCCCTCTGAGAAAGAGATGGGCTCCGATCGCCACTACGAAGGGGCGGTATAGACAAAAACCACGGAACGCGCGGCATCCGTATAAAGCATTCCAAAATAGATGCACGCGAACTCCAAGCCGAAGAGAAGTCCTACCATGAATCCATGAAAGAGCATAATGTCGGTATGGAATAGTTTCTCGCCCTGTTGGAGACAATAGATCACGCCACAGATCGAAGCGATCAAGGAGCGCAGGGTCGAGGCAAAGACCGGAGCGATTCCTTCGTTGGTGAATCTTGATGGCCGTGTAGTTGAATCCCCAGAGAGCGGTCAGAATCGTGATGGTGATGATGGCCTTGGGATCCAAGAACTCTTTGCTCTGCGATGTGGCCATGTTGCGCCTCGTTGGTTGAAGGTCAGAGATAAACCACGTCCTTTGGGGATTCGGTCACCCTTTCGAGGCCTTGCTCCCTCACGATGAAATCTACTTCGATGCCTACAGCGCCTTCATTCGGGAAAACAAATTTGGGCTCAAAAGCAAAAACCATTCCGGACTCAAGTGGCTTTTTTTCTCCTCTCCTGAGGATGGGCCATTCATTGATCTCGAGACCCAACCCGTGCCCGACAAAAGAGACTTTTCCCTGTCCATAGCCCATAAAGTTTGGTGCCAGCCCCTCTTTCTCAGCAATCTCTTGCATTCGTTCGTAGATGTGGCCGGGGAGTTCCCCAGCTCCGGCAGAGGATTCCATCTCGGCAATCATGTGGAGTGCGACCTGACAGGCTTTTTCAAAATGGCTTTTCAAGCGGCCTATGACGAATGTCCGGGTCTCATCAGTGACGTAGCCGTTATATCCGACGCCATAATCTATGACAATCGGCTGATCTCTCTGGATCTTCTTCATAGAAGAGCCTTGAGCAATGGCCGGGGTTGTCCCGTAACCCCCCAGGGGGGTATCGCAATAAGACGTCCCGCTTGCACTCTCTCCAGAGAGGACGTGAATATTCATCATCTCCTGGTTAAGCCCCCTCATCCTTAGCAGGCCTTGATGCCCCATGGTCCTTCCCAAAGAAGTCAAAATTCCATCGAGTTCCACTTCGGTCATTCCCTCTCGAAGGTGATGTCTCACTTCGGAAAAAACACGAGTCACAATCTGCCCAGCCCTTTTGATCTGGGAGATTTCGAATTCGCTCTTGACGCTTCGGATCTTCTTCATCTCCGGAGACAGGTCAACCATCTCCCAATCCTTGAAGAAGGTCTTGATCCTGTTGAACAGGGCAACGGGAATTACGTCAAACTCGAAACCCACCCTGGTTCCCCTAAACCCATGTTCGCTCACCAAACTAGGAAGAGCTTTGAGAGATGGTGTTTGGATGCATTTCAGGGGAGTCTCTCCGACGGCCCTTTCATAGTTCTTCTCGACAAAGAAGACCGCATCTCTGTCTGGCTTGGGACGAGGAGGTACCCTCTCTGTATCGAGCCGCTGAAATAGAAGAGATCCACATTCTGAATGACGAAGGCGAGATCAATCTCCTTCTTTGCCATCTCTTCTTGAAGGCGTTTGATTCTTTTGTTTATCTCATCTGAAGGGGTGAGCTCGTATGCCGTCATCACTTTTTACTCCATAGTCTATGCGTTGAAATGCGACCGTCACTGTATCCTTCTTGTATCGCAAATAGCTGCGATCTGTCAATGTCCTCTACCTGCAAATTGACAGGTAACTTCCTTTTTGATATAGGTTTTTCGTTGGTATGTTCATTTCCACTCCGTGGCCATTGGCCGTGTAACAATACGACTCAGGGGAAGCATTCTTTCTCTTGACGGTGTGCCTCTTAATGGGTGACCCTTCCGCCTTCCTATTGTGACATCGGTAAGTTGGAGGAAGAGGGGTGAGATGAAAGTGACAAGTCAGACTAAAGAACTTCGTGGGAGTTTCAAGCGCTGACGCCTAAGAGATGGACCGACTTTGAGGAGCTTTTCGGTCCGCACGGTGCTACCGGCGGTTGTTGGTGCATGTGGTGGAGATTAACGAACAAGGAATTCGATGCCCAGAAGGGTGAAAGAAACCGGAGAGCGATGAAGGCCATCGTTGAACTCCGGTCGTGTTCCGGGTATTCTCGCGTACCACGACGGGCACGCAGTGGGCTGGTGTTCAGTGGCTCCACGAGAAGAGTTTCCAAGGCTGGAACGGTCCAGACTCCTGAAGCCGGTGGATGATCAACGGGTTTGGTCTGTCGTGTGCTTTTTTGTTGCGAAAGAGTACCGAGGTAAAGGAGTTGCCAAGCGGTTGTTGAAGGCAGCGGTGGAATATGTGAGAGAGCAGGGCGGCAGCATTTTGGAAGGCTATGCAGTCGAGCCGAAGGCCGGAAAGATGCCCGACCTCTTTGCATACCATGGCCCTGCTTCTCTCTACCGCAGTGTGGGATTCAAGGAGGTTGCGCGCCGTTCTGAAACGAGGCCGATGATGCGATCTCTGATTGTGAAAAAATAGAAAACGGGAACCAACATTGCAGCTATTGAAAAATCTTCCGTCTCCCTGCTAATACAAACGCATTAAGTAAATTGACCGGCAAGTGCCCCGCAAGCCCCACCTTGTAAGCGGGGTCAAGGGGCACAATTAAGACGATATTTCCTTTCCGGGAAGCCCCGGCCTGTGGCCTGGGAGCTTCACATTTTTAGATTCTTGTGAACCATCGTCCTATCGCTTCACAGCCTCCGCAGTGACCCTTTTCAGGTTCGCAGGCGGGGAATTCCTTTCCCCTTCCAGCCTCTAAAGGGCTGGCTTTCCCCTTCCTGTTCACCTGAATGGGTGACCCCACTGCTCCCGGCCAGTTTCGCTCCGGGACAACGGTTCACAATGTAAGAAAATTTCTTGCATCTGTATTATTTTCATAAGGGGAGTCGAAAAAGGGCACTTTCCCTCTCTTCATAGATGTAAAGCCCAGTCCAATGGCATGAAAATTCGGTGTTTTTGCGAAGAGTTTCCTCCTGGCATTGAAATTGCTAACTATTCCAAGACAGTCTAAAGAATCCAAAAAAGGGAAGGTCGAAACGGGCGAGGGAAACGAGATTGGGTCACCTATCAGGAGATGGTATCCAGCACAATGGAAGATGTGTTCGAGGCCACAAAAGGGCTAAGAAGGACACAGCCATCAGGATTTACCTGCCGGGGATCATGGAATCCATCGAACCCTTCCGGCTAAGCGCCGCCCATACCGAGGCGCCTCAAGGTTCTAAGACCAGTTGGGCTGTTAAGAAAACAGGAACTGGTCTGACCACGGGCTTGCGCTCTCCTCATGAGGAAGGAGAATGACGCCGGAATCGGTTCACGGCTGGTTCGAGATTGGATATCACTCAGATGAAGGTCATCTCGTCCCTCGCCGTCCTATCGGTCACCCCTTCAGATACTTCATGATCGCCTTAAACTGACTCTTCCCGTCGAGGCCTGCCTCCCTGAGCACCATGTAGGCTTGGCCACTTCCGAGATAATGACCCTTCTGAAAAGGATGGAGGGTCAGGTGCCTTCCTCGCTCAGAGCGTACCCATCGATACATCGTGGGGAGTGTGAAGCCCGTGATCCCCATGGCTCTCTTGGCATGCTCTTCCGGAAAAATCTTCTCTTGTTGAGACTTCGACAACAAGTCGAAAAGCTCGGCGCTGGCCACATAGTAAACGTTCAGGTCTATTTTTTCTTTTTCAATCAAGGGAAGGGCTTCTTCAATAAAAGCATAACCCACCTCGCTCCCCTGAAGGACAAGCACTCCAGCTGATTTCTTCTGACCCTGGCGAAGCAGATAGACTCCAGCGACCGCATGGGTCGGAGGCGGAAGGCCCAGGGCTTTACGATCAACTACCTTCTCATTGGGTCGAGTGACAAAAGGTGCGATCATCGCAGGACGTTTGCTCAGAGCGGTGGAAACGAGTGGCCAGAGTTCCTGTGGGTCCCACGGGGTGAGGGTAATCATGGTTCCCCTAGGAAAATTTTCCTGCAGGAGTTGTAGAGCCTGGGGATCGGCATGCGTAGGTCCATCCTCTCCTGTCTTAAGACCTGCGTGAGCACAGACAAGAATCATGGGTCGATAAGGTCTTTCTGCAAGCTGTTGGCGAGCCTGATTCCCGATGGCGTGAAGCCGCGAAGCGATATGCCCGAGAGGTGCAATAAAGGCGCCATAGGAAGAACCCACTCCGATATGGTGACCATAGCTCGAGATCCCTGAGAGCACTCCTGAGATGGCATCTTCACAGATGCCGCCGACAGTCATAAGGCGCGCGCCAGGGTTTGTTGCGGCGTTGTAGTAACCGTCTGGGAAACCTTGCCCAGCCATGTTGACGCTTGTCGAGCCGAGGAGATCGGCTGCCGCGGTAAGAATCGCTCCGTGACTGGTCTTGTTATAGTACTGAAGGACCCGACCCATCTCTGCGCGCAGTGTAGTGGTCTTCCCAGGAGCCAGCACCAGTTCCTGGGGGATCGTCCCTTTGGTCTTGGCTGCCATATCGAAGATGGCCTCAACGGAGGGGGCACTGTCCCGAGGCTTACGATGACGGTCATTGAGCCGGTTTCGTGCGTCAACGACTTTTCCAGCCAGCGCGTCAACCATGGAACGATTCTTTTCAAGGGCAGTCCGGATGACAGTGAGAGACTCCCAGAAGCACTCCTCCATCACTTCGGTTTCTTTACCTCCTCCACACCGCTGATTTGCTGTTTCACACTTGGGAAGCTTCTGCTCCGTAAGTCCAAGGAGAGGTTTCAGGGCTTCAAAAAAGCCATCCGCGCAGAGTTTGTGTCCGGCACCGTGGGAGGCCTTTCCTTCCATTCCATACTTCCAGCCTTTGATTGTCCGGTAGACAATCGCCGTAGGCTGGTGGTTGCTCATCGCCAAGGCCTTGCGCTGGGCAGCCGCAATCTGTTGCCAGTCCTTACCATCGGGAACATAGATCACGTTCCAGTCATGGAGATAGGCAAATTCGATGGGATCCCACTGCACATAGTCGCCGGGTGTTCCGTCCTCGCGACACACCCGGTTTGAATCGATGGAGGCCTGATTCCAGTCCAAATGGAAGATCGCATTCTTCAGCGAGGCTGTTCCGGCCGCCGCGAAAGCCTCACTCACGCGTCCGGGCGTCATGCCACCCTCGCCCTCCACGATGTGAACCCTGGGAGGATCGTTAGCATAAAAATCCATCGCTCCAAGAGCCAGTCCCAGAGAGGCACCCACACCCACCCCTGAGGCCCCTGTTGAGATTCGAATGAACGGAGTTGCCGGGGTTGGATGGCCATCGAGGGGTTTCGCATGGAGCTTCTTGAAGAGCGGAGTCTTAGTAATGGGGTTTCGACGAAAACCGAGTAGGTCTTCAAGACGAAGCTGGTAGCGTTCCTCCTTCGGCAGGAGGTTGGGTGCTCCGATGCGGACGATCTCATTTCGCAATGCCCACAAAGAGTAGAGACCGAGGGCCTTGTGGCCGGCCGCATAGGAGATGATATCTGCATCATCCCGGTCAGGATCGGAGAAGTCGTAATCCATGGTGTTGAAAAGAATGTTCGTAACGAACCGGCCAGAGGAGATGGAGCCCCCTGGGTGACCTGAAAGGGGAACATAGTTATAGAGAAGAGCACAAAGGGACCGATAGATGAGATCGAACGTCTCGAGATGCTGAACCTGATCGGATGAAACGGGAGGGTCACCTTTCTTCATCTCCTCCGTAATGTCAACATAGACAGCCCGTCTTGATTTCAACTCGAATCCCATAATACGCTCCTTTCATTGACTGATAGTTTTTGCAACTTGATGGTTGGCGTGGCCCTCAAACAACTGAGAGGCGTGGAAAGAACTTCGAACAAAAGGACCGGAAGCAACTCCTTTGAACCCCATCCCTTGAGCTGTTTGCCGATAGTCTTCGAATTCTTGAGGGGGAACGTATCGAACGACCGGCAACCGTTCCGAACGAGGCTGAAGATATTGGCCAATGGTTAGGAGGTCACACCCCACTTCCCTCAGGTCGGTGAGGAGATTCAAGACTTCCTCTTGGGTCTCTCCAAGGCCGAGCATGAACCCGGACTTCGTCAAGACAGATGGCTCAATCTCTTTTGCCCGTTGAAGTAATTCGAGAGACCTTCTGTAGTCGGCCTGCGGTCGAACCTGGGGGTAGAGTCGAGGGACGGTTTCTATATTGTGATTCAGAACATCGGGTTGCTCCTTCAGGACTGTTTCGAGCGCGGTTCGATCCCCCTTCAAATCAGGAATTAGAACTTCGATCTTTACTCCGGGATCCAAAGCCCGGATAGCCCGAATAGCTTCCGCATAGTGCGATGCGCCCCCATCCTGAAGGTCATCCCGGGTTACGGAAGTCAAAACCACGTATTGGAGTTTCAATTCCCCAACCGCTCGGGCTACTGTCTCTGGTTCTGATTCGTTCAAAGGGAGCGGAGTGCCACGTTCGACGGCACAAAAACCACAGTTCCGTGTACACACTCGGCCAAGAATGAGAAAGGTAGCTGTTCCTCTTGAGAAACAATCCCCCAAATTTGGGCAGCGTGCCTCTTCACAGACCGTATGGAGATTCCCCCGTCCGAGGATTGCTTTTACCTTCTCGATCTCCTGGATCGGAGGAATTCGTTTCTTAAGCCAAGACGGTTTCTTTAGAGCTTCCATTTCTTTATGGGGACCTGCGCTCTTTGTTCTTAGCCCTTCGCTGAGGGGCGAAGCGGTTTCGGAAGGTGAATGGCCGAGCCGTCCGCGTCAAGGGCCGCTTCCTTCAGGGCTTCCGAGACAGTCGGATGCGCCTGCATCATCTGTCCGAAGTCTCTCAGCCTAATTCCCTGCCTCATCAACGAGCCTGCGATTGAAACAAGCACGCTTGCTTCGGGTCCGATCATATGAACGCCTAAAACCTCATCGTTCTCCTTGCTTGCAATGACCTTGACCAACCCCTCTGTCTCACCCGAGATGACAGCGGTTGGGTTCGATCGAAATGGAAAACGACCCATCTTGATCTCACCCCTCGTCCGGGCTTCTTTTTCTGTGAGTCCGATGGATGCGATTTCAGGATAGGTAAAGATGCACAAGGGGACCGGATGATTCTCCATCGACCGATTTATTCCCATGGCGTTCTCGGCAGCAATGACGCCCTGTTCAGAGGCCACGTGGGCGAGGAGAATTCCTCCTGTGGCATCGCCAATGGCGTACACATTCGGAGCCGTGGTTTCCATCTTCGAGTTGACATGGATTCCTTTGGGAGAAATCTCCACTCTCGCCTTTGAAAAATCGAGATCGAGATTCGGTCCTCTTCCCACAGAGACAAGAACCTTATCTGCCATTATCTCTTGAATTCCCTGAGGGGCCTTAACGAAAAGCCTCAATCTGTCCCCAGCGGAGGAGATCTCCTCGATCGTTGACTGGGTCAGGATCTTCACTCCATCCGCCTCTATCACCCTTCGGAATTGGCGGATTATCTCGGCTTCGAGACCCGGGAGGATATTTTCGAGGACCTCAACGATCGTCACTTTTGAACCGAGGATAGTGAGAAGAGTGGCAAACTCCATGCCGATATATCCTCCACCGACGATGACGACCTCACGGGGAATCTTCTTCAGCTCCAAGGCCTCGTCGCTGGTGATGATCTTTTCGCCGTCAGGCTGAAGATTGGGAAGACTCTTTGAGTGAGACCCTGGAGCCAGGATGATCGCATCCGCATCAAGAACTTCTCTCTTATCTCCTGCGCCCGAGAAAACGACCTGATGAGGAGCGAGCAGATCCGCCCTGCCTTGCTTTACCGTGACCCTTTGAGATTGAAGCAGAATCTCGATTCCGTTAACCAGATCTTGAACCACCTTGGCCTTTCGTTCCATCATCGACGGCCAGGGATCCAAATCGGGTTGGAGGAGCCCTCGAAAGACAGGAGAGTGCCCCATCTTGCGAAGCATCTTGGCATCTGCAAGAAGCGCCTTGGTTGGGATGCATCCGTGGTTAAGGCAGGTCCCACCGATTTTATCCTTCTCAATCAAGGTAACCCGGGCCCCCAACTGGGCAGCCCGAATCGCCGCCACGTAGCCTCCAGGACCTCCTCCAATGATAACAACTCGTTTAGGGTTCATGATCGGAATCTCAAGATCCAAATTCCAAATGACCAAACACTTTGGAACAACGTCGGGAATTAAATGATCAGAAATTATTCCGCACTTGCCACCAATGAATGAGTATTTCTTCTAGCCACCTGCATATGACCGAAATCAAGGGACCTACCCGCCTATCCCGCTAAGGCGGGACGTCTCATCAAGCCGACTTGCCCGTGAGGGTACAATCTCTTCAAGACGTTTTTCTTCCCAGCGCCTTTCGAAGATCTGCTCAAAGTGGAAATGGACTCTTTGATAAAGTCGATCCCGAGAAACGTTCGTTCCGAGAGTCTTTGCCATCGAGGTCATTCTGATTCCTTCGAGGCCGCAGGGATTGATCAAATCAAAGTAAGTGAGATCCGTTCCGTAATTCAGGGCGAGGCCGTGGAAAGAGACCCAGCGTTTCACCGCGACTCCAACGGAGGCAATCTTTTGTCGGTCAACCCAGACCCCTCTGTTCAAAGAATCCCTTTTGGCAGAGATGCCAAAATCGGACAGAGTCCGGATGATGACCTCTTCAAGTTGTTCTATATATCTGACGAGTTTCCAACCGTATTCCTTGAGGTCAAGGATCGGGTAAACGACGAGCTGCCCTGGGCCGTGATAAGTAACCTCTCCCCCTCTTTCGATGTGAAAGATAGGAATGTTCCGTTTGGCTAAGGTTTCTGAAGAGGCGAGGAGATGGGTTCGGTTACCACGGCGCCCAAGTGTTAGGACATGGGGATGCTCAAGAAACAAGAGTAGATCAGGAACCTGCCCTTCAACTCGCTTGGCCCACAGTTCGAGCTGAAGATCCCACGCCTTTTTGTACTCGATCAGACCGAGATTGAAGAGATATCCTTTGTGCTCCATGAGTGATCCACAATGCAGTTCAGCACCGATGCCCAAGTGCCAATGATTAAATAATCACCAAAATTCCAGGATTCAAAACCTTAAAAAATTCGATTAACACCACGCTGTTCATTCGTTTTGGATATTCGGTCACGGGCAAGTCGGCTGGATGCCCCGCCTTGCCTGCCTGCGGAGGCAGGTAAGCGGGGAGGAAAGCCGACTTTGTAATAATGTGTACATTTCCCGGAAGCCCCGCGCTGTGCGCGGGTGGCTTCATTGAGAATTATTTGGAGCTTGGGATTTGGTTATGGGTGTTCATTCTCCTTTTGTCCATTTCAATTTCGGTTTTCGTGCCGCGAGAACCTCGTCAAGCCTCCTCACCTTAGCCCTTTGGGGTGCCTGATGAAGGAGTTCTGGTTGCTCCTCAGCTTCCTTGGCGATCTGGATCATGGTCTCAACGAAACCATCGAGATTCTCTTTGCTCTCTGTTTCGGTAGGCTCCATCATTAAGGCCCCCTTCACCACCAAGGGGAAATAAATCGTGGGAGGATGATACCCGTAATCAATCAACCTCTTCGCAATATCGAGTGTGCTCACATGGTGCTTTTCTTGGAGCCGGTCAGTGAAGACACATTCATGCATGCAGCGGCGGTCATACGGAAGGTGATAATAACCCTTTAGTCTTGCCATGAGGTAGTTCGCGTTGAGCACAGCCATCTCACTGGCTTTCTTCAAGCCCTCTGCTCCCATGGAGAGGATATAGGCATAGGCTTTCACGGCCACACCGAAGTTTCCGTAAAAGGCCCTGACCTTGCCAATGCTCTGGGGCCGATCGTAGCTGAGTCGATAGTCGCACCCTTGTTTTTCGATCACAGGGACTGGAAGAAAAGGGGCGAGAGTGTTCTTAATTGCCACAGGTCCTGATCCCGGACCTCCTCCGCCGTGAGGCGTGGAAAAGGTTTTGTGAAGGTTGATGTGAACCACGTCAACCCCAAGGTCACCCAACTTCGCAATTCCCATTAATGCATTCAGATTGGCTCCGTCACAATAAACAAGGCCTCCCTTATGGTGAACAATCTTGGTAATTTCTGCCAGATTCTCCTCGAAGAGACCGAGCGTGTTTGGATTCGTGACCATGATGGCTGCCACATCTTCATCCATCAGCTTAGCCACGTCTTCGGGGCCGATCACACCTCTCTCGTTGGATTTGAGTCCCACCGTCGAGAAAGAGGCAATGGTTGACGTGGAGCAGTTGGTCCCGTGCGCTGTATCAGGTACGAGGACCTTGTGACGTCGCTCTCCTCGGGCCTTCAGACAAGCCCGGATCATCATCATTCCCGTAAGTTCACCATGAGCGCCAGCCGCCGGCTGGAGCGTGGCCTGATCCATCCCTGTCACTTCGGCAAGAAAAGTCTGGAGTTCAACCATCAACCGCAGCACCCCTTGAGAGAGATCCTGGGGCGTGTAGGGATGAAGATGAGCGAACCCACTCATCCGGGCGACCTCCTCGTTCACTTTCGGATTGTACTTCATCGTACAGGATCCCAAGGGATAGAGACCGCTGTCCACTCCATAGTTCCACTGGGAAAGCCGTGTGAAATGACGGACGACATCCACCTCGCTCAACTGGGGAAAGCCTTCAAGGTCCTTTCTCAACAGGCGGGAGGGGATGAGGTTACTTGCCTGGACTTCTTCTACATCCCATCGAGGCAAAGAATACCCCTTTCTGCCTTTGCTTCCTTGTTCAAAAACCAGAGCTGCCTCTTGAATAAGGCCTCGATCGTTTGTCTTCTTCATACCCGCGTCCTCGTCAATAGGTTATTTCGAGTTTAGGATCTCCCTCACGGCTACAGCCCAGCGATCAATCTCCTCTTTTGTGTTTGTCTCTGTCACCGTCACGAGAAGATGCTGATTGAGTTCAGGGTAATATTTTCTTAGGGACAGACCTCCTAATATCCGTTGTTTCGTTAACGCTCCAAGGATTCTTTCGGGCTCTCGTTCGATCTCCAAAACGAATTCATTGAATGTGGGAGAAGAGAAGTGAACTTTACAGCCTCGAACCTGAGAAATGGTCTTCTTCGCATATTCTGCCTTGCTCAAGTTCATCAAGGCTAATTCTTTTAACCCTCTTTTCCCAAGGATTGAGAGGTAAACAGTGGCCATCAGGGCGCACAGTCCTTCGTTGGTGCAAATGTTCGAGGTGGCGCGTTCCCTTCGGATGTGCTGTTCTCGTGTTGCCAGGGTGAGCACAAACCCCCTTCTTCCCTCTAAATCGACGGTTTCACCAACCAAACGACCGGGCATTTGGCGGACGAATTTGTCCCAGGTTGTGAAGATTCCAAGATAAGGCCCGCCGTAGGAAACAGGGATCCCAAAACTCTGCCCTTCTCCAGCCACGATGTCCGCTCCCAAAGGACCGGGAGGTGCCAGGATGCCATAGGCCGCTGCTTCGCTGAAGCCGACGATAAACAACGCTCCTTGTTGATGAGCCTTCTCGGCAATGGATTGGAGGTCTTCAATCGCGCCGAAAAAGTTTGGACTCTGAATGACGACTGCGGACACATCTTCACCCAGGTGATCAGAGAGAGCCTTTGGGTCTGTCGTTCCTTCTTTCTTTTGATAGGGAATAGGGACGATCTCTTGCTGATCCGGATCGATGTAGGTCTGAATCACTCTCCGGTATTCCGGATGGACCGCCTGGGAGAGGAGAATCTTCTTCCGTTTGGTGATGCGTTGGGCCATGAGTACCGCTTCAGCGAGACTCGAAGCACCATCATACATCGAGGCGTTTGACACCTCCATCCCAGTCAATTGACACATCAACGTCTGATATTCGAAAATGGCCTGAAGCGTTCCTTGGCTGATTTCAGGCTGATAAGGAGTATAGGCGGTGTAGAATTCGGACCGAGACGTGAGATCTGAAACGACCGATGGGATGAAGTGATGATAAGCTCCTCCTCCGAGGAAGCTGCTCCATCGTTCTCCTGAAACGACAGGGGATTGAAGCCCTTGCATGTGCCGCAGAAGATCGGGTTCAGAGAGAGGGGGAGGGAGGTTCAGAGGTTTGTTGAGCCGGTACTTGTTAGGGACAGGCTCGAAGAGATCCTCAGTGGTCTTGACACCGATCGCCTCAAGCATCTCCTTACAATCTTCTTCTGTGTGAGGAATGTAGCGCGCAAAGTCTTGCATTATGATTCCTCCGGTATCAACCCTTGATAGGCTTTGGGCTGACAAGAGCCCCTTTAGGTCATCCTTGTTCTGAACCGCTATCTTGATCATCCATCCCTTGCCAAAAGGATCTTCGTTGACGTATTGGGGATGGTCTTTCAAACTGGAGTTGATTTCAGTCACCTTTCCTGTCACGGGCGAATAGATGTCAGCCAGCGTCTTTACGGACTCGACGACTCCAAGCGTGTCGCCCTTCTTGATCTGGAGTCCGACCTCAGGAAAGTCGACGTAGACGATGTCTTTCAATTGACTCTGCGCATAGTCTGTGATTCCGATCACCGCTATTTCACCCTCAACCTTCACCCATTCATGGCTCTCCGTGTAGAACACTCCTTCTGGAAATTGCATCGATTCTCCTCCTTCTTTTTTCATCCCAATGCTTTCATCCAAGTTTACTCCCCACGATCCGGTCTTCACTTTCTAATAGAGATGTTCTCCTTTTTTGGAAAATTTCTGGAAGCCTTCTTTGTTCTGAGCTGCCGCTGCAATCCGCTTGACCCCTTCTCTGAGGGATTCCGTATCCGTGGCGATGGAGATCCGTAAATAGTGGAGGTCTTCGGTTCCGATTCGTCCGAACGATTTTCGGTCCAGAGTCGCTACTTGGTACTCATAAAGGAGGAACAGTTGAAAAAGGGTTGAGGGACTCGTCTTCTTCTGGATATCCGAGGGAAGGCTTCGGTAGGCGTCAAAAATACCTAATTGTTCGCAGACGCCACGGATATTCGGAAAAACATAGAAGGCTCCCTTCGGGTTCTGGCAAGTGAATCCCTTTGATGGCATTGAGGCCGCTCACCACCAGATCTCTCCGTTCCTGAAAGGCGCTCACCATCTTTTGAATCGCGCCCCGGCTCAAAGGAGACTCAATGCCTAGACGGGCTCCCTCCTGATTGTAAGCGGCGGTGCAGGAGAAATAGTTGATGTTGAGGTTCTTGAAGATTTCGGCCTCCTCCACCGTCGGGAAAAGAGCCCAGCCGATTCGACCTCCGGTCCAGGAAAAACTTTTCGATGCTCCGCTCACCAGGACCGTTTTCTTTTCCATCCCCGGGTAGGAGATGATGCTGTGATGCTCGGCCCCATCGAAGAGGATATGTTCGTAAACCTCATCGGAGAAGATGCGGATATCATCGGAGCATTTCTTCCGAATCACCTCAGCGATCTCTTGAAGTTGACCTTTGGAAGCCACCCCTCCTGTGGGGTTGGATGGAAAGTTAAGAAAGATCATCTTCGTCTTCTTGTTGAGCAAGGGAGCCAGTTCCTGACCTGAGAGGCTGAAGTTCTTCTCCTCCTGCAAATGAATGGGAACGGGTTTAGCCCCGACATAATTGATGAAGGATTCATAGATAGGAAAGGCGGGACTGGGATAGACGACCTCATCTCCTGGATCGCAGTAAGTCTGCTGACAAAAGCCAATGGGAGGCTTTGCACCCGGGAAGACAACGACGCGCTCAGGAGTCGCTTGAATTCCCCGTGTCTCGCTCAGATGCTTCGCAATGGCTTTGCGAAGAGGAAGAATTCCCTGAGGATCGCAGTAATGGGTATTGTCGAGATCAATCTGTCTCTTGACCTCTTCCTTGATGTGTTGGGGCACAGGAAAATCGGGCTCTCCCAGATTGCACTTGATGACCTTTTTCCCCTGATCCTCCAGCCACTTGATTTGCGGCCCTATTTTGAATGCATTCTCTGTATCGATGAGTCCAATGCTCTTTGATAGCAAACTCATAGTAGCCTCCTTGTTAAAACGGCGACGCTACGTGCCGATAAAGCAAAGCAATAATCCTGGCTTGTTCCGAGACTTGAACATAAAAAAAGGAGGAAGACGATTAACCTCAATCGTCTTCCTCCTGTCTTTTGACCTGAGAGATTATCCCTAAATGATTCAGGGTTTTCCCCGTCGGTGTCCAACCCGTCGGCTTAGGCTCGGGGTAAACCCTGAGCAAAGTCGAAGGGCTGAATCTTTCCAGGATGTGACCTGAGTTACAGTCCTTTTGCCTGAGAGTTTCATCCTGATTCCAGGATTTGCCCCTTCGGCGCCCCCTCTTTTTAATGGGGGTCTCTCCTGTAACCTACAAACATCTTATTACTGTTTGAAAATCATGTCAAGAAACGATCTCAAGCCTCCTATTTTCTGAGAAAGACAACCTCCTCAAGGCCCTTTCGCTCTCCTTCACCTCCGCTTTCCGCCGGGTAGCCAATAGCAAATACAGCCATCAGCTCAAACTTTTCAGGAGCACCACACGTTTCTCTCACCTTCTCTTTGTTCTTAAGGATTTGTCCGATCCAGGTGGCTCCCAGCCCCAAGCTGTGGAGCGCCAGCCACATGTTCTGAAGGCAGGCTCCCATGGCTCTGAGCATCCTTGATCGTGTCAAACGTCACATTATGGTCGAGAAACACGGGGATGATCACGGGTGCATTGTTCACAATCTCGGTCTGATGGTTTCGTTTGCCAATCTCGGCTTTCAGTTTCTTGTCCCGGATCACCGCAAAGCGCCAAGGCTGATTGTCCATACCCGAGGGCGCCCAGATTCCGGCAGTCAGGATCTTCTCGATGATATCATCGGGAACATCTTTGTCTTTGAAACTTCCGAATACTTCTGCGCGTCCGAATCGCCTCTAGTACTTCCACGAGACATTCCTCCTCTTAAAAAAGTCATTAAGTTATTGGTCAATAAGTCATTACAGACATAATTATTGAGGTATTAACCAGCAAGCTGTCAAGACCCAAGTACTGCTGTCATGTTGTTTGTCATTAAGCCATGATGATCTTAATGACGAATGACTCAATGACCGATGACCCAATGCTCCTTGTCTTCTTCCCTCGCGGTTCTGTTTTCTGAAATTTTCTGAGATTTGAATTGAAAAATTCTGAATGGGGTGGTAAAGTTTTAGAAGAGGGTGTTTCTCAGCAAAGAGTTAAGCAATATTTCTCACCATGTCCTTCATGAAAGAGGAGCAAAAAGTAATGGGTTCGATTCATCTGACAGACAACGCACTGACGGTGCTTCAGAAACGATATCTGAAGCGGGATCTTGAAGGAAATGTGGTCGAAACACCGGAGGACATGTTTGGCCGTGTGGCAAGGAATCTTGCGCAGGCCGATCGCCTCTACGATCCTCAGGCGAATCTCGACGCCACGTCAGAAGAGTTCTACAGTCTCATGACCTCGCTCGACTTCATGCCCAACTCCCCCACGCTCATGAATGCGGGGAGAGAGCTTCAACAACTCTCGGCCTGTTTTGTCCTTCCTGTCGGCGACTCCATGGAAGAGATCTTCGATGCGGTGAAACAAATGGCCCTGATTCAGAAGAGTGGAGGAGGAACGGGCTTTTCTTTTTCAAGAGTTCGACCCAGGAACGATGTCGTGGGTTCCACTCAAGGGGTGTCGAGCGGTCCCGTCTCCTTCATGAGAGTCTTTGATGCTGCGACAGAAACGGTAAAGCAGGGAGGAACCCGTAGGGGTGCGAACATGGGCATCCTTCGAGTGGATCATCCTGATGTTCTCGATTTCATTCAATGCAAAGAAGGAGATCATCATCTCAACAACTTCAACATTTCCGTTGCCGCGACCGATGAATTTATGGAAGCAGTGAGAAAAGGGGTGGATTACTCTCTTCGCAATCCGAGATCGACCGAACCCGTCCGGACCCTCCATGCTCGGGACGTCTTCGACAAAATAGTTTTCCACGCCTGGAAAAACGGGGATCCTGGGATTATCTTTATCGATCGGATCAATCGGGAGAACCCAACGCCTCAGATCGGCCAGGTAGAGAGCACCAACCCTTGTGGTGAACAACCACTCCTTCCTTATGAATCTTGCAACCTGGGATCCATCAATCTCGCCAATATGGTGAGGAATGGAAAGGTAGACTGGGAAAGACTCGGTTCCGTGACCGAGAGAGGAGTCCATTTCCTGGACAATGTGATCGACATGAATCGATACACCCTTCCTCAGATCGAAGCCATGACGAAGGCGAATCGGAAGATCGGATTGGGTGTGATGGGTTTTGCCGATCTCCTCATCCGCCTGGGAATCCCCTATGACGGCCTGGAGGCTTTGAAGCTGGGCGAAGAGATCATGGCCTTCATCCAAGAGCGAGGGAGAAAAGGGTCCAGAGAATTGGCGTTGAAACGAGGATCATTCGCCAATTTCAACGGCAGCGTTTTGAACGGCCAATGGGATGCGATGAGAAATGCCACCGTCACAACGATTGCCCCTACGGGGACGATTTCGATCATTGCAGGGGTGTCTTCGGGAATTGAACCTCTCTTTGCTGTGGCCTTCAAACGACATGTCCTCGACGGGAAGGAGCTTGTGGAGGTCAACCCTCTCTTTGAGGCGATGGCCTGGCGCGAAGGGTTTTACTCTGAAGAGCTGATGAAAAAGATCGCTCAGGATGGAAATGTTCAAGAACTGGACGAGGTTCCCGAAAAGATCAGACAGCTTTTCGTGACCGCTCACGATATTTCTCCGGAAGATCACATCCAGATGCAAGCGGCATTTCAGAGGCACACCGATAACGCTGTTTCGAAAACGGTTAATTTCCCCGAGGATGCTTCCGTGGATGAAGTGGCGAAGGTTTACGAGCTTGCCTATGAGCTGGGGTGTAAAGGCGTGACCATTTATCGAGACCGAAGCCGCGCGGTCCAGGTGCTTTACAAAGGTGTGGCAGAGGCCGGTCAGGAGAAATTGAAGGCTGAAGTGGTAGTCACCGTCGTCGAAAAAGGACCCCGGGCTCGACAGGATGTCATCCATGGATCGACCCGAAAAATCCGCACGGGGTGCGGCAATCTTTACGTGACCGTGAACGAAGATGAGGATGGGAATCCTTTCGAGATCTTCAACCAGATCGGTAAAGCAGGAGGGTGCGCCGCCTCACAGTCTGAGGCCATTGGTCGTCTGGTCTCTTTGGCATTTCGGTCTGGAGTGACACCGTTAGAGATCGTACGGCAACTCAAGGGGATCAGTTGTCATACCCCCGTTTGGTATCGCGAGGGGAAGGTTCTCTCCTGTGCCGATGCAGTCGCCAAAGCCATCGAGTGGCATCTTCAGGAAGAAAACGGAGTTGCCGGCGTCCGAGGAACAGGAAACTCCATCCCCAATAACCGAGCCCATAGAGAAGTAAGTCTTCCAATAGACAATACGATCCCCATCTTTCAAAGAGGGGCTTGTCCAGAGTGTGGAGGCCCCTTGATCTTCGAAGAAGGATGCGTGAAGTGTTTGTGCGGTTATTCGGATTGTGGATAAGAGAAGCGTGGACACGTCGGGCCGCTCTGACGGGGGAGAAATGGAAACGGAGTTTGGCAGATTTTCAGTACCCCGTCAGTGACTGGGTCACGCGGTCGTCCACGGAGGTCGACCTACTCCGTCCTCGCGTTTCAGAGGCGGAACTTCACAGGTGAGCCTAATGAGCCTCTGGACTTTGATGGACGATGGTTTGCCAAGGATCGCGAGGAGGTCCTTCGCCGTAGGATCCGCCACTGAACCGCTGCGGGTGAGCAGGTCAACCTCCGTGGAATTAAGGTGTGCCGTGCGGTAACTGAGGGGTTTCGGTTTTCAAATCCTGGATAGGTAGGTTCATTAACTCATGAAAGGAGGCAAGAATGGCTGTTAAGAAAGCTGTAAAAAAGGTGACGAAAAAGGTTGCTAAGAAAGGTGTGAAGAAGGGCGATGTGTACAAATGTGGCGTGTGCGGACTGGCAGTGAAGGTCGACGCCCTCTGTGGGTGTGTGGACACCTGTGACATCGTCTGTTGCGAAAAGCAGATGAAGCCTGCGAGAAAAAGGGCTTAGTGGTCTGAGCGTGCCCCCGCAAGCCTTGCCTCCAGAAGCCTTGAGGAGGGCAGACGCTTCGGCGAGGGCAGGTCCAAAGTTCTCCAAAAGAGCCCTCCTTACGGGCCTGGTTGTATTTCTGCGGGGATTGGTCTTTTCACACCTTCTCAGCGGTTACGCTCCAGAGACGATAGGCCCTGACGGCTACCAATCGAGAGTATTGATCGAAAAATGATGGAAGAGATTTCCACTGATATCCTCGTCATCGGAGGAGGACTGGCCGGAGTTCTCTCTGCCTTGGAGGCAGAGAAGTCGGGCCTGGATGTCCTCATCGTGGGAAAATTTGCAATCGGCCTGGGGACGAATACGTCCTTGGGAAGCTTTTTCACGGCTGCGAACTCACGTTTTTCCAAGCAAGATCATTTCGAGGCAACCGTAAAAGCGGGCAAAGGATTGTGCAATGTTAATCTCGTTAAGGTTCTTGTTGAAAATGGCCCCACGGCCATAGGAGCTCTCACAGCCTATGGGGTTCCCATGATCGAAAGAGGAATCGGGTACGGGATTGATCTACCGGAACATTCTGCCCAGCTCCCGGGAGTGGTGTTGATGAAGGGTCTTGTCGAGAGATTGCGAGGCAGTTCGACCAGACTCTTACCGGGGTTGACGATCTTCGATCTTGTCATCGAGGAAGGAAAAATTCAAGGAGCTTTTGGATTCTTCAAAGATGGGAAACCCTGTCTCATCAGGTCGAAAGCCACCGTTCTGGCAACGGGAGGAGCAGGGGCGATTTATCAGCGAAACGACAATCAGAGAAGCATCCTTGGCGATGGATACACCCTTGCCTTACGAGCCGGTCTTCCGATTTACGACCTGGAATTCGTTCAGTATTATCCCTTCGTTCTGGCAGAACCCCGACTCTCGAGCTTCATCCTTGACGCAGAGCCCAAGGAAGGGAGGCTGATGAACGAGAAAGGACAGGATCTTCTCGAGGTGTTGGGTATCGAGCAGAATATTCATCAAGCGATTATGACACAGAGAGATCGCCTCTCCATCTTCCTTTACGAGGCTTCTCAAAAAGGCGATGTCTATTATGATCTAACGCAGGTTCCCGAAGAAGCATGGAGCCATTTTCCTCTCAATTTCCTGAGAAAATCAAAATTTCCTTTTCGTGAACGCCCCTTTCTGATTTCGCCCGCAGTCCACTTTTTTATGGGAGGGGTAGAGACAGATGAGAAGGGAGCGACGGGGATTCCCGGTCTCTTTGCAGCCGGCGAGGTCGTATGGGGGTTGCATGGGGCGAATCGCCATGGAGGGAATGCACTCACCGAATGTGCTGTCTTTGGGATCATTGCAGGCCACTCTGCCGCTGAATATGCCCGTCAGAGAGAAAGCCAACAAGGCCAGGGGGTCGCTCCCGAGCCCCTGACGCGGAAGTGGGAAAGGAAGGCCAATCATTACCTCAGGAGAAGGAGAGGGGTCTTCGATCACCCGAGAGATCTTTTGAAGGGGTTAAAGAGTCTTGCCTGGAAATACGCTGGACCTGTCCGCGAGGAGAAGTTTTTGAAAGAGGGTCTTGATCATTTGGTTTCTTTGGAAAAAAGAATTGAACAGGTTTACCCGGCTACTCCCAGTGAGCTTTTTCGGAAGAAGGAGCTGGAGAATGTTAGCCTTCTCATTCGGGCGATCCTGGAAGGGAGCCTGCTTCGAACAGAAAGTCGAGGCTCGTTCTATCGCGCGGATTTCCCTCAACCGGATGATTCTCATTGGCTCAAGCACACCTGCTACCGGTTAGAAAAAGGGGAACTCAAAATTACCCACCCACCGACGAAGCCTCCTCCATCAGTTCATTGATGAACTGTGCCGTGGTGCGAATCCTGAAATTCTGCCGGCTCCGCTTGGCGTTCATGAGATTGTGGACGCAGGAGTTACACTCTGTCAGGATGATCTCGGCACCCACCTCTTCCGCTTCCTGAAGTCTCCGACGTGCCATGGCAATGGAATTCTTGGGGTAAGCACCTCTCACCCCGCCGCCTGCACCGCAACACAGCGCGTCGGCTCGGTTGTGACGCATCTCGACAAAGTTGGGTGCGATCTGTCGGATGACCTCTCGAGGCTCTTCGTAGATTCCGAGGTGTCTCCCGAGATCGCAAGGATCATGGTAGGTCACACGTTTTTCAGTCGCTACGCCGAAGCGGAATTCTCTCAGGAAGGAAATCATGGGGAGGATACGAAGCGATCTCTCCTTCAAGGCGGCATAAGAGGGATGATGCGTAAAGGTCCGAAAGCAATAGGGACAACCGGTGATCACGGTGCTCGCTCCCGTAGCCAGAATGGCATCAGTGTTTTTTTGAACCAGAGTCTTATTTATCTCGTATCCGATGTCTTCGAGCGCGCCGCTGCAGCAGACTTCATCGATTAAGGTGAAATTGACCTGAAGGCGGTCTAATAGTTTTAAGGCACTTAACGTCGCTTCTTTCTCTCTGTAAGTGCCCACACAGCCCACAAAGTAGACGACATCGGCCTTCCTGTTCTTGTCCCTGCCGAAAATCTTCAGAATTCGTCTCGCCATAGATGTTCTTCTGTTTCTTGAGAACCTCATTCATTTCTTTCAAAGCGGGGTGGCATGAGCCGATCCCCACCATGTCTTTCCTCACTTTCCTGATCATGTCGGGCACGGTGACACCCGAGGGACAAGTCTTTTCACAATGGCCGCAGGTGGTACACTGAAAGAGAGTTTCGATCAATTCATCGTTCAGAGGGATTCTCTTCTCCGAGACCTCCTTCAGAATGAGCATCTTGCCGCGAGCATTGTAGGAAGGGCGGAGGGTGACACCGTAGACCGGACAGACAGCCTGGCAAAAGCCACACCGCGAGCACTGCTGGATCTGTTTCGAAAATGCATTTTCAAAATCGTGTGCAGATGCCACGTCATACCTCCAGGGCCATCTTGCCGCGGTTGAGAATATTGTTCGGATCGAACAGTCGCTTGATGCCCCGCATCATCTCTAAGGCTAAGGGATCATGCTCCCATGTCATGTAGGGCGCCTTGGACAGACCCACACCATGTTCTCCTGTGAGTGTTCCACCTAAGTCACAGGTGAGTCGGAAGATTTCAGCCACGGCTTGATTGACGTGCTTCACTTGATCCAGATCCGCCGGATCGTACATGATCCTCGGGTGAAGATTGCCATCACCTGCATGACCGAAAACCACAAAAGGGAGGCCGTACTTCTGGACAATGGTGGAGATCCCTGTCACCAGGTCGAGCACCCGGGAGATGGGGACGGTCACATCCTCTGAGACATTGCTGGGTCGAAGCGTTGCCGCCACACTCCCGATCGACTTGCGAATTCGCCATAGATCCTCAGCCTCCGCAACAGAAGCGGCAACCTTAAAATCGCGGCTTCTGTGTTTCTTAAAAACCTCCATGATCCTCTCCATCTGATGCGACGTCTCAGCCTCGGTATAACCATCGGTTTCAACCAGAATCATAGCCATCACCTCAGGCAGAGGGATGTTCCCGTGGTCTCTGAGGACACGGATCGTGTTGGGATCGAGGATTTCAAGCACGCTCGGTATGATTCCAGAATGCATGACATCTATGACCGCTTGTCCTGCATCCTGAAGATCATCAAAACTGGCCAGCGCCGTCTTCGTAGCCGTCGGTTTAGGATTAATCTTGAGGATGATTTCAGTGACGACTCCCAAAGTCCCTTCAGAACCTACAAAGAGTCTAGTGAGATCGTATCCGGAGGAAGATTTCATACAGGACGATCCCGTTCGCATGATTCCCCCGTTGGGCAAGACGACCTCGAGTCCCATGACATAGTCTCTGGTCACTCCATACTTGGCCCCTCGCATTCCACCGGCGTTCGTCGCGACGTTGCCTCCCAGGGTGCAGACACTTGCGCTCGCCGGGTCTGGAGGGAAGAAGAATCCATATCGGGAGAGTGCCCGTTCCAAGTCGGCATAAACGACTCCTGGCTGAACAATGGCCAAGCGATCAGCAATCCGAATCTCGAGGATCTTGTTCATTCTGCACAGATCTAAAACAAGACCCCCTTGGTTGGGGACAGCGGCTCCAGCCAGACCCGTGCCGGCCCCCCGAGGAGTGACCGGAATCCGATGTTCGTTGGCGAGGGAGAGAATCTTTGAAACCTGGTCCGTCGTTGTGGGCCAAAGTCCTGCCTCGGGACGGTGATCGTGATCAGAGGCATCGTACGAATAAGAGATCAGATCGATCAACTGGTCGGTGAAATTGGAAGAACCTACGACTTCTTTAAAAGCGAGCTTGAGGTCTTCTTGCATGTCGGGCTCCTGCCAAGCTAAAAAGAATAGGCTAGTTTTGATTCAGACATGTCAGTGACAATAATGGAAAGTACATCCAGATGTGACCGGCAAGTGCTCCGCAAGCCCCGCCCTTTAGGGCGGGGAACTTCACTTTTCCTTAAATGTTAATACATCCTTAAGGAAAAAACATATTAACGCGAGCCTTCAACGATCCATAGAGGAAGGCCTCTTGGCTCAAAAAACTCCTTTCGATCCTCGAACTGAGGGTTGACAACCAGGGTCAGGTTTAATATAAGTGTACTACTCGCAATGCTTAGGAAAGGGGATTTGCGCATGAAGCGTCTGCTGGCGGTAGGAATCATGATCACTCTAGTTTGTGGTGTCTCAACGGCTTGGGCTCAGAAGACGGTCAGGTTGTCAATTGCCACGGGGGGAACAGGCGGCGTTTACTATCCCATGGGTGAACGCATGGCCAATATCATATCGAAATACATCCCTTATGCTGAGGCGACGGCAGAGGTCACTACCGCTTCGGTTGACAATTGCCTTCTTGTGGAAAAAGGCAAGGCAGACTTGGCCCTCATCATGGCCGATACGGGGTGGAATGCCTACCAGGGTCTGTCAAAATTTAAGGAGAAAATTCCTCTGAGAAACCTCGCAGTGCTCTACCCCAACAACATGCATATCGTGACTGTCGAGGGGAAGGGGATCGACAAGGTCACCGACCTAAAAGGGAAAAGGGTGTCGACGGGTGCGCCCGGAAGCGGGACAGAGGTTATGGCGTTGAGGGTGATCGAAGCCTTCGGATT
>CAVOIK010000015.1:0-207902 GCA_963695895.1 uncultured delta proteobacterium
AGTTCCCCTGCAGTTACGTCGCCGTTCGCAATCCCTCCCGTGGTGGTGAAGTGCACTCTTAGGGTGTCCACCGTGACGAGTGCGTTGGAACTTTTTAGCTTGAAGCGGAAGAGCATAACCGTTTGCTGAGCTGCGGAACCCAGGTTGTCACCCGTCTGTGAGGCAGTCTGGCCAGGGAGTCCAAAATCAGACAACTCGAGTGTACCGTTAGCCGTGTGAGTGGCATTGCTGGGAGCTGATCCGCCAGTTGTACCCGAAGAAAGGGTGATGTTGCTTGCTCCAAGAGCGATGGTCACAGAGTCTTCGGTCAACAGATTAATGACATCGCCTTTGAGGATATATTGAACCGTGGCAGCTGCGGCAATCTCGAAGCTGGTGCTGAAGGTGAACTTGGTGACGCCGGAATCAACCGACCCATCGCCCCCGACCGCCGTCGTCTCAGTTTCGCCAATGTCTCCGTCACCGTTGGCATCGACGTAAATCTGGAGAGAGCTGAAATCGGCGCTCTGAATTCCCGTGACAGAGGAGAGTGGAAACTCGATCTGAGTGACGGTCACCGGGGCGCTGGAATTGTTGTTCGTCAGCTGGAAGCGGAAGAGTTCCGCTCCGGCGACCGAATTTGCTGTCGTGAACTTATCGGCTTCCTGACCGCTGTATCCTGCGAGGTCAACGACATGATTTAGTGTATGGGTAACGTTTGAAGTTGATCCGGATTCCGAAGTAGCATTGCCATCAATATCCCCGGTGCCCATAGAGAAGGTTGTGGCGTCATCAGGGACAAGATTGGCCACCGTGGCCCGCACGAGATAGTTCGTTCCGCTTTCAGAAGGAGAGAAGTCGGTTGTAAAGGTGAGCTTGCCTCCCGAACCATTGATACCGCTCTGAATCGACGTATCACCACCGTCGACTACGCCGTCGCTGTTGACATCCTCCCAGAGTTCTCCGGAGGTAACGTCTCCATCAACGACGGTCCCGGTGGTATAGTTGACTCGTAGGTCGGTAATGGTAAGTTCACCCGAACGGGTCAGCTTAAATTGGAAGAGCACATCGGTAACGGGTGTTGAAATACCGAACTTATCCGTCACCTGGCCGGAATTATGGTTTGCCAGTGTTAAGACACCTTCCGCTGTGTGAGTAACGCCGGTGGTGGAGCCAGATTTCGGCGCTAATTGGGCGTCAATGTCTGCCGTCCCTAGGGACAACGTAGTCGTATCACCTGCGACGATGTTGTTGATAGTTGCCTTGATGAGGTAATTGCTTCCACTCGTTGAGGGTATGAAGTCTGTGGTGAAAGTTAGTATACCACCCGAGCCACTGACGCCATCCTGTATCTTTGTGTCAGTCGGTTCTCGTCGAGCACTCCGTCATTGTCCTTGTCCTCCCACAATTCGCCGCTCACGACATCGGCATCCAGGACGCCTCCGGCAGTGGTATAGTTGACCCTGAGGTTTTCAATGGAGAAGGTGCCGACTCGGGTCAGCTTCAGTCGATAGATCACGCCTGTATAAGAAGATACAGCTCCGAACGAATCTCCTATTTGCCCAACGGTATGGTTGGCAAGAGTGAGTGAACCGTCGGCAGTGTGGGTTGCATTCGTGATCGATCCTGGCTCAGTGACACTTGTCTCAACCGTGTCTATGTCAGCAGCAGTGAGGGAGAAGGTCGTCGTGTCGCCCGCTGCAAGATTGGCCACCGTTACTCTTATGAGGTAGTCGGTGCCGCTGACCTGGCGAGAAGTTATTGTTAAAGGTTACCAATCCATATCCACCGCCAGCGTCACTAGCAGGGACGTTGTCCTCAAGACGGTATGTTGGCGTTTCGTCTATGATGCCGTTGTTGTTGTCATCAACCCACAATTCGCCATCCGAGACATCGTGTATAGGCTACACCACCTGACGTGGTGAATTTCAACCGCAACGTGTGTGACATCAAAATAGCCTGTCCGTAGTTAACCTAAGCCGGAAGACAACATCCGTAACAGGTGTGGTTGTGCTAAACTTGTCCCCCACCTGGCCAACGGTATGATCCGCAAGCGTAAGAATTCCGTCTGCAGTGTGGGTGACGGGATCAATTGAACCGGGTTTGCTAACCCCGGTTGGATACGTGGTAGTAATGTCTGTCGCACCCATTGAAAAAGTGGTGGTGTCACCAGAGCCCAGCAGGTTGCTGATTTGAGCCTGGACAAGAAAATTCTCTCCGGTCTCCAAGGGTTGAAAAGTTGTAGAGAAAGTTAGTTTGCCCCCCGATCCGCTGACGTTCGACCCAATCTGCGTATCCCCGCCGTCCAGCAGCCCGTCGTTATTGTTATCCCGATAAAGCTGCTCCAGCAGTAATGTCGGCGTCCACAATACCATTCCCTGTGGTATAGTTCACGATTAACTGGGTTACCGAGAAGCTTCCTGCCCGGGTTAGCTTGAAGCGGAAAAACACATCGGTGACCTGCCAGATGGTGTCAAGCTTGTCAGTAACCTGACCTCGAGTCGTGGTTCGCCAGGGTGAGAACTCCTTCCGCCGTGTGAGTGACATTCGTTGCCGAGCCAGACTTGGTGGCGCCACTCTGCACCGGGGTGATGTTGGCTGTGGTCATTGAAAACGTGGTCGTATCAGTAGGAACCAGGTTGCTCACCGTGGCCCTGACAAAGTAGATCGTACCGCTAGTGCCGGGAGTGAAGTTGTTGCCAAATGTAATTACGCCGCGCAGTAGGAGCTACACTTCCCTGGATCAAGGTATCCTGTACCAGCTCCTTCATAATACGCCATCACCGTCATCCTGCCACAGCTCGCAACTGGTAACGTCTGCGTTGGCAATGCCTCCCGCGGTGGTAAAGTTCACTGTCAGGGTGTTTATCTCCACGCTTCCGACCTGGGTTAACTGGAACCGGTAAAGCACATCGGTGACAGGGGTTGAGGTCCCTAAGGCATCACCCACCTGGCCGGAGGGATGATCAGCAAGGGTTAGGCTGCCTTCAGCTGTGTGGGTGACGTTGCTGGACGTGCCGGATTTTGCTGCCGGTTTGGAACTAGGGTGATATCACTTGTCGTCATTGAGAAAGTGGAAGTGTCATCACAAACGAGATTGGAGATTGTGGCTTGTACTAGGTAGTTCGTGCCACCAGTGGTCGGAGAAAAATCAGTGTTAAATGTTAGTTTACCACCTGAGCCGGAAACACCGCTTTCGATCAAAGTGTCGCCACCGTCGACAAGCCGTCATTGTTTACATCGGCGTAGAGCTGTCCGGAAGTAACATCACCGTCTACAACGGTCCCGGTCGTGTAATTCACGCTGAGAGTGTCAACCGTTACCGCACCATCTCGATCCAGGTTGAACCGGTAAAACACATCGGTGACAGCTGAGGTGGTCGTGAACTTATCCGTAACCTGGCCAGAGCTATGGTTTGCCAGCACAAAAGTTTTGTCCATTGTATGCGTGGCATTAGTTATACTGCCGTACTCCGACACGCCGCTCTCAACAGTATCGATATCAGCGGCCCCCACGGAAAATGTTGTTGTGTCATCACCCACGAGATTTGCAATGGTTGCCTTTACTAGGTAATTTGTGCCCGGATTAACGGCAGGGCTGAAGTTTGTCGCGAAAGTGAGCTTACCGCCAGACCCAGACACACCAGATTCAATCAAGTCGTCCGTAGGTTCCCCGTCGACGACACCGTTACTATTTAAGTCAGCCCAGAGCTCCCCCACCGGTGACATCGCCGTCTGCAACGGTCCCGGTCGTGTAGTTGACGCGCAAATTATCCACGGTCACCGTATTCTGTCTATACAGTCTGAATTGGTACAAGATATCCGTTACAGGAGTTGAAGTGGCAAATTTGTCAGTCACCTGACCGGAAGTGTGATTGGCGAGAGTCAAAGACACCTCAATCGGTATCGAAATAGAGTACGTTGGCCGTATCGTCCAACCAGACATACCCCATGTTTTGGGCACTCGCAGGTTTATGTTGCTCAACGCAGATGTTATAAACAGCATCGGTGTCGTTTGTATTGTTATTAGTACTGGTTCTGCCATCAAACGTTTCACTACCTGAGTTCCACGAGTACCGGTATAGGGGATAGGGACTACTGTAGTACATCTCAATTACGCGGTGGTTAGGGCTACTGCTTGCCCAGTCGGCTCCTACTACGGAGTTATATTCCCTATATGTGGTCTGATAGGTGGTGCCGCTTCCGGACCTCTTCACCCATTGCGAGCCTGGATTTCCTATAGTAGTTGAACCAGTTTGTGAAATCAGTAGCGTTGTGAGCTACCACATACATGTTGTCATTTGCGTCAATTGCGAGACTGGGCGTCAATATGCTTTCTGCTTGCAGCTGATATTACTGCAATCGGGGAAGAGAAACTTGCATAATTAGTGTTATCGGCACTCTTGGCATAATAAATGGCATAATAGCTTGAACTTGATGTCTTATGGCGCCAGATCACATGCACGTAACTGCTACTGTCGACGTCAATGCCGGGATAGTCATTTCCGTATGACGAGTTGGTTTCTACAGTGACATCTGTGGCTTTCCACGCGCCAGCGGTCGAAGTATCATAGCTGTCATAATAAATAGTGCGATAGATGCTGCTGCAAATAGTAATTGCCTTCCCAGACTACATGAGGCTTACCGTTACCGTCCACGGCGATAGCTGGGTTCTCTGCAAAATTCGTTGATAGATATCGCTCGTAGCGTGGGCTGGTGCCGCCGCTGGCGGTCGTCCAACCTGCTGACACATTCCAATTTGATAAATCTGCACATTTCGAGTAGAAAATACCTCGGTTTCCTACTGGATTTTCCGCTGAGTCGTACCAGACAATGTGAATTTCGTCTCGGGAAGGATTAATTGCTATGGCCGCGTCGTAATAGGTGTTGTTGTCAGTTCTAATGATACCTGCACTCTGTGTTCCACCGGCGTCATCGCCGCACAGTTTCACAGTGGACCAGGTTGTTCCGTCAGTTGATCTGGCCAACCACACTTGATATCGAGTTGATCCAACGGTCTCCTGGTCTCGGTAGATGACATACCAGTAACCGTTCGAGTCGCGGACAATATTGCGGCTACTGGTGGGCTCAAGGACGTCATTGTACATGCCCGGAATCGATAGTGGATACTGCCTTGACTTCTGAAGGCATCGCAATCATTGTTGCGAAGAGGAATAGCAGCAAAACCTTTGTGAGAGGTGTGAAGAAGGCAGAAGTCCAAGCCTTTTCCAACCTCCGTTAGACCTAATTTTCATCGGGTTCATCTTTTTTCCTCCTTCCCGAATTCTTTCGATAACTTGCGTCATTGGTAGAGTTTGGTCTTTTTGTCATTTTTCCTGTAGATACAGAAACTCACGAACCTATTTCAGCAAGATTTATGCCACGAGGGGTGTTCATTTAATGATTTGAAATTATTGACTTTTGTAGATTAGGCGGACTTCAAAAAGGCGATTTTTGTGACAATTTTTGTAATGATTTCATAGTTATTTCAAGGTAATAGGTGTAAAAGTGGCGAGTGTCGAGTCTGAGGACCGAGTGGCAATCGGCAGATACGCAGGGCGCATGGAGCATAGCGCATAGAGAAATTGAGAGATCAGTCGAAAAGTTCGGCGTTCGGAGCGAGTAACCCAGTAACCTAATAACCAATGACCCATCGGAGGACTGAGCGCTGAGGACTGAGAGCAGAAAGCAGAAAGCTGAAAGCTGAGTACCTAATGACTCAATGACCCAAATGACTTAAGGAAGTGTCAAGTGACGAGTGTCGAGTGCTGAGGACTGAGTAATTGGGACTGAGGACTGAGAGCTGAAAGCAGAATGACCCAAAGACTCAATGACGAGTGGACTCAACTACCAATGACTCATTGACTTAGTTTTTTCGGCGTTTTACTATGGACCATCAGAGGTGCTAAAGATGGATGCCTTGCTTGAAAGAATAACTGTCGACCCAAACGTTTGCCATGGACAGCCCTGTATCAGGGGTACTCGCATCATGGTCTACCTGATTTTGGAGCTTCTGGAAGCGGGTGTTCCAGCGGATAGGGTCGTTCAGGATTACTTTCCGCAACTGACAAAACAGGACGTGGATGCTTGCCTGCACTATGCCGCTACCCTTGTTCGCGATACTGAGTACGTTCCCTTTGAGATGCCAACCCGATGACGAAGTTCCTGGCCGATGAAAATATCCCCCCTCCTGTTGTCTCGTTTTTGCGGAGCAAAGGATTCGATGTGAAAGAAGCGCGTCAATCAATAACTCCCGGGGCCTCTGATGCTTCGGTTATGGAGTTGGCACGCCAGGAGGAAAGGATACTCCTAACTTTCGATAAACACTTTTCGAATATTTTGCTCTATCCTCTCAACACCCACCATGGTGTCATTCGAATACGGATTCATCCCCCTTTACTGTCAGATCTCCTTGGAGCACTTAATCATTTCCTAGAACGCTTCGACGTCATGACAATAAGGGAAACGGTTGTTGTGTTGGAACGTGACGGTTTCCGAGTACGCAGAGCTCCAAGAAGACAATCGTGAATCCCCCCTTAGTCAATAACGAACTGACTGAATGACCCAATGACCTAGCGAAGGACGAAGGACTGAGCGATGAGAGCTTAGAACTGAGGGTTTAGTAACCTAATAACCCAATTACCTAATGACCCAATAACTCAGTAACCCAATGACCCATGAAAAGCTTTTGATGGTAGGTGTAATTTGTGGTAATATATCGGACATGAAGACGTTCACCACAAAGATTATGGATCAGGAGCAAAAGGATTCCTTGATCTCAAGGATCACGGATCTGCTTTTGAGCCAGAAACCTACTCTATTTGCTTATCTCTATGGATCGTTCTTAGGAGCGGGACCGTTCCGGGACATCGATGTGGCAGCCTATGCTGATCCGGCTGCGTTCAAAAGCGCCGACGAAATGTTTAGCTACGGACTTTCACTGGCGGCGAAAGTGGATCTGGCTGTTTCTGGAGTGACAGTGGATCTCAGACTGCTGAATTTGGCTCCGACTCCATTCAAATTCAGCGTCATAACGAGAGGGAAGGTTATTTTCACAAGAGACGAACAGAAGCGAATGGATTTTGAAGTTCGGACCAGAAGCCTTTATTTTGATTTTCTACCGCATCTGAAATTACATCACAGAAGCCTCGTGCTTGGAGAATAGCATGGACCCTTTAGAAAACGATATACTGAGACGACTTTTTGATGAATTAGACAGAGCACTTGAGAAACTGAAGGATCTGTCTAGGCTATCAAAGAACGAATTATTAGAACACTATGGGAACATCGATACTGCAAAGTACAATTTCATTGTTGCTATTGGAGCTGGGATCGACATCTGCAACAGAATCATAGCAAAGGAAAACTTCGGATATCCCCAGGAGTATTCTGAAGTCATTAAACTCATGGGGGAAAGAAAGGTTCTTGATGAGGATTTGGTCGCCCGGTGGGTAGAGATGGTGAAATTCAGAAATCTGCTTGTTCATCTCTACTGGAAAGTAGAAAATGAAAAGCTGTATGACTACCTAAAAAATAACCTCGGAGATTTTGAAGAATTCAAATCGGCAATCCGGAACTACCTGAAAAGCAGGAAAGACTAAGGATCTAAAACAAAGGACTGAGTAACGAGGACTGAGGACTGAGTGGGAAAACCCAATAACCCAATCAGTCAGTTAAGTGAGTTGAGTAAGGTTATGGCTCAGTGACTTAAAAGAGACGTTGGACGTTCGGAAGTGCGGCGTTCGGCGATGGAACCCAGTTACCTAATAACCCGAATGAGCTAGTAACCCAATAACTCAAGCTGAGGGCTGAAAGCTGACAGCAGAGTGACCCAATTATGATTGGCACCTTCCCATTATTCCGTTACTCCAGTACTCCAACACTCCAATCTTCAATATTTCAGTTTCGTGGTGGGATCGCCGAAGAGGATCCAGGTTTTGCGAACGTCTTGGTCATCGGTAGCGGCCTTTGCTCTTGCCGCCGCCTCGCCAATTGTCAAACCTTCGCCATTGAAGAGGAGGCGCACAAGTTCCTTGTTCATGACAACCTGCGCCGCCGGCTCTGTCAGACCGGAAGAGGCCCATACAGCGATCGCCCCTCCGCCTGCAGGCTTAAGAAGAGCCTCCGCGAGACTCTCGACATAAAGATCGTGGAAAAAGCCGTTCAGGGAGGTCATGTTGACGAAAAGAGGCAGATGGGGTCTGTTGGTGAGAAAGGGTGCGTCATCGGAGTTAAGGATCTGCCCTTCCCACATACTAGCTGATCCATCTCCAATGTAGTTCACAAGGAGCGGCCCCTCGTTGATGGAGGCGAGAAGGGCTTCTTTGGCTTCAGCATTACTATCGAAGTTTTCACGAAAGATTTCCTCAACCACGATGGAAGAAGGGAGCAGCGCCCCCACCTCTCGGGAGGCCTCTGCGTAATCAAACTCGAGATATCCAATCTTATCTGCCACCATGACAGCGTGATCCATTCGAAAGGCTTTCTCGTAACCGAGAATCTTCGTGACCACTACGGCTGCCTCCTCAGGTGTTCGAACGGGCAATCGTCCGACCGCCATATCAGGCAACCCATCGTCATCCATATCAGCGAACCAGTCATCCGAGGCGGTTTCCATGTTGAACGTCTCCAAAATCTTGGTTGGGACAAAATCGTAATTTCCTTCTCCAAAGTAATTACGGGGATCGAAGCTCGCGTCTCCGACCAGCAACACGAAGCGGGGGCGCTTCTCCCAATTCGTCGTGGTGTATACAAGAAAATCCCTTATAGCCTGGGGCGACTTATTCCCAAAGTTGAACTCATCATAAAGATCGTCCACATCCACCAGAGCTACGGACAATCCCTGAGATTCCCTCCGTTGCTGTAATAGCTTGAGGGATTTGAGGAAGTCCTTGTGGGAAATGATAACGAAATCATAACCAGGCTTTTGTTGATTCCAAGAGGAAGGTTTGTTAGCCACAATTCCGAGAGGTTTTTTTACCCTATTTTCAGTAAAAGCCATTACACGTTCTGGTGCCGGTATCCGGGACTTTAAAGGTTATGGCGTAGCCTGTGCCTCGGGGCTCTATGTCACCGATTACCTCACGAACCCTCAGCGGATCAGTGTAGTCGACGACTCTGATCTTGGGACGGCTGAACCCCTCGATCGTGACCTGTTTGCTGCCTTCAGCCTGGAATTTCAGAACATTGTCATCCGCGGCAAAGCTGTGCCAGTAGGTCAACTGGATGTAATCCACAAGCGATACATCCGATTCACCGCCTTGAGAAATGAGTGTTATCTTGTTCTCTCCTTCCCTGAGATCCGACTGGGAGACCTCGATTTCGAAAACCTTCCGGTTTTGTCCTAGAAATTCCACGTCACCGGCCTCGATATCCGTATCGTTGAGCCAGAATCTTGACGCGGTGGAGTACGACCGTACCACCCTGAAGGGCAATTTCGAGAGTCGCTTTGAGTGACGGTGAGGGATCAAGGTTCGGTGTTCCGATGAAGACGTCCAGAAACCCAGGGGGTAGGACAGACGCCGGGGCGATGGCGGGCCCAAAGAAGTTTTCTGCGTCACCATTTTTGATCGTCAGGGAAATAGTAGACTCTTTCTTTGAATTTCACCGAAAATGGAAAACTTTCAGAGACGGATGTTCTACGCCTCTGCCTTGGGATGTTTCTATCCGCTTCCCCAGAACCTCTCCCTCCAGAAGGTAGTAGGTCCTGGTGTCTGTGAAGGGCGTATCGAGTCCTGTTGCATAGAATTCGATGAAGTCCTGGAAGTCAAACCGCCTGTCATCCTGCCCCACGACGCGGATGGCCTGTTCCTGGCCATCCACAAAAAGCTGCAGCTTCTTCGGGTTGACTCTAGGATTGAGTCCGGCCGCCACCAATTCCGGCTGGCGTACTCGATACCAACCCTCCTCGTTAATGAGGATCTTGATCGCTTTTCTAGCAGCGATGTCCCATTGGGTTTCATGCTGGGGCATGCTTGTTCGTCCTAGTGATAAGAAGGATCTGGTCTTCTGTACCCCGACAGGTTTTCCGTCGGTCGTTCGCGCCACCCATATCCCATCCTTTGGCCCTTGACTCTTCTTGTAGATGAGATGCCAGTGCCCACTTGGGTCACGGCTAATCTCACGGGCGGCCGTAAACGTTAGGGGATTCGGGTCCGTACCTCTTACTTCAAACAATGGTTCGGCTGCCAGCAGATGAGGGAATGGGTTGAAAATTCCCAAAAGGCTCAGGGTGAGGATCAGTTTCACCAGTAACAAAAGGCGAAAGGGATTAGGAATTTTCATAATTATCTCTCCGTTGCTAAGTATCCATCGTGTTGGTCTTGAAAGAGGCCCTACACCAGAAAAGAAGTGCCTTCATTCTGCTTAGTGCGTGTACCACGTATCGTCTGAGGGTAAAAAGAAAAAGACGCGTTTCTTGGATAATTATAGCTCGGTTGCCATAAAGTGCAACTGTCCGTCCATTACGTTCGACAGAGAAGACTTTTCCCAGGATTTGATCCGACGTTAGAGGGGGGTCGACTACCTTGAGGGAATCACCACGGGTATGAAAAACAAGTGATGAGCAATGAGGACTGAGTGCTGAGTTCATTTCCCTCTGGACGTGGATAACACGGTGGGCAGTTATTCCACGCGGGCTCCTATAGAGAATGATGTCTCCGTGTCTGACTTGGGAAGGCAGCACAGGCTCCACATTGATCATCTCGCCATCACAGATGGTCGGATGCATGCTCCAACCGTTCGCCTTGAACCGGACACTCTGGCCCTGGTTCAACAACCCGACACAGACATCGGCAAACAGGTGATGAGGTCCGAGTGATGAGGACTGAGAGAGAAAAGAACAGGACTGAGGACTGAGCGATAAGGGAGTAGTCATTAGGTCATTGGTCATTGGGTCACTGAGTGCTTTCAGCTATCAGCCATCAGCTTTCAGTCACTTGCTTGGTTATTGGGTTACTGGGTTATTAAGTTATTGGGCATAACTCGACCTACTCGACTTACTCAACTTACTCAACCAACTGATAGGGTTATTGAGTCAATTTCGCTATGACCTATTCGCTATACACTTTGCTTAGTAGGAACTTCACAACGGTCTTATTGGGTACAAACCTGAGCTCATAACACGGAACACTCTTGGCCACTTCGTCGAAAAAACGCAGCGTGAAGTCAACCGCATCACGGTTATAGAAAAGAGGGAAACAGCAGGCAAAGAAACGACTGGCCGACTGCGCTTCTTTCAAGGGGGAAATTTGATTTCTCATCCCCTTCTGCAAGAAATAGACTTCATTCAAAGGTGCCCGCGTTGGTGCTGCGAACCCAGCCTCGCCGTGCCAGGGGGTTCCATACATCCAGATTTGATTGTCAATCTTCCTCAGAATGATCCGGTCATCGCTGAGAATCGTCACACCGGGATCATCTTCCCATAGCCTCGCCATCGTAGTCTTTCCAGCAGTGGACTGGCCAAGAAAAAGGCGACCAGTCCCTCTGGAATCAACGAGTCCACAGGCGTGAACCTCAGCCCCATGGCCCAAGGAGAGGAAATTGATGAACAGCAAGCTCGTCCAAGGGTATTCCAAGGGATAAAAGGATTGTTTCATTTCAAGAAAGGGCGAATAATAAACAATTTCACCCGATGTGAAGTCTCTTCGTATTCCGGCTATCTTGTAGGGGGCAGGACCAAGGGATGGGGACTGGAATGAAAATGAAAGGATTCACCGTCCTCATAGAGTTTCCATGCACGGATTAGAATCAAAGATCGGTTTTCCACGTGTCTTTAAATTCAGATAGATCTCCAATTTAACATCGAAGGTTACATCAGGTTCACCTTGCTACAAGAAACCTCTGGGTGGGGGCATCCAGTTTCAATCTCAAGGCGGGATCAGTACTTTGGATGCGAACACAAGTAATGTCGGCGATCTGAACAAGATGTCCGTTGAAAGGGGGCATAGTCTTCTTCTTCAGGAAGTTCCCAAGGATACTGGAGCAGTCGGTACCCCAAGAGTACTACATGTCATTTTTACCGGTCCTGCATCGCTGAGGGTTTTGCATCCTCCCAAGACAGCTTCTTCAGGTTTCAGTTGGACCTGCTTGACCTCGGGTTTCAGGTAAGGCTTCTTGCCCTCTTTGACTTCTCCCCTTTCATTGTATTTCTCCTGCTAGCATTGTTTAGCTATCAGCGGTCAGCTTCAGCTTCTGAATAAATGAGGTTAACATTCGTTTTACATCAACCACTTCATTCGTGAGCTTCATGTTCGTCCCAAAAACTTTAGATCATGTGAAGTAACAGATGATATTCCAACTCGCTTACTGGACCATGGCTATTTGGAGGAAACGCGCAAGTTCAGCATCTCCATATTGAAGCTATTGGCGGGGCAACTCGGCAAACGCCTGATTTGGCTCGTAATCCTATCTCAGTCTTCGGAAAAGTGCATACTTCAGTCCTAAGTGTCAATTCGTGAGCCTTTGCCACACTTTCAGTTTTCAAAGTCTCTCATTTCAGTCTCCATTCTCTATCACCGTTGACGGTCTGAATGCTGACCGCTGATGACTCGATCCGTTCACAGTACTCACACTCCCCATGAGGCTTGATGGAAAGACCGAGAGCTTCTGGCTCTCAGATGGGCGACCTGGCACATGAAGTCGACGGGTTCCTCTGGATCACTGGTTCTCCAATTCGCCGTTGGCAGGACACATGCCACACATGGCTTTTATCTCACACGAGAAGCACTTTGTTTGCTTCGTCATTTTCTTTTGACGAACCTCTCCAAGAAAATGCTTCCATCCTTCTTGGAAACTTCCAGTGCGCAAGTCATACACGTCCTTGCGTGACAGCACGCAGACGCTCATCATGCCGCAAGGGTCCATGGCAAATGAGCCAATTCCAGCTCCGCATTGATACAGCTCATCAGAATGTTCAGGTGATCTTTTGAGACCGCTGAATCTTGCGCAAAAATTGTCTCCATTCCACCATCCTCTTTGGATCTCCGAGATCGAGGTCGACCACTTCTTCCGGCGTCAATCGCACAGCTAACGGCTTTGGGGACGGGTCAATCCTCGGATTGATCATGGCGTCAAATTTAAATTCCACTCCTAGGTCTTCCTCGACAAATCGTTTCATATCCCAGAGTTCATGTTTGTTGGGTGTCAATCGCCATTGTCTTGAGTTTGAGCGGGACTGTCCACGTTCCATGAGCATCCGAATCCCTCGCATGCACTGCTCGTAGGAACCCTGTAACGCCTGTGACACGCTCGTGGGTCTCTTTTGTCCGACCATAGAGCGTGATCTCGATGGCGAAAGGTCGCCATTCTGCAAGGTAGTCTGCTGCCTCGGTGTGATCAACGTCCGTTTGTAAACAGGGTGATGAGTAATCCTTTCCGTTTGGCATAAGTGTAGATGTCAAGGAAGTCGGGTCTCGCAAAGATCTCCCCTCCTGTGTACAGCAGCCAAAAACAGCCCGCCTCCGCGATTTGATCGAGGATTCGGCAGTGCTCATCGTAGGTCAGTTCATCTGGCACGGGCTTCGTCGTTCGGCGATAGGGAGATTGTTATAGCAATGGACGCAATTCATAGGGCAACGTCGGGTTACCTCAATCGTTCCACACAAAGGTACACGCTTCCGCCCGAGCTTTTCGAGAAGTCCTTGGCTGAACTTTCGGGTAGGATTGCAAGAGATTCCATGAACACACAACCTATGAGCGTTTCGCTTGAGGACCAAGTTGTCACGTATGGACCACTGGGTTCGAGGTATCGCTTCGCATTAAGGTTAAAAAATTCTTAGCCTAAAACTCTCAAGTGCAACGTAAGCTCCTCGCCCCTCTGACCCTCAAGGCCCGACGGTCCGATCATCCGTCGTGGAACGGATCAGTCCTGCCTGTTCCAGAGAATGCAGGAAATCGGCAGTGCTCTTTTGTGACCTCTTCAGATTCCACGTCGTAGGTTTGGCGGACGGATTGAACGATCTGGCCGATGTTCTTCTGCCCATCGATGAGCTGCCAGATCAAGGTACCCACCTCGTTGAGGGTGTAGATCGAGTCCAAGTCTCCGACGCGACCTTTAATCGGCACGATGATCGTTTCCCCGGCGATCTCCCGTGTCACACAATTGTCTTCTTTAAAAAAGCATTTTTCTAGAGCTTCCATGTTTCTGTTCCTTTCTTGGATGTAACCAAACAGTTTCGCACCGAACTATTACACGGGTAAGTCTGTTAATCCATTGGTCTTTGCAGGCGCTTCTCCCGGTCTAAAATTGAGCAAATACCGTGCCATGTACACTTGGATCTGTAATCTTTCAAGATTAATGGGGATTTTTGATCCCCTCAGGGACTGGACTGACAATTGATACGCAAAATGTAACAAATGAGAACTTTTTTGATTGCAGAATTGGTAAATTTCTGCCACCCTCCAAGACAGGCTTAATATGCCGCTTCATTAATTCGGTAGCATATTCACCGCAGAGATCGCCCCTGCCTGCCCCGCCCGCGGTCGGGACCGGGGCCGGAACGCAGGGAGAACGCAAAGGTTCACTTTTCCAGCTTTCCGACACCTTTTCTCTTGCCAAAGATATTGACGGCAAAGAGAAAAACTTGATCCCTTTGCGTCTTTGCGTGAGCAAAGAATTCATTTCTGAAAAAAAATGGTTTAACTTCAACACGTTGTGATTTGATCACAACGCTCCGTAATTTTGCTTTCCACAATCGGTGTGGAAAAGCTGTGGATTGAGTCTCTCCCGCTCTTGAGGATGGCTATTCCCACCGTTTTGCCTAGAACTTGGGCATACACAACCACTCAAGAACACGAGGAAATTTCGAAAGATATGGTGACCTAAAATTTGTTTGAGGGGCTTTAAAAAAACCGAGTCAGGAGATATAATTCCAGCATTCAGTGATGTGAGGAAAGCATGACCACCATATACGGGTATATCGAGAGAATCACCTACTACAATGAAGAGAATGGCTTCATGGTTGCCAAAGTTCAGGAGCAAGGAAAAAGAGACTTGATCACCATCGTGGGAAATTTGGCTGCGGTTCATCCAGGTGAATCGCTCAAACTCACAGGGAAGTGGGTGCAGAACAAAAAATTCGGAGAGCAGTTTCATGTCGAAGTGTTCGAAACCGTAGCACCTGCAACTCTCATTGGAATTCAAAGATACTTGGGCTCTGGATCCATCAAAGGAATTGGCTCCGTGTTAGCAGAAAGGATGATCCAGAAATTCGGTCTGGAGACCATTGAAGTGATTGAGAAGACCCCGGAACGACTTTCGGAGGTTGACGGCATTGGTGCCAAACGAATTGAAATGATTCTCAAAGCCTGGAAGGAACAAAGGGAAGTTAAGGAGATCATGATTTTTCTTCAAGGCCATGGAGTCAGCGTTACCTATTCAACGAAAATATACAAGCACTATGGAAAGCGTTCAATCGAAGTTGTGAAGGGAAACCCCTACTGTCTTACCCGTGATATCCAGGGGATCGGTTTCATCAGTGCCGACCGGATCGCTCAAAATCTCGGAATCGACTCTCATTCAATCATCAGAGCCAAGGCTGGTCTCATCTATGTGTTGAGCGAACTTACTCAAGAAGGACACGTCTACTATCCCGAAGATGCTTTGGTCAAGAGAGCAGGCGACATTCTGAAGGTTGACCATGAGGTTGTGGAGGAGGCTCTTGAAGAGCTCCGAAGAGAAAAGGACATTGTCCGAGAGGAAATAGGGCAAAACGAAAAGAAAAGAGGAGTCTACCTCGAGCCATTCTATATCGCTGAGGTTGGAATTGCGGAACACATGAAGACGTCTGGTGGCAACTCGCTCGAACGTCAGACCCATTAAAGCCGAGAAAGCGATTGAGTGGGTTCAGAAGAAGTTGGGTATTGAGCTCGCCCCAAAACAGCAGGAAGCCATTGACCTGGCGGCCCGGAGCAAAGTCCTCGTCATCACAGGGGGGCCAGGGACCGGAAAGACGACGATTATTCTGGCAATCCTCCGGATCTTTCAACAGTTGGGGTTAAGGGTCCTTCTTGCCGCTCCCACAGGAAGGGCAGCCAAACGAATGAACGAAGCGACGGGCTGGGAAGCCAAGACCCTACACAGACTGCTTGAGTATTCTCCAAAAGAAGAGCGATTCAAAAGAAACGAGGACGACCCACTCGAAGGGGATATGGTGATTATTGATGAAGCTTCCATGGTCGATACCCTCTTAATGCACCATTTGCTCAAAGCGATTCCTCGACACGCGCATCTCATCTTGGTCGGAGATGTGGATCAGCTCCCATCCGTGGGCCCTGGAAATGTGCTGAGAGATATCATCGATTCCGGAACTTTTACCGTCGTTCGTTTGAACGAAATCTTTCGCCAATCCCAGGAGAGCACGATTGTAGTGAATGCTCACCGGGTCAATCAGGGACAATTTCCAATACTCAAAGGCGATTTTCCAGATAAGTCTCTGGATTTCCATTTCTTGGAGGAAGCAGATCCAGAGAGAGCTCTCCCAAAGATTCTGTCCCTCTGTGGTGAAGAGATTCCTCGTCATTTCGGATTTCATCCAATACGAGATATTCAGGTCATTACTCCAATGCACCGGGGAACCGTTGGTGTGACCTCTCTCAATTTAGAGCTTCAAAAGAAGCTCAATCCTCAAACCTCTGGCATCACCCTTGGAAGCAGAACCCTCAAACTGGGGGATAAGGTGATGCAGATCACAAACAACTACGACAAGGATGTTTTTAACGGGGACATTGGATGGATTTCGAGGATCGATCACGAGAATCAGGAGGTGGTCATCGATTTTGACGGAAGGTTAATCAACTATGAGTATTCTGACCTCGATGAGGTGATGCTTGCCTATGCCATTTCAGTTCACAAATCACAGGGGAGTGAGTACTCCGTGGTCGTCATGCCCGTCTCGACCCAGCACTATCTTCTTCTCCAAAGAAATTTGCTGTACACCGCGATTACCCGTGCCCGAAGACTCGTTGTGCTGATCGGGACCAAGAAAGCTCTCACCATTGCGATCCGGAATAATAAGCAACAACTCAGATACACCTATCTTGCCCAAGACTGAGACTCGTAAGAGCGGATAAGGCGTTAGGGCAGAGGCACGCAAGCGCATAGCGAAAACAACTCAATGACCCTATCAGTTAGTCAAGTGAGTGGAGTAAGTTGAGTGTGTTGAGTAAGGTTATGACTCAATGACCCAATAACTCAACAACTCAATGACTTGTCGGGGGACTGAGTCAAAAGTGACCCAATAACCTAATAAAACATGGCTCCTGAAAATCCTGTGACCAAAACCTCCCGCGTTTGATCTTTTGTTGTTTTGAATTTGTCTGTGACCCCTTGCGCCTTACGCCTCACTCCTTACGCCCTTTTACGTCCAGATCCCCGGGATCGGTTTGCCGCAGTAGCCGCACTTTCCGTCCTTCAGCCGGACCTCTCCGATCATGTATCCTGTTCGGTGGATGACCATCTTTTTGCACTTCGGGCAGAAAGTGTTTTCGGCCTCGTGACCAGCAACGTTCCCGATGTAGACATATTCAAGGCCCGCTGATATCGCCACGTTTCGAATGTTTTCCAGCGTTGAGACCGGAGTGGGAGGAAGGCTTCGGAGCTTGTAGAGAGGATAGAATCGAGAGAAATGGGTCGGAGTGTCGGCACCGAGCTCTTTCTTCACCCAGAGGCACATTTCTTTCACGGTTGAGAGGTCGTCATTCTTGGTGGGGATGACAAGGTTCGTAATTTCGACGTGTACTTTTTCTTGCTTCAGAATTTTGAGTGTTTCAAGGACGGGTGCAAGTTCACCATCACACAGTTCGTGATAAAATTCTTCTGTAAAGCCCTTGAGGTCAATGTTCACGGCATCCATGATCCGACAAAGCTGCCGAAGGGGGGTAGGGTTGATGAACCCATTGGAATGGCAAACGTTCAAGAGACCTTCCTTCTTAACGAGAAGACCAATGTCCAACATGTATTCGTAAAAGATTGTTGGCTCGACATAAGTATAGGCGACAGAGCGAGCACCTGCCTCTTTGGCTTTGTTAACGACGAATTCTGGAGAAACATCGTAACTAAACACATCTTCAGGTGATGCCTGAGAGATTTCCCAATTCTGACAGAATTTACAGTGGAAATTGCACCCGGCCGTTGCGAGAGAGAAGGACGTTGTGGCAGGAAGAACATGAAAGAAGGGCTTCTTCTCGATAGGGTCTAAGTGAAGAGCACACGGATTTCCATAAACCAGACTGAAGTATTTCCCGTCGCGATTCTCCCGTACCCTGCAAGCTCCTCTCTTGCCCTTGGGAACATGACAGTGTTTGGGACAAAGTTCGCACTGGATTTCTCCGTTAGCGAGGGGAATGAAGAATGGAGAGAGTTTGGTCTTAATGAGTCCTTTCTCCGCAAGCTGGGCGTGAGATGGTTGTAAAAACCCGAAGAGATGAATCCCGGACAGGGCGGCAAAGCCTGTTGCACAAAGACGCAGGAAGTCCCTTTTGGTAAAATCGGGGGCTCGGAGGTTCTCTGTCTGCTGTAAAGCCATCAAAATGGTGAAACGCAGAAGCATTCCTAATAGGTTCGCTCATGAGTTTAGAATAAAGGGGCAAATTTTGATTGTCAAGACGAAATCGGATATAGTAGTAATCCGTTAATAGAACTTGGGTTAAAACCAGTTTCACCACAGAGACACAGAGGATACGGGGAGAGCACTTTTTTGTCTATCGGGGAGGTGCCGGACAGACAAAAAGTTTCTGTCTTAAATAAATTCGGGAATTCATGGAGAATCGGCACCTCCCGATTCTCCATGAGAACGGTTCTCTCAGTGTGCTCCGTGTTTCGAATGAGCCCCTGTTTTCTTGGGGCGAATGGGCGGTGAAGATCGTTTTGAATAAGCTGTGGAAAAGCAGTCCGAGTGCTGGAAAAGTTGCGATGGTAGGCTCTTACGCTATGCTCCATTCGCTCTGCGGGGTCCTAAGTTGGGGAGGAAGAAATGGATAAGAAGAGAATCGGTGTTTTAACAGGAGGGGGCGATTGCGCCGGGCTGAATCCAGCGATTAAGTGGGTTGTGAAGACAGCGGTAGATGACCGGCTCCAGCAGATTAGGAAAGTGCGATACGAGGTCCTCGGAATTCGAGATGGTTGGAAGGGCTTGGTTTACCCTGATGGAGACGAGGATGTGCCTGGTCCGAGAATCTCCCCCTTGACTGAGGAGATGGTGAGAACATGGGACCGGTATGGAGGGACGAACCTGGGGACATCTCGAACCAACCCCTACGATCCCAAGAAAGACCGATCCAAAATCGTTCTTGAGAATCTGAAGCGCTACGAGATTGATTATCTGGTCGCCATCGGGGGAGAGGATACCTTAGGGGTGGCTGAGAAACTCTCTCGAGAAGGCGTAAAGGTAGTTGGAATTCCCAAGACGATCGATAAGGATCTTTCCGGAACAGATTACACCCTCGGATTTGAGACAGCGCTAAATGTGATCACAGAGGAAATTGATCGACTGAGGACGACCGCAGGTTCCCACCGAAGGATCTTTGTCGTCGAAACAATGGGACGACATGCAGGATGGTTAGCCCTCGAGGGAGGAGAATCGAGTGGAGCGTATATCATCCTCATTCCGGAGTTCGAGTTTGAGATCGATCGGGTCAATGAGTTAGTTCTCGAGGGAAGAAGAAAGGGAACCCGTTACGAGATTATTGTTGTCTCCGAAGGAGCCAAACCTGCGGGACAGTCTTTCATCTCACAAGATAAAGCGCTCGATAGCTTTGGACACATGACCTTGGGAGGAATCGGCGAATTCCTGGCGGACGAAATCACTCGTGCTACTAAACTTGAGACCCGAAGCATCATCTTAAGCCATTTGCAGCGTGGAGGAGCCCCCTGTGCCTACGATCGCAGGATGGGGAGGTACTTCGGTATCGCCGCCGTAGACCTTGTCGTGAAGGAAGATTTCGGAAAGATGGTCAGCTTTCGGAATGGCCGGATCACCGCTGTACCTTTGCAGGAAGCCGTTGGCAAGCTAAATGTCGTGGACGTGAAGACCATGTACGATACGGAACGTTACAATGGCCGAAGAACGATCCTGAATAGAAAGAATGGAGTGATGGAGTAATGGAGTATTGGAGTACTGGAAAAATGGAGCGATGAAAATATGGAATAGTGAAATAGTGGAATACTGGAATACCGGTAAAGAGAAGTACTATTTTCTCAAACCCATTATTCCATTACTCCACCACTCCAATACTCCAGTAATTTGTTTTCCAACACTCCAGTACCTCATTATTTTGTTATTAGAGCAGCCTCTGGTGCTCCTTCTTAATGCACCGGTCCATGACAACCTTCAGCCCAGCTTTCTCTGCCTTGGCTGCAGCATCCTGATTGACAACTCCTTCCTGCATCCAGACCATTTTGGCTCCGCGTTCGACTGCTTCCTCCACGATAGGCAGGACCTCCGCAGACTTCCGAAAAACATCAACGATGTCGACACCAATTTCTTTGGGAATGTCCCTGAGGCTTTGATAGACCCTTTCGCCCAAAACCACCTCACCATCGGGTCGGACCGGTATGATCCTGTATCCCTTCGATTGAAGATAGGATGCAACGACATGGCTTGGCCGATCCGGTTTGGGTGAAATACCGACGACAGCCACTGTTTTATAAACTGATAGCAGACTCTTGATCTCTTGATCATTCATGGATGCGTACCTTTCTGGAGGAGGGTACCGTACCCGCCGTCCTCCTAGTGGTGTACCTCAAAAATGGAACTATGTTTTATAATCTCGTGGACGGCTATCAATCGACTCACCCATTCTTTCAAATATAGCGATATTTATTTGGTGCACCACTAGCGACCATCAACCGGGCTCTGGGGGAACGTGTTCGGGGCTGGAGGTTTGGATGGGGTTTCCTTCGGACTCTGTGGAAACACGCTCGTGCCAGGAAGCCCGAACGGAGTTAATCCTTCCTCCTGACTCTTCAAGTTCTCCGGGAACAGTTCCATCGAGGAAAGCTTCAACGATCGTTTCCTGGTAACTGTCGAGAGCGGGTAATCCTGTCTCCAGACTCACTCTCTTCAGAATAATCCCTTCAGGCACTGAGAAGTATTCGATAGGCATATCCTTAAGTGCATCGTTCATGAAATAAAGCCAGATGGGAAGAGCAGCACGAGCTCCTGTTTCATCCTTACCCAATGAGGCCTTGTCATCGAAGCCCACCCAAACGGATGCGAGAAGAGAGGGAGTGTATCCAATGAACCACGCGTCTCCATAGTCGCTCGAGGTTCCCGTTTTCCCAGCTACAGGCCTTCCCAAAGTCTTGGCTTTCTGCCCCGTTCCATGCTGGATGACTCCTTCTAAGAGGTGAGTCATGAGAAACGCGTTCTGGGGAGAGAGGACACGTTCTCTTGTAAGAGGCCGACTGCGTTCAGATCCTTCAGGCATCTCGAAAGTTTCTTCTCCCTCCCCGTTTTCCACATTTACCTCTCCCTCTGGGATCTCCACGTAGGGGGAATTCTCTTCCAAGACATCGCCTTTCATGGTGACGATTTTTTCGATGAAAGTGGTTTTGACTTGTTCCCCGCCATTGGCAAAAACCGCAAAGGCGGCGGTCAGTTCCGGCATGGAGACACCTGAAGTTCCCAGAGCGATGGAAAGATTTCTCTTGACCGGGGACTCGATGCCAAACTTTTTGATCTCTTTGAGCGCATACCCGATGCCGATGTCTTCCAGAATCTTGATGGTGGCAACGTTTCGAGAATGAGCTAATGCGTTTCGAAAGGTGATGGGTCCCATGAAATTCTTGTCGTAGTTTTTCGGGGCCCAATACATCCCTCCATCGTTTCCGGGATACTCCACAGGCGAATCCATCAAAATGGTGGCTGGGGTATAGTTCTTTTCCAGGGCAGCCGCATAGATGATGGGCTTGAAAGCAGATCCGGGTTGTCTGCGAGAATGGATGGCTCGATTGAACTGGCTGTCGCTAAAACTCCTACCCCCGACCATGGCCTTCACGTATCCTGTTCCTGGATCGATACAAAGCAAAGCTCCCTGAACGAGTGGCTCTTGGTCCAAAGTGAAGAGAAGAGGCTGGTCCTTTTTGGGTATTTGCTTCAGCCTGACATTTACCACATCGCCCACCTCGAGGAGATCGGAAGGAGTTTTCGCCTTCTTAGGCTTGAACGTGGGTGTGGGCTTGAGATGAAGGGCCCAGGCCATTTCGGAGAAGGGCAGAATCCCCTTCCGATCCTCCACCCAGACCGTATAATGCTTCTTGGAGTCTTCCTTAGAAAGGATGATTCCCTCATACCTTTCGGTCTGAGACAGCGGGTTAAGAGTGTCTTCAGTTTTCTGGAGGTCTTTCACCTCGGAGGCAGTAAGGGTTCGGAGGGGGCCGCGAAATCCTTGCCTTTTGTCCAGCTCACTCAAACCTGCTTCAACCGCCTTTTGGGCTGCCGTTTGGAGGGAGAGGTTGAGGGAGGTGTAGATTCTCAGTCCTTGTTGATAGAGGATTTCCTTGCCGTACTTCCTCTCAACTTGTTGACGGATGAATTCGGTGAAATAGGGGGCCTTGCTGAAATAAGCACTTTCCTTGGACTGAATCCTCAGTGGCGTTCGAAGGGCTCCGTCCTTTTCTTGCGGCGTGATGAACCCCACGTCAGCCATGCGCGTAAGCACATAACTCTGTCGACCCTTGGCCCTTCTCAGGTTATTGATGGGAGAATAACGGCTAGGAGCCTTGACCAAACCAGCCAACAGGGCCATTTCGGCCAGGTTGAGCTGCTCCATCCTCTTATTGAAGTAACTCTCAGCAGCTGCTCCAACACCGTAGGCCCCATTCCCGAGATAGATGTTGTTTAAGTAAAGGGTGAGGATTTCCTCCTTGGTTAGACTATGCTCCAGACCGAAGGCATAGGCGACCTCCTTCAGTTTCCGGAGGAGACTTCTTTCAGGGGTGAGGAAAAAGGTTTTTGTGACCTGCTGGGTGATCGTGCTTCCACCTTGAACAATTCGGCCGGCCATCAGATTCCTGATCATGGCCCGGACGATTCCCTTGTAGTCAATCCCCTTATGGTTAAAGAAGTCGGCGTCTTCAGCCGCGACAAAGGCCAGAACAAGAGATTTCGGAATCTTGTCGTAAGGAACCGGGATCCGGTTCTCCATCAAGAACTTTGCAACAATCGCGTCATCCTCCGAGTAGACGATGGAGTAGGCGTTGGGGTGGTTCTCTTTTAGAGGTTTGAAGTCGGGGAGATGACTCGAGAAGTAAAGAAAAAGAAAAACCCCGGAGATTGGAGCAAGAATGAGAGAGAGAACAAAGGCCAAAATGACGTAGAAAGTGAGTCCCCTCTTGGGTCTTGGAGTCTCTTCGCTCAAGTCCCGAGCGGTGTCTTGATTCTCAGAGTGCAGGTTTTGTTCTTCCATCGAAACAGGTGGGGACCAAAAAAGGGAAAACCCTAGCCGGGTCTTCCCCTTTTCGTTACGACGTGACCTTGCAATTACTTCTTCTTCTTCGCTGGCTGAGCCTTGGTGGCGGGCTTGGCTTTCGCCATTTGAGCCTTCAGGTCTTCGACCTGTTTCATCAAGGCTTCCTTCTCTGCCGTTAGGGAAGAAATGGTGGCATCCTTCTCCGCGGCCTTTTGAACTTCTTCTTTCAACTTCTGAACCTCGCCCTTGATCTTATCGTTGTCTGATTTTAGGCTTGCATTCTCTGCCTTCAACTTTTCATTCTCAGCTTTGATTTCTTGACCGCATCCCACGAGAGCCGCAACGAAAAGAACAATCAAGACTAACGACAGAACAGCCGATACACCTTTCTTCATGTCTCATTCACCTCCTTTTCCTCTCATCTTGAAGCAAATCACTCTATTATAGATTCCTATTTTCAAAAGTTCAATAGCTGTGAGCTGTGAGAAGCAAGGACAGGTCCCGAGGGGGAGAGAAGGACATTGAACCCCCTTTGAAACTTGACAACCCCTCCATAACCATTATATTACAAAGGCTGACAATCCTGCAGCATCTATCCAACGACTCATGAGGGAGCGAACCGAGATGGTTCGTCCGCGAGTCGGAGGAGAGTCGGCATCTATTCTTGTGTCCTTTTGTTTTCCCCAAAGAAGAGATGTTTATAATCTTTGACTTCGGCTTACCGGTTTAGTATAAATGAAGTACTATCCAAAGTGAGTCCTGTGAATGAGGAGGCGAGATCGTGATAGGACGGAAACGGTTTTTGAAAGTGGGCCTGATCGTACTATTCATAACAGTGACTTCGGTGGTCTGCGGGTTTGCAGAAGAACGTTACACGGTCAAATCCGGTGATACGCTGCATGACATTGCCAAGGCTTTCGGCATTTCTGTGGAGATACTAAAGGCAGGGAATCGAACTCGAAATGGATCTTATCAAACCGAACCAGGTTCTCGTGATTCCCACGACGGTGGAGAGAGAAAAGACCCATGCCGTTCGCAAGCCCGCAGAGGAAGCAGACCCTTACATCGCGAAGAGTGGAGACACCCTGTCCGGACTATCATTGAGGACGGGAGTGTCGGTGGAGGAGATTAAGCAGTTGAACCACCTCCAGTCTAACCGGCTTCGAATCGGTCAGACGCTTCTCCTGAAAAAGGTGGCACCTCGTTTGGACAACGAGGAAGAGATGGGAGATGGAGACCAGGGAGTTGAGGCCTCAACGGCCAACGGAGAAGAAGAGGTCAGGATTTCCGAGTCTCTCGAAAAATGGACGAGTTCAGAGGAACGGAACCTTTTCATTCGCGTCGCCAAAACTTTTTTAGGTGTTCCTTATCGATTGGGTGGGGCCACGATGAGAGGAATCGACTGTTCTGCCTTTGTGAAGAAGGTGTATGAAATCTTTGGCGTCGCTCTTCCCAGGACAGCGCGGGAACAGTCCTGTGTGGGTCGACCGATAGGAAAGGATGAATTAGAAGAAGGAGATCTTGTTTTTTTCCAAACTCAGCGTGCCCGACGCACGCACGTCGGCATCTACATTGGCAACGGGGAGTTCGTTCACGCTTCGTCCTCGAACAAACAAGTGAAAGTGGATCATCTGGAAAAGCCATACTTTCACCAACGGTTTCTCCGAGGCGTTCGTGTTAAGGAAATGGTAAGCGAAAGCTGATGCAGCAGGTTGCTGAAAAATGGCCCTGCCTACCGCAGAGAGGCTCATCCCTCGTCGCCTGCGTGCTGAAGCGCTTCGGCGCGTAAGCGTCGTCGCGGCGTATCATAAAGTATGCCTCACTCCTCAAGATTTCGAGAGCTCCCGTTAACGGGATTTTGCAAGGCGCAACTTCCATCTGCCTGCCTGCGCGAAGCCGCTTCGGCGAAGGCAGGGCCTTTTTTTGGCAACCTGCAAAGCATGACTTTCTCAGCAGGCTGCCAATTCTCAGCATGGAGAGAGGAAAGACCATGATACTCACGATCAATCCTAAGAATCCGCAGATCAGACTGATTCGAAAGGTGGTGGAGATTCTTGGAGAGGGAGGGGTGATCGGATACCCCACGGATACCATTTATGGTGTGGGTTGCGATCTGTTCAATCCGGACGCAGTCCGGAAGATCCATCGATTGAAGAAAGCTCAGAAAGAATAAACCCCTCAGTTTCATATGTTCGGACTTGAAAGACATCAGCCAGTATGCCTATGTATCTAACCAGGCGTACAAGATCATGAAGCGCCTTCTTCCAGGTCCCTATACCCTTATTCTCAAGGCAACGAAACTTGTCCCTAAGATTGCCCTGACCAAACAGAACACGGTAGGGATTCGAATCCCGCATAATAAGATCTGCCTGGCCCTCGTCGAGGAACTCGGGCACCCCATCATTAGCACCAGCGTCTACAGACCTGATGAAGGTCTCTACAATGACCCGGCCGAGATCGAAGAGCGCTTTGGCAAGCAGCTGGATCTGGTCATCGATGGGGGGGTGATCGTCGCTGAGCATTCAAGCATCCTTGACCTTTCCGGAGACTATCCTGAGGTAATCCGGAAAGGCAAAGGGGACGTGAACAATTTCGTTTAAGCAAGCCTTTCGGAGAGAAGTTCCAGAAAGAGAACGGAGTGCTCGATATCAAGAAATGCCTCCCGTTGGCCTATTGTCCGGGAGCCCGTGAGTATTGAAATCTCGGGTCAAGCATCGGCCGCTGTGGCTTTACCAAAGGAAAGCCATGATCCTTGACTGTCACACCCATATCTTCCCCGCCGAGATGATCAGAGACCGCGACGCCCTTTGTGAAAAAGACAAAGGATTTGCAGCGATTTACGAGAGTGCGAAGGCTAGGATGGTGGGAGTGGAGGATCTCATCTCCTCGATGGATGATTCAGGGATTGAACGGTCTGTCATCTGTGGGTTTTCCTGGAGTCGTGCTGACCTCTGTTCTCACCATAATCAGTACCTGTTTGAATCTGCGGGCCGTTACCCGAAACGGCTGATGGTCTTTGTTTCGTTTTCCTCATCAGACCCTGAAAGGTCCCTGTTGGAATTGGAGAAGGGGATCAAGGCCGGGGCCAAAGGAGTGGGCGAGATTGCCTTCTATCATGGTGAGATGGGTCCTCAGGACATAGAGGGCATGAGACCCGCTTTGACGGTCATGGAAGCGAAGAAGATTCCTCTTCTCCTTCATACCAATGAAACGATCGGCCATACTTACCCTGGAAAAGGAGAAACTCCTCTCAGCCGCTTCTATGAACTGATTCTTGCCCATCCTCGTCTTCGGATTGTCCTGGCTCATTGGGGAGGTGGACTACCCTTCTATGAACTCATGCCTGAGGTCAAGAAGACGATGACGCAGGTTTACTACGATACAGCCGCCTCTCCCTTTCTCTACTCACCAAGGATTTACTCCATAGCCTCAGAGATCGTTGGATCGGATAGAATCCTTTTCGGATCGGACTATCCGCTGATTTCTCCCAAACGGTATTTTAAGGAATTGGGCGAATCAACATTGTCGGAAGACGACAGGAAAAGGATCCTGGGACTGAATCTCATGAAGCTTCTCGAATTGGAAGACAGAGAGACTCATTGAAACACGCGTTCCTGGACCATCATAGCCGAGTCGACAGTCCGATCCACCGTCTGGATGCCAAAGCAAAGATTATCGTCTTTTTTACCTTCATCTTGGTAGGCGTCAGTTCTCCTCCTTCTGCATTCTCTCTCTTTGCCCTATTAGCCGTGGGGCTTGTCACGATGACTCTCGTGGCTCGACTGCCTTTAGGACATATGCTGAAGAAGGTGCTCATCATTCTTCCCTTCTTGTTCTTCGTTGCTCTTTCAATTCCCTTTATGAAAAGAGACGGAGGGGAGTCATTCGCTTTCTGGGGGCTTTCCGTTTCGAGGAGCGGGCTCCTGATTCTCTGGAACGTCCTCGTGAAGGCTTCGTTAGGGGTTTTCTCGATCATCCTTCTCTACTCAACGACGACGTTTCCAAAACTGGTCAAAGGCATGGAGCAGCTTCGCCTGCCCAAGGTCTTCACTGTTCTTTTCTCCTTCATGTATCGGTACTCTTTCATCCTGGTTGATGAAGTTCAACGAATGAAACGGGCTAGAGACTCGAGATGTTTTGGCGGGGCATGGCTCTGGCAAGTCAAGACCATCGGCCACATGATGGGAACGTTGTTCGTGAGAAGTTATCATCGGGGAGAGAGAGTCTATCTGGCGATGCTCTCAAGAGGATATGATGGGACCATGCATGTCATGACCTCTGAACGGTTCGGCAAGAAAGAGGGCGTTTTTCTCCTTTGGATTCCCCTTCTTCTTTTTCTAAGGATCATTTTGGGATGAACTCCGAAAAGGTCGTTGAGATCAAACATCTCTCCTACACTTATCCTGACGGGAGACCAGGATTAAGGGACGTTGACTTGGACATCTTCCGACATGAGTCGGTCGCTATTCTTGGACCCAATGGAGCTGGCAAGTCAACACTCCTTTACCATCTGAATGGAACGTTGATCGGGAATGGGACCGTCCGTATCTTAGGCATGTCTGTGGAAAGAGGAAACCTCAAAGAGATTCGCGGAAGAGTGGGCCTGGTCTTCCAAAACCCTGAAGATCAACTTTTTTGTCCAACGGTCTTTGAGGATGTGGCCTTTGGTCCGGTCAACATGGGACTGGAGAAGGCCGAAGTTGAGAAGCGGGTCGGAAGGGCCCTGGAGACGATGGGGCTGAAAGGGTTCGAGGAAAGATCGGCTCATCACCTGAGCGAAGGAGAGAAGAAGCGCGTTGCGCTGGCTACGGTCCTTGCTATGGACTCCGAGATCCTGGCCCTTGACGAGCCGACAGACAATCTTGACCCAGGGGGAAGTCGCGCCTTCATCGACCGGATCCGAAAGATTCCTCAGACCAAGGTGATCGTGACCCATCATCTTTCCCTCGTGATGGAACTCTGCGAAAGGGCCGTACTGATGGACGAGGGAAGAAAAATTGAGGATGTGCCTTTGGAGGGGCTGATCGGAAATCGGACTCTGCTAGAAAGTTTTGGTTTTGACGCGGACCTGGCTCAGTGGATGTACGAGCGGCTGAAACCGTCACGGGTTAACCGACGATGAAGGTCTCTGGGCCTGTCGCACCCGAGTGCAACAGAGGGATCATCTCTGGTTGAGGAGCGTCGAAGTCGCCGTAGCCAAAATCGTTCCATCTTCCCTGGTCACGCGAGCTTTGGCCCTAATTAATCTTCGATCCACATCTGTAATTTGTCCAAACACATGGAGGGGTTCGAGAATAGGAGCCGGATTCTTAAATCGGATTTCCATCGAAGCGGTCATGACTTTATACCCCAGTTCGTACGCCAGTTTTGCCATGGCCTCGTCCAAGAGGGTGGTGATGATGCCTCCATGAACGATGCCGTCGTAGCCCTGGTAAACCGGGGTAGCCACAAAGATCGTTTTCAGGGTTTGTTTTTCTTTGTCGATATCAAAGTGCAGTCGTAACCCCCCCGGGTTGTTCTCACCGCACACAAAACAGTTGCCGTAACTTTCGAATGCCATCTTTTTTCTCCCAAACGATGTGACTTGATCAACGGATGTCCGATGGGCTTGAGTCTGTTATGAACGATTGACTTGATCCTGAGCGTATCATATAGTTTTGTTGAAATCATTGTCAACCTCCACCTGGGATTTGTAAATCATGGAAGCTCGTTATCTTGAACTCGCCATCCAAGCTGCACGAGAGGCCGGCCGTATCCAGAAGGCCCGTTTTGGGCATTCCAATCGAGTCGAATTGAAAGGGGAGATCAATCCGGTCACCGAGGTGGATCTACTCTGCGAAAGAATCATCTCCGAAACGATTCTGGGTATCTTTCCTGACCATGACCTCTTCACAGAAGAGACTTCCTTCAAGGGCAAAGGGTCCAGATGGAGGTGGATCGTCGATCCCCTCGATGGGACGACGAACTACATTCACCGATTTCCATTTTTTGCTGTTTCGATCGGGTTGGAAGTGGATGGCGTGATGGAATTGGGGGTGGCCTATGATCCTGTTCGGGATGAGCTTTTTCATGCAGCGAGGGGGACAGGAGCCTTTCTAAACGGACAACGGATCCATGTGTCTGAGACTGAAGATTTGGGCCAAAGCTTGCTCTGCACAGGGTTCCCGTACGATGTGCGGGAGAATATAAACGACTACCTGAGTTACTTTCGACAGTTTATGATGAAAGGGTTTGCCGTACGAAGACCTGGCTCTGCCGTCCTCGACCTCTGCCACCTTGCGGCCGGCCACTTCGACGGGTTCTGGGAATTCAAACTTCATCCCTGGGATGTGGCAGCAGGAAGCTTGATCGTCACCGAGGCGGGAGGTCAGGTCACGGGGATCACCGGCCAGCCCTTCAGCATTTACTCAAAAGACATTCTCGCCTCCAATGGGTTGATCCATCCACAGATGATCCAGGCGATCCAAGAGATAAAGGCAACCCGCACGGCGAAAGTGCATAGCGAATGAGAACCAGAGGCAGCGGACTCATGAAGAAACAAGGCGATCTCTTCTCCAAGAAAGCTGGAGACATCGTGGCAGAAGAGGCGCCTCTTGCCGAGCGGATGCGACCTCGAACGCTTGAGGAGTTCGTTGGCCAGGATCATCTCTTGGGGTCAGGCAGAGTACTGCGCCAGGCGATGGAGTCGGATCAACTCCCGTCCATGATCCTCTGGGGTCCTCCAGGGTCGGGGAAAACAACCCTGGCCATGATGGTTGCTTCGCACACAGGTGCCCAATTTGCGGCCTTCAGTGCGGTCCTTTCGGGAGTCAAGGAGATTAAGGAGGTGATCGAGGAGGCCAAAGGGGAATGGGGTCATCAGAAGAGGAGAACCATCCTGTTTGTCGATGAAATCCATCGCTTCAACAAGGCGCAGCAGGACGCGTTCCTCCCTCATGTGGAGAAAGGAACGATCATTCTCATCGGGGCCACCACAGAGAATCCATCCTTTGAGGTCATCTCTCCACTCCTCTCGCGAACCAAGGTCTTCACCCTCAATCCTCTGACTGAGGAAGCGATCGCGATCATTCTTAACCGTGCTCTCACGGACAAAGAGAGAGGTTTGGGGAACTATTCGGCAGAGGTGGACCGCGAGGTGATCCAAGGAATCTGCCGCGTCGCGAACGGCGATGCAAGGATTGGATTGAACACGTTGGAGATGGTCGTCTTAACGACACCCCCAGACCCCCAGGGGATTCGTCGTATTCGCAGGGAGAACCTTGAAGAAACTCTGCAGAAGAAAACCTTCCTTTACGACAAGTCGGGGGAAGAACACTACAATCTGATCTCTGCCCTCCACAAGAGTCTGAGAGGGAGCGATCCAGATGCAGCTCTCTACTGGCTCGGAAGAATGATTGAGGCAGGAGAAGATCCTCTCTACATCGCGAGACGCATGATCCGGTTTGCGTCCGAAGATGTGGGGATGGCCGACCCCCAGGCATTGCCCATCACAGTCTCTGCCATGGAAGCCTTTCACTTCGTCGGTCTCCCAGAGGGAACATTGGCCCTTGCCCAGGCTGCCGTTTATTTGGCCACGGCGCCCAAGTCGAATGCTCTCTACATCGCTTATCAGGGGGTCGAAAAAGATATTCGAGAACTTGAAACGATGCCTGTTCCTCTCCACATCCGAAATGCCCCCACCGGACTCATGAAAGATCTGGGATATGGCAAAGACTACAAATATCCACACGATTACCCTGAACACTTTATTGAAGAAGAATACCTTCCTGAGAATTTGAAGAGAAAGACCTATTATCATCCTACCGACCAGGGGTTCGAGAAAGAGATCAAGAGAAGGCTCGAGTACTGGAGAAGAAGAAAACGGGAAAGGTTCGGAAGTAAAGAAGGCCCCTCGAGAGATCGTTCAGGAGAGTCGCAAGAGGAATAGACTTCACCTGCGGGCTGGAAGATTATTCCTTCTCTTCGTTCTGTCCGTCGTCGTCTCCAATTCTTGCCCCGTTCGTCCGCCCCAAGCCCCTTCTTTGAAGACGGACTTAAGGAGTACGGCTCAGGGGCAACCCCTGCCTGCCGGCAGGCAGGCTGAGCAAGCCCCGGACTTCTGGCCGGGGAGTCGTAGGGTTGACATTCAGGAAAGATGTCTGCTACGTTTAAAGCCAAAGAGCTAAATATGTTAAGAAAATTGTTAAAGATCCTTAGCCTCTGCCTCCTATTCTCTCTCCTCATTTCCGCGCCGCTTCTCAAAGGTCAAGGCCAGCAACGAGAGAAAACGGGACCTTCGGAAATCACCTTTATCGGGAAGGAAGAGAGGAAGTGGATAGAAAAGAGAGAACCTCCCATGCCTGTGGTGATGGGGCAGGGCGTGAAAGAGGAAGCCTGGCTCGATTCGTTTGATCTGAGAGAAGATGCCATTGGCCCCATGAGGAAGATGAGCCCTTCAGCCACCGTCCCGGGTTGTGGATATTCAGGCCGATTCACGAGAGGAGTGGCCCAGGTAGTGATGGGTGACAAGGCTCTGTATGAACAGGGAAGGTATTTTTATTTTGAAGGGGATTATGAAAGAGCTACTTCTTCCTTTGAAAAGATCGTCAAGGATTATCCGGCGAGTTCCTTCATGGCTCCTGCAGCCTATTGGCTGGGAGAAACGAAGTTTCACCAGGGAATGGACGGTGAAGCTTTGGAGTATTTCCAAAGGGTCGCTCGCGAATACCCGAAAAGCGAGTACTACGAATACAGCCTCTATTCCAGCGGATGGATTCGACTCCAAAACGGAGCCTTCGAGGAGGGATATCGTTTTTTCCACCGGGTGTACGATCAGAACCCGCGTCATCCCATCGCAGAGTCTTCTCTCTTCTGGTCTGGATACTGCATCTATCTGCTCGGTCGTTACAACGACGTGGTTCAAGAGATGGAATCCCTTCTTCAGGTTTACCCACAGGGAAAATGGGGACCTGAGGCAGAATATCTGATGGGAGTCAGCTATTTTCGTCTTCGGAGATTCCAGGAATCTATCGGATTATTCCGAAGCTTTCTGAAAAGCTTTCCGCGACACACCTTGGTCGAAAGTACGCGCTATTCTCTCGCTTGGAGTCTGGTCTATGTGGGACAGTACGCCGAGGGAAGAAGGATATTTGAGGAGATGTTGCTCGACTATCCTGGGACGAGACTCTCGGATCCCATTTTTTGGGGCATTGGGAGGGCCTATCTCGGAGCTCAAGAGGTAGAAAAAGCGATCTATCTCTATCAAAGGTTTCTAACTTATTTTCTGTCGTCCCCCTGGATTGAGCAGAGCCTTTTCGACATTGGTCAATATTTTTTCGACAAGAAAGAGTTTGCGAGCGCTGCAACCACCTTCCGCCAGCTCCTCAGGACCTATCCTGACAGCGATTTGCAGGACTGGGCCCATTTCATGGTTGGAGAATCGCTTTTTAACCAGAAAGATTACGTGGGAGCGATTGTAGCTTACCAACACGTTTTGGATAGTAGCAAGAAAAAGGATTTGGAGATTCAGGCGATCTCACGACTGGGATATGCCTACTTTCATACCAAGAATTATGAGATGGCGATCCGTTATTGGGAAAGACTGCTGCAGGAGGCTCCGGATGCGCCGGAGAAGAAGGAGGTTCTCTACTGGCTGGGGGAAACCACACTGCTAAAACAAGATTATCGGAAAGGAGCGGACATCCTTGGACAACTGAAAGGTGATTCCGCTCTCTACCCCAAGGGACTGAACAGCCTAGGATGGTACCATTTTCAACGAGGAGAATGGAAAGAAGCTAATGAATACTTTCTCAGACTCCACGAGGAATACCCGCAGTACCAGAGTACTCCTTCCACAGCCTTGATGGTGGCTCAGTGCTATTTGAATCAGGGAAACTATCAGAAGGCGAAACCCTATCTGAATTGGCTGACCTCCCTGCCCGAAGAACAGGAGGACAGGGCGAAAGCCCTCTATCTCCTTGGATGGATTGCCTACAAAGAGGAACGGTTTGACGAGGCCATCGGACAGTTCCAGAACGTCCTCTGGTCTTATCCTCTGAGTCCCTTATCGGCCCGAGAGCCAATATTGGATTGGCTGGTCTTATTTCCGAAAGAAGGATTTCCAAAAGGCGATTGACGAGTTTCAGAGTCTGATCCAATACGATGCCAAAGGCGCGCTCGTGCCGTCCGCCCTGCAAGAGATCGGGGATGCCCACTTTAATCTGAAGAATTATCCGTCGGCCATCCAAGTGTACACCCGCGTGGTGAAGGAGTTTCCGAAATCAAAAGAGGCTCCTGAGGCAGATTTTGGGATCCTTCTTTGTCTCCAGCAGGAGAAGAAATACGAGGCCTTTATTTCCCAGGGAGAAGTGATTTTGAAGCGCTATCCTCAACATCCTCTGGCGAGTCAGGCCCTGATGCAGCTAGCCGACTACTACGCTCAGAACCAGATGAAGGAGAAGGCGTTAAAGACTTACCGCGAATTGAACCAGCAATATCCAAACAGCGAATGGAGTGCAGAGGCTCATCTGCGAACCGCTCTCCTTTTGAGGCAGGAAAAGCGGTGGAATGAAGCCACGGAAGGACTTGAACGTTTCATCAAGGAATATCCCAAGAGCCAACTCATCGTCGAGGCATCCCTTGAATTAGGAGAGCTTTACTTGCTCCAGAAAGAGTATAGGAAAGCGGTGGAGCGATTCGAGAAGCTGATCGAAGCCTTTCCGAAACATCTCCTCACCCCCAGGGCCTATCTCGGACTGGAAGAGGGATATCGCGCCCTCAAAAACGACCTGCAGGCGGAGAAAATACTGAAAGAGCTGTTGGAAAGATTCCCTCAGAGTGAGGTTCGGTTTGAAAGTCACCTGCGACTGGGGCGTGGTTATTTGGGTGAAAAGAAATTTGGAGAGGCGATCCCTGCCTTTTCAAATGCCCTTCAGAGCCCTGACGAGCGGGTTTCAAGTGAAGCCCAATTCGGATTAGGAGAAGCCTATTGGGGGGCAGGGAATCGGGAATCAGCCATCCTCCAATTCTCCAAGGTCGTCTATCTCTATCCTCACCGAAGTGAGGTGCTGGAAGAATCGTTGCTCAAGCTGGGGGCTCTTTACGTGGAAGAGGGAAAGCCCTCTGAAGCCAAAAAGGTTTACCAGAAGCTCATCGAGAAGACGAAGAGAGAGGATCGAAGGGACGTGGCTAAGAGAATGCTCGATCAACTCGAGAAAGGGATGAACCACTGATGAAGAGGAAGTCAAAAGAGAAGGGTCATCGGACGCTCTTTCTCCTTGGGATGGCACTCCTTGTCCTCTTCGGCGTGGGGGCTCTCTTCTTGTCTCCTTGGCATCAACCCTGGTGGAAGACCCTGACGCGGGAGAGTTGGAGAATCCTTGGCAGGGGGGGAGATCGGGTTCCCCCGGAGGAGAAACGAATTCGAGAAGAGCTTATTCTCAAACGGATGGAAGAGGCGAGTGCCCGGCAGGACTGGAAAGATCTTGTCCCTGAGTATCCGCGGCCTAGAAAGATGGAATCAACAGAGACGAAGGACCGATGGAAATCCGTGAAGGAATCTCCGGCTTTTAGGGAGATGGATCAAGAGGTGAAGCAGTTCCTGAGGAAAAAGGAAGAGACTCTGCTTCAAGGGGACCCTCCCATGCCTCCTCTCAAGAGTCCCATCGAGCTTGGTCGTACGAAAGATAAAGGCACCGAACAGGTCATTGGAAGACTTCTGACCTCCAAAGAGAAGGGACCAGCAGGAAAGCCCCTTGACGAGAATCTCCAACTCGGAATCACAGGTGATTTGGCCTCGCGAAAAATCATTGAGAGACCCCAACCCCCTCAAGTCAAAGTGAAGGTGGAAGCAGAGATTGAGCTCACGGTGTGGGTGTCACCGAGTGGAACTGTGGACCGGGCCGTTCCGTCCATCCGAGGGGATGCGGAGATTGAGCGGATTGCCATTCAGTACCTTAAACAGTGGCGCTTTGAACCCTTACCAAAGGATCAGCCACAGGTGGAACAATCAGGAGCCGTTCCCATCAAGTTCAAACTTCAGTAGAATCTGAGCCTTCTTTGGAAAGGGAGAGATGAGAAAGAAACGGATCCTTCTTTTTATCGTGGGTTTTCTTTTGATTCTCGGACTGCTTACGTTCTTTGGAGAAAAGGGCATTCTCCATATGATGCATCTTCAAAAGGAACTCGCGAAGATTCAAGAAGACAATCGCCAGATAGAGACGGAGAATCAGAAGTTGAAAGAAGAGGTGAGGCGGCTCAAGGTTGAGAAACGGGTTATCGAAGAAATTGCTCGTAAGGAACTGGGCATGGTCAAAGAGGGAGAGGTCATTTATCAGTTTGATCCATCTAAGAACGAGAAGGAGCGCACGAAATGAAGTATGAGGGAATGATTTTCCGTCCTCCCAGCGAGGCGGACAGCCTGATCCTTCAGGTGACTGTCGGTTGCTCCTACAATCGATGCACCTTTTGTGGAGCCTATCAGGGGAAGTCTTTTCGGGTGAAGACGTTTGACGAGGTAAAGAAAGACATTGATGAGGTCAGCGCGTACGGAGTCTCGATTCCAAGGGTGTTCTTGGCTGATGGAGATGCCCTGGCCATCCCCCAGGAGCAACTGGTCAACATCCTGAGCACCCTCAAAACGAGGGTAAGAGGACTAGAAAGGGTAGGCATTTACGCGAATGCGAGAGATATTCTGAAGAAGAGTGTGGATGAACTCAAGGAACTGAAAGCGTTGAATCTTGGGATCATCTACCTCGGATTGGAGTCAGGGAATCCAGAGGTCCTTCGAAGGATCAAAAAGAATGCCACCGTCGATCAGATGATCCGAGCTGCCAAGAGAGTGAAAGAGTCAGGAATCCTTCTTTCCGTCACAGTGCTCTTAGGCATCGGTGGAGTCGAGTGGAGTCAGGCCCACGCAGAGGACACAGGAAAAGTTCTTTCTCAGATGGATCCAGATTTTGTAGGTGCCCTCTCTCTTATGGTGGTGCCGGGACCCCCATCGAGAAAGAGATCGAGACAGGGAGATTGATTCTGCCGACTCCCTTTGCTCTCATTCAGGAGTTGGAAACCATGATTCTCCATTCGGAATTCACCCAGTGTTTTTTCGCATCGAACCATGCCTCGAATTACCTTCCCGTGAGAATCCGAATGCCCGAAGAGAAGAAGGAAGCACTCGAGAAGATCAGAGAGGTTCTCCGGAGAAAGGATCCTGAACTGCTTCGACCCGAATATTTGAGGGCGTTATAAAGAAACACTCACTTTCACCACGGAACCTTCGTGGTGACGATAGACGAGGAATGTTTTCAGATCGTGTCCTGAATCGAATACGGGGAAATGTGGGAGTGACGAATGTCGAAGGATGTGGTGGATTGCGAGCTCCGGGTACGATATGCCGAGACAGACCAGATGGGGATCGCGTACTATGCGAACTACCTGATCTGGTTTGAGGTCGGCCGTTCTGAGTTTTGTCGCCAAAGGGACTTCAGCTATGCTGCCCTGGAGAGTCTGGGGTACAAGCTCGTCGTAACTGAGGCTCAATGCCGGTATCGAAATGCGGCTCGGTACGATGAATTGATTACCGTCCGAACGAGACTGAAAGCGTTGGACAAGAGAATCATCACCTTTGGTTATGAGATCGTGCGCAAGGGCAAGGATGAACTCATCGCGGAAGGGGAGTCCCGTCATCTGTGCGTTGATGCAGCAGGAAAACCCAAGAGCCTCCCCAAGGAATTCCTGACCCGTCTCGGTGGCCACTAGCCCTTCGATCCTCCCAGAATTCCTTCCGTATCTTAAGTTCATGCAGGCATGTTCCTGTATTTCCTTGAAAATTGAACGGTAATCATGTATCGTTTCTCCAATGGAAGTCCAGAAAATCCTGGTTTTGACGGTTGAGTGCTGTCGGGGACGTGATCCGAACGTTACCGGCAGTCAAGGCCTTGAAGGAAAGATGTCCATCTTCTCAAATCACCTGGGTTGTGGAGGAGCCTTCAAAGGATTTTTTGGAAAGTCAGCCGGAGGTGGACGAGGTCGTCCTTTTTCCGAGAAAGAGGTGGACCCAAGGGATTCGGTCGCCCCAAGCATGGTGGAGAACAGCGAAAGAGATGAGCCAGTTTGTAAAGGAGTTGAGGAGGACGGCAATTCGACGTGGTGCTCGATTTCCATGGAATCCTGAAGAGCGGCGTCCTCTCCCTTCTCTCAGGCTCACCCAAGACGGATTGGATTCGATTGGAGGTCGAGTAAGGAGGGAAGTTCTCTCTTCTCGAATGTGAAAGTGGAGATCCCCAAAGAAGGGATCACTCGGTATCAACGGGGTTTTTACCTTCTTAAGGGACTGGGATTCGACGTCCCTTACACCAGCGGGTCTCTGTCCATTCCCCATCGGGACCGGGAGTACGTGGATTCCTTTTTCAGTCAGTTGCCGAATCCTCCCTCGAGACCTCTGATCGCCATTCATCCAGGAACGAGTTTGAATTATCGATCAAAACGTTGGATGCCTGATCGGTATGCTCAGTTGGCAGACCGCCTGACCCGGGAGATCCAGGGGACTGTCGTTTTCACTTGGGGTCCGGGGGAGTTGCCACTGGTGGAGGAGATTCGAAAGGCCATGACGGCGTCATCGATTCTGGCACCTCCAACCCAATCGTTGACCCAATTGGGTGAAGTTTTCAAACGGTGTGACCTTTATATCGGTGGAGATACAGGACCCACGCTGATTGCTTCTATGATGGGCGTCCCGGTGGTCATCATCTATGGACCCACAGATCCCTTTCTGTATGAACCTGTTGGGAAACATACGAATGTCATGAAAGAGGTGGGCTGTAATCCCTGCAGAAAGAGATTCTGTAAGGAAATGACCTGTTTGGAGAAGATAACGGTAGAGGATGTTCTCGAAGCCGCACGGAACCTGTTGGCTGGGCCGAAGGAAAGAGGGCAGGGGGGCGTGGTCAGAGCATCATGATTCGGGTATTGATCGTCGGAGCAGGAAGGAGTCGAAACGGGATTGGAGAATACATCGGTAAATATTTCCACAAAAACAAGGCCCAAGTCGTCGCCGTCCTTGGGACGACCCAAGAAACGAGCCTCCGGGCAGCGTCTGCTCTTGAAAAATACGGGATTGCATCGACTCCTTACTCGAATTTCGATGACATGGTGGATCAGAGAGAGACCGGACGTTCTGGTGATCGCTTCGCCCGCGTCGACCCACTATGACTATCTGGCCAGAGGCTTGGAATCGGGACTACATGTCTTCTGTGAGAAACCTTTTATTTGGAGTGTGGCTGGGCATCTGGAAAAGGCAGTGAGTCATGTGTTGAACAGGGCTCGCGAAAAACAGCTCACCCTGGCCATGAATTCCCAGTTGCCTTTTACCCTGAACGATTATGAGAAACTGTGCGGGAAGATGGAACAGAGAGAGTCCAATAGGTTCTACGCGGCGATGTCACCCTTTGCTTCTGGCGCTGAGATGATTCCTGACGCAATGCCTCACGTGTTGAGCCTGCTCTATGCTGTCTTTGGAGAGGGAAAGGTGAGAAACGTTCGGTTCGAGTCCACGACTCCGAGGGACCTGAAGATCGAGTTCCAATACGTGGGCTCATCCGGAATCTGTGAGACTCGGGTTGAGCTGGCGAGTCAAGAGAGACAACCGAGGCCTTTTCGCTTTGGCTGGAACGGAAAGATTGTGAGCCGGAGCTTCGATCTTGCGAACTACGACATTTATTTCAATTACGAAGGCCAAAGACTGAAGATCCAAGATCCCCTGGAGGCATCGGTTGTCAATTTCATCGAGGCCGTGGAAAGGAAAGTGGAGCCCCTGATTGGAAGCCGCCACATCTTGAACAACTACGGTTCTGTTGAAAGAGATTTTTGATCAGTATGGAAAGGCCTGAGACAAGTATGGAGAATCCCGCTGCGAGGGAACATGATTTTGGCTCAAAACTGAGGCAAGACTCAGTGGTAAAGAGGCTTCAGGACTACGTGTGCTGGCAGAGGAACGTGAGAACCCACCCTGATGGAGACACCCCCAGACTTCGGTCCTGTCTCCATCAACCTGGATCTGACGCAGGCCTGTAACTTTTCGTGCCCCTTCTGTGTGGATTCCTCGATCATCAACAGTGGCAAGTCATTCGACCTGGAGACGATCAAGGAGACCCTCGCGATTTTACATGCCAAAGGCCTTCTATCGGTGATTCTCTTGGGAGGTGGAGAGCCAACGCTTCATAAGGATTTTGTGGCGGTTGTTCAAGACATAAAGAAGAGACAGCTCCAGGTTGGAATCGTGACCAACGGGACAAAACTGGACCGGGTTGCAGAAGTCGTGGGACTGTTAAATGAGAAGGATTGGATTCGGATTTCTCTCGACGCCGCCCGAGAAGAGACCTTTAAGGCGCTGCATCGACCGAAGACCAAGGTGACCCTGAAGCGGATCTTAGGACAGGCACAAAAGATCAAACAGATGAATTCCCAGGTCTCGCTCGGATATTCCTTTGTCATCATCTGGAACGGTGTCCAGTTCCAGGGGAAAGAACTGCCGTCCAATCTTGATGAGATGTCTGAGGCGGTGACGCTGGCCAGAGAACACTCTTTCGACTATGTCTCGTTCAAGCCGTGCCTGGTTCGCCTCGAAAGCTCCCAGAGGGAATCTCTTCTGGATCACGTCGATGAGAATCAGGAGAGGACGATCGTCGAAGCCATCAGAGTTCGTTTGGAGGAAGCCAAGAAGGCGGCAACGGATCAGATCAAGATTCTCGAAAGCATTAATCTCAAGGCCATGCTGAATTACGAGACAGGGACCCTTAAGAAGCAGCCTCGACGATGCCACATGCAATTCTTCAGAACGGTGGTTACGCCCATCGGTATTTTTCACTGCCCCGCCTTTCGGGGCGTGGAGAAGGGAAAGATTGGCGAAGAGGACGGATACGCAAGCGATTCAAAATTCGGTGAGAGTTTGGTGAGAACCGGAGCATCGATCCAGACCTTCGATGCTGAAGAGGAATGTCACGAGGTGGGCTGTTTCTACCACCCAACGAATTGGTGGCTCGAAGAGCTGATTCGGTCCGGCACGGACATGCGTGAGATCACCCACGTGGAGGATGACAATTTTTTCCTTTGATCGGATGACGGACATTAGGAAGATATGCGTGCTCCACCTGAATCAGATTGGAGATCTGGTCTTTTCCTTGCCCTTTCTCAAAGCATTGAGAGAGTTTTATCCGAGGGCAGAGATCCATTCGGTGGTGAGGCCCCACCTTGGAGAATTGCTACAGAACTCTCCCCACATCGACATGGCCGTTAAAGAAAACGGGGGATTCTAAATGACCTTCGTCTCCTCTCTGAGATTCGGCGAACCGGATATGACGTCGTGATCTCTCTTTCCGATTCTCCGTCTTGCCTTATGATCGCCGGACTGAGCGGAGCCAAGGGGAGGGTTGGATTTAGACATTTCCCGTGGGATGCGGGGCTCAATGTGAGGGAGGTCCCAGAAGGTTACCACAGCTGGCACAATGATCTTAAATTCCTAAAGAGATTAAATATCCCCGTGGCTCAGATGGATTATGTCGGACTTCTCACTTTGCGTGAACGGAAAGATGCTGAAGGATCGATGGAATCCTGGTGGTCCAGGATCGGGGATCATTATGTCGTTCTGGCCCCAGGGACCTCCGTGCGAAGAGGGATGAAGGCCTGGGAAGAGAAGAAATTTGGAGAGTTGATTGCTCTTCTGAAGAAAACCTACGGTTTCACACCGTTGCTGGTCGGTGATGAAAAAGATCGTGAGGGAAATGAGAGAGTCATTGAAGAGGCGAAACAGAGAGACAGGGATGGAAAGATAGATTCCATCGTCAATCTCGCTGGCAAAACCAATCTGGTGGCCCTGTGCCAATTGCTAAAGCGAGCAAGTCTTTTTGTCGGCGTCGATTCAGGGATCATGCACCTTGCCTCCTCATTGGACATTCCTGTAGTGGGTATTTTCGGGCCCACCGACCCTTCCCAGGTGGGTCCCCAGAATAAGAAAAGTGTGGTGGTCCAAAAGAAGGAGATGGAGTGCGTTCCATGTGACTTGAAGGGGTGTAAAGAGAGAGGGTGCCTGACAGGACTGGACGTGAAAGAGGTCTTTGACGCATGTAAGCAGGTGTTGAGTCGCTGGAGCCCCAAGGATCAAAGCCGTGGCCGCTCCTGTAAGGCTCCTGTGGGGCGACATCGCGGCCATAGCTGGGGCAACTTCTGTATGCCGGGGTAGGGAGAAAGAATGGGAAGACCAGACGAGAGACCCAAGATCTCGGTCTACATGATCACCCGCAACAATGAGCGGACCGTGGAAAGGGCGTTGGCGAAGCGTCACGTGGGCGGATGAGATCGTGGTGGTCGATTCCTTCAGCACCGATAAGACCCCGGAGATCTGCCGGAGGTTTACGGACAGGGTGATTCAGAGGCCGTGGCCAGGGTTTCGGGAACAGTATCAGCATGCGGCAGATCTGACGACTCACCCATGGGTCATGTTTATCGATGCGGACGAAGAGGTCTCTCAGGAATTGGCCGAGGAGATTCAACGCGTCGTGAAGGAAGGGGGAAAGAGCTTCGATGGGTTCATCATCTACCGTCGAACCTACTATCTCGGACGATGGATTCGGCATGGAGCATGGTACCCGGACTATGAGATTCGTCTGTACCGCAGGGAGAAGGGGAGATGGGAAGGAGGACTCCACGCGAAGATTGTGGTCGATGGGAAGGTGGGTTCTCTCAAGCATGAGGTTCTCCACACCACTTATCGGGACATTTCCGATCAGATTCACACCCTTGATCTCTATTCACGGATTGAAGCGGAGGATATGTTCAAAGCTGGAGAGAGGTTCAGTCTTTTCAAGCTCCTCTTCCGTCCTCCCTTTCGATGGATCAAAGAGTATCTTTTTAAACAAGGCTTTCGGGATGGAATTCCCGGATTAGTCATCATCGTCGCAACGATGTTCTATGTCTTTATCAAACACGCCAAACTCTGGGAGTTGACCCACGTGAAGAAAGAGGGGGGAGATGGCTGCTGACGGAAGAGTGTTTGAGGGAAAGAAAGTGTTGGTGACCGGCGGGCTGGGGTTTATCGGGTCCAATCTAGCAACCCGACTTGTGGGGTTTGGGGCAGAGGTGTTGTTGGTGGATAGTCTGATCCCGGAATATGGCGGTCATCTGTTCAACATTCAACATGTGAGAGAAAGAGTGCGCGTCAATATTTCGGATGTCCGGGATGAACACAGCATGCGCTACCTCGTGCAGGGCGAGGATTTTTTGTTCAACCTGGCGGGTCAAACGAGCCATCTCGACTCGATGACAGATCCCTACTACGGACTTGGAGATCAACGCGCGGGCACAGCTTTCGATTCTCGAATGTTGCCGAAAATATAATCCCGGTCTCAAGATCGTTTTTGCAAGCACTCGCCAGATTTATGGCAAGCCGGAATATCTGCCCGTGAATGAAAGCCATCCACTCCGTCCGGTCGATGTAAACGGCATCCACAAGATGGCAGGAGAATGCTACCATCTCCTTTATCACACTGTTTATGGGATTCGGTCCTGCGTGCTTCGGCTCACAAACACCTACGGTCCCCGGATGCGAGTCAAGGATGCCCGTCAGACCTTCTTAGGAATCTGGATTCGACAACTGATGGAGAACAAGCCCTTTGAAGTCTGGGACGGCACTCAACTCAGGGACTTCACTTATGTGGATGATGCGGTGGATGCGCTGCTGATGGCGGCAGGGAGCGACCCTGTCGGCGGCCACGTGTTCAACCTCGGTGGGGATTGTGTCATCAGCCTGAAGGACCTGGCAGACCTCCTGATTGAAATCCATGGAGGCGGCGAATACGTCCTTCGGTCCTTCCCGCCCAACCGTAAGCAGATTGACATTGGCAATTACTATGCGGACTTCAGCCGTATCCGAGACGTCTTGAATTGGCGGCCCACGATCTCACTTCGGGAGGGACTGACGAGGACGTTGGCCTTTTACCGTGAGCATCTTTCCCGTTATATTTAGGTCCTGTGATGAACGATTCCATTAGAATTCCCCAGGTTGACCCAAGAGCGAGTTATCTGGCCCACAAAGATGAGATCGATGCGGCGATTGCGCGGGTGTTGGCGAGTGGTCGATACATCCTAGGGCAGGAAGTCGCCACGTTTGAACAGGAGTTTGCAGATTACATCGGGGTGAAATTTGGAATCGGTGTCGGAAGTGGCACGGATGCTCTGCACTTGGCGTTGCGAGCCTGCGGGGTTAGGGCAGGGGATGAGGTGATCACGGTGTCGCACACGGCCGTCGCCACCGCAGCGGCGATTGAGCTATCCGGAGCCAGAGCCTGTCTTTGTCGATATTGAACCGGACACGTTCCTAATGAGCCCGAACTGGATTGAAAAAGCGATAACGCCTCACACCAAAGCGATTCTCCCTGTCCACCTCTATGGCAATGTCGCAGAGATGGAGAGGATTTTAGATGTAGCAAATCACTATGGACTTCATGTCATTGAAGACTGTGCCCAATCTCATGGAGCCAGGTACAAGGAGCGTCGGAGCGGTGCTTGGGGGACCGTAGCGGCCTTCAGCTTCTATCCCACGAAGAACTTGGGAGCCCTTGGAGACGGCGGAATGGTGGTCACGAACGATTCTGAACTTGCGACACGAGTTCGTTCTCTACGGGAGTACGGGTGGCATCAGCGCTATGTCAGTGAAACAGCAGGGGTGAACTCACGCTTGGATGAGTTACAGGCAGCTGTGCTTCGGGTGAAACTGAAGTATCTGGATGGGTCGAATGAAGAGAGAAGGAGAAAGGCGCTGCTCTATACCCAGAGGCTTCAGGGTGCGGATGTCCGGTGCCCCGCCGTCAGGAAGCATGTCGATTCCGTTTATCACCTGTATGTGATCCGAACAATAGAGAGAGATTCGTTGGGGGCTTTCTTGAGGGATCGAGGGATCCAAACCCTCATTCATTATCCTGTTCCCGTTCATCTCCAGAACGCCTACAAAAAGTTGGGATACGGGACAGGAGACCTTCCCGTGACCGAAGAGGTCTCTCGACAGATCCTGTCACTTCCTCTCTATCCAGAGATGCCAGAATCGGAAATCGAAGAGGTATCGTCCCAGATAGAGAATTTCTTCAAGAAGTATCCTGCGAAATGAAGCTCCCCGCCCCTACCTGCCTGCGGAAGCCAGGGGGGGAATTCACATACACAACGAATCAGTCCGAAATTGGCATGGTTCCGCTCGAACAGATGAATCCAATAAGATTTGCAACGGCGATTCGGCAGTTCTCAAAAGAGAGAGGAGGAATGGAAAGGTATCTGGTCGGGCTGTGCGACCGCATGGTAGAAGAGGGGTTTGAGGTTCATGTGTACACGGAACGCTGGACTGAGGAAAACCCCAAGATCCATTTCCACCCTGTCAGAACGATTCCCTTTCCGAAAAGCCTTCGCCTCCTCTCCTTTGCGGTCAGGGCCACTCGTGAAATCGAGAGAGGGAGACTACCATCTGTCGTTAGGCGTCGGGACACACTCTTAGAGCAGATGTCTTCCAGCCGCACGGAGGGGTCCATTGGGCATGGTTCTGGCGCAGTCTGCAGGCTTATGACCGTCGTGTCCTCTGGATCCTAAGATTTCTCGGAAGAATTCTCAGTCCTGGCCAATGGGCCAGTGGTTGGATCGAAGGTGCACCGTACAGACAGAAGAAGCCTCCCAAGGTCATTGCGATCTCAGACATGGTCAAGGAAGATATCCTTCACTGGTACGCCATTCCGGAAGAGAAGATTACCGTCATCTACAATGGTGTCGATCTCAAACGGTTCTCCCCCGAGAATCGGCAATACCGGGATTCGATAAGAAAGAGGCACGGCTTAGGGGAGGAGAAGGTTATTCTTTTTGTTTCCAATAATTTTAGGATGAAAGGGTTAGCTCACCTGATGGAGGCCCTGGCTCTCCTTAAGAAGGAAGGAGGTGCCTCCGTTGAAACTCTTGGTCTTGGGAAGAGACCGGAAGGCTCCTTTCTTAGCGTCTGGCCACAAAGCTTCGGGATTTCTCGAAGAGGTCCTCTTTGCCGGGAGCACGGCCGAACCTGAAAAATATTATGGTGCAGCCGACCTCCTTGTCCACCCTACGTTCTACGATGCCTGTTCCCTAACCGTCATTGAAGCTCTGTCGAGCGGCCTGCCGGTCCTTACCAGCTCGGCCAATGGGGCGAGCGGAATCGCGCAATCAAGGGGAAAGGGTCCGGGTGATTGAGGATCCCAAGAAGGTGGATCAGATGAGCCAAGCGATCAGGGATCTCCTTGTTGAAGGGGGTTCACCTGTTAGAAGTCGTGTCGAGTCTTTCTCGGAGGAGCGAAACTACAGGCAGATGTCGGAGGTTTTTAGGCAGGTCGCGAGAGGTCGAAGAGGATAGAAGAGCTCCGGGGGTCAACGAAATTAGCGAGGAGCGGATCAATATGAGGACAGTGGGATGAATTGGAGCGAACAAGTTCTGTGGCGGGAGAGAATTCATCGTCGATACCCGGAGATTTGGAATCTGAAGGTTGTAAGGAAGCGACTCCCATTCATCCTGAAGTATGTGAGGGAGGGCGAATCCATTCTTGACGTAGGAGCCTTCGATCGCGCCTTGGGAGAGCGGATTAGAAGCCGTTGCCCCTCGGTGCGTTACAAAAGTATGGATATTGATTCCACCTACCCGCATGACTATTACTCACTCGAGGAGATTCGGGAGACCTTCGACGTGATTCTCTTGTTTGAAGTGATTGAGCATCTGGATCTGGAACAAGGCAGAGCCATGATGGCGAGGATCTTCCAGATCTTGAATGGCGGGGGGAGGGTCATCTTGAGCACCCCGAACGTCTACACCCCTGGACATTACTGGAAAGATGTCTCTCATCTGACGCCATACCATTACGATGAACTAGGCGGATTGTTGCTCAGTCAAGGATTTGAGGTTGTTGAAATCTGTCGGTACTTTCACGACGCATTCTTACGGTTTTTTTTGAAAGTTCATCTCCTACACCCTGTCTTCCGATTGATGGGTGTTGATTTTTCTCAATCAATTTTTCTGGTGGCGAAAAAAGCATGAAGGTTGGTTTCCTGATTCATGGGTTAGACGTCAGCAGTTGTCGTTATCGGGTCCTTCAGTATTTGCCGTATTTGAAGGACCACGGGATAGAGACATCGGTCTTGTTCTACCCCAGGACGTGGTTTGCCCGGGTTCAGTTTCCTCGTTTACTGACAGAACTCGACCTCCTCTACATTCACAGGAAACTATTCCACCCGCTGGAATTCTGGCTGATCCGAAAGAAGGCCAGAAAGATCATCTACGATTTCGATGATGCATTGATGTACAGGAGTTCCGGCCCGAGGGGTCCTCATTCGATCTCGCGACGCACCAAATTCGCTTACATGGCGAGACGGGTGGACACGTTGGTGGCGGGGAATCAGTTTCTACGATCGGAAGCGCTTCCATATAACTCCCACGTGGAAGTCATTCCCACTTCCATCGATCTCTCGCATTATGGAGTCAAGAACAAGTTTCATCCTGAAGGACCTCTGATCATTGGGTGGCTTGGAAGCAGCAGCACCTTGAAGTATTTGAAGCTTCTCATGCCGACCCTTGAGGCTCTTTATCAGCATTACCCACACTTTCAACTGAAGATCGTTTGCGATCAATTCTTGGAAAGTTCCATCCTCCCTGTGATCAAGAAGCGGTGGTCCCTCGATGAAGAAGGGAGTTGATTTGCAAGAGCTTCGACATCGGCATCATGCCTCTGGCCGATGATCTCTGGTCCAGGGGAAAGTGTGGGCTAAAAATCCTTCAGTATTACGGCGCCGGTGTCCCAGCCGTGGTTACTCCCGTGGGAATCAATAGAGATATCGTCAAGGATGGCGTCAATGGCTTCTGGGCTCACCATGAGGAGGAGTGGAAGGATCGCCTTCTCAGATTAATTCAAGACGGGACGTTGAGGCGAGAGATGGGATTGCGAGGCAGAGAGACTGTGAAAAATGAGTATTCCCTCGAAGTCAATGGACCCCGAGTTTTGACTGTTCTTCAAAGAACGTCAGCTCTCTGAAAGAGATTATTCGACAAAAGCCTTCGATGACGGGTGAAAGCAGCTCATGAAGTTTTCTTCCGAAGGAATGAAGGGTTGGATCGAAGACGACATTTTTCATCTTCTTCCGTCCTCCTTCCTCGAAGACCCCTTCCATTCCATCCAAGCTTTGAATGGCCAGTTGATTAAAGAATCGAAATGGAGACGGGCGGCCTTCGTTATTTTACCGACTGGACAGAAGGTCTTTCTGAAAATCGACAAGAGCAAGGACTGGCTTGAATATCTCAAATATCTGATTCTACCCTCGAAGGCACGGAAGGAGTGGCTCGTAGCATATAGTCTGCGAAGACAAAGACTTCCCGTCCCGAAACCGATGGGTTGGATCGAAAAACGAAGGCTGGGATCCGTCAAGGAGAGTCTCTACCTCTCAGAAGTGCTTGAAACAGGGGTTTCGGCTTCTGATGAGCTAGGCACACTCCAAAGCGAATCCATGGTGAGACCCCTGGCAGAGACCCTGAGGCGCTTCCATGATGCCGGGTTGACCCACAACGATTTGCACATCGGGAACTTCTTGTGGGTCAAAGGGATCTCTTTTTCTCACCGATCTGCATAGTGCCTCGATCCGTAAGGCCACCTCCTTAAAGCAAAGACTATGGAATATAACGCATCTGTTTCATTCTCTCAGATCGTTTTGGTTGGAAAAGGAACAGAGGGCATTTCTTGAAATCTACTTTGAAAAGGAAATCGGTTCTCTTCAGAAAAGGGAAGTGTTCCTTCGGCAGATCCATCACGGCATGGATCGTCTTCAGAGAAGACAGTGGCGTAGCAGGACCAAGAGGTGCCTCAAGAACAGCACGGAGTTTTTGCTCGAAAAGGAAGGGAACCTGACGGTTTTCCGCCGGAAGGATTTTCCCCTCGACGAGTTAAAAGCCGCCGTAGAAGGTCATCGGAATCTTGCACGGGAAAAACCTGAGGGTCTGGCTAAACATTCTCCGAGAGTCATCGTTTCTGTGACTCAGAGGCGAGACAAGAAGCTCGCAGTCAAACAGTTCTGTTATCCTTATCTCTGGGATCGCTTGAAGGACTTTCTACGAAGATCCAGGGGACGCAAGGCCTGGATTGGAGGGAATGGGTTAAAGGCGCGAGGCATCTCCTCTGTCCAACCCTTAGCCTTGGTTGAGACGAACCATTGGCTAGGGCCAAAGGAAAGTTTTTTCCTGATGGAAACTCTTGAAGGAAGTCAGGAGCTTGATCGGTATGTCTTGCAGGGTCTCGGAGGCTTCAGAAGAAAGAGAATATTCATTAGGTCCTTTGCCGGGTGGCTTGCAGATCTTTATAATAAAAAAATCTATCACAAGGACATGAAAACCTGTAATTTTTTGGTGGTTGAGAAACAGAGGTCGTGGGATTTCTATCTTTTGGATCTCGAAGATGTGAGGTTCGGGCAGAGAGTGACGGAGAGGAAGTTGTTCAAGAATTTTTTCCAGTTGAACACCTCTACGCCCAGAATCATTTCCCGAACGGACCGGTTAAGGTTTGCCAAGGAATGTCTCGGACGGATTCCGGACATCAAGAACGCGAAGAGGCTGCTGCGTCAGGTGGCTCAGGAGAGCCTGGGGAGGGATGTGGTGTATGTTTCCCCCCATGGCACGGTCGTCGAGAAGCTGTAGGCAGTAAGAAAAAGAATTGGCGATGAGACGGATGGGCTTCCACGTTGCTGTTTCAAAGCAGGACGATGGAAGGGTATGACGAGGTCTACTTCTACATTTGAGGAGGTTTTATGGTTGGCGTTGCCACGATAGGAGCTGGAGCTTGGGGCAAGAATCACATCCGGGTTTTTTCGGAATTACGAGGGGCGCAGTTGAAATACGTCTGTGATTCAGATGGATCGAAATTGTCTTCGCTTCAGAAGATGTATCCTCAAGTGAAGATGGTCGATCATGTAAAGCCCATCCTCGAAGATGCAGACGTCCGGGGCGTCGTGATCGCATCCTCGGCAGTCTCCCATTATGCTCTGGCTAGAGAGATGTTGATGGCAGACAAGGACGTGTTGGTTGAGAAGCCCATGACTCTCGATGTGAGAGGTGCGGAAGAGATCGTGGAGATCGCACAGAAAAGGAAGAGAATCCTGATGGTCGGCCACCTTCTCCTCTATCACCCCGTCGTCGACCGGCTGAAGGAGATGATCACGAAGGGAGAGTTGGGCGACATCTACTACCTGTATACGCAGCGGGTCAACCTGGGAGTAATCCGGCAAGACGAGAATGCTCTTCTGTCTTTCGCTCCTCACGATCTTTCCGTCATCCTCCATCTCATCGAAGACCCGCCCGTCACTGTCTCCGCCCATGGCGAGAGCTACATTCAGAAGGGGATTGAAGATGTGGTCTTCGTCAGTTTGAGATTTGCTGATGGGAAAATGGCGAATATCCATTTGAGCTGGCTTGACCCTCACAAGATGAGAAAGATTACCATCGTGGGGTCGAAGAAAATGGTTGTCTTCGACGATATGGAGGTGTCAGAGAAATTGAAGATTTACGACAGGGGGGTCCGAAGTCCCTCCTACAACACCTATGGAGAGTATCTGTCGCTGCGATTTGGGGACATTACCATCCCAAGCATTAGAATGGTGGAACCCCTCCGGGTCGAGGCCGAGCACTTCGTCAAGTGCGTTGAGTCTCGCCAGGAACCAAAGACCAGCGGTTACACAGGGCTTCGCGTGGTCAAGATTCTAGTAGCGGCCCAGGCATCCTTGAGAAAAGAAGGGAGTCCAGTCAGTCTTTCTGGAGGTTGAACTATGGAGAGAAACTATTTCGTTCACCCCACAGCGATCATAGACGAACCGGTAGAGATTGGGGAGAAAACCCAGATCTGGCACTTTAGTCATGTAATGTCCGGGGCAAAGATTGGAGAGAATTGCATTCTCGGTCAGAACGTCTTCATCAGTCGAGGGGTCATACTCGGAAATAACGTTAAGGTCCAGAACGATGTCTCTGTTTACGATGCGGTTGTTCTGGAAGACGACGTGTTCTGTGGACCCTCGATGGTTTTCACGAACGTGATTAACCCCCGAAGCTTTATCTCAAGGAAGGCGGAGTTTCGGAAGACCCTGGTGAAGAAGGGAGCGACGATCGGAGCGAATGCCACGATCGTTTGCGGACATACGATTGGTCAATACGCTCTGGTCGGGGCAGGGGCTGTGGTGTCGAAAGATGTTCCTGACTATGCCTTGGCCTATGGAAATCCGGCGAGAGTGAAGGGGTGGGTTTGCCAATGCGCGGAGCAGATCACGTTTCGATCGGGCAGGGCCAAATGCCGGGCTTGTGGAAAGAGTTACAAGAGGAATCGGTCAGGGGTAAGCCTGCTGGAAAAGACTTGAATGAGAACCGGAAACTCTTTCATTCGTTTCCGCTTCGTGTACCTTTTGCCCTGCCGCCCTCCCGTGGCAGGGCAAAACCGTGTTTTCTCTGCGCCCTTTGCGTCTTGGCGGTGAAAATTCAATTTTGACAAGAATGATGCTCAATCGACTGATCCTCTTCTGCAAACAGATGACCGAAAGGCAAAGGCTTCTACTGCTATTCGCTGTTGCCTTCAGCTTGCGGCTCTATGCGGCCTTGGCGGCCAAGGGAATCGCCATTGATGGTGCTTATTACGGATTCATGGCGAGGGATTTTCTCAGGGGAGACTTTATTAAGGGCCTGTCTGAAGAGCTGCATCCATTCTATCCGCTGCTGGTTTACTTGACTTCTCCTGACACCCTGCATGTGGAGATTGCCGGCAGATTTGTCTCCCTCTTTCTTGGAACTTTCGCCCTGATCCCTCTTTATTACCTTGTGAAAGAGGCCGTTGGTGAGAAGGAGGCTGTTCTTACTGGACTTTTCTATTCTTTTCATCCTTACCTTGTAACATACTCAGGAATGCTCCTTTCCGAAGCCACATATTGGGGGCTCCTCATTCTTTCAATTTACTTGTTCTGGGTCGGGTTGAAAGGGCGAAAGACTTTCGAACTTCTGGCGTCGGGCGCGTTTCTAGGTATGGCGTACCTCACCAGACCTGAAGGTCTGGGGTACCTTATTGCATTTCTCATTTGGGTTGGGATCTATGGCGGGCTCCAAGGGGGATGGTTCAGAAAAATAGTGTGGGTGTGTGGCCTGGTGGTCATGTTTTCGATTTTTTTTACACCTTATGTGCTGCATATCCACCAAGAGACGGGCCGTTGGTTGATTAGCAAGAAGGCTATCAAAGCCCAAACCAGATATTTGAGTCTGCCGCAGGACACGGGAGGCCAAGAGAAGGCGAAGGCGACGCGAAGAGGTTTTAGAATTCCGCCCAGGCTGAGAAGAATCGTTCAGAATCTCCCGTTCACCGTTTATGCCTATCTAAGGGCCTATCATCCTACATTATGGATCTTTCTATTTTTGGGATTGGTTCATACAGTGAGATACAGGAGAAGAGGCGAACTCTTTTTGGCCTCCCTGGTCCTTCTACACTTGGTTTCACTGGCTGCCTTGGGCCCTTCGACGGTCCGGTTTTCGGTTCCCGTTGTGGCTTTTTCTCTCTTTTGGGCTGGGGTAGGTGTCGGAGAGCTCGTGAGACTCTTACAATGGTTGAAGATCCAGAGGCCAGTGAGATGGGTCGCCTTCTTAGTGATTGCGGTTATCCTTATCCAGCTGCCTCAAGCCGTCAGACCAGAGAGGGCACATCGCGAGGAACAGAGAAAGGCAGGCATCTGGCTAAGACAAAACACCCCTGAGGGAACGATCATCATGAGTAACAGTCCGCAGGAGACCTTCTATGCAGACCGAGAACTCATTCCACTTCCCGCCCATCGGTCCGTCCCTGAGATTCCCGGTGCGGTTTATAAAGAGGTGATGGATTTCGCGAGAAAGAATAGAGTGAGATACATCCTGGTGGATGGAAATACGAAGGATCATAATCCGGATTTCTTCGAGTCTATCCGTTCGACAGAATTGAAGGAACGATATAGGTACGTCGATCAGAATGGGAATGCGACGATCATCTATGAAATCATGTACTGATGAAACTGGATTCACCACGGAAACACGCCTGCCTAGCGGCAGGCAGACCTTCGCAAATAGAATTGCGGAATCTCCTGAAGATCCTAAACACATGATGGGATCTCTGTTTTGAAACCATGGAAGGCTTTTCATTTGGCAGGTACCCCTTCGATTGACTCAGGGCCGTGAGCGCGGTCGAACGGCTCCACGCCAAATAGAACAAGTTTTCTCCGTGACCTCTGTGGTAGAAATTCTTTCTTGGATAAGACTTGTGAAAGAAAACCCGCTCATCTCCGTGATTGTCCTTAATTGGAACGGTCGCCAATTTCTGGAACAGTGTCTCGGTTCGATCCTGACTCAGACGTATCACCCTCTGGAAGTCCTCTTGGTCGATAATGGATCAACCGATGGTTCTCTTGAGTTCGTGAAGGAGATGGTTTTGGATGTGAAGGTGATTGCGAACGGAAAGAACCTTGGCTACGGTGGTGGGAATAACGTGGGAATCCGTTCCTCCCGGGGCCAATACATCATGATCCTAAACAACGACACTCGACTCGAGCCTGCCTGCATCGAGGAACTGCAAAGGTCCATTGAGACGAATGATCGCTACGGAGCCTGCGCTTCCAAGATTCTTTTCGAGCACGGCGATCGGCGGATTGATGCCGCAGGGCTTGTGGTCTGTCCAGACGGCCTTGCGATTGGGCGCGGGAGATGGGATCGTGAGGATCGATACAATGCAGAGACGGAAGTTTTCTTTGCCAGCGGTTGTGCTTGTCTCTTCCGTAGAGAGATGCTGGAGGATATTGGCGTTTATGATGAAGATTTCTTTGCTTATGGCGAGGATACAGACCTAGGATGGAGGGCCCAACTCGCGGGCTGGAGATGTATCTACAGTCCAAAGGCCATGGTCCACCATTTCCACTCTGCCAGTTCTGGAACGTATTCCCATTTCAAAGCCTATCTGGTCGAAAGAAATCGGATCTGGGTCTCCCTGAAGAACTTCCCTCTACCGCTGATCATCTTGGGTCAGTTCTACACCCTCTGGAGATATGTCTGGCAGGCTTACGGAGCCTTTTCAGGGAAAGGAGCCGCAGGCCGGTTCACGTCGGAGTATACGAAGGCAGAGTTGATCAGCATAGTGCTAAGAGTTTACCTTTCAGTATGGAAGGGTTTTATTCATCTCATGAAAAAGAGGAGAGCGATTCAGAAAAGGAAGCGAATTCCGAGCCGGGAAGTGTATCACATCTTGAAAAAGTTCGGGATCTCTGCCAAGGAGGTTGCCTTGAAAGAGTGGTCTTGAGCTATGCAGAGGGTGGCGAGTTCGGGAGAAAAGACTGGATAGCGTTGAGGATAGATCGTGGAGCACGTGAACTGTAATCTTTGTGGCTTTGATGATGCGAAAGTTCTTTTCAGGAAAAAGGACAAGTTCAGAATCACGGAGGATGAATTTTCCGTGGTGGAGTGCCGGAGGTGCGGCCTTGCTTACATCAATCCGAGACCCGACTCCCATGAAATTGGCAGATTCTATCCGGAGACTTATTCGTGGAGAGAGAGTCTAGAGGCAGACTCAGGGTTAGCAAGAGCCTTGAGAGCGGCAGAAAAAGCCTATCGATACCACCTCCTGAAGGACGAAGTCTCAAAAGTCATAAAATTCACCGGCAAAAGATCAGGGAAGGTTCTGGATCTTGGATGCGGGACAGGGGATCGGTTGGACGTTTTCAGAAATCATACATGGGAGACCTACGGGATCGAAACCTCTGATTCAGCTGATTATGCAAAAGAGCACATGAAGCTTGATGTGTTAAAGGGAGACCTCTTCTCGGCGCGCTTTCCAGATCATTTTTTCGATGTGGTGACTTTGTACCATGTCTTGGAGCACACCCCAGACCCTCTGGGCGTCTGCCGTGAAATTCGCCGGGTTCTCAAGGAAGATGGTTTTTTGGTGATTCAGGTTCCAAACAGGGAATCGTTTCAGTATGGAATATTCAAAAAGAGATGGGCAGCCTTCGATGTTCCGAGAGACCTCCACTACTTCGGAACCCGAACGCTTTGCTCGTTGCTCGAGAAAGCAGGATTCGTGCTCATGAAGACAGACCACTTCATGAACTGGTGGCACCCACCCACGCTGGTTCTCTCGCTCTTTCCAAGTCTCGATCCCCAAAAAGCTTGGCAGAAAGAAGGGAAGGGACAGACCACGCTTTTTCAAAGGGTCGCTTGGATTCTCTTAACTCTCACAGGTGGTCCCCTGACGTGGATTGAGAGTCGGATGAGGCATGGGGCCATCATTACTGCCTATGCAGTGAAGTCCTCTTAAAATGTGCGAAGGCCCGAAGAAACGTTATGAAGATCGCTTTCTTTATTAATACAGCTGCTCAAGCCCACTTTTTCAAGAATATTATTGGAGCCTTGACTCAGAAGGGACATGACCTGATTGTCTTGGCCCGGAACTATGGAGAAACCCTCTACCTTCTTCGGACTTTTAACCTTCCTCATGTTGTTTACTCACATCCACCCGCATCCAAATACGGGAAGATTCTGGTGCTCCCATCCGACATTCTTTCTGCTTATCGCTATTTGAGAAAGTCAGGGGTGACCTTGATCGTGGGAACAGGGATTTACTCCGTCTATACCGCTCTTCTGCTGAAAAGACCCAATCTCCTATTCATGGATGCTATCTCTACCCGTTTGGAATTGAGTTTGACCAGAAGGTTTGCAGACGTCATCGTTACTCCGTCAAACCTCACGGCAGATCTGGGCGAGAAACATATTCGGATCAATTCGTTTAAGGAGCTGGCCTACCTCCATCCCGCGTATTTTCACCCAGATCGAACGATGGTCGCTCAACTCCCCATCGCCGAAGGGAAGAAATTCGTCGTATTGAGGTTCAATGCCTTTGATGCTACCCATGACTTTGGGATAGGAGGATTTGGTCGAACTGAGCGGAGAGATTTGGTCCATGAATTGAGCAAGCACGGACAAGTCTTCATCTCTTCGGAGGCGCCTGTCTCCAACGACTTGAACGAATATGTCTTGAGAGTCCCGAGAGAGAGGATACACCACGTTCTTTATTATGCCGACCTGCTCATCGCCGACACAGGAACCATGGTGACAGAGGCAGCACTTCTTGGAACTCCGGCGATCTGTTATCACCCGAAGGCACGAAAGATTGGAAATTTCATTGAGCTGGAGGAACACTACCAGTTAATCCTTACCTTTCAGGATATGCCTCGACTCATTGAAAAAGCGATCGGTTTCCTGACTCAGAAAGGCTTGAAGGAGGAGTGGAAAGCGAGGAAAGAGAAACTGATCCGCGAGAAAATTGATATGACGCTTTTTATGACCTGGTTTATCGAAAACTACCCTGAAAGTCTTAAAACCATGCAGAGAGATCCTGCCTGTCAGAAGGTATTTACTCAGGTGAATCCCCGTAACTTCATCCAATAGGAAGTAATGAACAGCCTCCACCAGAACGTATTCCCATCGTAGGGGATTTGATAACGTTTCATGAAAGAGGTAAAGGGGTTATCCCCGTCGAGAAGCCATCGCTTTTCAGGAGTGGAAAAACCGATCTTGTCCTTTCGCCACAGAATCTTCTCCGGAAGGACATCTTGCATGGCCATTCGAAAAATCCACTTGGACCAGCCTTGATTGATCTTATAGATGGCCGGAATAGTCATGACATAATCCACGAATCGGTAATCTAAAAAGGGGACCCGCGCTTCGACACCGAAGGCCATACTATTTCGATCCTCATAATGCAAGAGATGGGGGATGGTATATTTCGTGAAATCTTGCCAGAGTCTGAGGTTTAAATTTGGAGTTGCTACCTCCGTAACAATGTCCTTCACCGCAGAGGAGACATATTCAGAATACTGGGGGAAAATTATTTCCAAGAACCTAAAATGCGTTCTTCGGAAGAGCCTATGAACCTTCTCCTTTAGCCCCTGCGGAATGAACCTAAATCCTAATGCGAAAGATAACTCCTGAAGAGCGCTTTTCTTATAAAGCGACAGCCGCTGGAAAAACAGCTTGATGTTCCCTTGGGCCATTGCTGCCGGGGAATAGAAGAAGTAGCCGCCAAAGAGTTCATCCCCGCCCTGCCCATCGAGCACCACTTTGACATGTTGGCTTGCAAGCCTCATCACATTCCATTGAGCGTAGATCGATGTACTTCCAAAAGGTTCGTCTTGGCAATAGAGGACCGTATCGAGTTCATCCCATAATTTGATTCCATCAGGGAAGGTGAATTTTCCATCAATGGCTGTCCTCGCGATCAACTCCTGAGCGTAAAGCGTTTCGTCAATGGGGTCGTTGCGATAAGAGGCGGTGAACGTTTTTTGATGGTTACCGATGTTAAAGGTGGAAAGCCCTCCCTCTTTCATCAGGCGATTGACGAACAGGACAATGCTGGAACTATCCAATCCCCCGGATAAGCAACTTCCTACTGCGACATCGGACCTCAACCTTATCTTGACTGAATCGTAGAGCAGATCCCTGATCTCTCTGGCAAACTCCAACGATTTGTCTTGATCGTATTTCCCAAGTTCAGGATTATGATGCAAACGATAGTAGAAAGAGAGTTTGAGTTCATTTCGCTCAAGAGACAAAGTGAGATGTTGACCAGGCTGGAGTTGGTGAATATCCTCATAAATTGTCTTTTCGTTATGGTCGATGACACCGAAGGTCAAGAAATCAACCATCTGTCTCGGGTCCAAGTGTTGATCAAGCCCAGGAAGTGAAAGTAAGGCTTTGATCTCGGAGGCAAACGCAAAGACCGCCCCATCCCAGGTATAGTAGAAGAACTTCACGCCATAACGATCTCGAGAGGCGAAGAGTTTCTTCTGCCGTTTATCATAGATACAAAAGGCCCAATCTCCATTAAAGTGGTTTTCACAGTCGGATCCCCATTTCAGGTACGAAGCTAAGATCACCTCTGTATCAGAGTTCGTTTGGAAGTCAAACCCGAACTGCTTCAACTCCTCTTTGAGTTCGATGTAATTGTAAATTTCACCATTGTAGATAATCCAATAGTCTCCATGGTCGTAAGACATCGGCTGGTGGCCAAAGGGCGTCAAATCGATGATTGACAATCTCCTGTGTCCGAAGGCTAGATTGGAGGGTGGAAGGGGGTCTTGGATCGATTTCGTCCTGATTTTCAATTGAGGAACGGTGTCCTGGCCACTTCTTTCTTCGGAGGCGCCTGTGGGTGTGCTTACAAATAAATATCCTTCGTCGTCCGGTCCCCTGTGCCGAAGTATCTCAGTCATCTTTCCGATAACTTTCGGGTCAACTGTTCCATGAGAGTGATAAATTCCAGCAATGCCACACATGTTTCACTCCTGAAGGACACGATGAACGAGGTCCAAGAAGATCATCTGGTTCTGCTGCGCCGAAAGAAGGCCGGCGACTTTATGAGATTGAGATTTATAATAGTTTATCTTCTGTGAGTCAAGTTGGCTTAAACATTCCGCTAATGCCCGCGGGGAAAAATCTCTTGAGACGACACCCAGATCGTGTTCCCGCACAATTCGTGTCATTTCGGGGGACGGACCGATGGCAATGGCAAGTCGAGCTTGAATGAATTCAAAGAGCTTGTTAGGGAGGGCGTGGTAATAGTTGAAGTTCGTCGGCTCGAGCAAGAAAACACCTAAATCGAATTGGTTCAAGTACTTAGGTAGAGTGCGCATCGGTACAGGGGGTAAGAAATGAATATTTTCTTTCTTTTTGGCCAGTCGCTTCAAATGCTTCACGTACCCGGGCCATTTCTCGATGAGGAGCAAATTGAGCTCGAAGCGTCCGTCGAGGTAAGTCCATCATGTGAATCATATTTTCGATTTTCCGAGATGGGCCGACGGCACCATGGTGGGCCAAGCGAATCTGAGAAGAATTGTAGTCCAGGGGACGCGGTGAAAGGTCTTCGAACTCCCTTGCATTGGTGATCACGGTGGGTCGTGTGAGGAACTCCTTTTCGTAGGCTTCAGCAATGCCTTCGCACACCGTGATCATAGCATCGACTCGAGGGATATAGGTCCTGCAAAGATAGGCATTATAATCCTGGAGAAACAGTCGCCACAAGAAAATATCTTCAAATTCGAGAGGGGAATACTCGTGGGCATCCAAAATCACCTTGGCTCCCTGGGCAACCCTCAAAGCCACTGGCAAGGCTTCGATGTCATTAGCAAGAACAAGGTCCACTCGAAGATGAGACAGCTTCTTAAGGCAATCGATGACATGTCCCTGGCCCCAGTACCAGCTTTCAAAACGACGCGTGAGGAGTTTAAGGGAAGGGAGAGCGAGCGCGATCATGTTTATTTTTTTTACGATGGGGACAAACTCGACCCCTTCGACCCCTGGAGGGGCGAGTCCAGCAGCCACTACGCGGTAGTCTTTGCTGAGAAAGCGGATCTGACGGTTCACCCTGGGATCCGTTGCCAGATCTGAAAAAGAAAGAACAAGGATGGTTTTCATCAGTCCTCTATCCTTGAAGCACCTGTTCGACGAGACGGAGCAGGAGGTTCTTGTTTTCTTCTGCCGAAAGAAGCCGGGCTGCTCGATGAGACTGTAACTTGTAATGGTCTATTTTGTTCTGATCCAAATTCCGTAGGCGCTCGGCCAACGCTTCAGGAGTGAAGTTATCAGCCACCACCCCTAAGTCATATTCCTTGACAATCCGCGCCATCTCTGGTGAAGGCCCGACGGCAAGGGCGAGGCGAGCCTGAATGTATTCGAAGAATTTGTTGGGAAGGATGTGAAAATAGTTGAAGTTTGTAGGCGCGATGAGAGAAACACCGATATCAAATTGATGCAGGTACCGTGAGAGCGTTCTCATGGGTTGGGGTGGAAGGAAACGGACGCTGGGTCTCTTGGCGCCCAGTTTTTTCAAAAACTTGATATATCCCGGATTCGCAGGGATGAACATGAGATTGAGTTCAAAACGGTCGTCAAGAAAATCCATCATCCTGATCATATGTTCTATCTTCCGTGACGGACCGGCAATCCCATGATGAATCAGGCGAATCTTTCTCTCCTGTTGATCAAATAGGTTGGGTTCGAGGTCTTCATAATCCGGGGCGCTCGTGATCACGAGAGGTTTGACTCCGGTGTCTTTCTCATAGGCCTCTGCAATGCCTGGACAGACCGTCGTCATGCCATGGACCCGCGGGATGTATGTTTTGCAGAGATAGGTCGAGTATTCCTGAAAAAGGAGCCTCCACTGAAACACATCTTCGTATTGTCGCGGCGCGTACTCATGAGCATCGAAGATGACTTTACCTCCCCTGGCCAACCGTAACGCCACTGGCAGGGCATCGAGATCATTTGTAAGGAAGAGGTCTGCCCGGACATGCGATAGAGCCCTGAGGCAATACTGAATATGACTTTGTCCCCAGTACCAGCTTTCGTATCGCCGAGCGAGAAGTTTCAGGGCAGGCAGAAGAAGCCGTAATCTGTTGATCTCTTTCACGAGAGGAATGAACTCCACACCCTCGATGCCAGGATCAGCCAACCCAGCAGCAACAACACGGTAACGGTCGCGCAGAAAACGGATCTGACGGTTAACCCGGGGGTCCGTGGCCAGATTGGAAAATGAGAGGATAAGGATCATCTTCATACGATGACCTATGCTTCAAGAACTTGCCTGACGAGATCGGTCAAGATCTTCTTGTTCTGTTCTGAGGACAAGGTCCGTGCGATCTTGTGAGACTGCAACTTATAATAATTCACTTTTTCCCGATCCAACGCTAGAAGGCAACGCGCAAGCGCTACCGGGGTAAAATCCGGCGAGATGAGACCGAGGTCATGTTCTTTCACAATCCGAGCCATCTCCGGGGAAGGTCCGATCGCGAGGGCAAGCCGAGCCTGGATAAATTCGAAGAATTTGTTGGGTAGGCTATGAAGGGAATTGAAGTTGAGGGGTTCGAGAAGATGTACTCCTACATCGAAGGAATTGAGGACCCGAGGAAGAATTCTCATGGGGACGGGGAGGAGAAAATGGATGTTTGCCCTGCGTCGAGCCAAACCCTTCAGATGGTTGAGATATCTTGAGTCTGAACCGGTTAACATGAAGTTAAGTTCGAATCGGTCGTCCAGATCGTCCATCATTCTGATGATATTCTCCACCTTTCGAGGGGGGCTGGCAACGCCGTGATGAATGAGATGGATTCGCGTTTGGTCCTTCGAACGAAGCTGTGGTTGAATTTCCTCGTAATCGGTAGCACTGGTGATGACAAGCGGTTTGATCCCTGTATCGCGTTGATAGGCCTCGGCGATCCCTTGACAGACGGTGGTCATCCCATGGACCTGGGGAATGTACTTTCGGCACAGATAGGTCGCATAATTTTGGAAGAGGAGCCTCCATGAGAGAACATCTTCGTATTCCCGCGGGTGCATACTCGTGGGCATCCAGGATCACCTTGGCCCCCTTTGGCCACTTTCAATGCCAGAGGAAGGGTTTGAAGGTCATTGGCCAGGATCAGGTCCGCATGGACGTTCGACAGTTTGTTGAATGCATCGATGACGTGCTTTTGCTGCCAGTACCAATGATCATACCGGTGGAATAGGATTTGAAGGAAGGCCAAAGGATTGGGAGAGCTCTTCTTCATTTTCGTGACAGGAATGAACTCCACGCCCTCCACCTCGGGATGAGCCAGACCGACAGCAATGACGCGATACGTGTCCCTGAGAAAGCGTATTTGACGATTGACCCGAGGGTCAGTGGCAAGGTTTGAAAAAGCGATAATGAGGATGGTCTTCGTCATCTCTGAAGGAATTCCCCTTTGAATCGGTGTGGCAAGTGTCTCAAGGCTTGTCCTCTCTGCGTCTCTGCTCTGACAAAGACTGGTATAGTCCAGTTAGCTTTCTTCCTTCTATTGCCCAGTCGTATCGATGAGTAGCTGCCTCGTGACCACGCCGGCCACACTCTCTCTGAAGGGCAGGGTCGATATGAAGCATCAGGATTTGCTTGGCGAGGTCCTTTGGGTCACCAGCCTGGAAAACGAGGCCACTCTTTGTCTCCTCAACGATGCGTTTCAAAGGGCGGCAGCTGCTCACCACCACCGGTTTGCTCATGAGCATGTATTGAAAGAGCTTATGAGGGACCGTGGCATCTGTGTGGGGATTCTGGTGGTGAGGAACCAAGCCGACGTGACTTGCCTCGATATAACTTGGGACCTTATGAAATGGCTGCCACCCGATGATCTCCACATGATCCTGGACTCGTTGGGTCTCGGCAATCATCCGATATTCGTCACTCTCTTGGCGGCCGATACCGACCAACACAAGTTTCACCTGTGAGGTCGACTCGCGCAGATAGGGCATCGCTTTGATAGCAGTATCCAGTCCGCGATGTTTCCCGCCGCCCCCAATGTAAGAGATGACGAAAGAATCCTTGTAGCGGGTCAGAATGTCTTGATCCAAGTCTAGACTCTTGAAATAGTCTGCGTCCTCCACGTTCATGACGACCGTAATTTTCTCCGGTTCAAGGCCATAGTCCTTTATCAATCGCTCCTTTGCTTCATCGACGACGACAACCACGTGAGTGGCAGAACGGACCACCCTTCGTTCGTAAGGGACCCAACGCCTTGGATGGGGTGTGAGCCACGATCTGGAACTTGGGTCAGCCTCAATAGAGAGTCTGAGGGAGGCTGGATAATTCTCGTGGAGGTCCGCCACCAGTGGAATGCCAAGCCTTTGGCTGACTTCCAGAGCTGTCCCCACGAGGGGGAGGTCGTGGACATGAAGGGCATCGAGCTCGAAGTCTCGGACATATCGCTCGATGTGGGATGCCCAATAGGGGTTTGTGAAGGTGAGGTAAAAGCGAAGAGAATTCAGGCATCGGCGAGCCGTTTGTAGCTGATCCGGTTCCCTGAGGATGCGGCGAACCCTGAGACCTTCGATCTCCTCTTCGGGACGTTCATCTGCCTTTCCTGACCGGTAAGCGAGAAGATGGAGTTGATGGCCAGCGGAGAGAAGTGTCCGTACCTCCTTTTCAATGCGGATATCCGGTGGAAATTTGTTCCCGAGCACCATTCCGATCTTCATGATCAAGCCTTCCAATTTCTCCAACGGCGGAGTTGGGAACGTAGCAGTCCTTTGAGCGCCTCGAGTTCCTCTTTTTCATAGAACCGAATGGCGTAAAGGAAGAACGGATAAGCAAAAAGCAGAAGGCATTTCAGTCCGATATTGAGCCATAAGAAAGGGGTCTCGATCAGCAGACTCACGCCGTAGGTGCCCCCCCATGTCAGGGCGAGCTTTGCCATTCGCCCGTATTCGTATCGAATATAGTAATAATGCAGATTGACCAGAGTCTGGACGATGACAAGGAAGAGGTAGGAAAGAATTGTCGCCCAGGCTGCCCCAATCATGCCGTAAGGAGGAATGAGGACGTAATTGAGGCCGAGATTGAGCAGGGCAGAACCCACGATGATGGGTGGAACGTAATAGTTTTTGTTCAAGATAGCGAGACCGGTGTTCGTCATATGACGCACCCCAGAAAAGATGTACGAGAGAGCGATTAAAGGGACGACAGCAGCGGCCGGATAGAATTTGGGAGTCGTCATGATCATGAGCAACTCCTTGGCCAAGAGCGACAATACCATGGCGAGGAATCCAAAGGCCAGGAGATAGTAGGTCAGAATTCTGGCAAATTGGTGCTTGGCGTTCGGTTGTTTTGCAATCGCGAATCGGTGAGGGGGCCAGGCAAGCTGAAAGGCCTGCTCCACCAGGTTCATGATCATCCCAATATTGTAACCCAGGGAATAAAGACCCACCTGAGCGATTGTCGAGAAATGTTTTAAGAAGTAACGGTCTGCCATCGTGAGGAGAAGACTGGACAGGCCAACAGGGACCAGAGGAATTCCGAACCTGAGCATTCTGCGGAGGATGAGTATTGAAAAGGTTCGCCGAAGGTCCTTTGCCATGAGGACGAAGTAGAGGGATGCGAATAGAGCATCTGTAATCAGCGCGGCAACGATCAGACCTTCAACCCCCCTGCGAAGAACGGCGATATAATAGAGATTGAGAAGGATGCCAACCGTGAATCGTGCCACCGAGAGCAGGGAGTAGAGTGATGATTGGGCTCGAGCGCGCAACCTTGCATTGAAGACAACATCCACTACCCCCACCCAATCCGCCAGAAACACCAGACGAAGGAGATAGACCCGATCCATCGTACCAAAGACCAAATTGGAAAGCCCAGGAGAGATGAGGATCAGGGTCCCAAAAAAGAGTGCCGATTCTCCCAGAAGGAAATAGAGCGTGGTGCTCTCCACCGTTTGTTCGTCGGATCCTTCGTAGATGATCTCGCGAAAAAATGCAGAGCCCAAGCCGAGCTGGGCCACGATCGTTGCAAGACTGCTGGTAACGGTGAGGAGAGAAAGGATACCATAATCGGCAGGGGTCAGAAGACGAGTATAGACGGGTAACAAAAAAAAACCGATCAGCTTATTCAGCGTCCCTCCAAGCCCGTAGACGATAGAGTGTTTCGTCAGATGTTTGATAGTTTCAAGCATGGTCTTATGCTAATCGAGATACCCCAAGGCTTTTCAATTTGTCCTTTATCTCTGACTCCTGTTCTGGAGTGTAAGTCATCTCTCCCTCTTGCGAGAGCATGGACGTGCCTCGGCGGTCCGATAACCTCAAAGGATCCAGTCCCTGGTCGAAAATATCCAGCACCCTCCCATCCATCTCCGGGGTGAGGGGAATCCCGACGGTGTAGGTAGCGGTGGGAGCGACATCAACGATATGGGCTCTTCCAAGGGAATGATTTTGGCGGATCCCGGGTCCCCAGGCGATGAAGATCCCGTCTCTCTTGTGGGCACCCGTGGTCACCAAGGAATCGCGGAACACCTCACGGGTGAAATAGGACGGATGGGGGTTGCCCACATCCATAAAGGTGATGAGATCCGGGGCTAAGTGTGCGAAGGGTCCGTGATAAACCTCGCTGCCCTCACGGAGATCTGTAATCACGGGCTTTCCGTTGTGGGGGAATCGCAAACCGAGAAGCTGCTCTCTCAGATCGTTGAGAATCTTCTGGCTTTCTTTCCCCGGGGACACGATTCCTTTGGGCTCACGTCCTTTTCTGTTGATTCGAACCCCGTAGTGATCGGTGAACGCCTGGGTACGATCCCAATCTACCCTCTCCTCGGCCACCCACTGTGCGATCTTCTGTTGGTAATGACGGGGATCACTTGCTTTAAGACTCTGTTGTTTTCTCTTGCGGTTGAGCCGGACCAGGCGGTTGTAGACGGCCTCTGTGCCAGGGATTTTTCTGATCAGCGCTTTGACCGGGTTCTGCTTTTCCGAGAGAATGGGGGTCTTAAGGGTTAGAAACCCTCTTTCTTCGAGAAACTTGTTCAAGTAGAAGATCTTTTCGAGTGGGCCTGCCCCGTGATCGGAAACGACAAAGACCTGGGTGTCAGAGGGTCGTGCTTCTGTGATGATCCGTACTGCTTCGTCCAGTGCCTCATAGGTTCTCGGAATCACCCGATTCAAGGAGGAATCCTTTTGATGATGAAAGAGGTGGGATTTGTCCATCTCCGCCCAGAAGTGATGCTGGACCCGATCCAACTCCGTGAAGACGACCATAAAGAAGTCCCAGGTTTCCTTTTCCATCAGGAATTGAGCTGCCTGGGTGCGAGCTTGTATCGTGTCAAAGAGAGCCTCTGCATAGGCTCCTTTGCCGGCAGTGCTTTCGAGATCAAAATCGAATGGAGAAACTTCGGTCACATAATTTGGAACCACCTTTAGCAATTCCTGTTGGAATTCCGGCGGAAAGGTGAACCTCGCTCCCTGAGGAGTGAGCATTCCAGAGATGATCGTGCCGTTGATCGGATAGGGTGGGAATGAGATGGGTTCGTTGATCAGCACACTGGACTTCCCATACTCTGAAAGCAGACGGGGGAGAGTCTTTGCTCTCACGGTGGTGGAGTTGGGCAATTGGAACCGATAATTGTTTTGATCATCCCGCACCCCAAACCCAAACACCCCATGTTTCCCTGGATTGACTCCTGTCATGCAGGATGTCCACGCCGGCGCGCTGTGCGGAAAGGCAGTCGACTCCAGGACCGCTCTCGTTCCTTCACGGAGCAGCCGCTCGATCGTTGGCAACTTGCCTTCGCTGATCAAAGGTTCGATGACCTCAAAGGTCGCTCCATCCAGTCCAATCACCAGAATTCGTCCCATCATCTTCCTCTTTGCCGTCAAAGGTATCCGAGCGCTTTGAGCTGCTGAATCGTAACGTCATTTTCTTCCTTTGATGATTTCGCCCCTCGTTCCTTTCCAAAGTCTCGAACGGTCTTGAAGAGCGTCTGGCGGAGGCTGTCTGCTATCGCGGGAAGGCTGTTGCCGATGTTATTTTGTTCTTTCGGGTCCTTTGCGAGATCATAGAGCTCTTCATGTCCATTCGAAGAAACGATATATTTATGCCGAAGGGTACGGATACTCTTGTATCCTTTCTTATAAACGGAATAGTCAAAATCGGGTGTCATTCTCCGGAAATAGTTGAAGACCCCCGGGGGGGCTTGGTATTCGGCGACCACGAAGTTCCTGCCTTCAGGGTTATTAGACTGACGATCTGGAAACAAATAAATCCCTTGGCGGGAAGAATCAGATGGCGGCGGAAGGGCGGCTAACCCTAAAATCGACGGCATAACGTCGACCATCGATGCCAGGGTTGAAACCCGTTCTCCGTGAGGGATCGATCTGGGGTAATGCCAGATCATCGGGATCCGTATGAGAGAGTCGTAGAGACAAAATTGATGATACATGAGTCCGTGGTCCCCGAGGTTTTCGCCGTGATCAGCAAGCAAGAGGATCAAGGTATCCTCTAACAGATCCTCTGCCTGCAAGAGGACAAACAGCTTGCCAAGGAGCTCGTCCAAGTAGGTAATCTCACCATCGTAAAGACATTCCAATCCTGTGAATTCATCTTCTGTCACCTCCATCTGGCGGGCCATGAATCGATAGCCATCCCGGGTCGACAGGTCCTTAAGTTTCTTGGTCATCTGAAAGTTCGTTGGGCTGGCGGCATGACGGTTCAAAAACCTCGTTGGAGGATCATAAGGTGAATGTGCGGTATTCATGTTTGCAAAAATGAAGAAGGGCATCGAAGGGTCATGCTCTTTGATCCATCTCCGAATTTGTTCGTAAGTATATCGCGTTATTGGATCATCGAGACGCAGGAAGGAACGTATCTTAGCTTTCCATTTGGGAGTCAGCCGTCCCGTTTGATCCAATTTCCAGGCTTCAACATATTCATCAAACCCTCTATTGAACCCTTTCGTGACGCTGAGTTGGGGAATGGAACTGATGCCAAGGGTCCGATAACCTGCGTCTCGAAGAATTTCGACGAGGGTTTTATCGGACACGTCCAGAACCGAATCTCCTGTGTAGACACCGTGAAAGGAGGGATAAAGCCCCGTAAAGAGAGATGCGTGAGACGGGGGAGTCCAACATGAAGTGGAAAATGCATTCTCAAACAGAATTCCTCGCGTGCTCAGCCTGTCGATGTTTGGGGTAGTCTTCTTTCCGTAGCCGTAACATGACAGGTGATCGAAGCGAACGGCATCTAACACAACGAGTAGAATGTTGGGTCGTTTCAAGTCTCGCTCCTGCTCCAGAACTCGAAAGGGGATCTCATCCTCCGTTGAATCAATAAGGAAACCCTTTCTCTTTCAATTCAATTGAAACTATGGGTGACTGGGGTGATACGACAACCATTTTTATTCTTCACCCTCATCCAGAGCCTAAAGATAACCCAAATCCTCTAGTTTTTTCGCCATCTTAATCTCATCATCGGGTAATACGGTTTGATCGAGTGCCGCAGACTCTGAGACCTCGCTTTGCTGAACAGGGTGTTCAGCAAGAAAGTCCGGCCGAAACATCTCTCGAGTCACGGATCCGTCCACGTCTCGAGGCGCTGGAACGCCCAAGGTGTAAAGGATCGTTGGGGCGAGATCCGTGATGTCGGTCGTTTTCAGGTTCCCTCCTTGTCTAATGAAAGGTCCCTTCGCAATCAAGATGCCATCTCTTCGATGGTTTCCGGATCGAAAACGTTCCGGCTCCATGACGATCCCCTCTCGGTCTAAGAAGGGGTAAAAATAGCAACCCACGGTTTCAGATAAGGGAATCAGATCGGGTGCTTCATCGAGGGACGATCCATGATAAATCTCTTCTTTTCGGAAGACACGGTCGAAGAGCTTCAGCCCGTGTGCATCGGTTAAAGCGAGAAGTTCCTTTGCGATAGCTTCACGGACTTCCTCATACTCCTGACCAGGAGCCACCGTTCCCTGCGGTTCGCGGCCACGGAGGTTGATGCGGATCAGACCGGTTGTCCCGACGGAGTATGCCCGAGTCTTCCTCCAGTTCATGCCTCCCAACATGTGGTGGTAACCCCGGGGATTCAGAAAGTTGGACCATACTGGGAATCGGGATAGGATCCGCCTGAGGACGTGTAACATTCCATGCTGCAAAGTTAAGGGAAGGATGACCCCGAGGATCAAACTAAATCTTCTCATGACCTGACCGGTCATCCCATCAGAAGCAAGACCCAACCTTGACAGTAGGATCTCGGAGACGTCCCAGCCGATTCGGGTGAGAGGGGGATGGAGTTTCAGCATCCCCCTCTCTTGAAGCCACCGATTAATATGGAAGGTATAGCGATTTGGGCCAAAGCCATGGTCGGACATGACGAGGATTGTCGTAAGATCATGATCGACCTGGCTCAATAGTCTGCCGATAGCTTGGTCCACCTCTGAAAATACTTCGAGAAGTCCATCTCCATACTTGGCTGCGCTGTCTGAGTCATACTGAGGGTGACTGGGATCCACGAACCTCCAGAGGGCGTGCTGGATTACGTCCGTGGCATAGAAATGGACCATAAAAAGGTCCCATCTCTCTTTGATCAGTACCTCAGCAGCTCTCAGACGCTCTCTCACCATTTTTTTTAAGTCGGCAATCAGGTCCCCGTATCTGCCTTCATATTTGGGAAGCCGAACGCTGATCCGATACTGATGTCTGTCCAGATGGAATTGTTCGAAGAGATACGGGGGATGGGTAAATCCCTGGCTGTCGACATGAGGAGCGGGGATTCCTGCAATCGTTAGAATATTCGGGTCTTCTTCAGCAGGATAGGTCATTGGAACATTGATGATGATGGACTTTTTCCCATGGCGACTGAGCTGTTTCCACAATGAAATACCTTTCACCTGGAGGCGGGTCACCGTGCGGACAAGATAGGATTTGTTTTGGCACGAGAAAAAGTCATAGATTCCTGTATTGGAAGGGTCCCTGCCAGTCGCAAACGCTGACCAGGCGGCACTGGTGATCACAGGAAGGGTAGATCGCAGGATACCTGAAACACCCTCGCGCTGCACCCTAGCGAGGTTCGGAAGAGCGCCCTGATCGATCCAAGGTTGAAGAAGTGTCCATGTGGCTCCATCGAGAGCCGAGACAAAAACCTTGTTCATTCAAATTCCTCATGAGGCGCCAGAAGACAGGGGATCGGCCACCGCCCGGTAAACCTCCTCGAACTCTTTGACTTTAATGGCCCAGTCGAATTGAAGCGCATAGCTCCTAATCTTCTCCCTATCCCAAGACTGTTTCAGCGCAGTCTCAATAGCTGTGGCTAAGGATTCGGGATCCCCTTGAGATGTCAGATACCCATATTCGCGAGAGGGAAGAAGCTCGCTCAAGACACTTGGACTTCCAAGAACTGGACACCCGCAAAGCATAGCTTCGAAAAAGACAAGGCCGAAGCTTTCCATGAAGCTTGGCAGGACAAAAAGGTCGGCGGCATGGTAGTAATATGCCAATTCCGACTGGACCTTTGGACCTTCAAGGGAAACACAGGAGGAAAGCCCCTTTTCTTCAATCAGCTTCGCGAGTTCAGCTCTCTGAGGTCCATCTCCAACGAGCATCAGATTAAAGTTGATCCCTCTGGCTTTGAGCCTGATGGCACTCTCCATCAGAATCTTCGGTCCTTTGCGCGGGATCAAGCCACCGACAAAAAGGATCAGAAGCTGACCAGGTTCTCTCCCGATGTGCTGCCGCGCCTTATCGATTGGGATAGAAGGATATTTCGAGACGTCGATAGGATTGTGGATAACCCAGGTTTTCAGCTTCTCCAGCCTGTTGGGGAAGAGTTCCTCGTACCGTTTCTTGACGAAGTGGCTCACGAAAATCAGGTTTGGGGCCAGCTGCAGATTTCGGTCAATGAACCGATGCCGGAGGTCCTTCAGGGGAGCTTGGGCGAATTCCACAGAGTGGGTAGAGTGAATCGTCGTGACGATTGGGGACCGGCCGTTTCCTAGGAAGTGCGCATAGGGGAACCGATTCTCGAGATGGTGAACATGAATGACGTCGGGCTGAAACAAGTGGATGACACGGTCATAGTCCAGGGATTGCACGATGATTCCAGGCAAATGCTGAAGGGAACCGCACCCACGCTTGACACGGCCAACATTTCTCAGAAATTGGGGGTCAAGGACACGGCAAGTCCGAAGAGCTTGGATAGGTCGACGCCGGCCATAGATCTCAATCCCCTCTTGGGTTTTCGAACCCTTGTCCTCGGTGACGGTGTTATCTGCGAGCACGGCAATCTGGTGATTCTGTCTAGCCAGATGGGTTACAAGACCCCAGAGATGGGTGGCGACGCCGCCGCGCGTCCGGCCGCCGACGTCAGGAGGAATAGGACCGACCTGTAGAATTCTCATGATATGGATCTGCTTTCTTCCCCTTTCAGGATCAAAGCGTAACATTCTGCGAGGGCTCGGAGCATCCACGCCTGCCCCCAACGGATGTAAGGAATTTTCAATTTCCAGTCGAATCCCGTTTTGGCTTTTCGAACCATGTAGATAAACCAACCCTCGGGATGTTGCATGGTCTTCAAGATCCAAGGAACGCATCTCCCCAGATAGCTTAAGGTCTCTGGAAAATCAGGCGCAAGAGTGCTGTGACAAAGAATGGCCTCGGCACAGCTATGGATGTTGATGGGATAAAGCGACTGGGGCCTCATTTTAGGATACCCCTCGGATGTGAAAAGATTTTCACAATAGAAGCGATAGCACTTTCTAAGCGCCTCATAGATTCCTTTTTCTCCGGTCGATTTCCATATCGAGTGAAGAGAGCGAATTTCGAAACCGGCATGGTAGTGGTCTATCTTGCACTCCTTCTCCTGATCTTTTCCCCAATAGCAAAAAGAACCATCCTCATTTTGCTGCTTCAGCGTGTAGGTTAGCGCTTTCTCGGCCATCTCAAGATATTCTTTTCGTCCTGAAACCTTCCCGACTTTGATCAAAAAATCGGCCACAAAAAGGTTACCGTTATGGATATGGAAGTGGTCGAGAGGTGTCTTGCTGAAGCAAAGGGAGTCCTCCTCCAGGACATCAATGTTGAGGTTACGGAGGAAGAACTCGCAAATACTCTGACAGGGGTGAAGAAAGCGATGATCTTGGGTGCTTTGGTAAAACCGCCAAAAGGCGTCGCCGATGATAGCCGTGATGACTGACGACGGTGTGTCCTTCGGGACAAGGATTTTCGATTGCCAGCTAAAAGGATGGCCCCAACAGAGTCCATCATAACCCTGGCAGGGGTTTTCTTCCAACCACTGAAGAGCCCTCTGGGCTTTCGTAAGGTACGTTGTGTCTCTTGTCGTTTCGTAGAGAACTTGGTAACCTGCAGCAAATAGCCCCATCGACTTAGGGTTCACCGTTTTAGGAATACGTAAGACTTTTCTTGGGATGGAAGGAAAGAAAGATTCGGTGATCAAGAGAATCTGACGGAGAATCCTTTGGGAGAAAGCAGATCCAGATGTTGAAGAAAGGAAGGGATGCTGTTTCAGATCATAAGGGTCGTACCCAGCCCAACCATAGCGTGTCATCCAATGATCGAGACGAGCGATACTTTCCTTCACCAGGGCTGTTTGTTCTAAAATGCTCATCCTCATTCGCCGGTTTAAAGGTACCCAAGGTCTTCGAGAGATCTGCGCACCGATTCATCCTGAATTTCCTTGGCCCCCCGTTCTGTGCGCAGAGTAGGTGCGTTCACGAAACGGATCTCCCTTCGAGCGAAATCACTCTCGGGTTCGAAGAGATCTTTCAGAACTCTTCCGTCCATATCGTCGGGAATTGGGATTTCAAGAATGTGGAGAAGGGTCGGGACGATGTCAATGATCTCCGCTTGTCCTAATCGATGGTCTTTGCGAATCTCAGGCCCTCTGACAATGAGAATCCCCTCAGGACGATGGGTTCCGCTGTAGTCCTCGCGGAGGGAGTCCTTTTGAAAAACAGCCCCCTGAACAAAAGAGGAACGAGAGATGCAGCGCCAGTTATTGATCACGTAAACAAGATCGGGCGCCTGAGATAGATATTTTTCGCGATACAGTTCTTCTCGCTTGAATATTTGAATCTGCAAATTTGGAGTGGTTGCACTGAGCACTCTGAGTTCATGGATAATTTGTTCTCTGAGCTCTTCGTATAACCGTGGGGAAACCGTGCCCTGATCTTGGCGGCCCTCCGAATTGATGTAAATTGTTCCGTAGACCGATGTATGAGGAGGACTGTAAGCTCTTGTTCTGCTCCAGTCAATCTGCCCCAGCATCGACTCATATGAAACCTTCCTCTCTTTCGGCTTGCTTAGGAACCGGGGCGCCCGTTGTCTCAAGTTTTCTGGCAGAGGAAGGTGTTGGGCGAGGTTGGAGCTGAAATTGTGGATTCTCTGGGAAAACGACTTGGATTTCAGTCCATCCCCTTTGAGCTTGAGAAAACCTTTTTGGAGAAGCCACTGATTGATGTAAAAGGTTTCGTCTTGAACTCCAAACCCGTGATCGGAAAGAATAAAAACGGTTGTCTTGTCATCCGTTGTCTCCAAGATGTTTCCCACCGCTTCGTCGAGATGTTTCCAGAAGTCATGGACCAACTCTCGATACTTCGTGTGATGGACGTCGTCTCCATGTTCTTCAGGATCCATGTATCTCCACAGTCGATGCTGGACGCGATCCGTGCACGTGAAGGCGAAAATGAACAATTCGGGGTCGTATTTGTTTTTCAGAAAGTGATAAGCTTTCATCCTCTGATCAAGTAGACTGTGTACATCGTTAAGAAAGTCTTCGTGCCTTCGGTAGTTCCTATATCGGATGTCGGTACGGTGCCCTCCCGTCACACGATCGAGCTCTGCCTTTAACTCTAAGGGGTAAGTGTAATCTTGAGCATGGTCGGGAATTGGAAAACCTGCCACTAAGAACCCATTCATTTCCACCGGAGGATACGTGGTGGGCAAGTCATAAACACCGATGCAGCAATCGCCAAGGGAGCCGACGATATCCCAGATCGTTGGGTCGGGGAGTTGTCCAAGCTGAATCAAAGAGGTCTGATATCTCTTGGGGTCGTGCCTTAGAAAGTCAAAGACTCCTGTCGTGCCAGGATTTTTCCCCGTCTTGAAGGCGTGCCAAGACGGACCGCTTACAGGGGGCATGGTGGATAGAAGCTCTCCGCTCGAACCCTCCGCCATAAGTTTGGCTAGGTTTGGTAAAGTGCCCCTCCTCTATCAAAGGGCGGATCACTTTGAAAGTGACACCATCCAATGCAATCAGCAAAACCCTATTTTTCAACATGTTTGTGCCTGAACCTTGTCTCTGTCACCCAAGAACTCCAGAGCCCAATGCGACCTAGCCTCTAAAACCGTGTCTCAGGACTTCTCATGAGGCCTGGAAGGGGTCTTAGTCAGAATTTTGATGATCCTCTCCGCTGTCTTCCCGTCCCAAAGGGCAGGGATCTTGGCCTTCTTCGATTTCCCTGCTAGGATCTTGGACGCTTCCCTAATGATCTTTTGGGTATCATTCCAGACCAGGACGTTCGTTCCTTGGGTAATCGTGATGGGACGTTCGGTGGTGTTACGAAGGGTCAGGCAGGGAATGTTGAGGACCATCGCCTCCTCTTGAATCCCTCCAGAATCCGTAAAGACCAGTCTTGAATGAACCATCAGCTTGACAAAATCGAGATAACCCAAAGGATCCATTCCGTAGAAGCCGGGGGAACTCAGGTCGGCTCGCCGACGGACATCTCGGAAGAGAATTTTGTCTTGAAGTCCAAACGCAGACAACTGTTTCCTGGTCCGGGGGTGAACGGGAAACAAAATGGGTATTCTCTTCGAAATGACTTCGAGACCCTTCAGGATCTTCGTCAGAGAGCCTTGATCATCGGCATTGCTGGGACGATGGAGCGTGAGGAGAGCGTAGGGAGAGATGCGGGAGGGGTCTTTCTGAAGGCCCAATCGGACCAGGATGTTTGATTTTTCTGCTTCCTTCATATGAAAGAAGAGACTGTCAATCATGATGTCTCCCACTTGATAGATCTTCTTAGCAGAGACCCCTTCTTTCAAGAGGTTCTTGCCGCCGTCCGGCGAGGGAGTGAAGAGATAGGTGGAGAGTGAATCGGTCACCAGACGATTGATCTCTTCGGGCATGGTTCGATCGAAAGATCGCAGGCCAGCTTCCACATGAGCTACCGGGATGGTCAATTTCACTGCGGCTAGCGTACAGGCGAGGGTTGAATTCACGTCACCCACCACAATCACTGCCTCCGGTTTTTCTCTTAAGAGTACCTTCTCAAACTCGACCATGACCTTCCCGGTCTGCTCGGCATGACTTCCTGAACCGACCCCCAGGTGAATGTGGGGGTCCGGAATCTTCAAATCTTCAAAAAAAGAATCGGACATATTGAAGTCGTAATGTTGTCCGGTGTGGACCAACACGTATTTCACGCGTTCCTTCTTTGTTTCCACAGAACGGTTGTGCTTTTCTATGGCCCGAACCAAAGGGGCCACCTTCATGAAGTTGGGTCGTGCAGCGGCAACCAGAATGAATTTCTTCATTGTCTTGATCCTGTAGTTAACGTATTTCTGAGAACGACTCTCACCGAAGTCCTACTTGCAGGCTCCGTGCACGTGAAGAACCAATTCTTATCTATTCCAGTTCAACGGTAAAATCAGATGATCTTATAAAGTCATTCTGCCGGAGGTTCGGGTGAATGGAAACTTTATGATTGCTATCATTCAATCCCTAATTCCGATCAATGGCAGAATCAGAACAGTCAAGTGATTAGGCCATGTAAAAAACTGGTATGGACATTGGGCGAAGGCAGACTATGACGAGAAGTAGTCCAGGATGACTTTGGCGGGAAACTCTATATTCATAGTGCCTTCCAATTTGATATGAGAGGGAAGGATGAGGACGGCATTGTTCCACGTGTGCATTCCCGTGAAAATATCGGACGTAAACACTTCTTCCTTTCTCATATTCCCTTTCAGGTCGTACCCCACGTTCGGAACACAGACAAGGTCCGGAGCCTGTTCAAGGTAGGGGCCTTGATAGATCTTCTCTTTTTCGAAAACGGAATTGATCACCGGTGTGCCATCTTCGGTTTTCAGTTCAGAAAGCACTGCTTTTACCTGTTCCCTGAACTTGCTTGCCTGGCCCGCGGTCACATGCCCCTTGGGAAATTTCTCGTCGTGGATATAGATCCTCCCAGGATCCATGGCAAAGGCCAAGGTGCCGCGGTCGATCTTCTCATAGTATTCCTTCGATGGATCCAACTTAAGCAGTCCCGTCTTTTGAAGATAGGCATTCAGATTGACCTCTCGCTCCAACAGAGAGAACCCATGGTCAGAAAGAATCATGAAAAGGAAATCCTCTCCCCATTTCTTCTTCGCTGCGTAGTAGAGGTCTGACATCATTTCATCAATCGCCCGGTAAGGCTTCTCAAAGGTGTCCGACTCCTTTTCGTTGAAAAAGAAGTGATGAAGCCGATCTGTCTCGGTGATACAGAAAACGCAAAGATCCCATGCCTCTCGATCAAAGAGGTCAAGGAAGACTTTCCGACGAACAGAAAGGCTCTGAAGGATGTCTGCATAGAGAGCTTTCTTGTCTCTCCGAGCCTTTTCTGCCTCGACGTCGATGATATAGTTCATGGATCTCAAGAGTGGGACGTAGGAGGAGGGATAGACGGCCTTCTCGAAATCGACCGCGACAAAGCCAGAGACCAGTAGCCCTTCAATGGGAAAGGCAGGATAGGTGCTTGGCACATTGATCACAAGAGTCTTGTTAAGTTTTCCCTGTTTGGAGAGAGTCTGCCAGAAGGGGGGCGACCTCATATCTCTCGAATTAGTAAAGTGAAGCTTATAAGAAGCGGGTTGGAGGTGAGTAAATCCAAAGATGCCGTGCTGACCCGGATTGACCCCGGTCATGAACGAGGTCCATGAGACACTCGAGATTTCAGGGAGGGATGCGTTCATGGAATGGAGCGCGAACCCTTGGGTCAAAATCTGATTCAGTTTGGGCATGGTTCCATTCTTTATAAAGGTGTCGAGCAGCGGGTGAGGAACACCATCAATTCCGATGACGAGGGCTCTTTTCCTTTTTTTCGAAAACCATTTCATGGACATACTCCGTAAGGCATCCCTCTTGGGCAGATCACATTTTCACCGCAAAGGCGCAAGGAGCGCAAAGGAGCAAACCTTTCCCCCTGCCGCACACACCCCATAACACTTTTTGATGAAGTGTGTCCAATTGGATTCCCTTCCACCTGGCCGGAGAGTTCCCCGTCGCGCCCAGGCAGGATAGGGGGGTCCCTGCCTGCCGGCAGGCAGGCACAATATAGAAATAGTAAATCATTGTCGGGAAGTCCCGGGCTGTGCCTGCCTGTCGGCAGACAGGCGCGGGAGCTTCATAATTTCCTTGATTAACTTGATTAAGTTGTGAAGTTTTGTTAGAAAAGCCTTAACCGAATGGAGTCCAACCATGGTTCCAAGCGAGAAAGTTCTGGTGATCATCCCAGCCTATAATGAAGAGAAATCGATCGGGAAGGTCATCGAAGACGTCAAGACCCATTTCCCGCAAGCAGATATTCTGGTGGCTAATGATGGATCCACGGATCACACGTCTGAACGGGCTAGGAACTGTTCAGTGACCGTCCTGGATCTTCCCTACAATCTAGGCATCGGGGGGGCGGTGCAGGCCGGTTATAAGTATGCTTTTGAGAAAGAATATGATGTCGCCATTCAGGTGGATGGAGACGGACAACATGCACCCAAAGAGATCCGTAAGCTCTTTGAAAATTTGATCAAGAACGGAAATGACATGACCATCGGGTCTCGTTTTCTGGGTGGCTCAGAGTACCGGGCCTCCCTGATGCGCCGGGTGGGAATTACGATTCTCTCCATGGTCGTCTCTGTCCTCATCAGACAAAAAGTCACGGATCCAACGTCGGGATTCCGGGCAGCAAGTCGAAGGGCGATTCAACTCTTCGCCCTGGATTACCCCCAGGACTATCCTGAGCCAGAGGTTCTGGTTCTGTTGAGCCGTAACGGTCTGAAGATCGAAGAAGTTCCGGTAAAAATTGAGCAACGATCCTTCGGAGAATCTTCGATCACGAACATCAGGGCCATCTACTACATGATCAAAGTGTTACTGGCCATTTTCGTGGATTGTTTTAAGAAAAAGACCCCTTTGACCGGCAAGTGACCCGTCCCGCCTGAGCGGGAAGGGCGGGGTCACGGGGCACAATATGAAAGGAAGCTACCTTACCGGGAAGCCCGGCCCTTTAGGGCGGGGAGATTCACATAGGAGAACCAAAGATGTTGATCAAAATCCAAATTATCATCGGAGCCCTGAGCATTGCTCTCCTCCTCTTTACGTGTGAGTTGATTCGGCAGAAGAGACTGAGGGAGGAGTATTCTCTCCTTTGGCTATTTACCGCCGGAGCAACTTTCATTTTCAGCCTCTCTCCAAACTTCTTCCTTGCCAAATTTTTCAGCCGTATCACAGGCCTCTACTATCTTTCGGCGGTCGTGCTGATCCTCTTTGCCTTTCTGCTTTTGATCGTCTTCCATTTCTCGGTGGTGATCTCAAAGCTTACTGATCGAAACAAGGAGCTGACGCAGCGGTACTCCCTCTTGGAACTGGAATTTAAGGAATTCAAGAAACAGCTTTCTTCAGAGCCGAGGAGAAATCCATCATGACAAGAGCCTTGGTCACCGGAGGAGGGGGGTTCATCGGGTCCCACCTGGCTGAAGCCCTACTTAAGAAAGGGCATGGGGTTCGGATCCTTGATGACTTCTCAACGGGCAAGAGAGAAAACCTAACCTTCAGAAATCACACTCCTTCGCTGGACATTGTCGAAGGAGATATTCGCGACCTGGTCCTCTGTCAAAAAGCGATGGAAGGGGTGGACTATGTCTTCCACCAAGCGGCCCTGCCGTCCGTCCAACGCTCTGTGGAGGATCCCCTCGGTTCCAATGCGGTAAATGTGGGAGGAACACTCAACGTCCTTCTTGCAGCGAGGGATGCGAAAGTGAAGCGAGTGATGTATGCGTCTTCTTCATCGATCTACGGCGATACGCCAACGCTACCGAAGAAAGAAGACATGTCTCCCACGCCGCTTTCGCCTTATGCTTTGCAAAAATACACAGGAGAGCAATACTGCCGGCTTTTTTCCCAGCTCTATGGTCTCGAAACGGTCTCATTGAGATACTTCAATGTCTTTGGTCCAAGACAAGACCCAAACTCTGTCTACTCAGCCGTCATCCCAAGATTTATTGAGGCCTTGCTCCACCGACGGTCTCCCATTGTTTACGGAGACGGAGAACAGTCACGGGATTTCACCTACATTGACAATGTGGTCCAGGCAAACGTGTTGGCCATGTCTGCTCAAGGTCTTCAAGGAGAGATCGTCAACATCGCCTGCGGGCAGAGGATCTCATTGAACCAACTGCTGGGGTTCTTGAAGCAGTTCATCCCTTCAGAGAGACCCGCGGTTTACGAGGAGGCAAGGCCAGGAGATGTTCGACATTCTTTAGCCGATATCTCTAAGGCAAAGGACTGCTTGAGGTACGAGCCGATAGCGAGTATTGAAACCGGACTGAAAAGGACTGTCGAATTTTTTGGCCGGCAAGTGTCCCGCAAGCCCCATCCTTGAAGGTGGGGTCGAGGGGCACAATATAAAAGGAAACGACCCTACCGGGAAGCCCCGCCTTCAGGGCGTGGAGCTTCACAAAGCGTCCGTGAAAGGGATTGAAAAGTGAGAGAGAAGGGGCAACGGAAGACCTTGGAAAGACTCGTTCGTGACTTTGCAGAGGCGAAAATTCTCGTCGTTGGCGATATCATGGTAGACCGCTTTATCTGGGGCAAGGTGTCGCGGATTTCCCCGGAGGCTCCTGTTCCTGTCGTCCTTATTGACAAGGAGACTTTTCTCTTCGGAGGAGCTGCAAACGTCGTCCATAATATCCATACCCTTGGAGGGTCCGTATCGCTCTGTGGCGTGGTGGGGGAGGATGACCTGGGGCAGAGGATTCTGAAGGGCTTGGAAGAGGTCGGGGTTCGAACCGATGGAATCTTTGTGGAACAGGGAAGACAGACGACCGTGAAAACCCGGGTCATTGCCCACCAGCAACAGGTGGTGCGAATTGACCGTGAAACGACGGACCATTTGAAGAGGTCAACGTTGCAAGAGTTGTTGAACTTCATTCATCACCATATGAAAGATTTTGACAGCATCGTTCTCTCCGATTATGGGAAGGGGTTGCTCACACGGGGGCTGATCCGGTCCCTGATCAAGAAGGCAAGACAAACCAAGACGCGCGTCTTGGTTGATCCGAAGGTGAAAAATTTTTTCTCTTACAGGGGAGCCAGCGTGATCACTCCCAACACGACTGAGGCGGGTGCAGCCTCTGGCGTGGCGATTACGGACTTGTCCTCTTTGAAGAGGGCAGGCAAGGTTCTTCTGAGACGACTCCGATGCGATATCCTCCTGGTCACTCGAGGAGAAGAGGGAATGGCCGTGTTCGAGCCTCACAAAGAACCTCTCCTCGTCCCCACCGTGGCGAAGGAAGTCTATGATGTCACTGGAGCAGGAGACACGGTCATTGGGACAATGAGTCTCGCCTTGGCTGCCGGTGCAAGTACACGTGCAGCGGCCAATCTGGCCAACTATGCCGCTGGGATCGTGGTCGGCAAGGTCGGGACAGCGACGGTCAACCGAGAGGAACTGATTCAGGTCATCAGAGAAAGCCACTGAAGAAAGGACAGAAAAGGCCCCATGCTCGGGAAAACAAGAGTACCACCGAGGTCCGAGAATGAGGCCTTTAATGTTAGACCGGAGCGTGCCCCGTCCCGCCTTAGCGGGATGAGCGGGGCTTGCGGCAGGCACAATATTAAATAACAAATCATTGCCGGGAAGCCCCGCGCTGTGCCTGCCTGCGGTAGGCAGGCGCGGGGACTTCGCATTATGTTTCGAGGACGAAAATCACTTCCATTCTCACCCGGTATTCAATAATCTTTGTATTCTCCACAGCAACCCTGAACTCCACCACGCGCATCCCGGTGACACCCCTCAAAGTTTTCAATGCCCTTGAGAACCCTGTCCGGACAGCTTCATCAAACCCTTTGGGAGACCCTGCAATAATTTCTGTGACTCTTGCGACCCTAGGCTCTGTCATTCTAATCACCTCCTTTGCCGTGAGATCGTTCACCTGACCTAAAAGTTTACACAGAATTCCGAACAAAAGTCAACGGAAAAAAGAATGAAGAAAGTAAGCATTTAGTTACTGGTGGCGACCTGCCCAGTGTGGTCTTCTCCGAACCCCTGTATGGCGGGTCTTCAGACGAATGGATGACGGGACTTGCGGAGCTGGGAGATTGTATTTAAGGCAGTTCGTTTCTGCAGTTGGACACGCAAGGGTACCGCCACAGGGTTTCTCCGAAGACCACACCGGCCCGGCCGCCTGTCATTTCTCCACCCTTGGCCGGCAAGCTGCCCCGTAAGCCCCACCCTTGAGGGCCTGCCCTTAAAGGCAGGTCCCTGCCTGCCGGCAGGCAGGAAGGGGCACAATATAAAAGGAAAGTACCTTATCGGGAAGCCCAGCCCTTTAGGGCGTGGAGCTTCACTAAGAAGCTGTGAAAAGATCAAAAACGTTCAAAAAATAGAGCTTGTCCTGCACGGACGGTTCTCTTGGAGAACTTTGGATCGGAACCCCTTGCCGTTCAATTCAATCGGCTGAATTGCAATAACTTCGTACCCTTACTGCCACGAAATGTTGCCCGGAATATGATGCTCCGCATTCCAAAGGTGCGGAAAGAGAGCCATCCTGGAAGGGGCAAGCGCAAATGAATAGCAATTTTGTCGCGCCCTCTGAATGTTTGCGGCAAGAGAGATTATGTTGTTGATTAATTTGCCAATTGTGTTATATGTTTTTTTCGATTATATTTTCATGGGTTATGCGGGTTCAGGTGGACAGGAGTTAGAGCCGATGCAGAGTGCGCAACTGCGCCAGACTCATCCATGGATTCGACAGTTCATATCCTATTTGTCGGCAGAGAAGAATGCCTCGCCCCACACCTGTCGAAACTATCAACGGGACCTGGAGCAATTCGAAAATTTCTTGAAGGATTCAGGGACGTGTCTGACCCCGTCTGGTGAGATGGATGTTGGCAAAGTAGATCGTCTGGTTCTTCGAAGGTATTTGAGTTTCCTTCACAAGAAAAACAAGAAGAGTTCAATCGCAAGAAAAGTCTCCACGTTGCGATCTTTCTTCAAGTACCTCGTCCGCGAACAACTCGCATCAGCCAATCCGGCCAAGGGTGTTTCTTCTCCCAAACTGGAGAAGGTTCTTCCGACGACCCTCACGGTGGATGAAGCCTTTCGTTTGGTGGAATCTCCTGCGGAGAAGCACGATCACCCGAACCTCAGAGACCGAGCCATTCTGGAACTTCTCTATTCGAGTGGCATTCGGGTGAGTGAGTTGGTGGGTTTGAACCTGAAGCAGCTCGATTTCGACTTAGGGCTCGTCAGGGTGATGGGAAAACGTAAGAAAGAACGGATTGCTCCTGTCGGCTCGAAAGCGATGGAATCTCTCCGTGCCTATTTGAAGGATAGGGGAGAGATGGAGGAGGAAGAACCGTTGTTTGTTAACAGTCGGGGAGGGAGGTTGACGAGTCGAAGCGTGGGACGACTGGTCAAGAAATACACGAAGCGGGCAGGTATCTTCAGAAACATTAGTCCTCACACCCTCCGTCACACCTTTGCCACTCACCTCCTCGATTCGGGAGCGGATATCCGCGAAATCCAGGAGATGCTTGGGCATGCCAGCCTCTCAACGACCCAAAGATATACTCACCTCACCCTTGGGAAGTTGATGGAAGTTTACGACAAGGCCCATCCTCGAAGCTTTGGAGCCGCCGAGTATAATAAGGAAAAAAAGAATAGTAATCAGTAGTCAGTGAGCAGTAATCAGTGATCAGTGGTCAGTAATCAGTAAGCAATGACTTAATGACCAATAACTAGTGGGTTAATGACCCAATTACCCAATAACCTAATAAGCGATAACCTGGTGACCAGTGGTTTAATGACCCAATAACCCAATGACGAGAATAATTGGAGGTCTTGTGGAGGAGGGCGATACGGGGAGACAAGTCATGAAGAAGATGCATGGTACAACGGTTCTCTGTGTTCGACACAAGGGGAAGGTCGTGATGGCTGGAGATGGCCAGATTACCCTCGAACAAACGATCATGAAGCATACGGCGAGGAAGGTCCGCAGGATTTACCAGGACAGAGTCTTGGCCGGATTTGCCGGAGCCACGGCAGATGCCTTCACCCTGTTCGCGAAATTCGAGGAGAAGCTGGAGCAGTATAACGGCAATCTGCTCAGGGGCGCTGTCGAACTGGCCAAGGACTGGAGGACGGACAGGATCCTTCGACGATTGGAGGCACTTTTGATTGTTGCCGATACGGAGCACACCCTCATCATCTCGGGAAATGGGGACGTCATCGAGCCTGATGATTCAATGACAGCCATCGGGAGCGGGGGCCCTTATGCCCATGCCGCAGCCAAAGCCCTGACCTCCTTTTCGAATCTTGATGCGCGAGCCATTGCAGAAGAGGCAATGAAGATTGCTGCGTCCATTTGCATCTACACCAATGAGCGGATCATCCTGGAGGAACTGTAGTGGAGAATTTTACTCCCCGTGAGATTGTTTCAGAATTAGACAAGTATATTGTCGGCCAGAAGGACGCCAAGCGCTGCGTGGCTATTGCCTTGCGTAACCGGTGGAGGCGTCAGCAAGTCCCTGAGGCTCTCCGCGATGAGATTGCACCCAAGAACATCATCATGATTGGTCCCACGGGAGTCGGAAAAACAGAGATTGCGAGAAGGTTGGCCAAGCTGGCCCAGGCTCCGTTCTTGAAAGTGGAGGCGTCGAAATATACTGAAGTCGGCTATGTGGGTCGGGATGTGGAGTCTATGATTCGGGATCTCGCGGAGCTCGCGGTGAACATGTTGAAGGCAGAGGAATCGAAGAAGGTTCGGACGAAGGCCGAGGAAATAGCGGAAGAGAGACTTCTCGATCTTCTTCTTCCCCGTTCTGGCCGAGGGGTGCGGGGTGCATAAGGAAGAAGAGGATCAGCAAACAACACGGGAAAGACTCCGAAGACTGCTGAAGTCGGGAAAACTGGACGAGCGATATGTGGAAGTCGAGGTGACGGATCGGGGCATCCCCATCGTCGAAATCTTCTCCGCCTCCGGGATGGAAGAAATGGACATCAACGTTAAAGAGATGTTCAGCGGCCTCTTCCCCAAGAAGAAGAAACAGAAGAAGGTCAAGGTTCCCGAAGCCCTTGGTCTCTTGGTTCAGGAAGAAGCCCAGAGACTGATCGATATGGACTCGGTGGTCAAACAGGCCATCGAGCGTGTCGAGCAATCGGGTATCATTTTTGTCGATGAGCTCGATAAGGTGGCAGGTCGCGAGTCCACCTATGGACCTGACGTGTCGAGAGAGGGCGTCCAGCGGGATATCCTGCCTATTGTGGAAGGGACGACCGTGATGACCAAGTACGGGATGGTGAAGACCGATCATATCCTCTTCATTGCTGCAGGTGCCTTTCACGTGTCGAAGCCTTCCGATCTGATTCCGGAGCTCCAAGGTCGGTTTCCCATTCGAGTCGAGCTCGGCCCTTTGGGGAAGGATGACTTCGTCAGGATTCTGACGGAACCCGAAAACGCTTTGATCAAACAATATATCGCCCTCATGGACACAGAACGGGTCAAACTGGAATTCAAGAAGGACGGGATTGCGGAAATCGCCGCCACGGCCGCTCTGATCAATGAACGAACCGAGAACATCGGTGCGAGGAGACTCTACACGATCATGGAAAGGTTGCTTGAGGAGATTTCCTTTGATGCACCAGAGGTGGCTGGTCAAGTCCATGGTCATCGATGCAATTTACGTGCGAGAGAAGTTGAAAGAGTTTGTGGAGGATGAAGATCTTAGTAGGTTTATACTGTGAAAAAGGGTTCAAGGGGTCAAGGGTTCCAGGGGTCGAGGATTTTGAAGTTAGAGAGACGTGCCGTGGACTTTGAGAGGGAGAGAAGAATAAGAAAGAATGAATGTAATGGGTGCAGAGGTTACTAGGACCCTGAACCCTTGAATCCTTGAATTCTCGAACTCTCGAGCCGTTTTCCCTTGGGAGAGTGGTAATGAAGAATCCGGTTGACAAAGCGAATGTCTTGATCGAGGCTCTTCCGTACATTCGACGATTGTACGACAAGACCATCGTGATTAAGTACGGAGGGAGCACGATGGAAGAAAAGAGGTTGAAACGGAGCTTTGCTCAGGATGTGGTCCTCTTGAAATACATCGGGATCCATCCTGTTGTTGTCCACGGAGGGGGACCGCAGATTGGGGACTTGTTGACCAAGATTGGTAAGAAATCTCAGTTCATCGAAGGAATGAGAGTGACGGATGAAGAGACGATGGATGTCGTGGAGATGGTCCTTGTCGGAAAGGTGAACAAGGAGATCGTCACCCTCATTAACCAGCAAGGCGGAAAGGCCGTAGGTCTCAGTGGAAAAGATGGGAGGCTCATCGTCGCCAAGAAGTTGAAACTGACACGAAGCCGAGGGAAAGACGAGGCTCCCGACATCATCGATCTCGGCATGGTGGGTGAGGTGCAGACCGTCAATCCCGGAGTGATCCAAGCGCTCGAAAAAGAGAATTTCATTCCCGTCATCGCACCCGTGGGAGTGGGAGAAGAAGGGGAGACTTATAATATCAATGCGGACCTTGTCGCTGGGAAAATTGCTTCTGCGTTGAAGGCCGAAAAGTTCATGCTGCTGACCGACGTGGAAGGGGTGATGGATGAAAATCGGAAGGTGATTCCAACTCTCGACACCAAAGCAGGTGAAACAGTCTGATTGCACAAAAAGTCATCTCCTCAGGAATGATTCCAAAGGTGAATTGTTGTCTGGATGCTCTGAATGGGGGTGCGGTCCATGACGCATATTATCGACGGCCGAGTGGAACATGCGATCCTGCTTGAAATTTTTACCGACGTAGGAATCGGGACAGAGATACACAAGGAATAAGAAAGAAAACTCCGGAAACAATGGAGTGATGGAGTAGTGGAATAATGGAATGCTGATCATCAAGGCCTTAACCCAACACTCCATTACTCCACTACTCCAATAACCCAGAATCTTTTCATTGAACGGAGTGATTATGGATTCCAAGACGCTCATGGAGTTGTCTCAGAAGTATGTGGCGAACACGTACAATCGTTACCCCCTCGTTCTCGTTCGAGGAAAAGGAACTCGCCTTTGGGACGCAGAAGGCCGTGAATATCTCGACTTCGTTTCCGGCCTTGCCGTCTGTAATCTGGGGCACTGTCATCCCAAAGTGGTGAAGGCGATCCAGGAACAGGCAGCAAAATTGATCCACGTCTCCAACTTCTACTACATCGAACCACAGATCAGACTCTCGTCGCTTCTCTGTGAGCATTCCTTTGCCGACAAAGTGTTCTTCTGCAACAGTGGGGCCGAGGCAAATGAGGGGGCGATCAAATTGGCCCGTAAGTATGCCAAGGACAAGATGGATGGAGATCGTTACGAGATCATCACCATGGAGCGGTCGTTCCATGGGAGAACGCTGGCCACGTTAACGGCTACTGGCCAGGAGAAGTTCCATAAGGGGTATGCCCCTCTGGTTCCCGGGTTTAAGTATGTTCCTTTCAATGACGTGGAAGCCATAAGAAAAGCCATCGACTCGAAGACGTGTGCGATCCTGGTGGAGCCCATTCAGGGGGAGGGTGGGGTGAACTGTCCGTCAGAAGGTTATCTCAAGGCTCTTCGGGACATCTGTGACACTCACAAGATGTTACTCATGTTCGATGAGGTTCAGGTGGGAATGGGAAGGACCGGCAAACTCTTTGCTTATGAACATTATGGCGTTGAACCGGATATTCTTACCCTTGCGAAATCTTTGGCAGGAGGTGTTCCGATCGGTGCCCTGTTGATCAAGAAGGGGATCGATGAGGGGTTCAAACCCGGTGACCACGCTTCCACGTTCGGAGGAAATCCTCTGGCCACGGCAGCAGGTGTTGCGGCCTTAACCGCCATCCTTGAGGAGAAGATGCTCGAGAATTGCCAGAAGGTCGGCGCCTATTTTTATTCGAAACTCGTGCGGCTTAAGGAGAAGTTCCCCTTCATTCAGGAGGTTCGTGGTAAAGGACTGATTCTTGGGATGGAGCTAAAGATGGAGGGGGGTCCTATCGTTCTCGAAATGATGAAGAAGGGAATCCTCATCAACTGCACCATGGGGAATGTGCTCCGATTCCTTCCACCCCTCATCGTCACCGAGAAAGAGGTGGATCAGGTCGTTCAGGCCCTGGAAGAAGTCCTTGAAAACACCAAATATCAATGATCCATGGACATTGACTGATGATCAATGACTCATGACTCAATGACTCAATGACCTTACTGACCCAATGACCCAATGACTCAGTGACTGAATGACTGAATGACCTCATGACTCAGTGATCCATCGGGTGCAGTAACTTCAGAGGTGAGAGATTTCATGGAGCCGCGATACAATCCGACCGTGATTGAACAGAAGTGGCAGAAAATTTGGGAAGCCCAACGACTGTTCAAAGTGACGGAAGATTCGAAGAAGAGGAAGTACTATCTGCTGGAGATGTTTCCATATCCCTCTGGCCGAATTCACATGGGACACGTCCGAAACTATTCCATTGGTGACGTGTTGGCTCGTTACAAGAGAATGAGGGGGTTTAATGTCCTTCATCCCATGGGGTGGGATGCCTTCGGAATGCCTGCGGAGAATGCGGCGATCGAGCATGGTGCCCACCCTGCGAAGTGGACTTACGACAACATCGAGTACATGAAGCGCCAACTCAAACGGATGGGTTTCAGTTATGATTGGGATCGTGAGCTTGCCACCTGCGACGTTTCCTATTACCGATGGGAACAGCTTTTTTTTGTGAGGATGTACGAGAAGGGGCTCGCCTATAAGAAAAAATCTTCTGTGAACTGGTGTGAGATTTGTAAGACGGTTCTGGCGAATGAACAGGTCATGAGTGACGGGACATGCTGGAGAGGGCATGCCGACGATCCCGGAGTGACGCAGAAAGAACTGGAGCAGTGGTTTTTCAAAATCACAGACTATGCCGAAGAGCTTCTGCAATGGTGCGACAAACTGCCTGGCTGGCCGGAGCGCGTCCTCACCATGCAGAAAAACTGGATTGGGAAGTCCGTGGGTGCCGAAATTCATTTTCCTCTGGAGAAATCGAAGGACGTTATCCGAGTCTTCACGACGCGACAAGATACGGTCTTTGGGGCCACTTTCATGAGTTTAGCTCCCGAGCATCCGCTGACGCTCAGTTTATCGAAAGGGACACCGCAGGAAGAGGCGGTGAGAGGTTTTGTTGAAAAGACAAAACGGCAGGACTGGAGAAAAAGGACGGCAGAGACGGCGGAGAAGGAAGGTGTTTTCACTGGAGCCACCTGTCTAAACCCGATGACCGGTGCAAGGATGCCTATTTTCGTCGCCAATTTTGTGCTCATGCAGTATGGAACGGGTGCGGTGATGGCTGTCCCTACCCATGACCAGAGAGATTTCGAATTTGCCAAGAAATATGACCTTCCTTTGATCGTGGTCATCCAGCCCAAGGATCAACTCTTGGATGAGAAGACCATGACGGGGGCTTATGAAGGGGAGGGGACCCTGGTCAACTCGGGCGAGTTCAACGGAATGGAGAGCATCAAGGCAAGGGAAGCCATTGCCGAACACCTTGAACATCGAGGTCTGGGAGGGAAGAGAATCAGTTATCGTCTGAAGGATTGGGGGATCTCGCGACAACGCTACTGGGGAGCACCGATCCCCATCATTGATTGTGACCGGTGCGGAATTGTTCCAGTTCCAGAAAAGGATCTTCCCGTCGTTCTTCCGCTCAATGTGCAAGTGACTGGGATGGGAGAATCGCCCCTGGCACGATCAAAGGATTTTGTCGAGACGACATGCCCGAAGTGTGGCGGTCCAGGACGGCGAGAGACAGATACGATGGATACATTCGTTGAATCGTCCTGGTACTTCGACCGGTTTGCGTGCGCCGATTATCATCAGGGCCCTCTGGACAAGAAGAGGGTCGATTACTGGATGTCCGTCGATCAGTATATCGGCGGGATTGAACACGCCATTCTTCACCTCCTCTATTCCCGTTTTTTCACCCGGGTCTTAAAAGAAATGGGATGGGTGAGCGTGGAAGAACCTTTCACGAACCTGCTTACGCAGGGGATGGTGTGTAAGGAAATCTACGAGTGTTCGAAGGACGGGTATCTCTATCCCGATGAGGTAGAGGTGGAAGGCGAGGGGGCTCGATGTCGGAAGTGTGGCAATGAAATTCCCATGGGTCGACTCGAAAAGATGTCCAAGTCGAAGAAGAACGTCGTGGATCCAGAATACCTGGTGGAGAAGTATGGAGCAGACACAGCCAGGATGTTTTGCCTCTTCGCTGCCCCTCCAGAAAAGGACTTGGACTGGAATGACCAGGGGGTGGAAGGAAGCTTCCGTTTTCTGAATCGGGTCTGGCGTCTCGTCTATGACCAGCATGATCGTCTGCAGAAGGCTAACCCTGTGTCTGCTGGAGCCCTCCTCGAAGGGGACAATCTCTCTTTACGTCAGAAGGCCCACAGAACGATCAGAAAAGTGACGGAGGACATCGACCGGTTCCATTTTAATACAGCCATCAGCGCGATCATGGAGTTGGTGAACGAGATCTACGGGTCCAAGGTGAAAGATCAAACTGAGGCACTCTCCGTCAAGGTCATGGCGGAGGCCATCGAGGCTGTTGCGTTACTGTTATCCCCCTTTGTCCCTCACTTTGCGGAAGAGCTTTGGGAAGCGCTGGGGAAAAAGGAATCGATCCTCACCCGGCCGTGGCCTGACTACGATCCTCAAGCGGTCCTGGAAGACGAGGTGCTCATCGTAGTCCAAGTAAACGGAAAGCTGAGAGATCGAGTGATCGTCCCGACTTCTTACGGAGAGAACCAGGTGAAGGAAGCAGCACTCAAGACAGAGAAGATTCGTAGCCTTGTTGAAGGCAGAGAGATTAGGAAGGTGATTCTTGTCCCAAAGAAATTGGTTAACATTGTGTGCTAAGAGGATGACAGCGCTTTTTCACCACAGACACACAGAAAACGCAGAGGAGGGATTGTTTGCTTTGCGTTCTCGGCGCCTTTGCGGTGAAATCATTCTCTTATTTCTTCTTGTTGTTCTTTGTGGATGTGGCTACCAACTGACTGGGAAGTCGACCCATCTCCCTGCTGGGATCACCTCTCTCGCCATTCCCACGTTCAGCAACCAAACCTTGGAGCCCGGGATTGAAGTTCCTTTAACCCAATCCTTTTTGAGGGAATTTATGTTCGATGGAAGAGTCAAGGTCCTGAGCCCGAAGGAGGCAGACACGATCCTAGAAGGGAGCATCAAGACCTTTCGGATTCGGTCGGTCTCCTATAATGAGTCCGGTCTTGTCCAAGAATACCAGGTCGCTTTAACCGTCGATTTGACATTAACAAAGTCTTCCGGCGAAATCGTGTGGAAAGATGATAATTTGACGGAAATCCGGTGGTATCGAGCTTCTTTTGGCGGTGTCATCAACGAAGCCAGCAAGAATAGTGCGGTCCAGGAGCTCGGAAAATTCATGGCGGAACGGGTAAAGAGTCGTTTCTTCTACAACTTTTGATCCAAAGAGCATTCCCTTCCCACGGGCAAGTCGGCTGGATGCCCCGCCTTGGGGCGGGGAGCTTCATTCACGCATCCCTTTGGTTTACGACCTGCCGTCCTGAGGGGAGCTAAAGCTCCTCGGGTGTAAATGCGACGACGTCGTCAATGGTGTGGGCATCCAGCATAACCATGACCAGGCGGTCCACTCCAAGGGCAATTCCTGCCGCCGGAGGCATGGCTTCCAGTTCCTTGAGAAATTTCTCCGGAAGAGGATAAGAGAGTTTGGACAGAGAACGGCGATAGGACTGTTCGGACAGGAAGCGCTTCCTCTGCTCCTCCGCGTCGATCAATTCCGAGAAGGCATTGGCCAGCTCCAGGCCTCCGATGTAAAGCTCAAAGCGTTCCGCAAGAGAGGGATCCTCCTTCTTCAAACGGGCCAGGGCCGCTCGCTCAACCGGGTAGTCGTAGAGGAATGTTGGTTTGCTCCGTCCGAGATGAGGTTCGATTTCCTCGACCATGATCTCATCAAAACAATGCTCGGCCAACGCTTTCTTCATTGGGGTGTGTGCGTACCGTTGAAACGCGTCGTCCACAGAGATCCTTTCCCAGGGAGGAGAGAGCTCGATCGTTTGGCCATGATAGCGGAGCGTTTCGCTCAGACCGAGGGTGGAAGCAACACGCTGGATGAGTGCCTCGCATTCCTCCATCAATCCGAGATAGTCACTGTTTGATCGATACCACTCCAGAAGAGTGAACTCCGGAGTATGTTGACTCCCTCGCTCTCCCTCTCGCCAACAGCGACAGATCTGAAAGATCTTTTCATATCCAGCAGCCAGGAGGCGTTTCATGCAGAGTTCAGGCGATGTGTGGAGGAACCAAGAACCGGAAGGAACGGCATCGATATGGGACTCGGGAGCAGGAGCGGGAATCCGGTGGGGGGTTTCTACCTCGAAATATCCCTCATGAATAAAGAAGAGCCGGATGGCCTGAAGGATGTTAGCTCTTGCCCGAAGCGCACCCTGGCGTCTTACCAGAGTCCAGTTTTTCGCCACGGACTTATTCCTTTACTCGCGTCGAGTATTCACCCGTACGGGTGTCGATGGTGATCAATTCACCTTCCTGGACGAAAGGGGGGATCCGAAGGACATAGCCGGTTTCAAGGGTGGCTGGCTTCGAATCGCTGCCCGACGTGTCCCCTTTGACCCAGATGTCAGTTTTGACTACCCTTAAATTGACGAAATTAGGCAGATCAACCCCAATGGCCTTATCCCTGAACATTAAGACTTTCACGTTGAGGTTCTCCTTGAGATAATGGCTTGCCTCTCCCAAGGCCTCTTCCGTGATGGTGATCTGTTCATAGGTCTGATTGTCCATGAAGTGGTAGTGGTGTTCTTCTTTGTAGAGATACTGCATTTCTCGCTCTTCGAGCAAGGCCGGCTCAAACGTGTCACCAGGACGGTAGGTCCTGTCGATGGCGATTCCCGTGATCATATTGCGGAGCTTGGTTCGATAGAGGGCTTGACCCTTTCCGGGTTTTGAAAAATCGAAGACGGTGACGACGTAAGGCTCACCGTCAATCACCACTTTCAGTCCTTTCTTCAGATCTGCGGATGTGTACATGAGTCCTCTTCCCCTTCACGATATTAGTAGGTTTCAATTTAACCCAAATCCACTGTTTTGTTAAGAGCATTTTTCTGAATCAAATAGAGCGTCAGTGAGGTATGAGTGCATAGGCCCAGGGGGCGGCCTATTGCCTTCCTCGCGGTGCACTATAGAAAGAGTGCTGTACTTGGAAGAACGCTTGGCTCGAGCGATTACCGTCATGGAGATTATCAAGCTCAGTTCCACTTTCGAGGTACACCGCTCGCGCTTCAGATCGGCGGTTTTGTTCGAAATAATCGAATCCCGTCGGAGGCTTGAATTGACCTCCGAAAAGATGCATAACACAACCGTCTGAATGTGAGGGCAGATGAAAAAACACGCAGACCTCTATCCTGTCTATTTGTTCTACGGCCCCGAGGACTTTCTCATGGAGGAGGAAATCGAGAGACTTCTCGAGAAAACCCTTTCGCCGAAGGAGAAAGGGTTGAATCTCCATGTCTTCAGTGCGGAGGAGCATAGTGCTCAAGAGATCGCCCAGGCGGCACAGACCCTTCCCATGTTCTCCCAGTACCGTTTTGTTCTGGTCAAAGAAGCGGACCAGTTGGAAGAGGATAAAGTCAAGATCCTATTGAGGTACATCGAAAACCCTTCACCCAGTACCTGCCTCGTTCTCCAGGGTTTAACTCTGGGATCCTGGAGAGGCCACCAGGCCCAGATCGAGAAAGTCGGAAAAGTGGTTGAATATTCTCGGCTCCGAGGAAAATCACTTATGTCGTGGCTAAGAAACAAGATGGCTGAGAAGGGAAAGGCACTTTCAGAGGCAGCGGCAGATTATCTGGTGGAGGTGGTTGGAGACAGTCTTTTTCATTTGGAAAGTGCTCTCGAGAAGGCTTTCCTCATGGTGGGAGAAAGACGAACGGTTGAACTCTCCGATATCGAGGGAATGGTTGCCGATATCAAGTTGAGTACGGTCTTTGATCTGACGGATGCGATCAGCCGTCAGGATGTAGAGAAAGCACTTGGAGTTTTGGAGAAGGTCATGGGGTCGAAGGTTCTTTCCTTCAAAAAAGGTGAAGAGGCATCTAAGGTGGGCGATCCCATTCCGCTTCTCTTGAACATGATGGCTCGTCAATATCGGTTGATCTGGAGGGCCAAGGTCTTGAAGAGCCGGCAAGCCCCGCTCGGAGAGATGGTGAAAGAGTTGAGAATGTCCCAATGGATGGTCAAGAACCTCATCGATCAATCAAAGAACTTCTCAGAGTTTTCCCTCCGCGAAGGGATCCTGAAGTGCCATCGGACAGACCTTGCCGTGAAGCGAGGTCGTGGCCCGAAAGAACTGTTGATGGAAAAGTTGGTTATTGACCTATGCCATCCGAGCGAAGTGAAACTCCACGCCCTAAAGGGTGTAGCTTCCCGGTAAGGTACTTTTATTTTCTATTGTGTCCCTTCCTGCCTGCCAGCAGGCAGGGACCCCGTCCTCAAGGGCGGGGCTTAGGGGGCACTTGCCGGTCAAGGGGAAGAAGAGTCTCCAGGTGAGCGGTAAAGCGAACCCGATGGGCCGTTGACCCGTTCGGCCGCGCCAATCCGCGTCTTTCAAGACGGAGTGAAGGAGCGCGGCTCAGGGTCAACCCTGAGCAAGCTCCGGCCTTTAGGCCGGGGAGTCGAAGGGTTGATTTAGGCCTTCAGCGCATTGACCCCTCGGGTCAACCTGGAGATTTTTCTCGCGGACGTGTTCTTATGGAAAACACCTTTGGAACGGGCCCTGTGAATCAAAGGAACAGCTTTGGCAAGTGCCTGTTGGGCACCTTCAATATCCTTCTTCTCAATGGCTAACCTCACCTTCTTAACATGAGTTGCCACTGCAGTTTTCACATGAGCGTTTCGAACTTTCCTTTTCTTGTTCTGTCTGGCCCGCTTGATGGCCGATGGATGACTTGCCAACGTTTAACCCCTTTCTGTGAAGTTTATTGATTTTTCTAACATTTTCATTTAGCGTGTGTCAAGTTTTGCTTCCTTTTCCCGTCACATGGATAAGGAGTAGAGGCGATAGATCAAGAGGAGAACGTCCAGTCGCGGGCAAGTCGGCTGGATGCCCCGCCTTGTACGCGGGGAGGAAGATCGACCCTGTCATCATATCTACATTACCCGGAAGCCCCGCCCTGTGCCTGCCTGCGGTAGGCAGGGACGGGGAGCTTCACTGTCCTATGACTGAACAACACAAGATTACCAGAGCAGCCACCACGATCGGGACCGGAACGCTTCTCAGTCGTATCCTGGGATTTCTGAGGGATATGGTTATTGCCAATTTCTTTGGGGCCGGGATGGCAGCAGACGCTTTTTTTGTCGCTTTTCGCCTTCCCAATCTCTGGAGGAGATTGGTCGGAGAGGGGTCGATGACCATCTCCTTTATCCCCGTCTATACGGAGTACCTGACGCAGCGTTCAGAGGAAGAATCGAGGGAACTGACCCACATCGCCTTTACGTTGGCTGGGACTCTCTTGGCCATCCTCACCATTCTGGGCGTCGTTTTTGCGCCCCTCCTCGTACGGATCATTGCACCAGGATGGGTGAGAAAATCCCCAGAAACATTCCAACTGACGGTAACGTCTTAGTCAGGATCATCTTTCCCTATATCTTCTTCATGGGCTTGTTTGCTCTGGCCATGGGGATACTGAATTCCCGCAGGCATTTTTTCGCCCCCTCTCTTGCTCCGGTCTTTCTCAACATCTGCATGATTCTGTCTGTTCTGCTATTTTTTTTCCATTTAAAACCACCTGTGTTGACTCTTGCCTTCGGAGTTCTTGCCGGGGGTGTTCTGCAGTTCTTGTTTCAGATCCCTTTTTTGTCGAAGAAGGGGATCACCTTTCGATTCAACTTTGATGTCAGGCATCCCGCCATTCGACGAATCGGGCTTCTCATGGTTCCGGGTCTGATCGGGACGGCGGTCTATCAACTCAACGTCTTTATCGATACGATCTTTGCTTCCTTTTTGCCCGGCGGAAGCGTTTCCTATCTTTACTTTGCGGACCGACTCATGGAGTTTCCCCTCGGGATCTTTGCAGTCGCCATGGGGGTGGCTGCCCTCCCCAGTCTTTCAGAACTGGCCTCTAGGGGAAGGAAAGAGGAGCTGAGCGAAACCGTTTCGTTTGCGTTTCGGCTCGTTTCCTTTATCAGTGTTCCTGCACTGGTAGGGTTGATTGCCTTGAAGACGCCTATCATCAACCTTCTCTTCCAGAGGGGAGTTTTCGACGAACATGCGACCCAGATGACGGCGAGAGCTCTGCTCTGCTATTGCGTGGGACTCTGGGCCATCGCCGGAGTGAGGACCGTTGTCCCCGCCTTCTATGCCCTCCAGGATACGAAGACCCCTTTGAAGATTGGACTGATTTGCTTGGGCGCAAATGTTGTCCTGAATGCCGCTCTTGATCGTTCCTCTCCAGCATGCTGGGTTAGCCCTTGCCACCAGTCTTTCATCTTTCCTGAACCTCGTTCTTCTGTCGAGGAAACTGAGAGAAGCCCTGGGAAAGATCGACTTCAGGAAGGATATCAAATCTCTAATGCGACACTTTGCCTGCAGCGTGCCCATGGGGTTGGCGGCCTATCTGATTTGTTCTTCTGGAGACTGGACCCAGGCGGGCCGCAGCCTGCCCAAGCTTTTTCTTCTGATGATTGGAATCGTTGTCGGAGCAGGCGTCTACCTGGCGTGCTCTTACTGGACGAAAGAATGAAGAGATGCTGTTCTTGTTGAAGATGGTGAAAAGGAAGAGGCGACCCTGAAGAGCAGGAAGGGACCGTTCCTTGCTATGATAGAAAAGGCTGCAGATGTTGTCATCGTCGGCGGAGGGGTCATCGGAGCAAGCATTGCCTACCACCTTGCCATGAGAAAGGCGGGCAGGGTGCTTCTGCTCGAAAAAGGGCAGCTCGGCGAGGGTTCCACGAGTCGCTGTGTCGGGCGGAATCCGAACCCAATTCTCCACCGAGATCAATCTCCTGTTCTCTCTGGAATCCTTGAAAACCTTTGAGCAGTTTCAAGACGAATTTGGCGTCGATCCTGAATTCAGGCGCATCGGCTATCTCTTCCTGGCGACGATCACCCATTGAGATGAAAATATTTAAGGAAAACGTTATAGTTGCAGAGAAAATATGATATCCCTGTTGAACTTTTGAACGGCGATGAGATCAAGAGAAGGTGGCCCTACTTGAGGACGGACGACATCGTGGGCGGAACCTTCTGCCCCTGGGATGGGTATGCGGGCCGAGTGAGGTTCTGTCAGGATTTGCCGCTGCCGCGAGAAGGGCGGGGGTAAAGATTCATGAAGGGGTTGAAGCCGTCGGGATTCAAGTGAAGGGAGGAAAGGTCGAGTCCGTCACCACAAAAGAAGGGGAAATCTCAACGCGTGTTGTCGTGAATGCGGCAGGTCCCCACGCCGCCGCAGATTGGAGCGATGGCAGGCGTGGACGTTCCCGTCAAACCCCTCCGAAGGCAGATCTTCGTCACAGCACCTTTTCGGCTCACGGACCAGGCGATCCCATTAACCATCGATTTTCACAGGGGCTGGTATTTTCGTCAGGAAGTGGACGGTTACCTTCTTTCAGGGCCTCTGGACAAGGAGCCAAGCTTCAACCTCACTCTTGACTATGAAGCCATGGCAGAGGCTGTTGACCACGCAATCTATCGTGTCCCAACACTGGAGAATGCCCGGATTGCAAGAGGATGGGCAGGACTTTATGAGATTTCTCCTGACCATCATGCCATCCTGGGAAGGGTGCCTGAAGTCGAAGGCTTCATTCTGGCAAACGGGTTCAGTGGTCACGGATTTCAACATAGTCCTGCGGTGGGAAAAGTGATTGCAGAACTCATCGTGGATGGGAAGGCGACGACCATCGACATTTCACCCCTCTCTATTGAGCGCTTTTCGAGAGGCGAACTTATTCAAGAGTCCATGACCGCCTTCAAGGATTGATTTTAGGATTCTGACCATAGGTCGTTCGTTTATTTTCTATCACGCGTAAACAGCCATGATCTTTCCAAAGCAGGGGCTTCGTGTCTGGATTATATCCGTTGGAGTGATCTTTAGAGAAGATTGTCAAAAACTATTCCTGCCAGGCTGCTCAAAAAGGCAGCAGATGCAAGTTGAGCCTTGCGAAATCCCGTTCGCGGGAGCGCCCGAAATCCTGAGAGTGGCGTCGCGACGAATAAGGAGCGACTTCTTGCCACGCCGGCGAGTTGGTGAGCCGGCCAGAGGCGTACTTCAGGGGAAACGCCGCAGATGAGTCTTTTGGGGCAGCCTGAGAGATATTACTACCGTGCGACGGACTGCTGCACTGCCGTGACGATTTCCTTCTGAAAATTGTCGTAGGCTGCCTTAAACTCAGCAAGGGTCTTCTGAACCGGGCCAAACTTGGGCCACTCCTCCGGTTTCAAGCCCTCCTTCCCGAAGTCTCCTACGATTCCCGCCGACTTGAAGATACCTGCCAGTTCAGGGTTGATGTCGTAGGCCTTGCAGAAGTCATCGATCTGTCTCAACCGCTGCAGAAACTGAGGTGGAAAGGTCTTCGAAATCGAGGATTCGTACTCCTTCAGCCTGAAGTGGTCCGTTTCAGACAGGGTCCTCACATTTTCCTGGTGGTCCGGAAACTCCGTGTGAACCATGTTCTTTGAGGCAAGGGTCCAATAGGTATCGAAAGGCTTCCGCTTGGAAGCTGGGAGATAGTGGATTCGGTCGAGAATCAGCTTGGCTTGAGCTTGGGTCACTCCGTATTTCTTGCGCAGGTAACGAGCCCAACGGGGTCGATTCCTGGGAGAGAAGAAGATCGACCACACCCTTCTGGCGACGAAGGTCCCTGATCGGCCGATGGCCTCCTCCCAATCCAGGAGGTCCTGCTTGGAAGCAACATCCGCAAGGGCTTCGCAGACCGGTTCATTGATGGTTCGTTGATTGGCAAAACGTGTGGCGGCGACAACCTTTTCTTGGTAAGTGCTGGCTTTGGCCACCTTGTCCTTGGTTCCGTTGGCTCCGGCCAAGTGCTCGACCTTTTCGATGGCCTTTTGTTCTCCAACTTTCTTCTTCAATTCCTGAAAGAGCTCTTCGAGCTTAACCTCTCTGAGATGGCTCTCCAAGCGGCCACCCATGTTGGTCATGTAAAGCTGGGTCGGCTGAATTCCTTTCCTGAGGGCGCCTGCCATTCCTTCCATTTCGTCGAGGATCAGTGTGGCCTCTTGACTCACCGTGTAATCCACCGTGATGTTCGATCCGAAACCAAAGCGATTGATGGCTCGGGTGATGGTTCTTGCCGCGGGCGTTGTCGCAGCCACCTTGATCACGATGTTGGGTCTTCCTCTTTCAACCTCAGTACGGTACCCCGCCAGCAGGTAGCGGTCATACAGGGAGAGATTCTCCGAAGCGAGGGAAAAGGCCTTGAAGACGTCGCGAACACTTTCATCGACGAGGTGAGCAATGTTTGGGTTCAATTGAAAGCTGACCACTCCTCCACCTGACATCTCCCGAAGGTTGAAGAAGATGGGCCGGAAGACGTGGAGGTTGTCCCAAAGGGCAAGAAGTGTTGCGAAGAGGGTAATCTCTTCTCCGTGAAGAGATGGAGCCACTGACCATTCGTGGAAGTTGGGATGACGTTTCAGCTCATCGCGGAAAATGGCCATAAGATCGGGTTCGTCCTGATAGGCTCTGGCTGCCAGGACAGGATTGGTAGACACCTGCTCATAGCCGAGGTGTCTTAGCCATCTCAGCCCAAGAGCATAATCATTGCCGAACTTGCACTTTCCCTCCTTGACCATTCGGTAGTAGATATTTCCTTTGATTTCCACCTCGGCCTTCTTGAGAAGGGCGACCGCCACATTCTTCTGAAAATCGAGACCGCTCTCAATACGCGAGGCGGTTTTTGCAACCATGCTGTTCCCCTTCTGGACTTTCTTCATTCTGGCCAACCACTTCCGGATGACGGCCGAGGCCACAGAAGTCTCGCCTTCTTCTCTTTCGAGATTCTCCCACTCATCCAGGGTGTTCCAAATGAATTCAAGGCATTCCTTCTTTTCTCGCTCACGGAGCCAGCGGCTCTCGAGCCCACAGAAATTGAGCCCCATTTCGGTCAACGCCTCGTAAGCATACTGTCGGAAACGGACTTTTTCCTTCCAAGCCTCTTCGCTCTCCCCTTGGATGGGTTTGGCCGATGAAAAGAGAACATTCAATTGCCGGATGACTCCTGTGACCGTTCGAGACAACACGCCGTTCATCTCGGGGAAAAGAAGGTGATCGGCCGCCAGACAGGTCTGCCCCATTTGAACGAGTTGACAGATGTGAGCCACATGATCATCGGAAATGGGCGGTCTAGCCTCCAGCGAGAGCCTTTCCGGGATGCTCGAGCTGACAACCTGGTCCATCATGGGTTGGGCTAACTTCGTCATGGTCCTTCTCCTTTTTCGACGCCAAGAGATACTAGATGTTTTTCGATATGCCTTTCAAGCAGTGACCAATACTCTTCTTCAAACTGTGTCAGAACATGAAAGAAGCGGTTTCTAAAGAGGTCCGTACCTTCTGGGGTTTTTGCATTGAGCAGATAACCGTACGTGATGTGAAGGAGCTGTCTCGAATCGACTTCATCGAGAAGGCCCACGAGCTCCTGATCCTTGAGGCGATTGACGTCCGGAATTTTTTCGAGATCGGTCGTCACGTGGTAAAGTTTTGCGGCGTCCTTAAAAACCGATAGCGCATACTCGTGCATCTGTCGGTAGAGGGGTGGGGCGATCTCAGCGATCAAGCGCACGGCCTCGAGCCAGCTCGTCCCCGCCGTCTTGAGGTGGAAGCCGCCCTTTGACAACCTTCCGATCTCAGGAAAAACAGAGAATTTGTCGCTTCCCGAATGAATGGAGATCTTGTAATTTCCGTAATGCTGGGCGATCAGGCTATGTTTGAGATACTGCTCGCGAAAGGCCTGGAGGTCTCCGATATAGTCGATGGCCTTCTGAAATTCACCAACGAACCTCGGAGCGAGCGAATCGAGCTGGACTCCTCGCTGAGTCACCTGAATAACAAAGAAGAGATGGTTTTCCGGAGTTGTCGGGAAAGGGGTTTCGTCAATGGAGATCTCAAAGTCGATCGTAGGTCTGTGGCCCGTTTTGGAATCGATGAATTCGTAAGCCTCCTCGGTGAAATCGATGGCTTTCTGATAGAGGAGGACATTTCGTTTCAGCTCTTCTTCATTGAATTGGATGCGACATTCTCCCTGAGGGCCTTTTAGATGAAATTCCTTCTCTAGAAAGAGATGGGAGAGGACTTTCATCTCTTCCTCATCCACAGCTTGGTGAAACTCACGATCGAGCGTCTCCTTCGAGAACTCGAACGCCTTTGGATTCAACTTCTCTGACAAGTCGAGGGTTACCATCGATACGCCTGCATCGAGGGCAGCCTTGATTTCCTGAAAGGTCTTCAGATGGTCTCCGTCCGCTCCGTATCCTTTTTGATAATTTTCCAGGAAAACCCCCCAGGCTGCATCCTGGATCATCTCTGGAAAGCTTCGGCCTGTCTGTATATTTTCACGGACCGATTGCTGGGCGAGGACGGGACGAACCGGAAACTTGTCGACCGCGCGCAGGTGGCCGGGAGTTGCCAGCCCCAGTCGATCTCCCGTCCCGATCGTTGTCCACTTCCTCAAGAGAGGAATCGGTTTCGTGAAAGGGAAAAGATCCATGAGACACTGAGTGTTTTCCAAAGTCAGATCGCAGAGCTTGAGGGTGGATGCATCATGGAAAGTTCTTCCTTTGAAGGGATCGGCAAGAACTGCTGCCTTTTCTCCAAGGACAACCAGTTTTTTCCCCTCTGGGTTCCGAATCAACCCATAGATTAAGCCGTTCTTGAGGACGAAAGACTTTGGATAAAACTTGAGCAACTGGAGCGGAAAGCGCTTGAGGGATTCGGAAATCTTTTCGTGAGAGATTGTCGGTTCTTGGGTCATGTTTCCCTCCCGTTGTTCGGATTATAGCTCTGGTCGTTCACCCTGTCAATTTTTCACGGGCAAGTCGACTGGGAGCCCCGACTTGCCTGCCTGCGGTAGGCAGGTAATCGGGGAGGAAAGCCGACCCTATAGTCATATTTACATCTCCCGGAAGCCCCACCCTCTGGGCGGGTGCTTCCTTTTTCACTTTCCAGAGTTCATCTCATCTGCAAGAAGACCAAGGCATTGACCCTGCGATTCTGTCCAGGTTCTCTATTTTAGATTTACGAGAAGAGAGTACTCAGGGTCAACCCTGAGACTCAACTTGAACGGCTCGACTGAGCCCTTCGGTCTTGAGCGACTCAGGGTCGAAAGATTCGCCGAATTCTTGGGTCGAAGGGTTGACTTTTCTTCGACTTCCACATAATAAATAACTGAGTGACAAAGGAGCGAAACAAAAAAGATGATCAGAGAGAAAGTCGTCGAAAAACTGAGAGATGTCCTTAACGTTGAAGAAATTCCCCTCAATATTCCACCGAAACCGGAGATGGGTGATTTTTCGAGTGCCATTTGTCTCGCCCTTGCAAAACAGAGGCGGCAGTCTCCGATGAACATAGCGAAAGAAGCATCAGCAGCGCTTAAAGCATTAGGCCTCCCTGATTTTCTTGAAGAAGTTAGCGTATCTCCACCAGGATACCTTAATTTCAAAGTGAACTGGCCGAGAGTGGCGTCATCCCTCATTCCGGAGATCCTCAGTGAGAAAAAACCTTTCGGAAAATACTCCGAAGTCGAATCGGGGAAGGTATTCATCGAACATACGAGTGTGAATCCGAACAAAGCCATGCATATCGGGCATCTCAGAAATTCGGTTCTCGGCGATACGATAGCAAACGTCTTCAAATGGCTCGGCTTTGAAACAGAGATCTGCAATTATATCGATGATACAGGTGTCCAGGTTGTGGACGTCGTCACCGCCCTTCTTTATCTTGACCCCCCTCTGTACAAGGAAAGTTCATCAGACTTTAAGCAAATCTGGGCAAAGACTCCCAAGGATCAACCCTTCGACTATTTCTGCTGGGACATCTACGCAAGGTTTCAGCATGAGCTCGAAAAGAATCCAACGTTGGGCGAGAAAAGGGAAGAAGTTCTTCATCAGATCGAGGCAGGCGGAAACCCTGTCGCCTTTTTTGCCAAGGAATTATCGACAAAGATTGTTCATGCCCATCTGGCCACGGTCGGTCAGCTTTTCATCTTCTATGACCTTCTCAATTGGGAATCAGATATCATCCACGGGGGGTTTTGGGGAGCCGCGTTCGAGTTGCTCAAAGAGCGAGGGGCTCTTCGCTTGGAGACCGAGGGGCCCAACGAGGGATGCTGGGTGGTTCCTCTCGGTGGTGTTGTAGAAACCAGCGAAGGGGTCAAGAGCCTTGACAAGGTTCTGGTCCGCTCTAATGGGAGTGTCGTCTACACAGGAAAAGACATTGCGTACCAGTTCTGGAAGTTCGGTTTGTTGAAGAAAGATTTTTTCTACAAGATGTGGGGACCTCAGCCGAATGGAAAGATGCTGTGGACGACCACCTCGGAGTGTGAACACACCGATCGGCCCATGAAGCCCTTCGGCCATGCAGATCGGGTCATTAATGTGATTGACGTGCGGCAGAGTTACCCCCAGCAAGTGGTCATTGACTCTATTCGACAAGCGGGCTTCGCGAAGCAGGCAGATCAATCGGTCCATCTTGCCTATGAGGTGGTTAATCTGTCTGCTCAGGCAGCTCGACTCTTGAAAGTGGACGACGTGGAAGAGAAAAAGTCTGTGGCCATGTCAGGCCGTTCGGGCACAGGAGTCAAGGCCAACGATTTTATCGAGATGGTCAAGCAAAAGGTGAAGGAGAAGGCCGACCACCCTCTCGAAGAGGCTGTGGCGAATTCCCTGGCAGCGGCTGCCATCCGTTACTACCTGTTGAAGTTCACTGTGGAGAGTCAGATCATCTTCGATTTCGACGAGGCCTTAAAGACCACGGGCGATACGGGGATCTACTTGGAATACGCTCACGCGCGCGCCTGCAGTATTCTCAGAAAAGCCGAAGAAAACAAGATTGACCTTGGCTGGAAAATTGGAAGTATTCCTTCCCAATTCACGCGAACAGAAAGAAGTCTATTGGAAACCTTGGAGAGATTTCCTGCCGTGGTGATCAACACGAGTAAGACGCTCAGGGTTTCTCAGGTGACAGAATATGCTTTTCAACTGGCGAGTGCCTTCACCGACTTCTATGAACACCCCGATCCTGACGTAGAAGTTCAGACTCCCTTCATCCATCTCCAGAATCGAGAACTTCAGTTATTTCGACTCAGCTTGGTGAAAGCCTTCCAGCGAGTAATGGCCAGCGTCCTTGGTCTTTTGGGCATGCCCACGCTGGAAAGAATATGAATAATTTCGGGTTGCGGATTTCGGATTGCGAATTTAGTGATCCGGAACTCTTGATTCAATGATATTTATCACGCTTGGCGCTATGCTCTCTGCCTGCCTACCGGCAGGTAGGCGCTATGCGGGTAGTGAGGTGAGTCATGACTAAGAGAAAACGAAATCTGCCGCGGGGTTGGTATCCTGTCGATGCCAAAGATTGCAAGAAGGAGATTGAATCCTTCATCGAAGGGTGGTCACCTCCTCGAGACCTGCCTGCTCTTGGGCTCGGCGGAATTGTTCCCCATGCGGGCTGGTACTTTTCCGGGAAGCTGGTTGCCCGGGTGTTTCAAACCTTGAAGTCGAAGCGAGATGTTGACGTGGTTGTGCTCTACGGCGGACATCTGGGTTCCGAGAACCTTCCCCTTGTTGTTACGGAAGAAACCTGGGAGACCCCACTTGGAGACATGAAAATTCACAAGGACATGGTTGACTCGCTGTCGAAAAAGCTAAAGACGACAAAAGAAAACCCCTCCAGTGGAGATAACACCATGGAGATCCAACTGGCTCTGGTGAAGTATTTCTTTCCCAATGCAAGCCTTGTGGCTATCCGATCCCCTCATTCTACAAGAGCCATCGATCTTGGGGAACAGGTTGCCCAGATTGCTCAAGAGAAGGGACTCTCGATTGTTGCGATCGGATCCACAGACTTGACCCATTACGGCCCAAACTACGGTTTCGTGACGAAGGGTGTTGGACCACAGGCGGTGGAGTGGGTGAAGAATGTTAATGATAGGGGATTTGTCGTTGAAGCACTGCGGATGGACGCAGAGGCTCTTCTAAGACACGCAGAAGAACATGACAGCGCCTGCAGTGCAGGCGCAGCCGCAGCGGCATTAACCACCTGCAAAGCCCTGGGTGCAGAGAAGGGAACGCTTCTTGATTACTTTACGAGTTACGATGTCATGCCCGATGCGAGCTTCGTAGGGTATGCCGGGATTGTGTACTGATAGGCTTCCCGCGCCATCTCCGGAGTTAGAATTCCCCAACCAACATTCCAATCATCCAACTTTTCCTTGTTCTGTCCGTCGCTTCTTAAACTCGAGCCAGATGATGTAGACAATCATAAAAACCGAGGAGACAGTAGCTGGAACAGAGGTTTTTTCGCTGAAGAGGGCTAGAGCCATGCCTCCTGCCAATCCGTAATTCTTGAGTGTCCCCAACAGCACAAGGCTTACTAAGGTTTTGGGTTCGACACGGAGCAGTTTCCCGATCCTTTCGATACCCCATGCGAGAAGAAAAGTGCTCGCGACGGCAATCAAGGCCGCCGGCAGGAGAGAAAGCGGATGGGAAAGGATGGTCTCTCTGTTCAGCCCGACAATCGCGTAGCTGACAAGAAAAAATCCCCAGTTTGTGATGGGCCCCTTGACAGACTCTAAGCGAGAGTCGAGCCCAACGCGAAGAAGGATCCGGGACAGAACTAAAGGGGCAAGGATCAGCTCGATGATGATGAGAATGAGTTTGGATGGGCTAATGAGACTCGAACCGAGTAGCAAAAAAGCCAGGGCAGGGGCGATTACGAGGGCACCGAGGTAAGCACCGATCATGCCGAGCAGGGAAAATTGGTTGTTGCCTCCAAGAAAGAGAGTGAAAGGGACAACCGCGACAGCTGGAGGAACGACTGCAAGGATGACAAAGCCTGTCCGCAGATCTGCGTCACGCACGAGTAGCGCGTTAAGGGCGAGGATGAACGTGGTAAGCACTACATAATTCATTCCGATCCCCACCAGAGCCGGCGTCCAGAGGGAACGAGGAGAAGAGAACGTACTTCCAGCCACACCCAGGGTCGATACCGTCATGAGGATCATCAGGATTGGAAGGATGACCCCCTTTATCCATTGGGCACCATCTCCCCAAAGAAGACCGAGGATCAGTGACAGGACGAGAAGAGAGTTTCTGTTACGAAGCAGGTTTCTGGGCCGATCGAGCCACATAGGGAAATTCCACTGCAAGATAGTCTATCACATCCTTCGGAGTGTATTCAAATTCCATAAAGTTCATCAGTGATCTCCCTGCCTGCCGGCAGGCAGGTGTGTCTCTGCGGTGAATATTAAGGTATGAGATCAACTTCGAAATTAAAAATTGACACTCATGGTCAAAAGTGCTAAAAGGTATCCGAAAGCAAACGAAGTACCGGGGCGATTAGCTCAGCTGGATAGAGCGTTGGCCTCCGGAGCCAAAGGCCGTGGGTTCGATTCCCGCATCGCCCACCATTTGATTCCTTAACCTCTTGTAGACGGTGAGGGGTCGCATGAAGAAGTGGATCATGCCGTGTTTATCTCTTTTTGTGATTGCTGCGTTGATCTTTATCTCGAGCCCCTACTACGATTCTAAGAAAGTAGTGAAGCTTCCCGCCTACAGGGCGGGACATCCAGCGGCGCTGGATAAAGGGGCAAAGACGATACCTGCTGTCTTCGGTAAGATGGATGATGAAGAAGAGAAGGAGCAAAAAGACAGTAATCGCGTAGTGATACTCAAAAGAATTCAGGAAGCATTGGATGGTTGGCTCAAATCCATTAATGAGCGGATTGAGAGCGAGGACGTGACTAAGATTGAAGTTCGTTTCTTGGAAATTTTGAGGAGTATCCTGGAGTGGATCAAGGAAAAGATCGACGCAAAAATCGAATCCTCGCCACCCCAAAAGCGGCAAACAGAGTGGTTGTGGTCTTTTAGGGCATGAAAGAAGAGAAAGTATTTATTCCATCTGACGGCCTCAGGTTGGAGGGCCTCTTGAGTGTTCAAGAGGCCCTTCCTGTTCGAGGGGGAGTTGTTCTTTGTCATCCTCATCCCCTCTACGGGGGTGAGATGGAGAACCCCGTTGTCACTACTGCGGCGGAAGCCGCATTTGAAGAAGGGTTTCAAACCCTTCGGTTCAATTTCAGGGGAGTGGGTGAAAGTGAAGGGACTCATGCCGATGGAGTTGGGGAAAAGGACGATGTGAGAGCAGCCATCGAGTTTCTGAGCTCAAGAGTTGACGGTCCTTCGGTGATCCTTGTCGGCTATTCTTTCGGTGCTATGGTAGGGCTACCTGTGGCAGTTGAGGACGCGAGGGTTAAGGGGATGGTGGCCATTGCTCCTCCACTCGAGATGTATGATTTTGACTTTTTGAAGGGAAGTAAGAAGGACAAGCTTGTCATCGTCGGGAATCGAGACCTCTATTGCCCTATTGGACCCCTTAAAGATTTCTATCAGCACCTCGAAGACCCAAAGTCATTGGTCATGGTTGAAGGGGCAGACCACTTCTTTTCCTACCATGTCAAGTCACTCACTCCACCTCTCAGGGAATTTTTCAGAAAGATTTAGCGGCCAAGGATTCAAGGGTTCTAGGGTTCAAGGATGAAAAGCATCTGTCCAGGGGAGGTATACTTGAACCCTCGACCCTAGACCCTGGAACCCTAGGCCTTAAACCCCTTCAAGGCTCCAGCGCCATCGATGGAGTAGAGTGCTAAACGAGTAAGTACGGAGAGTCTTTCGCAGGACATCTCGTGCTTTTGGGTCCTCTCCTGCATAGGCCAGGAAGAACCGCAGGCGGTCACTGAAGGTCACAGGCAGTCCTTGGCGTTTCCACTTGTCTAAGGAGCGGTTGAGACGAAGGAGGTTTTTCATTCGCATTTTTTCGGGAAGGTTCTGCATGCGCAAAGAACGGTCAAAATCGATCAGGAGAACGTGATGATCGGCGATGAGGAAATTTCTCAGTTGAAGGTCCGCATGAAAGAACCCTGAATCGTGAAATTGTCGAACGAGACGACCTGCCGCTCGAATGATTTTTCGCTTTAGGGCCAGAACTTCTCCAACCGGGTGGGATCCAATATCCTGAAAGAACTGAATCGAGTTTCTGGCACCGGGGACTTCGAGAGTGAGGAGATAGGCGCGATAAAATGGGAAAATGCACGATTGGTGGACTGCTCCGATGGGCCGGATGGTCGGTATCCCAGCTGACCGAATTTCTTCCGTTAAGGCCAATTCTCGGAATGAACGAGAGCCGAAAGCATAAAGGCCCCTCGTCACGGCTCTCAGCAACCCTCCATGAAGATAACGCCGGAGGACCATCCGTTGACCATCTCTGAGAGGAATGGAGGGGTGTAAACTTCTCCCTCCGGAATGCTGTTTAGCCCCAGCGTATCTTGCGATAAGAGTGTCTATATCTTCTATCCCCTGTTGAAGCAATAAGTCCTTGTACTCCTCATTGAGAAGAAGAAAAGTATTTCCCTTCTTGATCAGAGAGAACGAAGGCGGGATCGGAATGTTCCTTAACATTTGCGCTTAAGGTAATGGAATCCCTTGGGTTTGTCAAATACTTCAGGGTCCGAGGGGTCTAGGGGCCAAGGGTTCGAGTGTTACTGCGTCTGTGTACTGTCGCGACGATAGTTCCTAATTTAAACGAGGAAACGCATGAATGCAGAAACCTATTACCCCAATAACCCAGTAACCTAATAACCCAATAACGAATAGCCAAATCACCCAATAACTCAATGACCCCGTATCACCGACATTTGACAAGGTGGCGGGATTATTATATTTGTAGTCGTTATAAACCACGAGAGAGGAATAGATTCAATGGAATTCGAACCCGTCATTGGTTTGGAAGTGCACGCTCAGCTCCTCACGAAATCGAAAATCTTTTGTGGATGTTCGACCGTTTTTGGAGAAGAGCCCAATACGTTAACCTGTCCTGTTTGCACGGGTCAGCCGGGGTCTCTTCCTGTTTTAAACCGGAGGGCTGTTGAGTTTGCCATCAAATTGGGACTGGCTACGAACTGCCGAATCACGCCTTACAGCCTGTTTGCACGAAAGAACTATTTCTATCCAGATCTTCCAAAGGGTTATCAGATCTCGATGTACGAGCATCCTCTGGCCGTGGACGGCTTTATCGATATCAGTGTTCAAGGCCAGAAGAAGAGGATCAAGTTGATCCGTATCCACATGGAGGAAGATGCGGGTAAGCTGAAACATGGAGAGACACCCGAGACAGCCTCGTATAGCTATGTCGATTTCAACCGAACCGGCGTTCCATTGGTTGAGATTGTAAGCGGGCCCGATATCCGGTCTCCAGAAGAAGCGGGTGATTATCTTAGGAAGCTGCGTGCTATTCTTCAATATCTTGAGATCTGTACTGGGAATATGGAGGAAGGGAGCTTTCGGTGTGATGCCAACGTCTCGGTCCGACCCAAAGGTCAAAAGGAGTTGGGAACGAGGGCTGAGGTGAAGAACATGAATTCTTTTCGTCATGTTGAGAAAGCCCTGGAGTATGAGATCAAGCGGCAAATTTCGGTCATAGCGGATGGGGATGACGTGGTTCAGGAGACACGGCTCTGGGACGCGAACGAAGGAGTCACGATCTCCATGAGAGGGAAAGAGGAAGCCCACGATTATCGATATTTCCCAGATCCCGACCTTGTTCCCCTGAGGGTCGATGAGACCTGGATTGAGGAGGTCCGAAAGGGTCTTCCCGAGCTTCCGGATCAGAAGAAGGAGCGGTTCGTAAAGGATTATCAGATTCCCGAGTACGATGCTGAAATTCTTACGTCGACGAAGACCATGGCGAACTATTACGAGGAATGTGTTCGCCTTTTTCCAGAGTCGAAAACGGTGAGTAACTGGATGATGGGAGATCTTCTCAAGGAATTGAAACGGGATGAGAGGGAGATCGATCAATGTCCTGTCACACCCAAACATCTTTCAGAAATGCTCGATATGATCAAGAAGGGGACGATCAGCGGGAAGATCGCGAAGGATGTGTTTGGTGAAATGTATAAAACGGGTGATCGGCCTGAAAAGATTGTGAAGGAGAAAGGATGGGTACAGATTCTCGATGGAGGCGAAATCGAAGGAGTCATCGACCGAATCATAGCAGCCAATCCTAAACTTGTTGAAGATTACCGGAGCGGGAAAGAAAAGCTTTTTGGATACTTCGTCGGTGAGGTGATGAAGGCAACAAAAGGAAAGGCAAACCCCAAACTCCTGAATGATTTGCTGAAAAAGAAACTGGGCGGAAAAAGCTAATTTCACCACAGAGACACACCTGCCTGCCGGCAGGCAGGGAGGCCACAGAGTAAGATTTTGAAGTTATTCTTTTGGTAAATGATGTTTTTTCCTCGCAGCGCAGGTCATCATGAAATTCAAGACGATTGAATGGAAAGGGAATTACATCCGTCTCCTTGATCAGAGGAGACTTCCTGGGGAGGTCCGGTATTTGAAATGCAGGGATGCTTCCTCGGTTGCTAGAGCCATACGCACCATGGCGATTCGGGGAGCGCCTGCCATTGGAGTGGCTGCCGCTATGGGAATCGCTCTTGCTGCCAAGAAGATTCGACCCTGCCAACCCAGGGCGTTTCGTATGGCTATGGACAGAGTGTGTGATATCTTGGGGCGGACCCGGCCTACGGCAGTTAACCTGTTTTGGGCTATCCATCGCATGAAACAAGTGCTTGACGAAGCGTCTTTTTCGAGTTCGGGTGAGATGAGCGCAAGACTTGAGGCAGAAGCTCTTCAGATCTACAAAGAAGATATAGAAATAAACCGGAAGATCGGGGGGTACGGAAAAATTCTCATCAAGGACGGATTTGGAGTCCTTACCCACTGCAACGCAGGGGCTCTGGCCACTGCAGGTTATGGTACTGCCCTTGGAGTGATCTATGCGGCCTGGTGCGAGGGAAAGAAATTCAAAGTGTTTGCAGATGAGACGAGACCCATGCTTCAAGGAGCTAGGCTTACCGCGTGGGAGCTTGTTCAAGAGAAAATTCCTGTAACCGTGATTACAGACAACATGGCAGGCTGGTTAATGAAGCGAGGACGAATCTCCCTCATCGTGGTTGGCGCTGATCGGATAGCACGAAATGGCGATGTGGCTAACAAGATTGGGACCTATCCTCTAGCCATCCTTGCGAAGTTCCATCATGTTCCACTCTATGTGGCAGCTCCGACTTCAACACTCGATCTAACGATTGCTTCTGGCGGAGATATTCCCATTGAGGAGAGATCCCCGGAAGAGGTCACCCATTTTCGAGGAAAACGGATCACGGCTAAGAAGGTCAGTGCCTTTAACCCTGCGTTTGACGTGACCCCGCACACTCTCATCAAAGGCATCATCACGGAAAAGGGCATCATCCGGAAACCTTTCGAAAAGAACTTAAGGGAAATAGGGAAAAAGGGGTCCAGGGTTCGAGGGGGACAGTGCAGTATTTGGCTAGCAAATGGTAACCGGTGATGGAAATCTCCGATAAGACTAGAACCCTGGGATCCTGGAACCCTTAGGGCCATGGTTTGATGAAACGCCGCATCGTCACTCTCCTCACTGACTTTGGAACCCGAGACCATTACGTGGCTTCGATGAAAGGGGTTATTCTTGGGATCAACTCTGTGTGCACCCTCGTCGACATTTCTCATGAGGTGAGACCTCATGATATCCGAGAAGGAGCACTGATCCTTGCCAATGTTTATTCCTGCTTTCCAAAAGGAACAATCCATCTTGCCGTCGTCGATCCAGGAGTTGGGAGCTCGAGGAAACCGATCTTGTTAATTACGAAGGAATATTTCTTTCTGGGTCCTGATAACGGTCTTCTGAGTCTCGCGGCTGAAAAAGACGGGGTGGAAAAAGCCATCGTTGTCTCGAATCGACGTTTCTTTCGTCCGTCGGTCAGCAGCACATTCCATGGGCGAGATATCTTTGCGTCAGCCGCTGGCCACCTTTCGACAGGCATCAAGCCTGAATCACTGGGACATGTTGTCAGGTCTTGGGTGAAGTTGGATTTTGGAAAACCGGGGAGTGTCAAAGGAGATCTCGTCGGAGAGATATCTCACATCGATGTTTTTGGGAATATTGTTACCAATATCAGTCAACAGGACTTGAACCGTTTTGCGAAAAAGCGTGCAGTCGTCATTTCGATAGGCAGGAGAGAGATCCGAGGATTGAGAAAAGGGTATTGGGAAGCAAAAAAGGGAGAGTTGTTAGCTTTGATTGGGAGTGGAGATTTTTTGGAAATATCCGTCCGGGAAGGGGATGCCCAAAAAGCGTTGAAGAGCAGGCGGAGCGATAGAGTACGGATTCGGTTACAGACCTGAGAATTGGGAGCGAGAACAAATGACTAAACCCGACATGATGATTTCAAAGAAGGCACAGGACATCTCCCCTTTTATTGTCATGGATGTGCTTGAGAAAGCCCAAGAGTTTGAGAGGATGGGAGAAAGGGTGATTCACCTGGAGGTGGGGGAGCCCGATTTCGATACGCCGGAGTGTATCAAGGAGGCCTGTCTTCGGGCAATCCAAGAAGGCAAAACTCACTACACTCACAGTCTGGGTCTGGTCGAGTTGAGAGAAGCGATTGCCGAGGACTACTGGAAGAAGTACCGAGTGAAGGTTTCTCCGGAACAGATCCTTGTCGCTTCTGGGACGTCCCCAGGGTTGTTGCTCCTGTTCTCCGCTCTTCTGGAACCTGGGGATGAAATTATTCTTTCTAATCCCTATTATCCATGTTACCCCAATATTATTCAGTTTGCTGACGGATCTCCGGTGTACCGTTGACGTGATGGAAAAGGAAGGGTTTCAGTACCTTCCTGAAATGATCGAGGAGAAACTGAACTCTCGCGTTAAGGGGATTGTGATCAATTCGCCCTCCAACCCCACGGGGAACGTGATGGAGAGCGAGCGAATGAAGAAGATCGTCAACCTCGGCACCACCATCATCTCTGATGAGATCTACCACGGGTTAGTCTATCAAGGGGAGGCACACTCCATCCTCGAATTCACGGACCGAGCTTTCGTGATTAATGGATTCTCAAAGCTCTATGCCATGACCGGGTGGCGACTGGGATATGTCGTTGCGCCAAGAGAATTTGTTAGACCCATGCAAAAGATTCAGCAGAATCTTTTTATCTCCGCTTGTTCTTTCGCTCAATGGGGTGCGCTGGCAGGTTTGAAAGAAGCTGAGGAGGATGTCCAGAGGATGAAGGAGGTTTATGATCGGAGGCGAAGGACGATCATCCCGAAGCTGCGAGAGTTGGGGTTTGGAATTACGGTTGAACCGACAGGAGCCTTCTACGTGTTGGCGAATGCGAAGAGGTTTTCTCAAGATTCCTACCGATTTGCCTTTGACATCCTGAAAGAAGCAAAGGTTGGCGTAGCTCCGGGAATCGATTTTGGAACGAATGCGGAAGGATACCTTCGATTTTCCTATGCTAATTCTCTTGAGAACATCGAAGAGGGAATGGCGCGATTGAAGAAGTATCTCGAAAGGTATAAGTAACCGTTTAGACAAAGCGTATAGAGATCCTGGCGAACTCGTCCAATGAAATGACTGAAACCCAGTAACCGTAACTTAATGAGCCAATGACCCAATGACTACAACGACTTAATGACTCAATGACCGACTCTTACGGCCCGAAGTATTCGATTTGACCCTTGTGCACCCTCATGATGGAAGGCGTTCGAAGAGCTTTTCCATCTTCGGCAAAGCCTGTCAGACCTGCAGGGCCTTGGAAATCCTGGACCCGACGCATTTCCTCTTTAAGTTGAATCGGACTGGAAACCATCTTAGCCACAAGGATTTTCCGAACATATTCTGCTGCCTCAAAACTGAGGGCTTCGAGCGTTTCTGGGTCGCGGGAATAGGTCTTTCGAAATTCATTGAAGAAATATTCTGTCGCTGAGGAAGGATTCCCTTTGAAGAAGGCATCCACAAATAGGGATCCTTCGGCCGATTGCCCGCCGACGGAAGGAAGGCTGGGGTGGTTCCAGGCGTTGGTTCCTAGAAACGTAGTCCCTTTGACATTGTAATAGGCCATCTGGGAGAGGATGAGGCCAACGCGGTTGTAATTGTCAGGGATGAAAAGGGCATCGACAGAATATCCTGGAATGTAATTTTCCTCCTTTTTCTGAGACGCGACTCCCCGAGGGCTGGTTTTTATCTTGAAAAAGGACCTAATCTCTTGGCCAAGATCTGTCTGTTCCTCTTGATAAATCACCGTCCCAGTGACTTTGCCGCCTCTTCCCGTGACTTCTTGGCTGAAGAGTTGCTTAAAAAGGAGCCCATAGGGAGAGTTTGGATAGAAGATAGCAAAAGTCCGTAGCTCAAGGTCCCTCACAGCGAATGCAGCAAGGGCATCAGCCTGGGCAGAGGGGGGTAGCGAATTCTGAAAGACAAAGCCTTCTTTTTCGGTTACAAGCTCTTTCTGCGCAAAGGTAATCAGAGGAACTTTCAATTGTTGTGATTTCTTGGCAGCCCTCTCAGCCGTGATACTGAGAAGAGGGCCGAGAATGGCAATGACATTTTCCTGACTTGCCAGTTCCTCAGCTGCTCTTTCCGCTTCCCAAGGGTCTCCTTTGGAATCACGAACAACCAGGGATATCAGAGAGGGCTTGCTCGGATCCTGTGACTCTCTGATTCCCAAACGGATTCCCTGGAGGGCTTTCTCTCCAAAAGGTTGGTACGGACCGCTCAGAGGGAGAATGACACCCAAGGTATACTTGGACTGACGGAGGGCTCGAGGTGGCTCAGAAGGTTGTTTAACTTGAGTTTCCTTGGAAAGGGAAGGGTAATCTGCGATGCGATACTCTTTTTCAAACTCGCTAAGAATTCTTCTTGCCTGGGTCTCATCTCCTCGATGCTTTACCCGTTCCGCCAGCTTGAGCTTAGCATAGCCTCCGGCATAGGCCCCTCGATAGAGAGAGTCGATCTGCTTCAGGTTCTCTTCGGAGTCCAAAGTGTCGATGATGGATCTGACTTTCCTTTTCAGCTCCTCATTGGGTTGACTGGGAATGAGAATTCCTTTTCCATACCACTGTAAAGCCGCAAGAGGCTCCTTCATCTCTAAGTGATTGTCTCCGAGCATCGTGAAGACATGGATCATTCTGCTCGGCGAAAGGAAGGTGGACAGCAGATCGCTCAGGATCCGGTTGGCATCTTTAGGTTTCTTGAGCTGGGTATAGCAGATCGCCATTCGGAATCTGGCTTCGTTGTAGAGGGAACTCTTAGGGAAATCTGTGGTCAGTTGTTTGAATCGCCAAAGAGCTTTCTCTGTCTCACCCTTGGAAAGGAGAATCTCCCCCTCTCTGAAGAGAAGCGTATCATCCACAGGACCGAGAGGTTTGGGCTGTGATTGGGGCGAAGCCAGAGTGGGAGCGAGGAGTAGGAGAAGGAGAAAAAGGGTCACTCCCAGTCCCCTAGTCTTTCTTGGGGTTCTCGGGGGTAACGTAGTAAATCTCGGGGAGATTCCGATAAGATTCATTAAAGTCAATGCCGTAGCCGACGACAAACAGGTTCTCGACTTCCTTCCCTACGTAGTCGGCCTCCATAGAGACCTCTCTACGTGCCTTCTTGTCTAGCAGTGCAACGACCTTCACTGAGCGCGGTTTAGACAGGGCGAGGCGGTCTTTCAAGAACCGAACGGTGTGACCGCTATCAATGATGTCCTCGACAATCAAAACATCCTTCCCCTCAACGGAGATTTCGATGTCTTTTGTGATCTCGACTCTGCCCGACGTCTTCGTTCCCGAGCCATAGCTCGCGAGTCTTACGAAATCGACCTGGGCCGGAACACGAAGCTGGCGGATGAGATCAGCAAGGAGCATGAAAGCCCCCTTGAGAATGCAAACCAGCACAAGTTCCCGTTCGGCATAGTCTCTTGAAATTTGATCTGCCAAATTTTCGATAAGGGAAGCAATTTGCTCCCGTGAAAGCAGAAGATGAAGCCGGTACCCCTCCATAGGATCGACACCCGCATACAGATGTGACGAGTTCTTCTCCCTTACGTCGAAGACGACGTGAGTCCCCTTACAGTGCGTGCTCCAAAACCACAATTTCCATCTGTTTGGGAAGAGTCGCTTTGTTGAATTCCACCTCGCTCGTCTTTGGCTGCTTCACATTCTTTCTTCCCTTTCAAAAAGTCATCAACAGGGGCGATAGGGAACGTACACTTTGACGTCTTGAAATGCATGGGGATGAGAACCTTGGGCTTGATCTGCTCTGCCACGCGAGTTGCTTCTTTGTGATCGATCGTGTAGTAGCCGCCCACAGGGATGAGGAGGATGTCTACCGGTCCGATTTCCGAGACCTCTTTGTCGCTCAAGACATGGCCAAGATCTCCTAAATGGCAGACTTGCATTCCGTCCACTGACAGGTTGAAGATTACATTGGCCCCTCGTTCACTTCCTTTGGATGGGTCATGAAAGGTAGAAATCCCCTTGATAGAGATTCCTTTGAGGGTCTTGGAACCCGCTCCCTTAAGCGACCTCAGGCGACCCCGGAATACCTTTGGCATCATTGTGGTCGGCATGATCGTGGCTTGTGAGTACAATATCCGCTGGGTCTGAAATCTTCCCGTAGGACAACCCTCCCAAAGCTCCGGGTTCATAGGGATCTGCGATAATCTTGACTCCCTGATTGGATGCAATCATAAAAGCCGAATGACCATACCATTTGATCTTCATAAAACCCTCCTTATCGTAGAACTGAATCCAGTATAACGAGAGGTGCAAAAAAGTCAATCTTTCGACTCCGCCAGCATTTATGCCGAGTCGGACTTCGACTTAGTTTATAACTCCTCCCCACTCCATCTAACCGGCATGTGCCCCTGACCGCCCTTGGGTGGGGTCAGGGACTCAAATCGAACTTCAACTCCGAGCAGTAATTTCTGTACCGCCTTCTTTTTCCCTGCGATGGTGATCTTCTTATCCCTTCGGTCATCGATTTTGATCGTTGTCACCACGCGCTGGGCTCCTTTGTTGAAAGGGACTTGGTGCATCTTGAGTGCGACAGCAATAAGATTCTTAAGACTTCCCTCAACGTTCGTCCCCATCGCCGTAAGCTCAAAAGGCATCTTTTCCTTCTTCAGGACGCGGATGCAATCCGCCACGTAGGAACTGACACTTGAGCCTTTTCCGAGAGGAACCACACTGATTTCCATGACGGCCATAACCCACCTCCTCACCAAGGATTAAGAGAGTACTAACACTGAGGGGTTTCATTGTCAACGCAAGGGGAATGGGCTCGCCCGAACCGAATGGAATCGTCAAAAAATGGTTTTATTTTCTTGAGCCCTTGGGTTATCATAAGATTTAAAAGTCGCAAGGGAAGAGGAGGAGGAAAATGAAACAACCGCAGGAAGTCTCGGCTCTGATCGCCTTTGCAGCAGGGTTCCTCTCCTTTGTTTCTCCTTGTGTTCTGCCTCTCGTTCCTTCCTATATCACCTATATCACTGGAGTTTCGTTTCAAGACCTTACCGACCAAGAAACAAGAAAGAAAGTGAAGTGGACGACCCTCATCCACTCTTGTCTTTTTATCCTGGGATTCTCAGCGGTCTTCATCCTGATGGGAGCCTCAGCATCTTATTTGGGACAGGTCTTGAGTAAGTATCAGACCTGGATTATGAAGATTGGCGGAATTCTCATCATCCTTCTAGGAATCCACTTTATTCTCCAGATCTTCCCTTTTCTCCAGATTGAGAAACGCTTCGAAATGAAGAGGAAGCCTTTAGGATATCTGGGGTCTTTCCTCGTCGGGATCGTCTTCGCCGCAGGATGGACACCCTGTATTGGCCCCATCCTTTCCACGATACTCATCTATGCCAGTACCTCTCAGCAAATGACCACCGGTATCGTCCTGTTGGCTTCTTACTCTTTGGGGCTGGGAATTCCCTTTCTGCTGGCCTCGCTCGCTTTCAATCTCTTTCTCTCCACGTTTGAGAAGGTCAGACGCTACATGAAGGTCATCATTTTCGTCAGCGGATTTTTCCTGATTGGCGTCGGTATTCTTCTTCTGACAGGGACCTTCAGAGTCGTGACCGACTACTTCAACTTCCTTGGCAGTCCGGATTAGACGTTACTCCAAGTCTCACGGGCAAGTCGGCTGGAAGCTCCCCTTGCCTGCCTGCCGGTAGGCAGGTAGGGGGAAAAGCCGACCCTGTAATCATATCTACATTTCCCGGAAGCCCCGCCTGTGCCTGCCTGCTAGGCAGGGGCGGGGAGCTTCACTAGGATCCTTTTTCATCAGAAAGTGGTTATAGTGACCATTGACCTCTGACGATTGCCAATGGACTGTCGTTAGGTGAAGTTTGGATTAGGTTCTTGAGAGGAGTCCTATTGTCTTACACTCATGAGTGTAAAGATGCCGCCCAAGAAGAAGAGCACGGTAGGAGTCCAGGCTGAGACCAATGGAGGAAGGATGACCGGACTTTCCAAAGGAGAGAAAGACATAGAAGAACATCCCGTAGATGAAAGCGACCAGGATACTGATCCCGACGTTCAAGGCTACTCCTCCTGAGCGGGGTGCTTTCAAACCAAATGGAATACCGATCAGAACCATCACCAGATTCAGGAAGGGGTAGGATAGCTTTGAGTAAAGGTCCACAAGGTATCGTGTCGAATCATAGCCGGCTTCACGGATCCTTCGGATATAGGTGGCAAGCTCTGTGTAACTCAGATCGTCAGACCGCTGTTCCATCTTTTGAAAAGACTCCCAGTTCTCCTTCAGTGGAAATTCCAACTCACGGAAGGGCACCGTTTGAATAGAGCCGTCAACACCAAAATTCCTCACGGCTCCTTTAAAGAATCGCCATTTCCCGTCGATCCACTTAGCCTCCCGGGCATCCACACGTTGCGTACACCTGAAATCGCTGTCCAGCTGGTAGAGAGTCAATCCCTTGAGAACCATGAGCTGGGAATCGAGCACCTGGATGTTAAAGACTCGATTCTCGCTACGGTACCAGATCTTGTAGTTCTTGAAGAAACTCGAGGGTTCCTCTTTTCTTACCTTGACGTCAAGCAAATACTTGGTCTTTACATTGCTGTAAGGAACGAGGTACTCATTGCCGAGGAAAGAGATGAAGCTGAGAACCAATGCGACGATAAGAAGGGGAAAGGTGATCCGGTAAAGACTGACTCCTCCCGCCTTCATGGCTGTAAGTTCGCTATGTCTCGACAGGTTCCCGAGGGTGAGGAGGGTGGCCAGCAAAATAGCATAGGGCATCGTCCACTGGAAGGTGACCAATGGAATCTTATACAGAAGGTATTCAAAAATGAGGTAAAAGGGGGCCTGATTCTTGGTAAAGATATTCATTTTTTGGAAGAAGAGCACCACAAGATAGATGAAGACGAGGCTACTCAGGCTGAGGCAGAAGAGTCGCAGGAATTCAACAAGGACGTACCGCTGAAGGATCCGTGAACGATTAAACACTTTCGAAAAATTGCCTCCACTTCTCCTGGATGAAGTCAAGAAGCTGGTTGAGCCACAGTGATGGTCCAAAAGGAGAGTCGTTAGCCGTTTTCACCAGGAGATAAATGCCAAAGCTGCCGAAGAGAACATTCGGTGCCCACCCTGCCAGGAAAGGAGGGATCATGCGGCGTACAGCGAACGTCTCCGATGCCGTGAGTGAGATGTAATAGGCGAGAAAAATGAGAATACTAAATACGAACCCATGAGACCTGCCGGAACGACTTGGCTGAATTCCCAGGGGGACCCCAATGATGGCAAAAACGATGCAGGCAAAGGGAATTGAAAATCGTTTGTGAAACTCGACTTCCTGGCTCGCCGTGTCCTTCCCTTCTTTTTTCATCTTGTCTATTTTTGCTTCTATCTCGTCAATCGACATCTCCTGTTCTTTCAGCTTATTCTCGATCGCTTCGAAGGTCTTGGCAAGCTCGAGCTTAAGATCGTACGTGTCGAACTGGATCCTGTGGTACGTCTGGGTTTTCAGTTCGAACCGGTGTATTTCTCCCTGGATGAGTCTGAGAATGACCTCCTTGGATTTCGGATCATTAAAAAGATAGCCTTCCGTGGAAAAGATCGTGTTGGGTTTCCCCTTTTCTCTTTCATCGTGGATGAGAATCCCTTCCATTTTCCGTCCCTGAGTTGGCACCTTGTCTACATAAACGCACGAGATCTTCGAAGTCGTCGTTGAAGACCCTTTCCTTGATGTCAATGTCTGCCTTGGTTTGAGCGATGACGTAAAGCGTATTGATGAATCCGCGGTTTCCCCAGGGGAGGCCATAGAGAACAAGGAACGTGGTGACGAAGTAAGCAAGCACTGCGAGGTAAATGACGGGCCAAAAGAGCTGGTAGAGGCTGACCCCGGACGCTTTAAAGGCTGTAATCTCGTTGTCGCTGGACAGCCTTCCGAAAGAGAGAAGCGTAGCAAGTAGGATTGACATGGGAATGGTAAAGACGAGGAAGGAGGGGGCGATAAACATGAGGAGTCTCAGAATATGAATGAGGCTCGTTCCCCTGGTGACGATGAGCTCGATCAGTTTAAAAATCTTGTCCATCAGGAGGATGATCGTGAGGGTCATCAAGCCGATGAAGAAGAGATGTAAAACCTCCTTGAGAACATAAAAAAAAGTCGTTTTTTTCATTGAAGGTATTCTAAGAGAGAGGGGAGGAGGAAGTCAATCAACGCTCCAAAGCCCCGGGAAGACCCGGGAATCGCTTGACAAGTCATTCATGTTCAATTAGTATAAAAACAGATCGCGGGGTGGAGCAGTCCGGTAGCTCGTCGGGCTCATAACCCGAAGGTCGCAAGTTCAAATCTTGCCCCCGCTACCAAACAAATTCAAGGGGTTACGAGATAATCGTAACCCCGTTTTTGCAAGGAGAAAAGGTTATTCCCCACAGTATTCCCCACAAAGAGGATGCAAGGAGATAGACATGGGCGATGAATTTCACTGGACGTGTCCCTTCTGCAATCATGACACGGTGATTACGGGCGAACGAATTCATTCGGACCGCACGGATTTGGAGATCGGCAATGCTGAAGGCCCTCGTCGCCTGGTCTCTACATTTATTGTTTGCCCAAATCCGAAGTGCAGAAAGATAACTCTCGATGTTTTGTTATACATTCTGAAATTTGATCAATTTCATAACCCCGGCACCGGCGATCTCGTCAAGAGATGGCACTTGATCCCTGCGTCCCGGGCACAAGCCTTCCCGGATTATGTGCCGAAACCAATCATAAATGACTACAATGAAGCCTGCGTCATATGCGAAGGGAGCCCCAAAGCCTCGGCAACACTCTCTCGGCGCTGTCTCCAAGGGATCATCCGGGACTTCTGGAAGGTCAAACCCGGAAAACTCATCGCTGAAATTGAACAGATCAAGGAGAAGGTTGACCCGCTTACATGGGACGCGATAGACTCCGTCCGCAAGGTGGGGAATATAGGGGCTCACATGGAAGCGGATATCAACCTCATCGTGGACGTCGAACCAAACGAAGCAGAACTCTTGATCGGCCTGATAGAAACACTCATTCGAGACTGGTATGTGGCAAGAGAGGAACGAAAGGCACGACTGGAAGAAATCAAGAAAGTGGCAGAGCAGAAAGACCAGGCCAAGAAAGGAAACACTACCCCCTAAAGATTACGTGATATCCCGTTTTTGCAAGGAGGAAAGGTAGTTCCCCAAAGTATTCCCCAGACGTGTATGAGCAGGTTCTTTCGACTTTGGTTGGAGGTTCCCAGACATGCTGAACATAGCAGGATATGTCGCAACAGGAATTGTGAGTGTGATTGTGGGATTACTCCTTCGCCATCTTGAACCCAAATCAAAAGTAGTCGGGTGGAGCCCGCACAGGTTTTTGTTCAATCTGGTTGACCCTCCTATCATCCTCTTCACGCACGCACATACCGTGCAAAACATAGGTCGAAAGGCTGCAGAAGACATCGAAATATTCCATAGATCTCGTCCAGACTTCTTCAAATTGGAACCGGCACTTAATTATGAGGAATATATAACGCCAGCTGGTGAACATGTCGTTAAGATTCCCAATTTAGGTCCCAAAGAATTCTTTACCATCGAATTTCTTACTTATAAGGCAGCCTACCTGCCAGAGTTGTTGTATATTCGCACGAAAGACGGTCAGAGCGAATTCATAGCAATTCAGCCTCAGAGGATATTCCCACGATGGTTCCGCTATTTGGTGGCTTTGTTCATCTGGATTGGAATTGGCTTTTCCGTCTACTGGTTGATTAGCGCAATTGATGTTTCAAAGGGCATCGGCATAGCATAAACGGCCTGGCTGAGAATCGTTTGAGTTGGTATTCCCATGAGGGTCAAGTACCGATTCAGGATCACAGGGAAGCTTCGGCCTCAATTCACCCTCCCAATTGAACGGGAGGTATCATCTACGGCCTGGAGTGTAATGCTGCACGGGTCATTACCCATATTTCAGCTACGGCAGAAGTCAAGGATGAATCCACAATGGCCCCAGGTCACGCCAAATCCACAAACCGGTGTGAAGTATGCTTTGAATCTTCAGGCACCAGCATTCCAATTCATCCGTGCAGAGTTGAGATCGATTGAGAGCCTACTTTCTCGATATGGGCTCAAATCGATCGACATAAACAACCCTGAACAGAGCTGTATTTGCACAACGATATGGAGAAGGAACGGCTGACAATCTTCTCCTTCAGTCGTTCTTTAGAACAAGTTCCTGACGAGAAACTCCCAAATACCCCGTTTGATCTCATCGCTCGTTCAATCATCGTGGCCTGGGACGCCCGAGAGATTGAAGTTCCTTTGAGTTTCTATAGGAAAGGTCGCATTGATATCGATGAGGGTAGATACATTGAAGCGATCTATGATTTCTATTTCATGTTGGAATCGGTGTTCGCTGAAAAGGGAAACTCGAAACTATGCGAAGAAGCTTTCAAACAAAATGACTCCTTAAGGAAAAGTGTTGAGAAAGCTTTGATCGATGATGTGCTTTTGGGAGAAATTAGAAGAGAAAAAAGACTTCAGTCAGCGTTCGACGAACACTATAAGGGAGCTACCGAGGAAGTCATTGACGATATAGTTGAACTTCGTGGGTTTCTCCACCATTACACCTCACGGCGTCGTGATATTTGGCATCCTGAGGAGCATGAAAGATTTGAGGTAGATGCACTTGTGCTCCAGCACATCGCATACCATCTCGCATTCGAGTTGGTCAAGCCTTACGTCTTCTCCGAACAAGCAATCCAGATTTACACGGAGCTAATTAAGAAGATTCTCGGACATAAGAACTACGGTATGAAGGATGGCAGTTAAAGCTCTTCATATATCATCACCCTTGAAGCCCTGGAATCGGGCCTCAGGGAAGACTTCTCATACCGATAAAGGGTAACTGTAACCCCGTATTTGGTCATTACGACCGCTTCCACCCATTTTCAAACCCCGTCCTAATGCTTCAAAGGGGTCTCTTTTAAGAGATCTCCCCTGGGTCCTTACCAACCCCCCCACGGGATACCCCCTATTTTCGGATTTTGGGGGCATATATATAGCCCGTTTTCCGGTTCCGGAGCCAAGAAAATCATGACCTCAAAACGCCATTCTGCATTGACCGCCGGATAAAACTTTAACGCGTGCGGGCCGATAGCTCTCTTGAACTTGTTCTACCTTCTACATTGAAATATCCTCGACTCTATATTCCTTTATGTAAATAGTGAATAAATGATACCAACTTTGGCCTGCAGGTTCTCCGCACCGTTTACGGGCGTAGAACGGCTTCCGAGGCTTCGCTTTTCCATGGACCCATGGGACACTGCCTGTGACGTGAGGTGTTCTTTAAACAGACAAGATGGTTAGGGGCAAGGTGGCTGCCATTAGACCTCCGAGATATCGGCCAGTTCTGATCGCCATACATCGTTGACTGCACCTACTTATCTTCAGAAGCAAGTTGAACTAGGAGTTGATTATTTCGGGTTGAAAGATTGGATGACACCGGGGTTGATAGGCGTTTTGTCATTGCCATTCGAGCAAGATCGTATCGGCTCCTGGTTCATTACTACTCAATGAAAGCCACTCCCTTCCCCGCGCGTAGGAAGCGCGTAGCGCACGCACTGCAACATCGATTGCATCAGAACAAGCCTTGTCAATAGCGGAAGCATCAACAGGTGCTCCGTGGACTACTCGACTTCGGATATCATATATTTTAGCGAGCTCCTCGCGAAGATCTCGCCTCTTTGTTGGGGTCCGATTCAAGCAGTTTTGCGAGCACGTCCGTTACCCGGAACGTGACTTCGCTTGTTGTACCGACTAGGTTCTCCCACACCATAACTGCATCAATTAACGAATCACTTCTATCCATGCGATCTGTAACTGCAGATACAAGCCTGCTGGCGGCTATGTCTACAGAAGGTGTATGGGCGCGATCAACAATGCGAGCCCATTCCTCTAGGTCTTCAATTCTTTGCTCACGTCTGCTTCTGCGCCGAACGGGGGTAGCAGGAACAGCATGAAATCGAGTCCGACTTGAAACGGTAAGAGCAAAGTGGACCAAGTCAGTAGCGGCACGATTGGCTTAGCAGTCTCTTTCGAGGCTAGTGCACAGGAGAGAGGAAAGAGGACCGTTGAGCGCGTGGGGGCGGTTTCAGACGGATCAAATTGTTGAGGGGTCGGTGCACGGTCAAACCTAACTGGAAGGAGGCGAGGTTCGGTCAGGAGACACGTAGTCCTCGGCGGGCGAATGGTGGAAAGCAAACCGCCCTGATCGGGTTTAGGTTGCGCGGGTCGGATTACTCCCCACGGTGTTAATACTTGTGCGCCTTCCGGCAACGTGATGCGAGCAATTCCAGTAATAGCGTGTGCACGAATCCGTTCGCCTCTCGCCGCGCGTCGCAGCTCTTCGAACCCTTCAAGAACAGTTCGCACAAACGTGCCTTCGTCCTGAGGGAGCCGGAGGAAGTACATTTGAAGGAAGGCTGATGAAAAGTAGGCTAGTGAAGAGTTCTTACCGGACATTCTGCTTCCACCGCCTGGGTGCATGAGCATTGGATCAAGTTCACCTTCGCGAGGGGCGAGAACCGCTAGCTCTGGCTGGGACAAAGCTAAGTTTACAACGTCTTCGATGGCTGCGTACCGATCGGGTAGTAGGTAGGACATGCGACTGTGCTTCATGGAGCACTGCGTCGTAGCTCGAATGAACTTGTTGAGCCAAGCCCCGGTTAGCTTGCTTGGGTCGACTCGCGTGCGAAACACCGATACCGCAAGTCCCGTTAAGGCGGTCAGGACATCGGGCATAGGTGTAGCTCCTTAGTGGTTCGCGTAGGACCCATTAGATCCTTCAGACCACTCTTTTGTCTCACAATGGTCTCCAACGTGACTAAGGCTTCACGGACAGCAGCAACTGATTTGCTTTTGAGAAAAAGAGCCTTTGCTTCGGCCAAAGGCTCGACTAATTGGATTATTCGGAAATAGTCTTCGATGTACTTGCCGGTCTCGGGTAGGAGAGTCCCACATTGTGGGCATACATTAATTGTCAATCCCATCCACGAATTTGGGTCAGTGGGAAAATGAGCATCGCAGTTTGGACATTTAACCAATTCGTCATTCATAGTTATCGTTCATCCGTGGTTGTAATATACACCACTTTTGGACTTTTTAAAAGCACACACTTCAGGAAGGGTAACAAAACCTGCTTTCTCTTGTTATATTAGTTAGTTACATACATTTTCCATTATCTCTTTTCTGTGTTTCGCTGTCAAGAGAATTCTTTGCTTTGTCTTGCGTACTGAGGAACTGTGGGAAGGTGAGACAGCTTTCCATAGTTCCACAGTGGTTCTGGTTCTGCCGTTGTGCGCGCGGAGAGCTCGGAAGCCCGCTGTTTTCTCTTGCCCCGTTTTTCTAAGGATCAACCATTATTCATGCCACGCCTCACCGTTGCGCACGTCATGGATGAGGAAGCGCACACCCTGGTTGTCTGTCGGGTTGAGCCAGAGCATGCGGGTAAAAACGTCATCGGCTTCTTTGAACCGGCCGAGCCGCCAGAGACAGAGACCATAGCCATTTAGGCACCTAAGGAACGGGCGGTTGTTGATGTGCCCCCAGGGAAGAAGCCCCTCGAAGTTCTCTCCAAGGGAGAGCTCTCCGATCCGCACCCCGACTTCGTAGTGACGGATGGCTTTCTCCGGTTCGTGATCGAAGACAAGATTGCCGAGGTGCGCGTGCGCATCGAGACAACGGAGATCTGCAATGAGAAGGTTCATGAGCGTGCGGTGTGCCTCACCGTAGTCACCGGCTTCTTTCAACTCAACCGACTCGAGTATGGGATCCGTAGCAGGATCGTCGGGGTCCTCGCCGGGGATCACCTGTTCCATCTCATACGCAGGTCGCGGACCGCGCTCGATGATCGGTTTCGCCCAGTCTTCGATCGGTGCATCCGGTTCTCCCCAGTAGTGCTCGTGCGGAAGCCACATACCCTCGTCTTCAAGCTTGAGAGGTGTGAGACCGAGGGCAGCGACATCGAGGCGCCAGGCCTTGATTTCTCCGGAGAGATAGGGATGTCCTGCGTAGCGCCACTTCTTTCGCGGCGTGACCGTGATGAGCTCACCCGGCACGACATCCCAGGAGCGCGTGGACCGGAGTGTGACGTGTCCCTTTCCCGGGATGCGGCAGGAGATAGCATTTCCCTTCACGGCCAGAGCGATCAATTCAATATCGTGGGTCAGGTCGAGATCATCCTCCGTTGCTTTTTGGGGTTTGCGCTTAGCGGGGACCTTGCCTTGAGCATACGGTTCGATCCCGAGCCACCTACGGTAGGCAGCTATATAGCGGGCGGCCATCGTGCCTCTCGGGAAGAACAAATCACACGCGGCTACCTGATATTCAGTGCCGTCCTCACGCCGGCAGCGCGCGGTCAATCCGCGCCGCTCGTTACCATCGTAGTCAATGGTAAGTACGGTCACCGCCTCTCCAATGACAAAGGCCTCTTTGGGAAGCCCCAGTTCGTCTTCAAGTCCCTGCCGGAAGGCCCAGAGCTGTTCGTCATCGCCGTAAGCGTCGACGATGATCTCATCAATCAATGCATCCAGTTCCCCATTGCTTTTTTTGCTTTTCATGGAGCAACCCTTTCTTGTCGTTCTCCGACTTCATCCGCTTCTTTTCTCTTTTTCATCACGAGGATCGGCGATAGCGTTTCTTCGCCACGGGTTCTGTGATCTCTCGCCATCCGTTCTCTGTACCCTCTGGGTTCACGAGGGTGGCTTCGTGGATCCTCATCGTCCTCCTCCAGCGCCTGCATCCGTTGTAGGACCACTTCCATGGCTTTATAGTAGTCCCGTCGGACCTTGAGGTTTGCGACCCGGCAGTAGCGTTGGGTCGTGGTGATATGGGTATGTCCCAGGAGATCCCGAATGGAAGAGAGATCGGCATCGGCGTTGAGGAGCTGTGTTGCGAGGGTATGACGCAGACAATGACACGACACGTTCAATCCGCTTTTTCGTGCATAGTACTCAATCCTCTTCTGGATGCCGCGGACGGAGATCGGTTTCCCCTTCATCGGCCCCTTCTCGACCAGGAAGAGCTGTTTCGCCTTCGATGATCGTTGTTCAAGGTAGGCGGCAAGGGCAACGCAGGCGTCGTCACTCAGGTAGACCATGCGGTCCTTGGCGCCTTTGCCGCTTGAGACAAAGAGCTCTCTCCTTTGGTACTCTACCGCATCGACGGTGAGGTGGGCAACCTCTTCCACCCTCAAGCCCGAGCGCAGCATCAGCATGAACATCGCCCGGTCACGCGCTTTCGTGATGACAGAGAAGAGATTTGCAACCTGATCGTCCTTTAGGTGGCGGGGCAACGGTTTCGGCAGGCGGATGGAGATTTTGGTGACAGGGTTCGTCGAGCACCATACCTTCTTCATTGATCAGATATTCATAGAAGGCTCTGATTATTTGCAAATGGCACGTGACCGTTTTCGGACTCAGCCGTTTTTGAAAGAGGTGATCCACGTAGGCTCCCATCTCGCTGCGGGTCACACGTTCAAGCGGGACGTCAAGCCAGCGGGTGAACTGGGCAAGGACGTTCATGTAGGCCTTCACGGTGTGCGCAGCATAGTTTTTTCTCTTCAACGACCGCCGGTATCTATCGATAATCTCCATCGATCTCTCCTTTCTCGATTTTGGCCATGGCCCGGAAGTATTCTTCCTTCCGGGTTTTGTCGGTGAGCCGGGCATACCTGCCGGTCATTTCGATGTCCTGGTGCCCCATGAGTTTTTGAAGGCATTCCAAACGCATACCGGCGTTCAGCAACTCGGAGGCGTAGGTATGGCGAAGCGAATGCACCGTGTAACCCTTGTCGGTAAGCTTTGCTCTGGTGAGGTACTTCTTGAAGCGGCTTGCAGCGGCGCTGTAGCAGAGGGGCCTCTCGGCCTGGCCGTAAAAGAGAAACTGCTTTCCGGGGTCCCGTCGCTTGAGCCAGCGTTTTAAGGCGAAGAAGGCATCATCCGAGAAGTAGACCACCCTCCCCATGCTGTTTTTCTCTCCCTGGAAGAGATGGACCTTTCGATCCCGAAGATCGATATCATTGAGGGTGAGGCCGAGGGCTTCACCGATCCTGATACCCGTCCTTAAGAGCAACAGGATGAGGGCCCGGTCCCGGGTGTTGTGGATCACGGAGAGGAGCTTTCGCAGATCCTTGGGGGCTATCGCCCTGGGAAGTGCATCGGGAAGCTTGAACCTGATCGTTTTTTTCATGGCGGTCCCGGGAATAAGATTCTGTTCGACCAGGAAGTGGAGAAACGCCATGATGAAGGCCATCCGGGTCTTCACCGTTGAAATCTTGAGGCCCCGGTCCTGCTCGTGCTCGATGAAGGCTTCAAGATCGGCACGTTCCAGATCCTTAAGATCATACTTGCCCGACTTTCCGTAAAAGTCGAGGAAGAGCATGGTTGAGGTGAAGGAGCTGTCGAGCGTGCTCCGCTTGTGGTTCAGGCGTGATTTGTGACGCAGGTAGTTCGCGAACTGTTCCTTGGCCGGAAGCTCCAGAGGTGAGAGACGTTCGAGGATATGGTTGATCGGCGTCTGTGCACGATGCTGACCTGATACTGCGCTTTCGCCTTTGCCTGGTTCAAGGATGGATGCCTGTGTCTCGGTCATTTCTTTTTCCTCCTTTTCCTTTTTCAAGAAAAAGCAGGAAAATTATGACCTTAGCGGTTATAGAGGTCAATCACTTTTGTTACGTATAGCAGGAAGAAGCCGAGGACTTTCTTGACAATGTCCGTCAAGTCAAGTCTCGTTTTTCACAATTAAAATATTCACTGATCGCCTGAGTTAAGGATGGGATCGTATATTCCTCAGGTTGGATATGAACCTCCAGCCCCAAACTCTCTGCTGTTTGAGCAGTGATCGGTCCGATACACGCGATGGCAATTCCTTTCAGTAGTTCCTTCAAATCTTCTTTCTTCAGAAGTTCGACAAAGTGATTGACCGTGGAAGAAGAAGTAAAGGTGATGACATCGACCTTTCCGTTCGCCAAAATGCTTTTTAGTCTTCTCGCTCCACCTCTGGGTTTGACCGTCCGGTAGGCCTCAACGACCTCAACCTCTGCACCCAACGTCCTCAGCCCTTTCGGCAAGAGATCCCGAGCCTGCTTGACGCGGGCGAGAAGGATCCGCTTCCCTCGGATAGCCATCTTTTCAAATCCCTGAAGGATGGCTTCAGCCACAAATTCCTTGGGTGTGTAGTCGACCTGAATTCCTCTCTCCTGCAATTGCCGAGCTGTGGCTGGTCCAATGGCACAGACTTTCAGAGGTCGAAGGGACTTGAGGCTTTTTCATTTTCTCGCTTAAGCGCCTCCAGAAAAAATCGACGCCGTTCACACTGGTGAATATCACCCAATCATAGGACTGGAGTCGATCGATCGCCCGGTCGAGCTCCTCCCAACTCAACGGAGGGACGATTTCTATGGTTGGAAACTCGATCACCTCGGCTCCAAGATCTCTGGAGGCGAGAGGCGAATTCTCCTGACTGCTCGCGGGCCCGAGTGATCAGGATTGTTCTTCCAGCAAGAGACTGTTTATGCATCGTTTCGATCGTCCAGCGACACGGAGGGCGCCAACCTTCCGTAAATCTCGTCAAGGATTTTCTTGGCGCCCATGTTCAGAAGGATCTCTGCTAACTCGATTCCAAGGGATTCTGCTTCTTCAACCGAACCCGTCATGTGATGCCTGATTAACGTCCTTCCATCGACCGTTGCCACCATCCCATCGAGTTGAAGGGTTGATCCGGTCTTTCTTGCATACGCTGCTATTGGAACCTGGCACCCTCCCTCCAATTTCTTGAGAAAGGCTCTCTCTCCCAAAACGCACACAGCAGAATCAGGGTCGTTCAAAGAATGGATGTACGGCTCCCGTCACGGAGTCCTTGACCCTCGTCTCAATGCCGAGCGCGCCCTGACCGATGGCAGGGAGAGAAATCTCTACAGGAAGAATCTCCGTGATGCGCTTTTCGAACCCCATTCTCCTCACCCCCGCAAGGGCCAGGACAATGCCGTCGAGATTCATCGCCTCGAGTTTCCTCAAGCGGGTGTCCAAGTTGCCCCTCAGGGGCACCATCTCAAGATCGGACCTGAAGTGGAGAAGCTGGGCCTGCCTCCGCAGACTGCTCGTCCCGATCTTTGCGCCCTGCCTAAGATGCTGCAACCGTGTTCCGTCCCGTGAGATGAAGACATCTCTGGGATCCTCGCGCTTCGTGACTGCAGCCAGATGAAGACCCTCCGGGAATTCGGTCGGAACATCCTTGATACTGTGAACAGCCAGATCAACCCTTTCTTCAAGGAGAGCCTCTTCAATCTCCTTTACAAAGAGGCCCTTCCCGCCCACCTTGGCCAACGGCGCATCCTGAATCTTGTCTCCTGTGGTCTTGATCACGGTGAGGGTGATCTTGAGGTGGGGATCCCTCTGAAGGAGTTTTTCCTTTACCCAGTTCGCCTGGAAGAGAGCAAGCTGGCTTCCCCGTGTTCCAATCCGGATTTCATGCGAGACCATTCGGCGTCAGTCCTCTCTTCCTTCTTTTCGTCCTCGGGTTTCTCTTCGTCCCTCCCCGAAGGTCCTTCAATCTCGTTGGATGGAAGCTGAAAAAGGGTGCGTAGGGTATCGATGTAGAGATCCGTCATCATCTCCTCGTCGGCTCTCTTCATGAAGGTCACGGGATCATGAAGGATCTTGTTGATGATAGAGGAGGTGAGGGCCTCCAAAGATTTCCTCTCCTTCTCGGACAGGTTGGGATGGATGGCAAAGGTCTTCTCCAGTTCCTTCTTTCGAATGTCCTCAAACTTCTTTCTGAGGGCCACAATCGTGGGGGTGATGTCCAACGAGCGATACCAGTTGACAAACTTGACCACCTCGTCCTGGACGATCGATTCTGCTTTTGTTGCCTCCTTCTCGCGGTCCCGGATGTTTTCGTCGGCCACCCTTTGGAGATCATCAATGTTGTAAAGGTAGACATTTTCAATGTCTTCCACCTTGGGTTCAATATTGCGGGGGTCGGCAATGTCGATGAAGAAGATCGGTTTCTGTTTCCGATCCTTCATCACCTTCGCCACGTGCTCATGCCGAATCAGGTATTGAGGCGAGTCCGTGGCACTGATGACAATGTCTGCCCGCCTTAGGCCCACGCTCATTTCTTCAAAGGGAATTGCCTCTCCCTTGAATTGGTGTGCCAACCCAGCCGCCCGGTCATGGGTCCGGTTGCTGACCAGAACCTTCCTCACCCCTCCTGCGACGAGATGCTGTGCAGCCAGTTCAGACATCTCGCCTGCACCGATGAGTAACACCGTTTTTTCCTCGAGGGTTTCGAAAATCTTCTTGGCGAGATCAACCGCCACAGAACTCACGGAGACGGCGCTGTTCCCAATCTGGGTTTCAGTCCTCACCCGTTTGGCCACATGAAAGGCCCGATGAAGAAGTCGATGGAGAACGAGGCCAGAAGCGTTGGCCTGGGTAGAGACCTCGTAGGCTGACTTGATCTGACCTAAGATCTGAGGTTCACCCACCACCATCGAATCGAGGCTACGAAGCCACCCGAAAGACGTGTTTCACTGCCTCTTCACCCGACTGGGCGTATAGACTTCTCTCAAACTCTTTTAGAGGGAGGTGATGATAATCGGAGAGGAAATGTTTCAGATCAGCGACAGCCTTCTCCGGCACCCGGGCAACGGCATAAATCTCTACCCGGTTACAGGTAGAAAGGATCATGTTCTCCTTTACGGAGGCAAGTGATTTGACCTGACCAAGGGCCTCCTCGATCCTTTCGTCCGGAAAGGCTAAGCACTCCCGAATCTCGATGGGAGCTGTTTTATGATTCAAACCGACAACGATGATTTCCATGGTGTTTCAACGTGTCTACCAATTCGCGTAACTGTGCAGGCCTGGGAGCAGAAGGTTCACACCTAAGAAGGTAAAAAGGACTGCCAGGAACCCAACAATGGCCATGATTGCGGCCTTCCGGCCTCTCCATCCCACTGTCAGACGCTGATGGAGCAAAGCAGCATAGAGGAACCAAGTGATCAGCGACCAGGTCTCTTTGGGGTCCCAACCCCAGTAGCGACCCCATGCATACTCTCCCCAAATGGCACCCGTGATGATCCCGAGGGTCAGAAGAGGAAATCCGAACTTCAAGGCCTGATAATTCATATCATCCAGAACCTGCAAAGAGGGAAGTCTCTTTGTGATGGCGCCGATTTTTTTCGATTTGAGTTGATTCTCCTGGACCAGGTACATGACTCCGCAGCAGAAGGCCAGAGTGAAGATCGCGTTCCCCAAGAAAGCGAAGAAGACATGGAACGGATGCCAGAAGCTCTCCAACGCGGGGGCCAGTGGAACGATCTCTTTAGGAAGGGTCAGGGCAAAGAGCATGAGGGTCAGAGCGATGGGAGCCAGAAAAGCTCCGAGCGCTTTGATCTTATACTTCCATTGATTGACGAGTAGGATACCCACAATCATCCAGGCAAAAAAGGAGAGCGACTCATAAAGATTTGTTACAGGGGTGTACCCTGCCTCAAGATACCTTGTTAAGAGGGCGAGACAGTGGGAGGCAAAGCCAGCTGCGACAATGGCTGTTCCCATTCTGTTGAGGGAGTCCTTGAAAAAGGCAATATAGCCCAGGTAGACGAGGGCCCCTAAAAAGTAGAAAAAAGAGGCGAGTTTGAAGAAGAAAACGTTCATTTTTTAAAGTGACCGTAATTATTGAATAAGTTTAATTTTAATCGACTATGGCGATGTCGTCAACCAAAGATGTTCTTCAATCGAGCATTCTTTCCCAATCTCAAGGCAGAGTGTTAGAATGAAAAATCTGATATTTGACCTTTGGACCTTAACATCTCCACATCTGCACGAATAGAAGGAGACAGCATGATCCAGAAAGAAAGAGTGAAGGTCCTTAACAGCGCCGACATAAAAAAGGGTAGATACGTCCTGTACTGGATGCAGGCCTCTCAACGGACGGAATACAATCACGCACTCGAATATACCATCTCAAAGGCGAATGATTTGCATCAGCCTGTTGTCGTTTTCTTTGGGATTACCGACCATTTCCCTGAAGCCAACGAACGACATTACTGGTTTATGCTGGAAGGACTAAAAGAAGTTGAAAACTCTCTCAGGCAGAGAGGAATCCGAATGGTCATCCAACATCGGTCTCCTGAAATAGGAGTTGTTCAGTTGGCCAAGAGGGCTTCTCTCGTTGTCGCTGACCGAGGGTATCTAAAAATCCAGAGACAGTGGAGAACCTATGCTGCTGATCGGGTCGCTTGCCCTCTGATCCAGGTTGAGAGCGATGTGGTGGTTCCAGTGGAGGAAGCCTCTCCAAAAGAAGAATATGCTGCGGCGACCCTGAGGCCAAAGATCAGCAAGAAACTGAGCCGTTTTCTTGTTCCCATGAAAGAAATCGGTCCTGTGGTTGACTCTCTCTCCTTGGACTTCGAGTCCTTCGATCTGACCGATTTAGAGAAAGCGATCTCTAAACTCCGCATCGACCGAAGCGTAAAGAGAGTGAACTCTCTCCACGGTGGAACAGCAGAGGCCAAGAAACATCTTCGAGATTTCATTTCCAACAAGCTCGATCGTTACGCAGAACTTCGCAACGACCCTACCCTGGATTACCAGTCGCTCATGAGCCCCTATCTTCATTTCGGCCAGATCTCACCTTTGGAGATCGCCCTGGAAATCTCCAAGACCCGAAGCCGCAGCAAAGAGGCCTATCTCGAGGAGCTTATTGTCCGAAGAGAGCTGAGCATGAACTTTGTCTTTTACAATGAAAGGTATGATTCCCTCGATTCGATCCCTGAATGGGCGAGAAAGACTCTAAAGGCTCACCAAAAAGACCGACGTGACTATCTCTACCGCCTGGAGGAATTTGAACAAGGTAAGACGCACGACCCTTACTGGAATGCCGCTCAGAAGGAAATGGTCGCAACGGGGAAAATGCATGGTTACATGCGCATGTACTGGGGAAAGAAGATTCTTGAGTGGAGTAAGACACCTCAGGAGGGTTTTCAGACAGCCCTCCACCTTAACAACAAATACGAGTTGGATGGGCGTGATCCCAATGGATTCACGGGTGTGGCGTGGTGTTTTGGAAAACACGATCGTCCCTGGGGCGAACGAAAGGTTTTTGGCAACATCCGCTACATGAATGATGGAGGCCTCAGGCGCAAGTTCGACGCCGACGAATACGTACGGAGGATGGGTCGGTTAAGTGCATAATTCCTTGAATTCCCGCACGTGAATGAATATTATAGGTGAGTTACCGTTATACGCATTCTACCAAGAGGAGGGCAAACATGAAACTCAGTGACTATTTTGAAAAAACCAAAGGACGGGGGGTTATTTCCACAGCAGATTCTTCTGGTCACCTCACATCAGCGGTCTATGCCAGACCCCATTTCCTCGACGAGAACAACGTCGCTTTCATTATGGCCGACCGACTGACCCACAAGAACCTCGAGTCAAACCCCCATGCCGTTTATCTCTTTATGGAATCCGGCGAAAAATATGCGGGAAAACGCCTCTATCTTACCAAAACTAAAGAGGAAAAGAACAGCCCAATAATCGACCAAATCCGTCGGAAAGAAAGTTGTCCTGTTGACGAAGAGTACATGAAGCAGAACAGGTTTCTCGTTCACTTCAAGGTTGAAAAGATTCTTCCTTTGATTGGCGACAAAGAATAATTTTCCTAATCAGGTACGGGGTTTTATCGCTATACATGTTGTTCGGAATGGCGAGTCGGTCTGTCGCGCTCACTTTGCACTTCTCACAGCTCCTTGGGCAAAAGAGAGGATTTTATGAAGGTTTTGATTACAGGCGGAACCGGTTTTGTAGGTACGTCTCTTAGTTCTCGTCTCGTCCAGGATGGCCACGGAGTAACCATTCTCACCCGATCTTCTAAGGATCTAAGCAGAAGCAAGCCAGGCATTTCGTACCTGCAGGGGGATCCTACGGTTACGGGGCCATGGCAGGAGAACGTCAAGAATTTCGACGCAATCATCAACCTTGCGGGCGCGACGATATTCAGCCGATGGACAGACGATTCGAAAAGGGCCATCAGAGAGAGCCGGATGAGCACGACTCGGAATCTCGTGGAGGCCATTCCATCAAGTCCTGGCAAAAACATCACTCTCTTTAGTACATCGGCCGTGGGTTACTATGGTTTTCATGGAGATGAGGAATTGGTCGAGGAGTCTCCTCCAGGGAATGACTTCCTCGCCCGCCTCGCCATTGACTGGGAGGGAGAAGCCCTCAAGGCGAAAGAAAAGGGGACGCGGGTTGTGACCACGCGGTTTGGAATTGTGTTAGGAGAAAAGGGAGGAGCCTTGGGGCAAATGGTTCCGCTCTTCAAGAAGTTTATCGGTGGACCCATCGGTAGCGGCAAGCAGTGGTTTTCGTGGGTCCACGTCAAGGATTTGGCCGAGGCCTTTGTGTTCCTCATGAAACATCCTGAAATCTCAGGGCCGGTGAACTTCTGTGCTCCCCATCCAGTCAGAAACAAGGATCTGGCCAAGGCCCTCGGAAAAGTCCTCCATCGGCCCTCCTTCATGCCAGCCCCCGGCTTCATGATTAAACTTGTCTTGGGAGAATTCGGATCAGTGATTCTTGAAGGGCAGAGAGTCGTCCCCCGCCGCCTCCTGGATCATGGGTTTGTCTTTCAATATCCAAATATTGACAAAGCCTTGCAAAGCTTAACAATCAAGTAAGAAACCCACTTACAATAAACCTCCTGAAGGATGACTTTCCTCATCGTGAAATGGGACAACCGTTTCGGTATTCCACGGCATTGGGTCGTCAGCGCGCTTTTTCGAAATAATGGAGAAGAAGCGAGCGCCATTCACCAATGAATTCTTTATAGGCTTCCTTTGTGAAGCCTGAAACAAATTGGTTCCCGGAATCAGAGAGTCCGATGTATTTGTAAGTAACCTTGACGAGAGTGGATGTGTCGGTTTGCTCAAAGCATTCGACGACGACCTTGCCGACCTTTTCGCCGGGCTCGACTTTGTAGTATGAGACATAGTGCTTCACAGGATCATAGTCAGCAACAATCCATATCGCCTGGGTTGACTTATGATCGTGAGAGTCGGTAAGGAACACGTAATCACGCTCCAAATCCTTCGAGCCCAGAAGGTTGGTGTAGTCCCATCCCGGCGCCCAGAGTTTTTCACCTTCTGGTGAGAATAGCGGAAAAACACTTGCAATGTCTCTCTCCAGCAAGAATTCCTCCGAATGAGAGACGACTCGGGACACGAACCCTGAAGACATCTTCTTTTCCAATCTCTAACGTCGGCTCACTGGGGGCTGGATTTATCGGCGAGCCGGTGGAGCCGCTTGTTGGTGGTTCTCTTCTTTCCTTCATTCATGTCGTGATGAATTTGATCCAGATTCGGCTTCTTGGAAAAGAAACCTTTGTGCAACGTATCCATTTCTTCTGGTGTACAGACGCCCGCCGCATGAGATCGCAATTTTTCTGTTTTTTCAAACGCAGCATTTATCAATTTGCATGGATACGCAGCACAAAAGCCACAGTTGTCAATTCTCTTTTCACCAGCGCAAGCACGAAGTTCTGAATAGGCGCATTTGTTCTCGGGGTTACACCCAAGACAAACCAGATCTTGTAGCAGAAAAAGCTGCGTCTCTTAGACCAAGGCGAACCCACAATGCTTTCACTTTCTCTAACTCATCTGCGCTTCTATTTTGGGTAGCGATATATCGAGGACAGTAAGAACAATTATCGCCGCATACTTCAATGGGGAACATTCTTGGCTTCACCGGCCAACGCTAGGACTCACTGGGCGCCGGAGTTTTCGACGCATCCAGTGGATCCGCTCGTTAAACGCCTTTTTATGTTTCAGTAGAAAAACCCTTCCGTAACAATACGACCCGAAGCGTCGAAGAAGATTCCCTCCATCTTGAGTAACGTTTGTTTCATGCCAAGACCGCCTTGATATCCGCCCAGGGTTCCATCAGATCGAATGGCTCGGTGACACGGTATGATGATCGGAAAAGGGTTGGTGGCTAGTGCTGTACCAACGGCCCTCGCGCCATTGGGGTTGCCGAGATACTTGGCGATTCGTTGGTAAGTACTCACACTGCCCCGAGGAATTCCATGTTCAGCACGTAGGACCTTTTGCTGGAACTGAGAACATAGATCCAAATGAGCAATGTCAAGGGAGAAGCGGATGTCTTCGCCAGTCAGGAATGCCATAATCTGGTCGGCAACGAGATCTATCTCAGCACAGGAGGAACGTCTGGCATCAGGAAAAAATGTTTGGACACGTCGCTTAGCCGAGAGCCCTGGCTTAGACAGAAGGACACGGCGAATCCTCGGCCGTTCTCGATGGACTGACCAAACGACTGCCACTGGGCCGAACGGAGTCCTACGGAGACAGTAGAACAGCTGGTTGGCCTCTGCAGCTCTCATGCGTCTAGCACGAAGCTCGCCGGAGCGCGGTTTTTGCGCATCCGGTGGAGTGGTTTGTTGGACCATTAAGGGATGTTATCTCTTTATCACGCGATACAGAATCAATAGGACGATAGCACCACCGATAGCCAGCAAGATACTCCCTACATTAAATCCTGTGACTGTCCCAAGTCCCAGATAGGACCCAATAAACCCGCCTACGAAAGCACCCGCTATCCCTATCAAGATGGTAATGATGATTCCTCCAGGGTCTTTGCCCGGCATGATGAATTTTGCGAGCAAACCTACGATTAACCCCATGACGATCCAAGATAGAATTCCCATGGCCAACCTCCTTCAGTGAAGCTCCACGCCGTAAAGGGGGGGCTTCCCAGAATTGATTTTCTCATTCTTTGGCGCCCATGATCCCCGCATGATTTGGACATACCCTGCGGCACTCCCAGCACTTCTTCAACACGAAGCCTCTCTCATTCTTGTAATTAGACACAGGTCTGCAAGCCTGCTGGTTTACCGTTATCCCGTTCAGCGCTGACGGCGGGCATGACTGTATGCAAAGCTGGCAGTCGTCCTTGCATGCTTCATAAGTCGCTATTGGGTCTCCTTCAAGCTTCTCGTTCAACAACAAAGCCCCGAGTTGAATCATGTTACCCAGCCGGTCGTTTATCAGCAAGGTGCTCTTCCCAAGTACGCCCAATCCTGCCAGGTGGCCGGCATGCCGGAGTGATAGTATTCCTCGTGCGTAAGAGCGGTCAGGCTCCCAGTACTCCGATGGGTCGTCTGAGGGGATGGGAACATTCTTAACACCGAGGACTTCCAGTTTTCGGGATAGGCTTAGGGTCAGTGCATCGACCTCTTCGGTAATAAGCCGGTTTATGTAGGTGTACGGAATACAGCTCGAAGCGAACAGAGATCCGGTGGGGAGTCTCTTCGCAAATACCAGCACCGACTGACAATCTCCGTAAATGTCGTTTGGATGAAAACCCTTGGGTGCGGAGGAAAACCTATCAACAGAAGCAATGCCACATAGGTCGGCCCCAAGGTCAAACGCCGTGGACTTGATTTCGTGTGCGGTCATCGTCTTTTCCTCCACTTAACGATCACAAAAAAAGAAAAAAAGGGGACGTTGGTTCAAATGCAACTTAAGCATACTCTCTGAACTCCGGAAGTTCCTCGGAGGCAGCGTACCGATTCACTAAGGAGGTTGTCACACCCAAAAAACGGGCAACGTTTGCTCCCGTATATCCGAACTTCCTTACCGCCAACTGACAAATCAGCTTCGTCACCTTCACCACGTTTCTGGTTCTCCGTTCCATTTTCAATTTCTCCTCGCCTACCCCCTGTCTCTTCGCTACCTCCTTCACTAAAGCCCCTAAGTCCGGAACCTTTCGCCTTAACCTCAAGGTCTCCTTCTCTCTCCCCTCCGCTTGCGCTGTCACCCTCTCAACAAAATCACCGCTTCCCAGTATCCGAGCATCGGAAGCCACCCCTATATCCCGCCTTCTCATCGACAACACTTCCGACCATCCCCCCACACTCCGCAACAAACCTCCTCCGACTAACTCCCAACGCCTCCCCAAGGATATTCCCTCCCTAACGAAAGCCACGTATCGCTTCAATGCCACCCTCTGCCTTGTTCCAAAGTATCTCAGAATCTCCTCCGCATCCTGCCACTCCCGCTTCACTCTCCCCAAAATCGCTGAGTGGCCCGCCCAAGGGTATCTCCCCAGTTCCTGCATGGTCCCTACAACCCCAGCCCTTATAGGGTTGAGATGAATATACCGTGTCAACTCCAAAAGATAAGGATCCTCTTCGCATACAATTGACTTGTAGCGGTTTTGGAAAAGATGACCATGTCTCCGATGCCTCAGATTAAATTTGACTGCATACCCGGTAAGGATCTTTCGCATGCTTACGAATATAGGGCGATTCCCCGTCCGCACCAGCAAATGAAAGTGATTGGGAATTAAAGCCCAAGCATATACCTTCAAGGCTTCTGCCTCGCATTGGTAAGCTAGCCGATTCAGAAAGTCGTTTTGATCCTCGTCCGTGCGAAATATGTCTGTCCCCTCTATGCCCCGCGCCATCACGTGATGCAGCGTCCCCGGAGCATCCAGTCTCGCTTCCCTCGGCATAGGAACTATGCTACTCCTTCCTTCCACCTCTGTCAAGTTGCATTTTCTAACGAGGGTTGGGAATTAGACGCGTCCTCTCGAATCTGTTTACTTGCCTTGTTCCAAAGCGGTTCTTTAGCTTCTATCCACTCCCTGCAAAATCTACATTTTATTGCATCATCTTGAATTCTCTCGCCACAATAAGGGCACTCTTTCAATTATGTCTCCCTTTTTGTTCTTTTAGTGGCCAACGGTTAAGCCAACCAGCGGCGATTGTTTCGCCGTCTGGTTAAGCAACTGGTTAGGGCCTACCATTTTAAACTTTCGATGAAGATCATTCAGGGCCTGCCCGAGATTCTGCTGCTTTCCATGTTTTATAATCAACAAGAATTGAGGCAACAATAGATGGCTCAAGAGAAAATAGACTTGAGATTCTTGCCACTGTGTCGGCATATGCCGACTTATCAAGTGCGATGAGTTCAAGGTTAATCTCGTTTTGTTTTTTTGTTTCTCCCTTGTTCTTTTTTTGGATGGTTGACTTAATTTGCCTATATCCATAATCTGTGTCAGTTAGATAAATATCGACAATGTTTTCGATTGTGTCCAAAGTTTTGTTATATTTTACTGCTAATAGGGCGACGATTTCTTGATCTGGCTTTGCTAAATTGTCTAACATTTTACTTGCAAATTCTCTGCTCTTTTTCTGATTTATCTCCCTTTTTTTCGCACGCAAGGCACAGATAAATGAGACAAAAAATACCAATCAAGAAGAATAAGTTCTTCTGAGTACGAATATTCTGACGCATCGGAGACCTCACGAATATTTTATTCACACCCGTAACGACACGCCTAAGCAGCCGCACCATGGACTTCGGAAGATGTCCATAGGCTTCTTGGCGGCCGCCTTCAGGCGCTGATTAGGCCTTGGATGTTACAAATGCTGAGTATCCTAGGAGCCCGCCGACAGCGAAGGCTATGTAAGATACTATAACGAACGCAATCGCAGAACCGTTGAATATATGAAACTTTCCCTTCGTCTCCTCCCTCCCAAAACAAGCAGCCAGATAGATCAGACCCGCCGCAATCGCAGAGCACAATACGCCCAAGACAAAAAGCAGTAAGGCCAGCGACATATTCGTGACCAACACCTTGGGTACAGAAGTACTCTCCCACAGCTTGCCAAGAAAAGCCAAGAGAGCTACCGAGGCTCCTCCATTTATGAGAATGGCACTCTTGAGAGCCAGATGACCGGTTTGGGATACTACCTTCGCATGTTCCAGTCCAATTTCATGTTCAGCATTGAACTGAGCGAGATTTGCTTCCCACTCAGCATTGTATTGAGCCAGGGTCAAGTCGTGGGTTCTCCTCGCTGATTCAGTGGTTGTCGCAAGGGCGGGTGAAGCCATTTCTGATTTTAGCTGTACGAGGTACTTCTTAAGGGCCGTAACACGGATGGTCTTTCGACCCTGTTGCTTCACATCCTCAACAGCGTTTTGAATTTCCTCTATCAGTTCAATAGCATTCATGGATGGCCTCCGTGATAGTGAGAGCCCTAACGCTGGAGCTAAGGCGCGCGGCGGCTTTTTTGCCACGTTCCGCTTCAGCGACTTGTTAGACTTTGATGTTATGCCTCTGCCAATTTTGAGGCAACCTCAACCCTTTTGCTAGCCTCTTTAAGTTCCTCGATTGAGAAGAGCTGCCTCCACGGGTCTCTCAGCACCAGAGCCTCCATGGACAAGTCGACCCGCTTTTCCTTTGCCAAACGTTGGAGGCCGGGCGAGAGCCCTTTTTCCGGTTTTAGCCATTGTCGGGCGGCCCGAAATCCGCCATCTTTTCTTACTTTTTGAAGAAACCTATTAGGCCAGTATCCCGTTTCATGACCTGACTTGTAATAGATGGATATCATTTCTTCATGGAATTCTGATTCTAGTACGGATTTCATTTATCACCTCTGATGAATATTCTTTGGTCTAACGGAAAGTTGAGCCCGAGCGTGAGCGATCAGCTGCAACGCCTTTTTAAGTGGCGCTGTTTTTATCCATCATGATCCCCGCATGATTTGGACATACCCTGCGGCACTCCCAGCACTTCTTCAATATGAAACCTCTCTCATTCTTGTAATTAGACACAGGTCTGCAAGCCTGTTGGTTTACCGTTATCCCGTTCAGCGCTGACGGCGGACATGACTGTATGCAAAGCTGGCAGTCGTCCTTGCATGCTTCATAAGTCGCTATTGGGTCTCCTTCAAGCTTCTCTTTCAACAACAAAGCCCCGAGTTGAATCATGTTACCCAGCCGGTTGTTTATCAGCAAGGTACTTTTTCCAAGCACACCCAATCCTGCCAGGTGGCCGGCATGCCGGAGTGATAGTATTCCTCGTGCGTAAGAGCGGTCAGGCTCCCAGTACTCCGATGGGTCGTCTGAGGGGATGGGAACATTCTTAACACCGAGGACTTCCAGTTTTCGGGATAGGCTTAGGGTCAGTGCATCGACCTCTTCGGTAATAAGCCGGTTTATGTAGGTGTACGGAATACAGCTCGAAGCGAACAGAGATCCGGTGGGGAGTCTCTTCGCAAATACCAGCACCGACTGACAATCTCCGTAAATGTCGATTGGATGAAAACCCTTGGGTGCGGAGGAAAACCTATCAACACAAGCAATGCCACATAGGTCGGCCCCAAGGTCAAACGTCGTGGACTTGATTTCGTGTGCAGTCATGGTCTCCTTCACTCAACATGCCCACTGGCTGTGGATTGCACGAATAACGAAATTATATATGCGCTGAATGTCTGTGTCAATCTATTTCTCCTGGCAAAGTTCTTGAAATCAATGGGAATCTTCGGAAAACAGATACCCAAATGATTACGTAGAATCTATAGTCGGAATCGCAGCGTCCTTGTGGCTCCCCTAGCTTTCCGCATAAGGCGAGGAATGCCCCATAGTCAGATTTGCTCATCCTCAGGCCCATGGCAAATTCGCCACTCAATGGCTAAATTCCAACCATGATGCGGCGATATTCTCAAGGAGCCATCGATTAACCCTTAGTGGATCTCCGGCGGGAGCGGGCCGGAAAATTGGCAACGTGAAGCGACCCCTCACACGTGGTTACGGAGTTGCAGTTCGATGGGGTGGGGATTGAGATAGTTCTGCTCTTTGAGGTAAGGCTCATCGTATTTTCTGACGTAGTGTTTGATCAGCGTGATCGGAACAATCAAGGGAAGATATTCCTTCCGATAGAGTTCAATGATCTCGAGAAGCTCCTGTTTCTCATCGGGCGAGAGTTGATCCTTGAAATAACCCATCATGTGCTGTAGCACATTGGCGTTCTTCTTCGGTGTGGTCTTCAATTGAAGGGCTTCCATTAAGACAGATTGATACTGGTCGTACAGTTGTCTCAAAGGAATGGTCTTGGCCCGGGCCACGAGTTTTCCCATCATCTGATAATGTTTGGGGTTGTGGGAAAGGATCAGCAGCTTGTGTCTCGTATGAAAATCAACGAGGTTACCGCGAGTCATTCCCTTTGCCAACACTTCCCGCCACCGTGCCAGTGCAAAGATCCGCTCAATGAAGTTGTCGCGGAGCCTTGGGTCATGGAGACGTCCCTCATCTTCCGCGGGGAGCAGCGGAAAATGCTCCATGAAGACCCTGGCAAACATCCCTACTCCCTTTTTGACTGGCATCCCTTTCTCGTTGTAAACGCGGACGCGCTCCATGCCGCTGCTCGGTGAATCACTCTTGAAAATGAATCCCATGAGAGCCTCTTTTTCCAGCTCGCCGACACGTCGTTGAGCCCAATTCACCATCTTCTCTGTCATGTCTTGCTTGGTTCGGGAGGTCACGAGTCGCGGGGAATCCGGATCTCCTTCGAGGTGCATCGACTCCCTTGGAACGGGCAAACCACATTCGACCTCTGGACACACCGGGACGTACTCTACGTATTGCCCGAGAGTGTCAGTCAGAAACCGATCAAGTTTGTGTCCCCCATCGAAGCGGACGTTCTCTCCCAACAGGCAGGTGCTAATTCCTAACTTGATTTTTCTTTCCATGTCTTACCCCTCTTCGCGGTTCTTCTCAGTCCCGCTGGGCTTATTGGCCCAGGAGTAGCAAGTAGTCTACTATTCGAGAAGCCATTTTCACCACCCGCTCGCCCTCTAGGGAGGACTCGCTTGAGGCACAGAGGTCACGGAGGGAAATGTTTCTATGGAGAATCGGGAGGTACCGATTCTCCATGAAATTCTCCAGCCTTCGGCTAGCATCATGCCAATGAGGCAAGAGATTTTTGTCTGTCCTGAGAAATTCTCGGGACAGACAAAAAATGCCTTCCTCTGTACCCTCCCTGCCTGCCGGCAGGCAGGTGTGTCTCCGTGGTGACTGTAAACATTTCTGTGCACTCTCAATAATCACTGCGCCCTTTCCACAGTCGGGGGATGAGAAAGGGTGTTTTCTTCTTGTATTCAACATACTCAGATCCGAACCGACCTTCAAGTTCTTTTTCTTCGATCAGTTTGATGTAGATCAAAATCCCCGCAGGATAAATCAAAGCCAGTGCAAGGCCTGAAAGGGATCCGAGCCAGACCGCAATCCCGAGATAGACCGTGATCGTGCCCAAGGTCATCGGATTCCGACAGTACCTATAAGGTCCCTGAATCACCAATTTCCGAGTTGCGATGAACGGTATGGGAGTCCCCTTCCCCAAAGCATACTGGACCTTCACCGTCCAGTTCGCGAATAACCAACCCAGGATGATGAGAAGGATACCTAGAATCAAATTGACTGGAGTTAGGACGAATCTGGGAAGATGAAGCCATTGATCAATGGTGAATGATCCAACAACAATAACGGCGGGTGTGACGATCCAGAAAAAGATGCCCCCCAGGATAATGGCTGTTAGGAGCTGCCGGTCACTGTATCTATGCTTAGACCACTTCTTGAAACGATCCATCAGACTTTTTATGACTCAGCCCTTCCGATGGACTCATCGGAGTTACCTGGGGAGCTCCTACCGGAGCTCTTCTTCTCCTCGTCAACATCCAGGTTCTCCGGGATGACCGCAGCAGTTTTGAAGATTCCGTATTTTTGTCCAGTTGTTCCTGACAAAGAGACGAAGCTTCGACGTCCAGGGTAGGGGACCTTGGAGGTTCTTGATGAAGGAGACAGGGCTAGGCCTTCTCTCCTTGTCATGGTTTTTACACATTCCGAGTCGTTTCCCTCGTTACGGATTCAAGGATCGATTGTATAAGTGCTTATCCGCCCAACAATTCCTTCACATTCACGTGTTTCTGAATCAGCTGCTCCACCAGGCTGAGTTTTTCGCTATCCTCCTTGGTGAGAAGGATCTCGAGATTGTCGATGTTTGTGGCCACCTGATAGGTATCCTGTGGAACGAGCAGCATAGGGATGTTTCGCTCTTGGGCCTTCGAGATGATGTTCGAGGAGGGCAGAATGTTATTTGTGATAACCAGGCATGACGTATCACTCTCAATGGCAGCCAAAATCATATCGGCCCTGTCTCCACTGGTGATGACGAGCTTATCCTCTCTCTGGAACAAAGACGTCTGGAACAAGGCATTGACGGACATGGCTCCTATCAGGATGTTCTTGATGACCCGATGAAGGGCCATCTCTCCGGTGATCACTTTCGCGAAAAGTCTTTCCGCCAGAAAATGGACTGTGAGATAGGTTAGCTCTTTCTGGTAGGGAATGACCCCCAACACGGGAATTCCCTGATCGGTGATCTTCTTGAGGTAGAGGTTCTTGAACTCCTCAACGTTTCGGACTTTGTTGAAAATCAGCCCCTTAAGAACAAACTGAGAGGTGTCGAGATAGCTCTTGATAAAGATCGCGTCGTCCAACAGGGTATCCTCATGGCCATCAATCACAATGACGATCTGTCCGCCGATGTCTCTGGCGACAGAGAGGGCATCGAGACCGAGAGAAACCCCGTATCGCATCTTGCTTCCGCCCTCAACAAAGAGAATGTCCTTATTCGCATGAGCCACCATCTCGTGAAGTTTCTTCTTTCTTCCTTCGTCGTCATACATATATCTCAACTTCGAGTGTTCGAATCCAAGAGTCATTAGCTCAGGTTCTTCCTTCATCCCAAAGATCCGTGTGATCAGGTCGGCGTCATAGTCCCACATCTTCTTTTCACGGTAGATCATCCGGTCCCCAAAGGGCTTGAGGTATCCAAAACTCTTCTTCAGGCTCTTGGCAAGGCCGATGATCAGACTCGTCTTCCCTGCCCCTCTGTTCATGGACGTCATAATGATTCGATCCATAGCCATCTCCTTCTTAAGACGCTGAAACCAAAATCCTCACATCCAGGCCTTTCACACCCTTTTCGTACACGACCAGTGGGTTGATCTCGATATCCGAAATCTCCCGGCACTGGGTAAGGATTGTCCCCACCTTGATGATTGTTTCGACGAGGTTGTCAATATCTTTCTTCTTCTCTCCCCGAACACCGAGAAGAATCGGATAGGACTTGATCTCTTTGATCATGTTGATCACTTCTTCCCGATTCAGAGGGAGTCCACGAAATGAGACGTCTTTCATCACTTCCACATAGATCCCCCCGAGGCCGACCATGACGATCGGACCGAAAGACCGATCCACTCGGGCGCCCACGATGAGCTCGGCTCCAGGAGTCACCATTTCTGAGAGCTCGACACCCTCGATCTTCGCATTGGGCTGTCTGGTCCTGCAGTTGTACATGATCGCTTCATAGGCCTCGATGACTTCCTTCTTGTTCACCAGATCGAGAGCCACCCCTCCCACGTCACTCTTGTGGAGGATGTCCTTCGAGACCACCTTCATGACCACCGGGTACCCCATTTTCTCACACCCGATCACCGCCTCATCGAGATGCTGGGCGACGAAGCTCCTCGGCATGGGAATTTCAGCCGCTTCCATCACCTCCCGTCCCTCATGGGCCAGAAGGAACCGCCGACCGTCTTCTTTGACTCTCTTGATGACTCCATTCACGCGGGACACATCGATCGGCGCTTCGTCCACCTTTTCTGACTGCTGGGACAGGTATCGGTGGTAGGTGTACATGGCCCCCAGACTCGATACGGCTTCGTAGGGGTCTGTAAAGACTGGGACATCGTGGCTCTTCAGTCGACTCACGCAGTTTTCTGTTTTCGTCCCGCCCACAAGGCAAAAAACGGTGGGTTTCTTGGCTGCCTGGAATTGTTTGTTCGTCTCCTCGATGATCGGAGAAAAATTGTCGATGTCAAAGAGGGCCGTCTCACAATACAAGGAGATCATTCCGTAAATTCTCGGGCTGCGGAGCGACGCCCCAAAGGCAGCACTGTAAAGCTCAGAGGTCGCCTGTCCGGTCAGGTCGATGGGATTCTTCGCTGACCCGAAATACGGCATAAACTCAGAGAACGTCTCTTTTAGGGTCTGGGTGTCATCATACAATTTGACTCCGTATTTCTCACAGGCATCCGTGGCCAGCACGCCGATGCCGCCCCCATTCGTGACGATCACCGCGTCTTCTTTCTCCGGAAGGGGAGTCCTCGCAAGAAACTTGCACCACTCAAGAGCTTCCTGGAGGCTCTCAGCCCTGAGCACGTGGGCCTGCCTCATCAAATAATCGAAGATTTCATCTGACCCCGCCAAAGCGCCTGTGTGGGAGGCTGCGGCCATGGCCCCTCGTTGGGATCGACCGGCTTTGACCACCACCACCGGTTTCTCCTTCGTCGTCTTTCGAAGGGCCTGGATGAACCGATCGCCCTCTTTTAGCCCCTCGATATAGATCATGATCACTTTGGTCGCATCGTGATGGTCGAGGTACTCCAGAAGATCTGTTTCATTGATGTCGGACTTGTTGCCCACCGAAATGATAGCCGACAGTCCGATGTTCTCCACCGTGGTCTTACCGATCATGGCAATGCCAAGGGCTCCACTCTGGGTGATAATCGCGATGTTTCCAGGCCTGATGTTGCTTGGACCAAAGGTCGCATTGAGTGAACTGGGAGCTGAAAACACTCCAAAGATGTTCGGTCCCAAGATGCGCATGTGATGTTCCCGCGCAAACTGAGCGATTTTGTTTTCCTCCTCACGGTTACCGATCTCGGAAAACCCTGAGGAGATGATGATACAGAACTTCACCTTCTCTTGAGCACATTCCCGGACGGCATCGAAAACATGTGGGGCAGGAACGACGATACATCCGACATCGATCGAATCTCCGATCTCTGTGATCTTCTTGTAGCTCCGGAGACCGAGAATCTCACTTCCCTTGGGGTTCACAGGGTAAACCTTGCCCTGATACCCTCCGGACAGGATATTATTCACGATCATGAACCCGATTTTGCTTGGATCTTGGGAAGCCCCAATCACGGCAATCGAACGGGGCTCAAAGAGGTATCGAATGTTCGGTTCGTCCATGTAATATTGCGTCCGTTACACAGGGTCAACTCTATTTCTATAAGCTCTCGGTTCCAGTCTTGTCAATGCAGAGGGCTAATCGGAATCGTCATCATCGGGTAAGGTTAGGTGCTATTCCCTCCTTCGGGGGTCTTTCCTCTTGAGAATACTGTCTGCATAAACAAAGAATACAGTGTTTCTCCCCCTTTACTGCAAGAGACAGTAATGTTATAAAGAGAAACTGAATATTGAAGGGTTACGTTCGATTTTTCTAATCCTAATCGACCGTCCGTGGTCATATTTCGAATGAAAGGAGAACCTATGAGTCAGAAAGTTATCGATTTACTAAATCAGGGAAGGGCAAGGGAGCTGACCGCCATCACTCAGTACATGGCACAGCATTACGAACTGGAAGACAGTGATTTCGGCAAGCTGGCTGGAAAAATGAAGGAAATTGGCATTCAGGAGATGAAGCACGCCGAACAGTTGGCGGAACGGATCCTCTTCCTGAACGGCGAGCCAACCTCAAAGCCAGACGGTGTGGCTAAGAAAGGTCAGGAGATCGCAGAGATGCTGAAGACCGATATCGGTCTCGAAACTGAGGCCATTAAGATGTACAACGAAGCCTCCCTGATCTGTGCCTCAGAAAAAGACCAGATTTCGAAGGGTTTATTTGAGCACCTTCTTAAGGAGGAGGAAGCGCATCTTGACGAGTTCCAGAACATCAAAGATCACGTTGAGAAACTTGGTGCGTCCTACCTCGCCACACTGACAGGTTGACTGCTAAAGTAATCCGAATTCGGGGCACCGCGAGCAAGCATCGTTGATTTCTCAACTTCGTTAAGCTCAACGTGCCCCGTTAACATCGTTGACTAGGAATTCAGCAAGCCCAAACCCATCCTGTAACTTCTCACTGACATGGAGTCCCTGTTCATCTCCCGGAGGATTGGTTAACGCCTTCGTTCGACGGGGAGTGCGCGAATGTGCTATATTGGGTGAGACATCAACCTCTTTCAGATTTATCGTAATGATAAATTGAATATGGTTTGCAAACCATCCCTCTTCGTCTTGACCCTGTTAGTCTCAAGTCTTCTTCTCACGGGGTGTCCCAAGAAGATCGTCAAGGTCCCACCTCTTGAAACCCCTCCGGTCATCAACCCCATCGGAACCGTTATGGAGGCTTTCTCTGCAGCCGAGACCCTGCAGGCCAAGGCTTCGATTCGAATTGACACGGAGAGAAAAGGAGAGGAACTTAATTATCGACTGCAAGGAATTGTATTCTACCAAAAACCGGAGAGGCTACGAGTCTATGGATACCATCCCTTTCCATTGCCGATGGATCTGTTTGACGCGCTCTACCGAGATGGAGAATTTTTCCTTTTTATTCCCATGAACAATAGAGCCTACGCAGGAGAAGTTGCACAATTTGCTGATCTCATCGAGAAGACGGAGGTCCGCATCGTTACGGAAAAGGCCGGAGCGAGCGATATTCCGAACCGGATTCTAATCGAAGTTGCAGAGCATAAGACCCGGATCGAAATTCTATTGCGAGAAACGTCTGTCAATACCCCTCTTCCCGAGGATTCGTTTCAGTGGCAAGTCCCTCAAGGAGTAGAGCTTCGGCCCCTCGCCCAACTGCTCAGGAGAAAAGCCTCAACCTCCGAATGAGACATTCCACGCCCATTCGTCCCCATCAACTCGCTCATTTCTTTTCTTCTATTGAAATCAATTCCACCTCAAAAATTAAGGTCGCATTGGGACCAATGTCGCCACCGGCACTCCTCTCGCCGTAGGCAAGGTTTGACGGGATAAAGAGCTCCCATTTGGCTCCTTCTTCCATGAGCGGCAATGCTTCGGTCCATCCAGGAATAACACCATTCACAGGGAAGGTTGCCGGCTTTCCCCGTCGGTAGGAACTGTCGAACTCCTTTCCATCGATCAGGGTCCCCCGGTAGTGAACCGTTACGGTATCGGTTGCCGTGGGTTTCTTGCCAGCACCGGCTTTAAGCACCTTGTATTGCAGACCGCTCGGCAAAGTCTGAACCCCTTCCTTTTTTTTGTTGGTTTCGAGAAAGATCTCTCCCTCTTTTTTATTCTTCTCTCCCTGTTGTTTTGCCAATTCCTGCTGTTTGGCTATGAATTCTTTTTTGAAGTTGGTCAGAACTTCCTGCATTTCTTCATCGGTCAGAAGTGACTGATTTCCGGTGTAAGCATCTTTGAACCCTCTCGTTACAAGCTCGAGGTCCACATCGACGTTCTGCATCTTGAGCATTCGCCCGATGTCCAACCCCATACTGTAACTGACCTTGTCTCTTTGGGTTTTTAAAATGGCACTGTCCTGTGCCATTCCGTGGACTGCCCCCAACAACACGCACAAAACACCAACCATTAATGATCTCACTGTGCCACTCCTTTCTCCTTCATGATTGAAGTCTCAAAAGAACAATTGAATTGTTATTATAACAGATTCTCTGAAAACCGGACCAGCCAGTGGATCGGATACCCGTAATCCGTCACCACAAGGCCACACATATCTTAGGTTTTGAGGGTGGGCTATGGAAGCTCCCCGGCCAGAGGCCGGTGCTTCCCGGAAAGGAAATGTCGTTTTTATTGTGCCCCCTTGACCCCGCCTATACTGAGGCGGGGATCCCGGGGCACTTGCCGGCCACCCGAAGCGGTTCAGAGGCGAATCCTTTTCTTATGAAGCGCCCCAAAGGGCGGGCTTCCGGGAGATGCAAGGACGGTTACAGGGTTGGCTTCCTCTCCGACCAGCGTCCAGCCGACTTGCCCGTGAACAGCGGTCTGCGACCCACTCTTGAATAAATCATTGAAATCTGATTTAATTTGGTCAGTTTCAGTAGACACATCACTTGGCTTGGAGAAACGACCATGGGAGATCTCCGAACTATCCTTTCTGTTGTTGCAGGAGTGATCCTCTGTGGGTTGGTCATAGGGTGGTTGCTCCGCTCCAAAATCCAACAGGCCCGTGACCGACTCAGAATTGAGATGGAATCTGAAAGGGCTACACTCCTCGAGCGACTTCAGGGGAGAGATCAACAATTGCAGGAGTTGAAGAACGAGCTCGAAAAATCAAATAGTGGCATGGACCATTTGAGAGAGGAGAATACGGAACTTAGAACCAAGATCTCGGAGGTTCAAACAAGAATTGAAGAGGAAAGAGAGACCGCTGAAGAAAAACTAGCCCTGTTGAATGAGGCCCAGCAAAAATTATCCGATGCCTTCAAGGCCCTCTCAGCCGAAGCCCTAAAGAGTAACAATCAATCCTTCCTGGAGTTGGCTAAGCTGACGCTCGAAAAGTTCCAGGAGGGGGCCAAGGGTGATCTCGAAAAGCGGCAGCAGGCCATCCACGAACTGGTCAAACCATTGAAAGACTCTTTAGAAAAGGTCGATGGGAAGATTCAAGAAATCGAGAAGACGAGAACAGCGGCTTACGCAGGTCTCACAGAGCAGATCAAGTCCCTCGGGACGACCCAGATGCAGCTCCAAAGTGAAACAGCGAACCTCGTGAAGGCCCTCCGGATGCCAACGGTTCGTGGCCGATGGGGAGAAATCCAGCTCAAGCGGGTCGTCGAGATTTCCGGGATGCTCGAATACTGCGATTTCATGCAACAGGAATCGGTGAACACGGAAGACGGCACCCTGCGGCCCGACATGGTGATTAAGCTCCCCAACGACAAGAGTGTCATCGTTGATTCGAAAGCCCCCCTTCAGGCCTATTTGGAGGCCCTGGAAGCCTCTGATGAAGAAACACGACTGGCCAGATTAAAGGAGCATGCCCGTCATATTCGGACTCATTTGTCGAAACTGAGTTCGAAGGCCTACTGGGACCAGTTCAAAGCCACCCCTGAGTTTGCTGTTCTCTTCCTGCCGGGTGAAACATTCTTCAGTGCTGCTCTCGAACAAGATCCGAGCCTGATCGAGTTTGGAGTGGAACAGCGAGTGATCTTGGCGACTCCCACAACGCTCATTGCGCTCTTGAGGGCGGTGGCCTATGGGTGGAGGCAAGAAAAGCTTGCGGAGAATGCCCAGGTCATTAGTGAACTTGGAAAGACACTCTACGATCGGCTACGCACGCTCGTTGACCATTTCTCTGATCTCCGCAAAGGTCTGGACCGGGCCGTGGATGCTTACAACAGGGCCGTGGGCTCTTTCGAGGGTCGCGTGCTCATCTCAGCCCGCAAATTTAAGGAACTCGGTGCCTCGACCGGAGAAGATATCGAGACGATCGAAGTCATCGACAAGTCAACCCGACCCCTTCAGATTAACGGGAAGAGCCTCTTTTCAAGTCCCCAGGATGACAAGGACGATGCTCAGAACCCAGCTGAAGCAGGGATCCATCACAAGAAGGGAGGAAAGACATGACGTTACTCATCATCCTCGGTATCATCGCTGTGATCGTGTTTGCGGCTGTTGCCATTTACAACAAGCTCGTCCGCCTGAGAAATACCGTGAAGTCCTCGTGGTCGGATATCGATGTCCAATGTAAGAAAAGATATGACCTCGTGCCCAACCTGGTCGAGGCGGTGAAGGGATATGCGTCCCACGAGAAATCTGTTTTCGAAAAGGTGACCCAGGCCAGGTCCATGGCCATGCAAGCCCATTCTCCTGCAGAAATGGCCAAGGCTGAAAACATGATCAGGGATACTCTGAAGAGCCTCTTCGCTGTGGCAGAAGCCTATCCTGAGTTGAAGGCCAATGCCAATTTCCAGCAACTCCAATCTCAGTTACAAGAACTCGAAAGTAGTATCGAATCTGCCCGAAGGTATTACAATGCCGTTGTTCGAGACTACAACACGTTGATCGAGTCTTTCCCTTCGAACCTCATTGCATCTCAATTCAAATTCCAGACAAGAAGAATTCTTCGAGTTGGAAGCTCCTGTGGAAGAGCGAAAAGCCCCCCGGGTCAGTTTCCCATGAACAAAAGTGAAGCTCGACTGCTTCCCGGGAAGGTAATTTCATTTTATATTGTGCCCCTTGACCTCGCCCTAAAGGGCGGGGCTTGCGGGGCACCTGCCGGCCACTGCATGAAAACGTTCTTGAAAATAGTTGTTGTCCTCGCGTCCAAGGCGTGCTCGTATCGTCTGCCTTTGCCCAGTTCTTCACCATCGAGAAATTCCATTCCGATATCACGATCCAGCCCGATTCCTCCTTTACGGTCACGGAAAGGATTGACGTCAATTTCTCACAGACCGCGTCACGGGATCTATCGGGAGATTCCCTTTAAGTACCGAGATGATTTGGGCCATACGATCAAGACACCCACTCACGTCCTCTCGGTGACCGACGAGTCTGGAAAGAAGTGGAAGGCGAAAGATCAGTAAAAAGGGAAATGTCGTCAACATAAGAATCGGCGATGCCAACAGATACGTCCAGGGGCGACAAGTCTATACCATCACGTATCGGGTTGAAAATGCCATTCTCTTTTTCAGTGACCATGATGAACTCTACTGGAACGTCACAGGCAACGACTGGAAAGCTCCTATCGAAGACGCCTCGGCGCACGTCACGCTCGCGGTGCCTGACCCAGAGCAAGAATCTATGGGCAGCGGCTTATACCGGGCCGTTCGGTTCAAAGGAGTCGGCCGCTGACTATGAGACACACACAAATGAAGTGACCTTCGCCACCAAGAGACCCTCTAAATATCGGTGAAGGACTCACCATTGCTTTTGGGTGGGACAAGGGACTGATGGCCATTCCTTCTGCCTGGAAGAAATTTCTTTGGGCCATCGACGTGACAGAGAACTGGATTTTTCTCTTCCCTCCTCTGGCACTCGCTTTCATGTTTTTCCTGTGGAGAAGGAGAGGAAGAGATCCAAGAGTCAGAGAATCCATGACCGTCATGTATGAACCTCCCAAGTTCGAGAACCGACCTCTGACACCGGCAGAAGTTGGAACGCTGATCGATGAGAAACTTCGATCCAAGAGACATTACATCCACCATCGTGGGACTTGGAGTGAAAGGATATCTCCGAATTGAGGAGACAAAAAAGGAAGGCTTGTTGTTCGATTCAACCGATTACTATCTCAAGAAAATGAAAGATCCCGATGCAGAGCTTAGCCCTTTCGAGAAGGAGCTCATGGACGAGTCTGTTCCCAGGCCAGTTCCCTGGAGTCTACGTTTCGAACCTCAAGAATCGATTTTACACAAACCTGGGGACCCTGAAAGGCATTCTCTATGGAGAGCTGATTCGGAAGAAATATTTTCTGACAAATCCTGAAAAAGTAAGAGGGACCTATGCCATGGCTGGAGTTGTTATCATGGTAGTCGGTGCTTTTGCATTCGCATTTTTGGTTCCTGGTTCCATCGGAAAAGGAGTGATTGCAAGCCTCCTCACGGGACTCCCGGTTTTCCTTTTTGCCAAATTCATGCCTGCGAAAACGAAGACAGGAGCCTCTGTGTATATGGATATCGTGGGGTTCCGGGAATTCATGACCCGTGCTGAAAAAGACCGCCTCGAACGAATGGGAGACGCTCATCTATTTTCAAAATTCCTTCCCTATGCCATGGCTCTTGATGTGACGGACAATTGGGCAAAGGCCTTTGAAGGAATCTACCAACAGCCGCCAGAATGGTATGTCTCTCCCGTGGGAATCAGAACATTCAATCCTTACGCCTTCTCCCATTCGATCCAGTCAGTCACTTCGAACCTTTCTTCTGCCATGTTTTCTGCGCCCCGAGGAAGCGGAGGCAGTGGCGGCGGAGGCTCTGGAGGAGGCGGATCTTCAGGAGGAGGGTTCGGAGGCGGTGGCGGTGGAAGCTGGTGAAGAAGTGAAGCTCAACGCCCTAAAGGGCGCGGCTCCCCGGTATGGTACTTTCCTCTTATATTGTGCCCTTTGACCCCGCCCTCAAGGGCAGGGATTACGGGGCACTTGCCGGTCAAAAAAGCCATAAAATTCGAAGGATAAGACCCTTGATTTTTTTCTTGACAAAAAGTGCGTTGCATTATATTGTGTTGTAACATATTAGAAGGGGGTCTTCCTTGGGAAATACAAAAATTGCTCGTACAATTTACATCAACGGTGAACAACTGGAAGCCCTAAAGAGGTTATCCCAAAGGACCAAGGTTCCCCAATCTGTTTATGTACGGGAAGCCCTGGATCTTCTCCTTGAAAAATATTCCGATCAGCTAAGATTCGACTTCAAGGAATATTCCAACGGATGACCTTCATCGTCTAGGGGAATTCTTTGAACCTCTGGATGAACTCCAGGATTTGGAGGAGGGAAGAGTGGGTGAACGTTTTCGACTGATCTATCTAAAATCTTCGGGATCGCAACGATCCAGCGAAGATGAATTGCCATTCTGTCACCCGCGAGAAGTGAGTTTCGCCTCCTTCTCTTTTGACTCCTCAGCCGTTCAGCAAGACTCTTTTTCATCTCAAGCCATCTTCAGACAGGCCAAAGTCGATTTGGATCACTCTGATCCGAAAGTGAGAATGCTCGCAATCCAACACCTCGAGACCTGTGACTCGACGATTGCTTTCCCTCTGCTCCAGGAGATTCTCCTAGATCCGACTCCAGAGGTGAGGGTACAAGCAGTCAACTCGCTCGCCAAGTTTCAAGACCCCGTTGTCTCCCCTCTCCTCAAGAAATACCTGAAAGACCCTGATCCCAGGGTAAGGATTGCGGCTCTCCGAGGAGTATTTAAGTGCAAAGACAAGGTGGATATGAATCTCCTCGTTCAATTCCTGAGTGACGAATCGTCTTGGGTCAGACGCAAGGTGGCTACTTTACTTGGATGGATTCAGATGGAAGGAACCTTTCCTGTTTTGGTAGAGATGTCGAAGGACGCGGATGCTCGGGTAAGAAAGTCAGCCCTTTTTTCCCTCATGACTCTCTATCCCGAAGAGAGCAAGGATCGATTGTTAGAGGCGATGAACGATTCCGACCCGGAGCTTAGGAGATGGGCCCAGAAGGCTTTGGAGAAGGCGCTAGCCAGACCGTAAAGAAAGATTTTCTAAGTGGATTGAGGAAAAGACAGATGACGGGGCAATCACATTCTCTTCCTCCGAAGGCTGAAGTTTTTGGAAACACGGTGTATAGCCCCACAGCCTTTGCGAGGATGTTAGGGATTTCGAAGCATGAACTCCTCGAAAAGGAATCCCAGGGAATTCTTCCGCCGGCAAAGCGAGGTGAGCATCAGGATCGTTACTACACTCCAGAAGACATCATCCGTTACCGGAAGTATCTTGGTCTTCCCCCGATTGTCCGGTCAGTCAGAAAACAGCTTTTCCTCAATTTCAAAGGTGGAACTGGAAAGAGCACGATTTCCGCTTCTTACGGATTCCGCATGGCCCAAATGGGACTCCGAACCCTTTTGGTCGATCTGGATCCCCAGGGCCACCTGACCCAATGTCTGGGACTGAATAGCGCACAGTACCCAAAGACGCTGTTCAGCGCTTTGATCGAAAAAGAAGAAATCGATCGGATTCTGGTCAAGACCGACCTTTCTACGCTGCACGTCATTCCATCCAATCTCAATCTTTCTCCAGTGGAGCTCTCGCTCTTTTCCATGAATTCGAGAGAATTCCGGCTAAAAAGGATCATCAGCACGATTGAGAAAAATTACGACATCATCGTTCTGGATGCGTCACCCAGCATTGGCCTTCTGAATCTGAACGCCATTCTCGCCTGCAATGATTTGATCATTCCTGTCTTGGCAGATTTTCTTTCCTATCATGGACTGAAGATTCTGTTTGAGACCCTCTCCACGATCGAGGAAGACTTTTCCTTTGTTTTCGAAAACATTTTTATTTTTCTGAATCGTTACAACGAATCCCATCGCATCTGTAGACGATCAAAAAAGGCACTGGAAACTCATTACGCTAAATATCTCCTGCAAACGGTGGTTCGACAGGATACAAAGATTGCGGAAGCAACAAGCCAGGGCGCCCCAGTCTTTTTGTTTGCCCCTTCGTCGAAAGGAGCGTTAGACATCCAGGGCCTTATTGACGAAATTTTCGCGCTGAAAGGAGCGGATCATGACTGACGAGTTTACGACTACGGTCGCCCAAAAATTTCCAAATACATTGAGTAAAGACCCGGTAGAAAGACCCTGGGATGTGCCAGAGCCTGGACCCATGGCTTCAGCCAAGAAATTTGGCGAGGATCTGAAACGAGACGATCTCACCGAGCGCATCCATCATCTGTATGCAGAGCTCCGTGCTTCCTTGAGCATTCGCTCTGCTTTGGAATACGATCTCAAGAAAGCCAATCGGCTCCTGGAAGAGATCAGCCGGATCAAGATGGAAGTGGAGAAGGTCGTCGAGATGTTACGAGTGATGGAAGAGTATATGAAGGAACGGATCAAGTAATGGCTTCCTATTCGGTCCTATCAACGCAAACCCAAGGAGTTGAGAATGAGTCTGAAGTCTAAGGAGGGAACGGGATGAAGCTGAGAGATCCGATGCTCATCAGTGATGGCTTCGAGAAGAGCGTGGCCGAAAAGATGCCGAGGGTCAAGAGGGAAGAGGAACGTCCTTTTTCGCCTGTGAAAACAGAACCTCCCCCGCCGCTGGAAGCGCCGGTCGAAACGCGTCCCATCGAGTTCGAGCCCGAGATGAAATGTACCCCTCCACTCCCTAAGAAAAGTGAAGGGAAGGACCAGAACTTTGATGTCCTGAAGTTGATCGAAGACCTTCACAATCAGCTTCTCGTTTCGAGTCAGACTCGGAGGGCACTGGAAGTTGACGTTGCCACCTCCCGAAAAACGATCCAGCAATATGCCGAAGATAGCAGGGACCTGCGACACCAGATTGAGAATCTGAAAAAGGAACTTCAAAGGCTAAAGGATCTTCAGACCGAGACCGCTTACCTCAAAGAAGAAAATACGGATGCCCTGGAGAAGATCCAGGAGTTTCAACAGGAGGTGCGAACCCTCAATGAGGCATTGGCCCAGGTTACCCAGGAAAGGGATGAAGCCTTTTGTCGGGTCTCAGGACTGGAATCTCACTCGGAACACGTAGAGGTCTTGCGAATCAAAGAGAAGATGAGAGAGAAGGAGGCATCCCAATTTGCCGATGAGAACAGGGCCCTCCGTTCGAAACTGGAAGAAGCTTTGACCCAAAATATAGATCTCGAGAGGAAGTATGAGGAGTTGAAGAGGTCCTTCAATGAAATCAAAGAATCTTTGACCTTCCTGAGGGACTCTTGTAAGACGGAATACTACAATCTCCCCGGGTCTTCCTCCTGAACAAAGTTTTGGAAAGTTTTGGATTGACATCTCCCCGAGGATAGGGTTATAGTGAACGAGTTTTCGTCCCTTCGTTGTGCTATTGCCTGACACCGCTGAGGAAACCTTCACTCGGGGAGAAACGCACCTTGAAAATTCGATTGATTGATCCCGCCTATGAACACCCCTTTATCGGCCACTCACAAAAAGTGATTAAGCGCATCTGGTTTGCTCACCTGACGCTAACGACCCTGGCTGCCCTGACTCCTTCAGACATCGACGTGAGGATCACCGACGAAAATGTGGAGCCCATTGATTTTGACGAGGACGTGGATCTCGTCGGCGTGACCGGGATGATCATTCACGCCTCGAGGGCCTATGAGATTGCCCACCGGTTTCGCGAGAGAGGTGTCCCTGTTGTGATGGGGGGCCCCCACGCTTCGAGTCTCCCCCTTGAAGCCAAGCAACATGTGGACGCCGTCGTGATGGGCGAGGCAGAGAAGGTCTGGACGGATTTGATTAGAGACTTCCAGCACGGATCTCTGAAACCCTTTTACAGAGCGGATGACTACTGCTCTATGGAGGGCCTTCCTCCTCCGAGGCTCGATCTTCTCAAAAAAGATGCCTATTGGACCATCAACTGTGTCCAGACGACCAGAGGGTGTCCCTACCGTTGTGACTACTGCCATGTCACCCACTTCTTTGGGAATACCTATCGCTGCCGGCCGCTGAATGAAGTCATCGCAGAGGTCAACCACCTGGAGGGAAATTTTCTAGTCTTTATCGATGACAACATTGCGGGGAATCGTCAGTATGCCAAAGAGTTCTTTACTCAGTTGAAACCTCTGAAAAAACAATGGGCTGGCCAGGCCAGTATCACGATCGCCCGAGATCCTGAACTTCTGAGGCTGGCGGCTGACAGTGGGTGTGTTTCGTTGTTCATTGGCATGGAATCTCTTTCGGCCGCCAATCTCGAATCTGTGAAAAAATCATTCAATCGTCCAGGTCAATTTGAGGACGCCATCAAAGCCTTTCATGACTTATGACATCATGATTCTGGCAGGATTCATTTTTGGGCTCGACTATGACGATGAGGGCGTTTTCGAAAGAACCCTTCGCTTCTGCGAGCAAAACCGAATTGAATTGCCGAGTTTTTTTCTACTCACTCCCCTTCCCGGAACCCCTCTGTTTCAAAGGATGGAATCCGAGGAGAGGCTTCTGCATCAGGACTGGAAGCAGTACAACGGAGCCAACGTGGTCTTTAGGCCGAAGCTCATGACGGAGGAAACACTTCAACAGGGATTTAACTGGGTCTGTAAAGAGGGTTACTCTTTGCATTCGATCTTCAAGAGAGTCATCCACCCTCAGCAGCGTTTCTTCACCCGGCTCCTTTCGAACATCGCTTATCGAAGCCTTACCCAGGGAACGCCGGAAAGTGCTGTCCCGAGTCTGTCCAGAATTCTGCAGAGAATGAACGACACGATCCCGGTGAGAAACACCCGAGATCTCATCCAGAGGGCCGGTGAAAGAATCACCGAGAAAAAGCAAGCCATCGGTCAGAGGGCCACTGATACCCTTCGGCTCTACTCGCTTTACAATGAGAGGCTCAAAACCCTTCTCGTCAGACTCGAGGGTTCTCTTGACCTCGATGGATCCAAGGAACTTGCCAGGAGGCTCAAAGGGGCGTTGGACGCAAGGATCCAAAGGATCACTCTCGATTTCAACGACGTGAAGGCCTTCTCCTCAGAGGCGATGGCTCTTCTTGCTCGACAGGGTTTCCTTCAACGCGAAGAAAAGGGACTCCTGGTCGCCATTAATGCGCCCGATCCAACCCATTGAAGCTCTCCGCCCACAGGGCGGGGCTTCCGGGAAATGTAGATATGTTTACAGGGTCGGCTTTCCTCCCCGCCACTGCCTACAGGCAGGAAGGCGGGGCATCCAACCGACTTGCCCGTGAACACCTCATCTGTTCTGACCATGAGGTCCACAATCTCCAGTGCCATTTCTATCTGAGAATTTCCTCGAAGATCGAACTTCTGATCGAGGCTGCTTCACGGGCCTATCGTGAGAGGCAGAATTGTTCGATGTTTCCTTGTTTTTTGCATTCGAGAGGACCAGTCAATTTTGTTGACATTCAACCCTTGCTCATTTATATTTAGCGGGATTTTCTGACAAGACATCATTAGGAAAGGGGTGGCGCGATTGTATAAGATTGTCGAAAAGAGACAGATGGCCGAGAACACGGTTTGCCAACTCAGGGTCGAGGCACCTCGAATTGCGCGAAAGGCCAAACCAGGCCAATTCGTCGTCCTCCGGGTCAATGAAACCGGAGAACGGATTCCTCTCACCATGGCGGGCACGGATCCCGCGGGAGGAACCATCTCGCTCATCTTCCAGGTGGTGGGAAAATCCACGGCCCTCATGAGGGCACTCAACGTGGGAGATTCGATCCAAGACATCATCGGCCCTCTGGGAAAACCTACCCATATCGAAAACCAGGGGACAGTCGTCTGTGTCGGGGGCGGCACGGGTGTGGCTGTGATGTATCCGATCACCAAAGCGTACAAAGAGGCAGGAAACCATGTGATCGCCATTATTGGAGCCCGGACCAAAGACCTTCTCATCCTCGAGGAGGAAATGCGGGCAGCCAGTCACGATCTGCGGGTCACCACAGACGACGGAAGCTATGGCCACCATGGATTTGTGACCGATGTCCTTCGAAAGATCTTCGAAGAAAAAAAGGATGTGAAACTGGTGGTGGGAATCGGACCTGTTCCCATGATGAAGTTTCTGTGTAAGGTGACCAAAGAATACGGCGTCAAGACCGTTGTGAGTTTGAACCCGATTATGGTGGATGCCACTGGAATGTGCGGTGCCTGTCGAGTCACCGTCGCTGGAAAGACGCGATTCTGTTGTGTGGACGGACCGGAATTTGATGGCCACGAGGTGGACTATGATGAGCTGGTGAAACGCCAACGGGCCTATCTCACGGAGGAAAAAGCCTCCATGGATCGATTCATGGGAGGGGCGAGATAGAGGGGGTTTGAGATGGTGGAAAAGAAGGAGAAACCGAAGATACCCAAACAGAAGATGCCCGAACAGGATCCAAAGGTCAGGGCAAAGAATTTTAAGGAGGTTCCTTTCGGCTACTCACCCGAACTGGCCCAATTGGAGGCGAGCCGCTGTCTCCAGTGTAAGAAGCCGAAATGCATTGAAGGATGCCCAGTGGAGATCGATATCCCCGCCTTTGTCAAACTCATTTCAGACGGGGACTATGTGGGCGCGGCCAGAAAACTGAAGGAACGGAATGGTCTCCCTGCAGTGTGCGGCCGGGTCTGTCCTCAAGAGGACCAGTGTGAAAAACTCTGCATCGTCGGCAAGAAAGATGACCCCGTGGCCATCGGTCGACTGGAACGCTTTGCCGCAGATTGGGAGAGGGAAAAAGGGGAAGTCTCTGTTCCGGAGAAGACCCCCTCCACAGGGAAGAAAGTTGCGGTCGTAGGAGCAGGACCCGCCGGATTGACCTTGGCCGGAGATCTCATTCTCAAAGGTCACGAGGTCACTGTCTTTGAAGCCCTTCATAAAGCCGGGGGCGTTTTGATCTACGGGATTCCGGAATTTCGTCTCCCAAAAGAAATTGTAGATGCGGAGGTTCACTACTTAGAGCGATTGGGGGTTAGGGTAGAGGTCGATTGTGTCATCGGAAGAATCGAAACCGTCGATGAGTTGCTTCAAGAATATGATGCCATTTTCCTCGGATTGGGAGCAGGACTCCCTCAATTCCTGAACATACAGGGAGAGAACCTCTGCGGCATTTACTCGGCCAATGAGTATCTGACTCGATCGAACTTGATGAAGGCTTATCTTTTCCCTCAGTACGATACACCGATTGCCCGAGGAAAAAATGTGGCCGTTTTCGGAGCGGGTAATGTGGCGATGGATTCGGCAAGGACGGCTTTGCGTTTAGGAGCGGACCGCGTCCGAATCATCTACCGTCGGTCAAGAGAGGAAATGCCCGCCCGAATCGAAGAAATTCACCATGCCGAGGAGGAAGGGATTGAGTTCTTTTTGCTAACGGCACCCATCAAATTCTTAGGAGACGATAATGCCTGGGTGACTGGAGTGGAGTGTCTTCGGATGGAACTGGGGGAACCCGATGAATCCGGAAGAAGGAGACCCATCCCTATCAAAGGTTCCGAGTTTCAGCTCGAGTGCGATATGGCTGTCGTGGCCATTGGAGCCGGAGCAAATCCGCTCCTCCCCACAACGACTCCGGGACTGGAATTGAACAAGAGGGGATATATCGTTGCTGACCCTGAAATAGGAAAGACGACCAAACCCGGGGTCTGGGCAGGGGGAGACATTGTCACCGGGTCGGCCACCGTCATTCTTGCAATGGGGGCGGGAAGAAAGGCCGGCAATTCGATTCACGAATACCTCATGAATAAAGTATAGCCTCCTTCACACCATTGAAGAGTCTCGGACGTGTAAGAGGCCTAAAAAAAGGCAGGGCTAAGAAGACCCTGCCTTTTTTATTTCTTCGTTAGGGAAACGATCAAATTATTGGACCGTAAAGGTTGTTTCCCTTGTATCCTTTGCGTTTTGTGACTCCACCATGGTTTTCACCCGATAGGTTCCTTTTGCCGCACTCGAAGGCAATCGGAGTGGCACCGTGGAGGTATAGGTCCCATCGGTGTGCTCAACGCGCACTTCGGGTCTGCCAACCATTTCACCCTTGTAAGTGATTTCTCTGATTTCCGTGATCTTGGTCTTGGTGTCAGGAGAGGGGCTCAGGAGCGCATAGGTTAGCTTAAGATCGACAACGTCTCCCGGACGGACCGTGGGAGGTGAGGTAAAGGCGTTTTCAATGCTGAGAACCGTTCCCTTAGATTCATTGTACTTATAGGTGGTGGCTGTCTGTTCCCTGGTTCTCTGTTGATCATAGGCAAAGTGTCCGACCACGCCACCCACCAGCGCCCCTATTAAGGCGCCAGCCACAACCGCTCCGGTACCGTGTCCGATCACGGCTCCTGCAATCCCGCCCAAGGCTCCTCCAGCCCCGGCTCCGACGGCTGCTCCCGTGTGCTCTTCCATGACGGTCGAACACCCAATCGATAGAGAGACAAGCGTGAAACATAACACCCATACAATCATTTTAGTCTTCATGGATACACCTCCTGTATAGACCCGATGCCATCCGGAACTTATCTTGATATCCACCACTTAAATTATACGAAAAAAGACTCTTGGATGCAACGCTTAAATCCTAGAACTTTAAGGCAGTTATGACGGGTGGGGTGGGGCTTCACGTGAAGCTCCCGCGCGGGGCTTCCGGGAAATGTAGATATGATTATAGGGTCGGCTTTCGTCCCCGCCCCTGCCTACCGGCAGGAAGGCGGGGCATCCAGCCGACTTGCCCATGACCGGGAGACAAGGACCCAAAGAGTGAAGCTACACGCCCTAAAGGGCGTGGCTTCCCGATATGGCATTTTGCTTCTATATTGTGCCCCTTCACCCCACCATCAAGGGAGGGGCTTAGGGGGCACACTTGCCGGCCATCCCTGTTGAACAAGGCTTCGGATGACCTTCATATTTCTCAAGTCTTCGACCGTATCCTTCCTGGGTGTCTCCATGATACCAGGGAGATGTTTCAACGAAGCATGATTGATCAAGTAACGAAACCCCTCAAGCCCAATGCGTCCCTTACCAATATGCCAGTGGCGATCTCTCCTGGATCCCAGGACGGTCTTGGAATCATTGAGATGGAGGAGGTGCAGTCGTTTCAGCCCGACCAACCGATCGAAGGATTCAAGCGTTCTTTCGATGCCATCCTGATTGGAAAGGTCGTATCCTGCCTCAAAGGAATGGGCTGTGTCGAGACACACCCCAATTCTCCGCTGATCCTTAATCCGTTCCATGATCGCAGCGATCTGTTCAAAGGTCGATCCGATTTCAGATCCCTGTCCGGCTGTATTTTCCAACAAAACAACCACTGAATTTGTTGCTCTTTGCTAATGCCTCATTGATCCCTTGAGAAACAGCGTCGATGGCTTTGTCTACGGGGGACTCCATCCGGTGTCCAATATGGATGATCACATATTGGGCTTTCAGTTGTTCCGCCCTTTCCAGTTCTGTTGCCATCGAATCGATTGAGCGAGCATGATACCCCTGATCTGGAGAAGCCATATTCGGGAGGTAAGGCATGTGAAGAAAGATCGGGTGAAGATGAGAGGAGGTGATGGATGATCGAAACGTCTCGACATCCTCTTCGTTCAGGGGACCGTAGGTCCAGCCTCTCGGGTTTCGGGAAAAGAACTGAAGGGTTTCGCAGCCCCGTTTCTTGGCTCGGTCAATGACCTTTGAGAAGCCACCCGCAATCGAGATGTGAAAACCGAATCGCATAGCGCCTCCCGGGTGCCCAGAGCCTGGGTTTCTTTCGCTCGCCAGTCACTCCTTATAAAACATTTTTCACCCTGCTGCAGTTTTATCTGGGGTTTCCACGGTGGCTCTGGAAGCAAGTAGAAGATGTGTCAAGACGCCGTGGACGTTACCCAGAAATTTCAGGAGATCAGCGGACAGATCAGGGGACAGGCCGAGGGTCAACAATTTCCGATGCCCTGTTGAAAGGCGATCAAGTGACCTTCTGGGTTAGAGACGAAATCGCGGGTCAGAATGTGACGATGCGATTTCAGGGGCACATTCGTGGAGATATGATCAACGGCAGTGCGGAAGTAAAAGGAGGGCCCTTCGAGGGAACCCACCCGCGGGCTGCGAAGCGTGCGCGTTAGACTGAACCCAACCCGTGATCAGTTGTCCTGAAAGGTACTCAATCTGGCAGATACTATCAAGTTATAGTCTGGTTACTTCACACGTCGTCGTTCAACGATGACATCTTGAGCTGAGAATTACTGGAAATCATGTATCACGTGTGAAGATATGGAAATCAAATCCTCGCTTTCTTGAGATATCGGAAACAAAAGATTCATAGCAGATATTGAGCCTTCGTAAAATGGAGTTCTGCCAAGTCACATTCGGTTATTTCTTTGCACCTACAAGTCGATAGGAGGCACCGTTCCTAAGATTTGAGGAATACAACTTGAAAGTAAGGGCTTATGCGAATAAATCGCAAGCAACCACGGGTAAGGACTCCCGGACAGAACCGGTTTCGTTGCCTCGTGGTTGCTTGTCGGGTTTATTGGTCCTTAAGCAAGTGTCTCTACTTAAATTGATAGTCGACCGGGATAAACCCCCTAAAGAGACGTATGGTCTGGTCAGCGTTCCAGATTTCGAGGCGGATCCTGGTGATGCGGACTTTCCCGCTGGTGATAGTGAAGAAACCACTATCGGAGCCGGCACCAGCAGGATAAAGGGGCGACCCGTGGGCGGCATAGTTTGAGGCCAAACCACTGCTGGTGAAGGGACGGCCAAAGATTCTCACGCCGCCGGGTTCGGTGGTAGTGTAATCGAACGTGAATGTTACGTTCTGGTTAAGCGCCAGGATGTTGGGTGTGGGTGGCGTCAGTACGATGTTTGTGACTAGATGATCCGCGCAAATGCCCGGCGAGACCTGAAAGAGGAAAAGCAACGCTAAAACGGCTACCAAGCTTCCAAGGATTTTGCGAGTCATCATATCAGCCTCCTTTCAGAATAGGATGCAAATAATACCTACAAGTCTATGGCCTTGGTTATGTTTACCAATTTACCCTCATCAGGGGAAATATTCGTACCCCTTTCTGTCTCCCACTTTATTAAACCAAAGCCCGCACAGTTTGTACAAGGTTGATGATTTGGATTGTAAACATATCCACAACCGAAACAGGATGGACACATCATCGTATCATATTTCCCAGGATTGAAGCTCTTCGAGTTCATTTCTCTCCTCCATCAAGACCAGACAGACAAAGACACAATACTTTGCTTATGCAAGTAAAAGGCCATCTTAGAACAATTTATGATTTTGTAGTAATTTCAGTTTCATAGAGGAAACATATGGAGAATAATTTTAGACTAATTTGTCTTGTGGGACAGGACTTTTCCTTTCTCACAGTAATTTGTCCTCTTGTAGAGGACTGTTTCTACTCCGCAAGGTAATCAAATCTATCTGCCAATTCGGAAGGTTGTGGAATGCAGAATACGGACGGAAATATTGCATTGACGGGTGGATTTTGGAGATCAGTCTTTCAGGAAGAAGCCGAGGATTTTTTCACAATATCTGTCAAGTCAAGTTTCGTCTTTCACAGATCAGTCGATTTGGCACGTCGAAACCGTAACGGGCAAGGGATTCTGCGATTCTTGTCCTTTTGTTTTGAATGAGAGGGACTCAGAGGATATTCTCTCCCCGGTTATCCTCTTAGATCTTTTCCACTTGAACAGCACACACCTTGAACTCGGGAATCTTGGCTATGGGGTCTAAGGCATCGGTGGTCAGCAAGATTGGCAGCAGCTTCTTTAAAGTGAAAGGTCATAAAGACCACGCCAGGCGGAAGCGTCTCGGAAACCTTTGCTTTCACCTGAACCTTTCCCTCGTCGGGACGTAACCTCAACGAGCCCGTCATCTGGACGAATGCCCAAGCGTGATGCATCTTCCGGGTTCATCTCGAGAACTCCCTGGGGATAGATCTCAGAGAGGCTCTTCGACTTTCTGGTCATGACCGTGTGGTAGTGGTAAAGCACCCGTCCTGTGGTCAACAGGAACGGATACTTCTCGTCAGGAAGTTCTGGCGCAGGGGCATACGGTGTCACATGGAACTTCCCCTTCCCCCGGGTAAACTTGTCTTTGTGTAGGAAGGGCGTACCCGGATGGTCAAGGGTTGGGCAAGGCCATTGAAGTCCGAGGGTCTCCAGACGGTCATACCGAATGCCACCGTAGGAAGGGGTCAGAGAGGCAATTTCATCCATGATCTCTTTAGGGGACGCATAGGCCATGGGGTACCCCAGCCGGGAAGAAAGGTCACAGATGATCTGCCAATCAGCTCTTGAATTCCCAACAGGCTCGATGGCCTTCCGAACCCGCTGGACTCGACGCTCTGTATTGGTGAAGGTCCCATCTTTTTCCGCAAAGCTCACCCCTGGGAGGACGACGTGGGCCAACTCAGCGGTCTCCGAGAGAAAGATATCTTGAACAACGAGCAGGTCAAGATTTTTCAACTCTTCGCGCACCTTGCCCGCATTGGGATCTGAAAGTAAGGGATTCTCCCCCAGGATGTAGAGTGCTTTGATTTTTCCATCCGCTATCCCTTTCATGATTTCCATGAGCGTCAGGCCGGGACGGGGCGAAAGGGAAACCCCCCACGCCTTTTCAAACTTCTGTCGTACTGCGTCGTCATCCACCCGCTGATATCCTGTATAGACATTGGGGAGCCCCCCCACGTCACAGGCTCCCTGAACATTGTTCTGCCCCCGCAGGGGATTGACACCTGAAAATGGCTTTCCAATCTGGCCTGTTGCCATGGCCAAATTCGCCAAGGCAAGGACGTTGTTCGTTCCTGTGACGTGCTGGGTGATACCCATGGCGTAGAGAATGGTGGAATTGGGAGACTGTGAGTAAAGTCGGGCAGCTTCTACAAGATCACCCGCTGAGACGCCCGTGATTTTCTCTACGACTTCCGGAGTGGAGTCCTTCACCGATTCCGTCAGCGCTTCAAATCCTTCCGTGCGCTCGTCCACGAAAGCCTTGTTGACCCATCCACGGGAGATGATCACGTTGATCATTCCATTGATCAGGGCCACATCTGTCCCAGGCCTGTGCTGCAGGTGGAGATAAGCGTAGTCCGCGAGGTCGATCCTCCGGGGATCGGCAACGATGAGCTTGGCTCCCTTCTGCTTGACCGCAGCCTTGACCTCCAGAGCAATGACGGGATGGTTTTCTGTCGTATTTGAACCGATGACAAAGATACAATCCGCGTTCCCAATCTCTCCTATGGAATTCGTCATGGCTCCACTCCCAAAGGCCATCGCCAGACCGGCGATGGTGGAGCTGTGTCAGAGACGGGCGCAGTGATCTACGTTGTTCGTACCGATGGCAGCGCGGGCCAACTTCTGAAGGAGGTAGTTCTCTTCATTCGTACACTTGGCTGACGCAAGGAAAGCGATAGCATCAGCACCCTGTTCTTCCTTTACTTTCTTTAGACACTGGGCAACCGTATCCAAAGCCACCTCCCAGGGGACCTTTCGAAACTGTCCATTTACCCTGATCAAGGGTTCTGTCAGGCGATCGGGGCTGTGGACATAATCCGAACCGAATCTTCCCTTCACACACGTCCACCCCTTATTCATTCCAGCATCCTTGTCTGAGGTCACCTTCAGGACCTGGTCGTCTTTGACATTCAGGATCAAAGTACATCCGACTCCACAGTAGGAACAGATGGTCGGAATTTTCTTCAGTTCCCACTCTCTTCCCTGGAAGCGGCCAGCCTTTTCACTCAGGGCTCCCACCGGACAGACACTGACGCAATTTCCACAGAAGACACAAGGGGTGTCCTGCATGGGGCGATCGAAGGGGGCCGCCACCTGGGTCTGAAACCCTCGATGGATCTGATCCACAGCCTCACAGTACTGAATCTCGTGGCAAACCGTGACACACCTTCCACAGAGAATGCACTTGTTGTAGTCCCTTTCGAAAAAAGGATTCTGACCCCGGATGGGATAGTCGTGTTGCTCACCTTCAAACCGAGATTTTCTCACTCCATATTCATAGGCATACTTTTCAAGTTTGCAGGACCCACTCTTTTCACAGGTCATGCAGTCGTAGGGATGATCCGAAAGCAAGAATTCAAGAACCGTCCGCCGAGCGTCTATGACCCGCTTCGTGCTCGTTCGAGTCACCATCTTGTTGGCTACGGGATAAGCACACGAAGCCACAAGCGCTCGAGCTCCTTCAACCTCTACCACACACATGCGGCACGCAGCCGTGGCAGAGAGATCCGCGCGATAGCAGAGGTGGGGTATTTGAATTCCAACTCTCTGGGCCGCCTCAAAAACCGTCATCCCCTCTTCGGCTGTCACCTCACGACCGTCTATGTTCAAACGAATCTCTGCCATGTCTCCTTCACCTCTCTCTAATGTTCCAGATCACAACGCAGGCAGCGGTTAGCCTCATCGATGGCGGTCTCTTCAGCGAACCCAAGATTCACTTCCGAAAAGCTTTGTACCCTGCGACCTACGCCCATATAGGGCACCTTCGCCCGCCATCTTTTAGTTCCCACTTCTTCTCCCTCTGCCCCCACTCGGGGCACATCGGCTCGTCGCAGCGGCCGGAAGACTCGAGCCTGATAGAGATCCTGGCCTTTCAAGTATCGGTCGATAGAAAGGGCTGCCTGATAACCGCCAGCCATCGCCTGCACAATGGTGGTCGGACCTGTCACCACATCCCCTGTGGCAAAGACACCAGGAATTTGAGTCGCCATCGTGATCGGGTCACTGGAGAGCGTTCCCGCTTGGGTGATCACAAACCCTTTGTCGCTGGGCAAACAGGTGAGTTCTGGCTTGTAACCGATCTCCGGAATAATGGTATCCACCTCTAGGACGAACTCTGAGCCTTTCACCGGGATGGGCCGACGTCTCCCGCTGACGTCGTAATCCCCGAGTTCCATTCGGATACATTCCATCCCCTTAACTCTCCCATTCTCGGTGATGATCCGAATCGGGGCCACGAGATACATCATCCTAATCTTCTCGTCTTCAGCCTCCTCAATTTCCTCGACATTAGCGGGCATCTCTTCCCGGGTGCGGCGATAAACGATATGGACCTCCTTGGCCCCCAGGCGCACGACCATACGGGCAGCATCGATGGCTACATCGCCTCCTCCGATGACTGCCACTCTTGCGCCGACCTCCACATCCTCACCCAGATTTACCCGGCGCAGGAAGTCAACACCAGGCAGAACCCCTTGTGCATCTTCACCGGAGATACCTAATCTCGTATTTCCATGGGCTCCCAGAGCCAGGAGTACCGCCTTGTATCCCTGCTGGAATAGGTCATCCACGGTGAAGTCCTTACCCAGGGCTTTTTCAGTCTGAATGTTGACATGGTGCTGGCAGATAAAACGGATGTCATAGTCTATGATTTCCCGAGGCAGTCGGAATGCGGGGATTCCGACAGCCAGCATGCCTCCGGCTACGGGCAGAGCTTCGAAGATAGTCACCTGATAACCCCGTCTGCCCCAGATGATAGGCGGCATTCAATCCTGCAGGCCCTGCACCCACAATGGCAACGCGTTCATCCTTCATCCCCTCTAAGAAGATCGGGGGGGCCATTCTGTCCTGTCGCCGCTCCCAATCAGCGGCAAACCGCTTCAGGGAGGCAATGGCAATCGGTTCGTCAATATCGCCACGCCTGCACATCGTCTCACAGGGATGATTGCAGGCCCGACCGCAGATTCCGGCCAGAGGATTCGTCAGACGGATCAGGCTCAATGCCTCCTCATATCTTTTCACTCGGATCAGGGCCGTGTATCCGACGGCATCACATCGCACAGGACAAGTGTTTTCACAGGGGGCAAAGACCAGGGCTTCACAGGTAGATGCTGGGCACCATTTCTCGCGGATATGGGCATCGTACTCATCCCTAAAATAATTAATGGTGGACAGAACTGGATTGGGAGAGGTCTGCCCCAGTCCACAGAGAGAAGCATCTTTGATGATCTTGGCCATCTCTTGGAGGAGCTCCACATCTCCTTCTTGGCCCTGTCCCTGGGTAATCCGAGTCAGAATCTCCAGCATTCGTTTGGTTCCGATGCGACAGGGAACACACTTGCCACAGGATTCCGCTTGGGTGAAACTCAGAAAGAATCGAGCCACATCGACCATACAGGTGTTCTCGTCCATCACGACCATTCCGCCCGATCCCATGATGGCTCCAATCGACTCCAGAGAACCATAGTCAATGGGCAGGCCCAGATGCTTGGACGGCACGCACCCACCTGAAGGTCCTCCCATTTGGACAGCCTTAAATCGTCTTTCCCGCGGAATGCCCCCTCCAATGTTGAAGATGACTTCTCCGACTGGGATGCCTACCGGCACTTCCACTAACCCCGTATTATTGATCTTCCCGGCTAAGGAAAAGATCTTCGTCCCTTTACTCGATTCCGTCCCCATGCTGGAATACCATCCCGATCCCTTCAAAATGATCGAGGGAATATTCGCATAGGTCTCGACGTTATTGATGTTTGTGGGTTTTCCCCAAAGACCGGATTGAGCAGGGAAGGGAGGACGTGGGCGAGGCGTGCCTCGCCGACCTTCGATGGAGGCTAAGAGAGCGGTCTCTTCGCCACAGACAAAGGCCCCTGCTCCCTCTTTGATCTTCAGATCGAAACTCAGCTCTGAACCCAGGATATTGTTGCCCAGCAGGCCAAGGGCCTTGGCTTGCTCCACAGCAATGTTCAAATGTTCTACAGCGATGGGGTATTCGGCTCGGACATAAACGTATCCACTTTGTGCTCCAATCGCTTGGGCTGCAATGAGCATCCCTTCAATAACGCTGTGAGGATCTCCCTCAAGAACCGCTCGGTCCATGAAAGCCCCTGGATCTCCCTCGTCTGCATTGCAGACCAGATACTTGACGCTTCCAGGGGCCCCCTTCACAAAATTCCACTTCAACCCTGTTGGGAAACCCGCCCCTCCCCTTCCCCGGAGGCCAGATTTCTTGACCTCCTCGATGATCTCATCGGACGTCATCGAGGTAACCGCTTTCGTAAGAGCGGAATAACCGTCACGAGCGATGTATTGTTCAATGCTTCGGGGGTCAATCTTTCCACAATTCTTAAGGACATTTTGGGTCTGTCCTCGGTAGAACGGAATGTGAGAGGAGTGGGCAATTCTTTCGCCTGTGAGAGGATGAGGATACGTCAGGCGTTCAATCGTTCGGCCAGCCACGAGTGTCTCCGAGACGATCTCTGGAACGTCGTCCGGAAGGAACTGCTGATAAAAAATGCCCTGTGGGTCAATGGTAATGACAGGTGCCCGGGCACAGAAACCCTGGCACCCTGTATCCCGGATCTCGACGCGGTCTTCTAACCCACGATGTCGAATTTCAGATTTGAAGGCCTCCCGAACCTCTTCGGCTCCATAGGCTCGGCACCCCGTCATGCAGATGCGAACGCAGATTTTCGTAGGGTCGTCCCTTTGCCGAAGAGATTCCCGAAACTCATTCAGCTCCCTGGAACAGAGAAGTTTAGTCATGAGCTTTTCCTTCTTTTTCGTATGAGCGGATAATGGATGGAATTCTCTGTGGAATCAGTTTTCCATAGTAGCTCCGGTCGATCATCATGACAGGCGCCAGAAAACAGGTGCCAAGGCACGCCACGGTTTCCAGAGAAAACATGAAATCCTCTGTCGTCTCCCCTTCTCGAACGCCCAAGCTATCCTTCACCACATTGAGGACAGACCTTCCACCTCGAACGTGACAAGCAGTTCCACGACAGACCCGTACCGTATGGCGACCTCGGGGCGTCAGATAGAATTGTGCGTAAAAAGTAACCACACCGTAAATCCGGCTCATGGGAATACCCAGGCGTTTCCCGACGCTCACCAATACCTCTTCGGGCAAGTACCCATAGATCTCCTGGGCGTCTTGGAGAACTGGGATCAATGCCCCTTCTTGATCCTTATATTTGCTAAGGACGCTGTCGAGCCTGGCTGAGATCAGCCTCTTTCATCATTGTTTCACTCCTGATTGTAAGGACTGTTATGGAACGGAGATGACACCTAAAGGAATCCCACCACTCTATTAATTGTAAAACAAAAAAACACCCTTTCCAGGGAGGACAGGGGAAAGACGCATCTGAAGCTCAGCCTGGCCTGCCAGAGGAAGGGAACGGGTTTCCAACGCCGCTTGAAAGAAATCTCTTCCTTCGAAGCAGAAACAGGAGATAGAACATTTCCCCATTCATGGCCTCCGACTTCACCAAGGGAAATCCGTTCTTCTAAATGTCATCTGTTTTTTGGAAAAGGTTTGGACGAAAAGTGATAGCAAGTGTAATAAACCAACAGACAAAAGTCAACATCAAAGAAAAGATCTCATTCAATCTCATTCGTTTCTCTTGACTTTCTGCCAACAGACTGAATAGAATGGTTGATCAATGGAGATTCAAAAACTCGTCTCACTTCTCAAGAGCGTGAGGTCTGGAAAGACTTCTGTCGAACAGGCTTTGACCCGATTGAAGTCCCTTCCCTTCGAGGATCTCGGCTTCACACGCATTGACCATCACCGGAGCCTCCGGAAAGGGTTCCCTGAGGTCATCTGGGGAGAGGGCAAAACAGTCCCTCAGATGATCACCATATTGAAGCAGCTGAAATCCAAAGGACAGAATGTCTTAATTACCCGGCTTGATCAGAAGAAGGCCAGGCCCATCCAGAAGGTCTTTCCCAAGAGTCACTATCATCCCCGATCAAAGATCCTCACGTATTTAACCCATCCCGTCAGGATGTCGGGCAGGGGAACCATCTTGGTCATTACCGCAGGAACAACAGATATTCCGGTGGCTGAGGAAGCGGTGATCACAGCTGAACTGATGGGGAACCGCGTGGAAACCCTTTTTGATGCAGGAGTTGCGGGCATTCATCGGCTTCTCTCGGAGAAGAAGAAGCTGGATTCAGCCCGGGTCCTCATTGTGGTGGCTGGCATGGAGGGCGCTCTTCCTAGTGTGGTGGGAGGGTTGGTGGATCAACCGGTGATTGCCGTACCCACGAGTGTGGGATATGGGGCGAGTTTCGGAGGGATCACGGCCCTTCTGGCGATGCTAAATTCCTGCGCCTCCGGAGTGGCCGTGGTCAATATTGATAACGGATTTGGCGCGGGGTACATCGCCAGTCTCATCAACCGATTGTGAGGTGGTCAACATCAATTTCTCGGTTTGGCTCGAAATCCTCGACGAAGGAATTCCCCTACTCCTCTTGATCGCTTTGGGTCTTACGGTTTATCGCGGATTCAGAAGAAATAGCATCCTCCTGGCTGAAGGAGAAGACCTGCTGAAGCGGTACCTGATCTTTCGAACACACAAAGAGATTCGTCTGAAGACCTCGACGGACGATCGAGAGACCTATCAGGAACTCATTAAGACCATCTCAAACAGCTGGAAGAACTTTAAGAAGACCTATGATCAGAATTTTGTCTCCATCAGTGAGAACACCGCTCGGACAAGACTCCACATGCAGATCATTACCCTGGGTCTTCTGCTCAATACGGCCCGCCTTCTAATCGGAGAGTTCTTTTTCTCGAGCTCGAAGCTCACCCTTCTTTCAATGAGCGTCAGAGAGCTCTCGAGTTATGTCCTCGTCATCCTCAGTTTTTGTCTGTTGAGGGTTCAGACCCGACGGCTTCTTCAGCCCAAGGGAAAAACTGCGGAAATGGACCGGGATATCCTCTTCTTCTCGAACAATCTCTCTGAAACAGAGACGGAAGGACTTTATGACCAATTCGAACCCATCGAGGCCAAAGGGGAAGAGCATGGCAAAAAAGATCAGAATCACGACAGGGGATCTGAAGATTGAAGCGGAGTTGAACGAATCAAGGACCGCCCAAGCGATCTGGGAAGCTCTCCCTATCGAAGGAAAGAATAATCTCTGGGGCGAAGAAATCTATTTCTCCATCCCCGTCAAGGCAAGTTTGGAGAAAGGAGCAAGAGATGTTCTCTCAGCCGGAGAACTCGGATATTGGCCTCCTGGACACGCCTTCTGTATCTTCTTTGGTCTTACGCCAGCGAGTCAAGGGAATGAAATTCGGGCAGCCAGTGCGGTGAACGTGATTGGAAAGGTTCTTTCCGACCCCAAGACGTTTCTGAAGGCCCAAGATGGGGCGAAGATCACGTTGGAAAAAATTTAAATTCAGCTCTCCGCCCATTGATTCTATTGCGCCTCGTTAGGATCCCTTGTTTGATCTTCCCTCAGTAGGATTGCATGGCCGATTCGTAAGAAAACCGGTCTTCTTCAGATCCCCCGGGCTAACAAGCGATCCTCTGGATGCCTCCCCCATGGACACAGTGAAGCTCCACGCCCTCAAGGGCGGGGCCTACGGGGTACTTGCCGGTCAACGAGCGGGTTTCTGTCTGATGCTCCTAAATGCCCAGAGGATGGAAAAAAGCAGGAGTCCAACGAGAACAAAACAGACGATGGGAATCAAAATCGCCAATACGGTTGTTAGCACGGATCCAGCCAATTCCGTGGTGGCCAATAGAAAGTTTCCCAGTCCTCCTGTTGTCGAGGTAAGCAAGCCTCGGAGCGCGACCGTCCCACTTTGGACCGCACCCGCAACTCCTCCTCCTGCAATGATCGCGAGTGACCACTTCAAGAATGGCGAGACATGCCCAATCATTGAGGCTGTAACGATCGAACCTGCCACAATGGCTGCCGGGGTAGCAAGGGTGTCCATCAAATGGTCAAGCCACGGGATATAATAGGCTCCGACTTCAAGGAGAGTCGCCGTCGCGAAGGCGATCAGGGCAGGCCAGGAACCAATCCACTCGAACCCCGATGACAGCGACAAATAGCCCATCAGGGATGCGATGCTCATCCCGAGCAGAGGGACAAAGACTCTGAATCCACAAGCCGCGCTGAGCCCAATTCCAACGACCAACCCTAAGAGTGTTTCCATCCTTTCCTCTAGATAAGGGATCGAAGGGTTTTCCCCGAAGTCTCCTAACCCAGGTGCTTCCGGTATCGCTCCAGTTTTGCTCCCTTCACCAATAGACTCCGCAGGGATTTCCGTACGTCCTCATTGAGTATGTTTTGGAGCAGGTTCTCTATTTGCTTCGATGTTTCCTCCTCCAGTTTCTGAGACTGCCACGTCTCTTTCTCTTGACGGGGAGAGGCCTCCGATTCGATCTTACCCAGGTGGAATCGAATGTCGCGAACCAGGGGCTCGCCCAAAAAAGCGTTGATTTTGTCGATGAGTGCCGATTTCAGAAATTGAAGTTGTTGAACCCAGGTAGGATGGGAAACATGGACGAAAAGAATCCGATTGCGAATCGCATGGGGTCGAGTATGAAGGGCAACAGAGTCGCCCACAATCTCCTTCCACGCGCCCCAGATGGAATAGGTTTTGACGTGGGCATCGATTTCCAGCCCCCTTAAGGCATTTTCTAAAATCGAACGGATGGGCTTTGGTCTTTCCATGACTTTATTCGGATGACATCTTTGATGGATCGATTCTCGGAAAGAGAGGGGCAGGCTTCACAATCTTTCTCCCTGGCTTCAGTCCGCCCCACTTTCCGCTTTCGTCAAAATTCTGTTTCCAGAGATCGTCCTCGAGGCCAAGTTGCGCCCACATTGTTTCAGAGGTTGCCGGCATGAAAGGAGCCAGAAGAAGGGCAATGACACGAAGGCTTTCAAGCGCATGGTAAAGGACCGTGCCCAATCGGGGCTTGTCTTTTTCATTCTTGGCCAGGGACCAGGGGGCAGACTCATCGATATACTTGTTGCACGCACTGACCAGTTCCCAGGTAGCCGTGAGTGCTCGATGAAATGCGACCTCGTCCATGTGCTGAGACACTTGGGACTGGACTCTCTGTGAAACCTCCTGAAGTTTTTGATCCATTTCCTGAGGAAGAGAAGCCTTTGGAATCACCCCTTCAAAGTACCTCATCACCATACTGAGGCTACGACTGAACAGATTGCCTAAATCGTTCGCCAGATCACTGTTGATCCGATGGATCATGGCCGAATGAGAGAAATCTCCATCGACCCCGAAGGGAACTTCCCTCATGAGAAAATATCGTACCGCATCGACACCATAGGTGTCGATCAGGCGATTGGGTTCGACGACGTTTTGAAGGGATTTCGACATCTTCTTCCCTTCGATGGTCCACCAACCATGGGCAAAGACCATTCTCGGAGGTGTGAGACCCATCCCGGCCAGCATGGTGGGCCAGTAAACGGTGTGGGTCGTGAGGATATCCTTACCGATCAAGTGAAGGGCTTCGGGCCAAAAGACGGAAAAATGATTCTGTCCCGAACCATACCCGATTCCACTGATGTAATTGATGAGCGCATCGAACCAGACATAGGTGACATAGTCCTTATCAAAAGGGATCTCAATCCCCCAACCGAGTCTTCTTTTCGGTCTCGAAATGCAAAGGTCCTCCAGGGGGCTCCGCAGAAATCCCAAGATTTCGTTCCTCCGCGACGGGGGGAGGATGAATCTCTCGTGCTTTTCAATGTGTTCAATCAACCAAGTTTGGTAGGTGCTCATGCGGAAGAAATAGTTTTTTTCCGATATCTCATTCACGGAACGGAGACAGTCAGGACACTTCCCATCGGTGAGATCCTTTTCGGTCCAGAATCGCTCACAGGGAACGCAGTACCACCCGTCATAGCTCGCCTGATAGATCTTTCCACGGTCGTAAAGATCCTGAAGTACCTTTTGGACGACGGTTCTGTGTCGCTCCTCTGTGGTCCGAATAAAATCGTTGTTGGAGATATTCAGTCTCTCCCAGAGAGACTGGAAACGCTTGACCATCTCGTCGCAGTGGGTTTTCGGGTCGATGCCTCGTTCCTGGGCTGCCTTCTCCACCTTCTGGCCGTGCTCATCCGTCCCCGTAAGGAAGAACACTCCATACCCCTGCAGGCGCTTGTAACGGGCCAGAACGTCTGCTGCGATCGTCGTATAGGCGTGTCCAATATGAGGAACATCGTTGACGTAGTAAATGGGAGTCGTTACATAGAAGGTCTTGTTAGAGGTCGGATGCATGGACGGTCACTTCTCCTCCTTCCTCCAATTCCACTGTCACGGTTTGATTCAGCACATTCTGGCGGATGACCTTCCCTTTACCCGACCGCGTCACGACATGTTTTCCCACTTTCGGCAAATTCTTCTTCAGCTCCAGATACGTAGAAAATTCATACGACAGACAGCACATGAGTCGGCCACAGACCCCGGAAATTTTGGAGGGATTCAGCGCTAGGTTCTGTTCTTTGGCCATCTTGACAGAAACGAGATCGAACCGGTTGAGGAAGGTGGCACAACAGAGTTCCCTCCCGCACCCTCCCATGCCACAGACCATTTTGGCCTCGTCTCTCACCCCGATTTGGCGCATCTCGATCCGCATTCGGAATTGGGCAGCCAGATCCCTGACCAACTCTCGGAAATCAACCCTTTTTTCAGCGGTGAAGTAGAAGAGGATCTTCGACCGGTCCAACAGAACATCGGTCTTCACCAGCTTCATATTCAGGTTTTTCTCCTTGATTTTCTGGAGACAGAACTGAAAGGCTTCTTTCTCCAGTTGGAGGTTCTTCTGATATTGTTCAAGATCCTCGGGAGAGGCTTTTCGAACGACCTTTGGGGGAGTTTTCAAAATGAACCGTTTCTCCTTTTCATGAGGTGGCGACAAGACCTTGCCCAGAACCAATCCCCTATCGCTCTCCACAATCACGGAATCCCCCGCTTCAAGGGAGAAACCCTCCGCGCTGAACTCCTCCGACTTTCCATGGGTAAGTTTCACAGGAACCATAAGAATCATATTTTCTATCCTTGAGCCCAGGAAAGCATCATCGCTTCGAGGGCCAGTTTTGTGTTGGCGTTTCCTCTTAGGGGACTGACATCAAGCAATGTCCGATGAAGGCTATCCATACGCTGGAGTAAAGTCAGAAGTCTTAGTTTCGAGGCCGTGGCAATGATGTCTTCTCGGAGATCTCCATGAATCAGTTCCCAGTGATGCATCCCTATTTTTGCAATCACGAGGTCTCTTACGAGAGTCTTTGCCACCTCAAGGAGTGAAACCAAACTCCCTCGATCGGAAGGCAACAACTCAATCCAGCGTTCTATTCCTTCAAAAGGGATCGTGTCAACACCGACCCATTCCATCAAGAGTTCTTTTCTTGGAATCTGACCGATCTCTCCCTGTAGCTCTAAGGCCTTTCCTGGGCTCCCCTCTGAGAGAGAGGCAAGCAAATGGGCCTCCCATTCAGGAAATCCCTTCTGTTCGACCAACCACTGCGCCACCACGGAGACGGGAAGAGCGTTGAAACGGATCAATTGGCATCTCGACACGATGGTGGGAAGGATCAGCCTCGAATTGTTGGCCAGAAGAACCAAGACCGTATGCAGGGGCGGCTCTTCCAAGGTCTTGAGAAGAATATTCGACATGTTCGGAGCCATCCGATCAGCTCCAGCGAGAATACAGACACGGCGTAACCCTTCATAGGGCTTGTAGGCAAGGTCCCGTTGCATCTGCCTCACTTGGTCCACTTTGATGGTTTGATTTTCCGGCTCCAGGATCACAATGTCCGGGTGGAGGCCATCGTTGATCTTTCTGCAAGAGAGGCACTGGTCACACCCATCTCCTGTCTTATCATCTCGCTCGAGACAGTTAAGAGCCTTTGCAAACTGAAGGGCAACCCATTTTTTCCCAATTCCTTGGCTCCCAAGAAAGAGATAGCTCTGGGCCACCTTCCCCGAGATAATTCCTCGCTTAAGTAGTTCTATCGGCATGGAATGTCCCAGGATATCTTTGAAAGACACGACAAAATCCTCTTTCTCTTCCGCCCAGCAGGGTGACAAAATGAGTTCTTCAGCACCCTGCTGGTCCCCTCTCCCCGGGAGAGAAGAACCTGCTGTTTCTGTATTTAATAACCCTTCCGCCTCAACAACCGATCGATGTGTTGCCGCATTTCCTGAAAAACCATTTCCTCTCCATGTCTCGTGTCAATGACTTTGATCCGGGAGGGTTCCCTTTGAGCTAGGGAGAGATATCCTCGCCTGACTCGATTGTGAAATTGGATTTCCTCCCTCTCAAATCGATCCTCTTTATTTTTCTTTCGTAGGTTCCTTCTCAGAGCCCTTCTCAACCCCGTGTCAGAGGGGCAATCCAAAAGAAAGGTCAGATGAGGTTTGATCCCTCCGGTTGCAATCCGGTTGAGCTGTTCCACCCATCTCAACGAAATTCCACGGCCATGGCCTTGATAGGCAATCGAGGCATCACTGAAACGGTCACACAGGATAACGACCTTTTTTCTTAACAGAGGCTGAATCACTTCTTTGATATGCTGAGCTCTCGCAGCCTCGTAAAGAAAGAGCTCATTCATGGGGACGATATCCCGATGAGATCGGTCCAGCAGAATCCGTCTGATCTTTTCGCCGATACGAGTCCCACCAGGCTCCCTCGTCGTAACACAGGGAATGCCTCTTCGGTTCAGGTACCTCTTCAGGCGCCTGATCTGCGTAGTCTTTCCGCTGCCTTCCACACCCTCCAGGGTGATCAAATAGAGACAATGCATACCTCTCGTTGTACTGGGCAGAGTAAGTATCTGAAATCCAAACAAAATATAATGCAGGCGGTCATCGAGTGTCAAGCATAGGGTCGTTATTGAGCGTTCCGTTTTGACATTTCCGGTGTGTATGTTATGAAAAACTGTTGTAAAGACTTCAAATTCCAGGACGCCAAGCAAAGACTGTCCACACACCCAATCGAACTCCCGCTCAAAATTCTTCTACGGTTGGTACATCTTAGCAGCCTCATTTTTCATCCTTTTCTTTAATTCAGGAGCCCGATATGCCTTCAGTGTCATGTTCAAGCCCATGATTGCTGAATTTGGCTGGAACCGAAGTTCCCTCTCTTTGGCTTTCTTCTTGAACATGACCGTCTTTGCTTTCACCATTGCTGTTGCGGGTAGGTTTTACGACCGGTATGGACCTAAATGGGTGATCCTCCTTGCAACCTTTTTCCTCGCCTTTGGATACACGTTAGTTTCCACGGTCACGGTTCTCTGGCAATTCTATCTTTATTACGGCGTCTTGGCAGCCATCGGCTTGGGTGGTACATCCGTGCCGCTGATGGCAACGATCACAACCAAATGGTTTGAAAAGAGGCGTGGACTTGCGGTTAGCATTTCTCTGGGGGGAAATTGTCTGGGGCAGTTCGCCCTCGTCCCCCTGTTCACTGTTTTTGCCTTGCATTTTGGATGGAGGACCTCTTTCTTTCTGATCGGGGTGATCATGCTTGTGGTCAACACGGCACTCGCTTTGCTGGTTATCCGAGGGGATCCGAAACACCTTGGTTATGCTCCCTATGGCTCTGAGAAAGAAGAAACCACCCAAGGGCCAGTCTCCTCGGATCTCCAGGGGTATGACATGGGCCTCAAAGAAGCGATGCACACCCCCTCCTTTTGGTTCTTCCTCGCGTTCATGTTTGTCTGTGGTTGTGGTGATTTTCTCGTGTCGACCCACTTGATCCCATACGTGACAGACTTGGGTATGTCTCCGAGCACGGGGGGGAATATGTTAGCCTGGTTCGGATTCATGAGTCTGGTGGGGATTCTGATTGCAGGCCCGGCCTCAGATCGCATCGGCTGCAAGATTCCTATTGTACTCACATTCTTGTTGAGGGTTCTTCTTTTTCTTCTCATCTTGCGCTACCAGAGCCCTGTTTCGATTTATGTTTTTTCTCTGACCTTCGGCCTCACCTATTTTGTTACCGCACCCCTTACACCCATCCTCGTTTCCAGACTTTACGGAGTGTCTCATGTAGGATACATCGCGGGTTTTCTGACCACCCTGCACCACATCGGAGGGGGCTTTTGGGCATATGCGGGAGGACGGATCTTTGACCAAACAGGAAGTTATCGTCTGGCGTTCATCCTTTCAGCCGTCATCTCTCTCATCGCCGCTTTCTGTGCCCTCCTTGTTAGCGAAAGAAGGCAAGTTGCTCCATCCAGGAGTGGTTCGAGGCTCAACCAAAAGGAAAATCCTAACGACCCCCGCGGTAGCTGATAAACGATCAATCCTTCCAAGGTGGTGTTTAAGTGACACCCCGTTGAGGTTATAATAGACGTATTCTGCAGTCCAATAAACAGTCGTCAAGGAGGAAATGAAACATGAATGAAAAGGAACGGCTGAATGCTTTGGAGGTGGCCCTTAACAACGAGATGAGAGAGCACGAATTTTATGTCAAGAATGCAAAAAGGACGAAGAATGTTCTTGGAAAAGCCATGTTTCAAAAGATTGGGGAGGACGAACTCGAGCATTATCAGCGGCTGAAGGAACTTCACCAGAGATGGGAAAAACAACAGAAATGGCCTACGACTGTTCCTCTCCAAGTCAACAAGACTGTCGTCAAAGATATTTTGCTTGATTTTGTCAAGAAGGTTGATGAGAAGTCTGAGAGCGATTCGAGCGACCTTGAGGCTGTCCGCACCGCCATCGACTTCGAGGCAAAAGGGGCCAAGTTCTATGGCGAACTCAGAAATTCTGTGACAGACCCGAAGGAAAAACAATTCTTCGACCTTCTCGCCATGATTGAAAATGAACACTATCTCTCGCTCAAAGACACAGAAGAGTACTTGACCGACCCCATCTCATGGTATCGGAAGAAGGAACATCACACATTTGATGGGATGTGATCGACCACGGGTTCCGATCCGCTGCACGCATTCTTCACATCGGGGAGCCCATGGAAAAGGATTGCCTCTTCTGTAAAATCATCCGAGGCGAAAAACCCGCTGAATTCCTCTACCAAGATGAATCTCTTGTGGTGTTTAGGGATATCTATCCGGGTGCTCCGGTTCACCTCCTTGTAGTTCCGAAGAAACACATCCGGAGCCTCAACGACATCACTGAGCAGGACGAACGCATCCTTTCTGAAAATGATCTTGAAAGCCAGAGAAGTAGCTCGAGAGCAGGGAGTTTCTGAACCGGGCTATAAACTGCTCTTTAATGTCGAGCGAGGCGGTGGCCAGGTGATCTTCCATCTCCACATGCATTTAATGGGAGGCTGGTCAAGCAGATAGACCCATGGAGTTCTACGGGCAGAGCTTGTGATCCCTTGCCCAACGCTCATGTGGAGCGACATTTCCCGTCTGGCGTCGGGGAAGGCTGTTCCACGATAGCGCATTTCTCAGCGCCACGCCCACGCTTTCCTACTGCTGGCATGAAGACCACATCGACGTCTGTCTAACAGATTGCGCATTATCTGCGAATTTATTATACTGCTACGAAGAAAGGGAGTGCAAAGGCAGCACCAGGCCTGGAGTGATATTTCCAGTGGTTGGTGCTTGGTTTTTCGCACAGAAATGGAGCCAGGTTTGTAGAAACCGGCCTTTCGGAGAGGGAGTCGTAGAGCCGGTCCTATCTATTCCATGATGGGGGGCATCGGTTGTTTTACTCGACTCGTTCCAAACTGATCCTCAGTTTTTTGGGTGTCTCCTGCCTTGTCTGCGGTGTGGCGCTTTTAGTGGGGGGCCAACTCCTCTACAAAGCGGTTCTCAGTGAGGCCACCAATCGCATCCGGTTAGACCTCAATGCAGCTCGGGAAATCTATCTTTCTCGCATTAAAGGGATAAAAGTCGGCCTCCATATTGTCACACTAGGACCTGTGTTCCGCTCGGCCTATGAAAAACTGGATAGACAGACCTTGGTGGAGCATCTCAGTGCCGTCGCTCAACAAACCGAGTTAGATTTCATGGGTACTCATCACTGCAGAGGGGAAGACGCTCTGTCGCATTGGACCAAATTCGATTCCCAAGGGACAGAGCCCTGAGAATCCCATCGCCAATTTAGTACTGCAAAAAAGGATCCCTATCTCAGGAACGGTTGTCCTGAGCAACGAGTTTCTTTTCTCTGAGAATCCGGAGCTGGCGGATCGGGCTAGAATTAAGCTCCTCCCTACGAAGAGGGCCACGCCACGGCCCGGCACCGAGGAACTCTCGGGAATGGCCCTGGCCGCGGCTGTGCCGGTATTCGAGGCGGGTAATTTTCTCGGAGTTCTCTATGGCGGTACTCTTCTTAACCGAAGCCAAGAGATTGTAGACACCGTGCGCGACACCGTTTTTCAGAATGAAATCTACAAAGGTCGTAGCATTGGCACAGCAACCATCTTTTTGAAAGATATCCGGATCTCCACAAACGTCCTTAACCCAGACGGAAATCGAGCGATCGGGACAGTGGCCTCAGAAGAAGTCACGACCTATGTCTTGACCGAAGGCAAGAAGTGGACAGATCGCGCCTTTGTTGTAAATGACTGGTACATTACGGCCTATGAGCCCATTGAAGATATCTTGGGACAAAGAGCAGGGATGCTTTATGTCGGTGTACTGGAAGCCAAATATGCAGACGTACGATGGAAGGCACTCTCCCTCTTCATCCTGATCACTGTGGCAGCCATGGTCTCTGCCATTGGGATAGGATACCTCATCGCCAACAAGATGAGTCAGCCAGTGAAACAGCTGATCAAGGCCAGCACACAGGTTTCTCAAGGCAACCTCTCGCCAGAGATCGGGCCGATCTCAAAGAGCGAAATCGGTGTCCTTCAAAAGACATTTAAGGAAATGGTCACTTCCCTTCAAGAACGTGATAAGCGTCAGAAGGTGGAAAGCGAGACAAAACTCTTGCAGTCTGAGAAACAGGCCAGCATCGGTAAACTGGCCGGTGGTGTCGCACACGAAATCAACAACCCGCTTACCGGAATCTTTACCTTTACGCACATGTTGCTTCGACGGAAGGACATCCCAGAAGAGGTCCGTGCAGACCTCGAGACGATAGCCCAGGAGACGGAACGGGTTCGTAAAATTGTGAAGGGCCTGCTCGATTTCTCGCGCCAGACAGAACTTGACCGCGAGCCAACGGATGTGAACCGGCTTGTCCGATTCACCACCTCCTTGGCAGAAAACCAGGCGCTCCTCAAAGGGGTTAGTCTGAATTTCGAGCCGGGGGACAGTCTGCCCCTGATGACCTTGGATCGCAATCAGATGCAAAGCGTCTTACTCAATATTGTTATCAACGCCCTAGACGCCACGGAGCCTGGCGGCAGTATTACAGTCACCACAGGGATAGGCGTATCCGCCGACAAACCAGACCAGAAGGGCGTTGAGATCGTTTGCACTGACACGGGTTGTGGCATTCCTCCTGAGAATCTTGATAGATTGTTCGACCCTTTCTTTACAACAAAGGAGACCGGGCGGGGCACCGGGCTCGGGCTTTCAGTTTCTTATGGCATCGTGGAACACCATGGAGGCACTATCTGGGTTAAGAGCAAGGTTGGGCGTGGAAGTACCTTCACAGTTTGGTTACCTATCGAAGAGGAAGATCGGGGATATGAAAATATTGGTGGTTGATGACGATGCTATCGTGACCAAGAGTTGTAAGCGCATCCTCGAAGCAGAGGGCTTTGAGGTTCTCACCGTCCCCAGCGCGGACCAGGGTCTTGAGGCGATAAAGCATGACGATTTCGATCTTCTTCTCATGGATGTGAAGATGCCTAAACATGATGGCCTATACCTCATGCGGGAGTTTAAGAAGGATTGGCCCGACATACCCATCATTGTCATGAGCGGTTACCCTACCCAAGAAACGATTGCAGATGTGCTTCAACTGGGGCCTGTCGAGTTTATTCCCAAACCCTTCAGGCCTGACGAACTGGTGAGATCTGTTCGCCAGGTCCTCAAGAATGCGGTGAAGAGACGACCTTTCCCTACAGGGGCTGGCTAAGATCGAAGAGACCGAAAAGCGAAAAAACTATTCAGACATCACTTCTCTAAAGTTCTGGTTTTCTGTATTTGTCGTTCATTTGAACTTTGAAATTTGAACCTTGACACGTAACACTACTTTCTCATTGCATAATTGGGGAGACATCATGGCTGAGAAGATGCTTGATCATTGACGATGAAGAGATTGTTCTTAAATCGTGCCGCAAGATATTTGAGGCAGAGGGTTTCAATGTGGTAGTGACCACCAGTCCTCAAGAAGGCCTCAAGCTTGTCGCAGAGTCATCCTTCGACGTGATTCTGTGCGATTGGATGATGCCGGGTTTCGATGGAATGGACGTCGTTGAGGAAATCGATCGGCGATCACCGAATTCGGCCGTCGTCATGATCAGTGGTTACCCTACGGTCGGCCGGGCAACCGAGGCCATGAAGCGGGGGGCCATGGATTATGTCGCCAAACCGTTCAGACCCGAGGAGATCATCGAGGCCGTCAAGAAGGCGGTCCGACGAAAGGTCACCGAAGAGAAGAAGGCCATGGGCCGATTCGAAAAGATCATGAAGTCCTGGCAATTCCCGGTTCCCACCATGGAGGACAAGGCACCAAAGAGCATCGCGGAGACGGTTGCCCAAACCGTGGGTGTCGCGAAGGCGACCTCCCCCTGGTTCACCGTTTCTGTCTTGGGAATTTTAGCGGGAGCCTATATTGGTTTCGGAGGATTGCTCTCAACGGCGGTCACTTTCGATATGGCACCCAAATGGGGCCTCGGCTTCACGAAGATTGTAGGTGGGGCGTCTTTCAGTGTTGGCCTCATGCTCGTTGTGATCGCCGGGGCGGAGTTATTCACCGGCAATAACCTGATGGTTTCGAGCGTCATGTCGAGGGAGATTACTCTGGGTACAATGACCAGGAGATGGGGAATCGTTTTCCTTGCCAATTTCATTGGATCAATGTTGGTGGCGTTTCTTTTCTACTTCTCCGGACTTTGGAAGACCGGCGACGGAGCTCTCGGTGCTGCCGCCGTCAAGGTGGCCTATAACAAAGTTGTGTTAAGCTTTGGCGAAGCGCTCTGGCGCGGAATCGGCTGCAACTGGCTCGTCTGCCTGGCTGTCTGGATGGCCCTCGCGGCCCGGCAGACCATCGGGAAAATATTTGCTATTTTCTTTCCGATCATGGCCTTTGTCGCCATCGGCTTTGAACACAGCGTTGCCAACATGTACTTCATTCCGGCGGGAATCCTATTGATGAATGAGACCGTCATCAAGAGCCTCCTGGGTATTGACCTCAGTATGCTAGGCTGGGCTAATTTCTTATGGAGGAACCTACTGCCCGTGACGATCGGTAACATCCTTGGCGGTGGTGTATTCGTGGGAATGAGTTACTGGGGAGCCTACCTCAGGCCGACCAAACCTACTAGCGATTGAGAAAAGTAAATGGTGAAGCCCTCGCCACAGCAGCCTAGAAATTTTGTTGCTAGACTATGCTGGGTGGATTAAGAACGACCTCCATATTTCGTGCTTTTCTTTTACGAGCCCTTGACAAACGCTGTCAGATTTTGTTAAATCACGAGCGTTTCATCTAGGTGATGTCCAGGTGAAGGGAACCCCGTAATCCCGGGGCTACGGGAAAATCGGGGACGGACCCGCCGCTGTATTCGGGGACGAAACTTGCAGAGGCCACCATCCTGAGTTTGTGCGAAGGATGGGAAGGCGCAAGGAGTAGGAAGATCCGAGAGTCAGAAAACCTGCCTGGATATGCTTCACGAAAAGGTCTTCGAGGATAAGACTGTGAAGGGGTCTTGCGGGTAAATCCCCGGTCTTCCAAGCGGAGTCCGGGGATTTTTTTTGGAGCCCTTCCCCCTGCCCTGAACCTGACATAGGTTCGACGGTAAATTCATCTTAGGCCCTCGATCGGGCCGGGGAGGTTTCCTATGAAGCGGTTCTTTTCATCTGCGATTCTCACGATCTTCTGCCTTTTTATTCCTTGCTTGGTTTTTGCCCAACAAGAGGATGTGACGCTTGAGGAGGTTGTCGTCACAGCCACACGCGATGTCGAAGAGGTCCGGAAGATTCCAGCGAATGTTACAGTGATTACTAGAAAGGAGATCGAGCGTTCCAATGCACAGGTCGTCGTGGATGTTCTGAGAGATGAGGTTGGAGTTGTCGTTCGTGATTTCTACGGAAATGGAAAGACAGCCTCTGTTGACGTTCGAGGTTTTGGTGAGACCGCCCCTCTCAATACTCTTGTCTTGGTGGACGGAAGAAGGGTGAACGAAATCGACCTGAGCGGGACGGATTGGACTCAGATTCCCCTGGATCAGATTGAACGGATTGAGATCGTCAGGGGTTCGGGGAGTGTTCTTTACGGCGACAATGCCGTTGGAGGGGTGATCAATATCATTACCAAGAAGCCTGAAAAGGCTTTTTCAGCTCAAGCCGGCATTGCCTTGGGAAGTTATCACTTCAATAAGGAGAATGGAAGTGTGGGTGGCAAATGGGGACCCCTGGGAGCCATTCTCAACTTTGGCTACAATGCCACTGAAGGATATCGTGACAATGGTTGGTTCAGGGCAAAGGACATTGGAGGAAAAATAACCTACGATGCCAATGAAAATATTACTCTCAGCTTAGATGGAAGCTTTCACCGGGACGACCAAGGACTGCCAGGAGGCATTCCAAAGACTCTTCTCGAGGAGGATCGCCGCGCCACGCTCAGCCCGGAGGATAAGGCAGAGACTGATGACGGGTATCTTGATTTCGGGATGAAAGCTAGACTCTGGGATGTGGGCCGAATTGAGGCTGATCTATCCTATCGGGAGCGCCAAGTGGAGGATTTCTTCCGTTCTTACTTCTTTCAAGACGAGAGAAACTTGAGGACCTGGGGTTTTACGCCGAGGTACATCCTCGAAAAACCCATTGGGAGTCATGGGAATAAACTGACCGTCGGGTTAGATCTCTACCGATCGGAATCCGAGGTCGATTATGAGTCCTTCTACCCTGGTTTTGCTTTTACAGATTACGTGGAGGTAAAAAAGAAATCGGTTGGAGCTCTATTTTTTAGACCAATTCTCCATCCTGGAGAACTTGATCTTATCCTTGGGGTATCGCCATGAATGGGTCGATTACGATCTCTTTCAGAGGTCCTCGAACGCAAAAGATAGTCTGAGAGAAAGCGAACCTGCCTGGAATATCGGATTGGATTATCTCTTTGGCAAGAGGTCTTCGGTTTTCGCGAGTGTTAAGAGGAGCTTCCGCTTTCCTGTCTCTGACGAATTGATACAATACTACCCAACTTTTCAGGTGAATCCTTCGATGAAACCGCAAACCGGATATCACTATGAAGCAGGCGTGCGCCATGCCTTTACGGATGAGATAGAAGGCAATCTTACTCTCTTCTGGATGGATCTCGAGGATGAGATTTTTTTCAATCCCGACACTTTCACCAATGAGAACTTCCCTGAGACAAGGCGCCAAGGGGTGGAAATAGGCGCAAGGGTCCGACCGTTCCCGTGGCTTGCGATATGGGGAAACTACGGTTATACCAAGCCCATCCTACGGAAAGACCCGTTTTCTGGCAACGACATCCCAGGTGTCCCCAGGAATAAGGGATCTGGGGGAGTAGACATCGAGTTGCCGAAGGGTTTTCTGCTCAGTGGGAAAGTCAATGCGGTCGGCTCCAGTTATCTCATCAGTGACTGGCAAAACCAGTTTGAGAAGTTAGATGGGTATTATACCGTGGACGCAAAACTCTCCTATGTGTGGAAGGGGCTGAAAGCATTCGTCGGAGTGAACAACCTGACCAATCAGAAATACGAAGAATGGGCTGTAACAAATGCCACAGGAACCTCCCAAGTCTTTTATCCTTCACCCGAAAGGACTTTCATCGGAGGCATCTCTTACAGTTTCTGAGAGAGGAGAGGCTTCTTGAGCGAAGGAGGGTACAGAGAAAAAAACAAAGTCTTGACACTGAAGGGAGGTTGTAATATAAAATTGCCTAATAATAGAAGATGCCGGGTTAGCTCAGTCGGTAGAGCAGAGGACTGAAAATCCTCGTGTCCGTGGTTCGATTCCGCGACCCGGCACTTGGCTATCACTTCAGGGCAATTTCGATTGCCCTGTTTTTATTAAAGGAGGATGGAACGTGATCTTTTCGTTGATCGTCAAAGGGGGGGTCATTATGATCCCCATCATCTTGGGATCGATTGCTGCCCTTGCCATCATTCTCGAACGGGCATGGACTTTCTGGAAGATTCGACTCAATTTCGCCCAGTTTAGCCAGGAGGTGTTTCTCTCCCTTGGAAAGAGGACTCCTTCAAAAGGCCTTGGAGCAGTGCGACCATGTGAGACATCCCATCGGAGCGGTATTCAAGCTCGGAATCATGAATCGTTCACTGAAGAAGAGAAGAATTGGAATCCCTGATGGAGCGCGAAGGCGAAGAACAAATCCAGTACCTGGAACACTATCTCGGGGCGTTGCTCATTATCATCGGGGTTGAGCCTATGTTGGGATTTCTCGGGACGATTGTTGGCCTTATCCAGGCGTTTATGGCCTGGGAACAAATTGGGAGCAACATCACCGTCAATGTCCTGGCGGCAGGAATCTATCAAGCCATGATCACGACAGCCGCGGGTCTTATCGTAGCCATCCCCGGGTATATTCTTTACCACCTTATCATCGGAAAAATTAAGAGCCAGGCTCAAGAGATGAGCTATTATGGGAATGAACTGATTGACGTTCTGTCGAGGAGTAAGGCTCCGGTCCGCAAGAGGCGCAGAGGGAGTACTGATCAAGGTTAAAACCCATCGAGACTTCGTGCTTACCTTGGAGTCGATTGCCATGACTGACATTATTCATGAACATCTTCATCTTCTTCTTTACCGCCTTTAGCCTCGTTTACACGTTCAATCCTGCCCGTGAGTCAAGGATCGTGGTGAAACTTCCTCAGGCCGATATCAAAGCCCCGGTAGATCAGAAAGAGCCTATTGTGGTCACGATCAACAGCCGAAACGAGGTCTTTCTCAACAACAAACCAAAAACCCTTCGGGATTTGAAGAACGAGCTTCAATCCCTCATGGCTTCAGTAAAAATAGACCTGTCATCGTCAGAGCAGACAAGAGCGTTGTCTTTGACCGGGTGGTCCAGGTGCTGGATGTTGCAAAGAACGCTGGAGTGGATCGCCTTGGCATCGCCATCGAAGAGAAACCTCCTTCCCAATCCAAAAGCCCTTAGTTGAGAGTCTAGTTTTGTTTCGGCTCTTCCCTCTTCATTGTCCGCTTTCTGGTCAGCACTATTTATGAGGTGAAAAACCTCATATTCACAATTAACCTTTAAAATCTGAGAAAAGAAGTTACAAAATTATTATTTTACTTATCTTTAATCCTGTAACTATATGATATTTATTATTAATATTATACTCTGTTTTCTTGATTTTTCCCTTGACATCTCCATATTTTGTATATTAGAATATGAGCAATTCGACATCTGGTAGGCTGATTGTACAGTCCAAGGAGGATGACCGATGAGTTATCTGGTTTGCGACAAGAGAAAAGGAAGCCCGAAGGTTCACGTTGAAGTCTGCCGCAGAAAATGCAAGTCAGCCCAAGAGTGTAAAGCCTACAAAGAATTTGTTAGCAATTCAGAAAAAAAAGCAGCCTAACACAAATTCCTTTTGTTCTCTTCTGTCTTACGGGGCCAATTCAAAACGAATTGGCCCTTTCTTTATCCAACATCTCCCAGCTCATACTGAAGAATGCTCAGAAGACAGAGACTCGCCGTCTCCGATCGGAGGATTCTCTTCCCGAGAAGAACAGGAATACATCCTTTGCCCTTTGCTTGTTCAACTTCTTCCTGGCTTAATCCTCCCTCTGGCCCGACGATGAAGAAGATTCTCTTCTTCCCCTTTGATCCTTGCAGAACCTCTCTTAATCCCGCTCCCTCACGTTCCCACAGGATGATCCGGAGCGATTCTGAAGGCACGGCCTCAAGCATCTCAGCATAGTTCTGAATAGGCGCCACCCTCGGAATGACGGCTCTTCCGCACTGCTTCGATGCTTCGATAGCAATCTTCTCCCAACGCTCGCGCCTTTTTACTCTCTTCGACCGATCTAAGAGCGGAACGGACCGAGAAGAAAAAAAGGGAACAATTTCTTTCACTCCCAACTCCGTCGCTTTCTGCATCAAAGTGTCCATCTTCTCACCTTTGAGGAGACTTTGTGCCAGAGTGATCTCAAGATGGGATTCTCTTCTCGAAGGCGCGATGCGATTCACTTGGATGAGAATCGAAGAGGATTGCAGCTCGGCGATCCTCCCTTGATACTCATTCCCCGAACCATCGAAGATGGTAATCTCGTCTCCTGTTTTGAGCCGAAGAACCCTTCGGATATGTCGTACCTCGCTTCCTTCGACTCGCAACGTTCCCTTTTCGATGTGTGGCTGGGGCACATAGAACCTTGTCATCCTCCGCCCCCCTTCTTTCTTAAAGTGAGACAGGCCCATTCTCCCTGTTTCTTGATCTCCTTGAATTGGAACTGCCCCGTATCCAGGTAACGCTTTCGAAGAGCCTGTTCCTCTTCTGCCAACAATCCTGAAAGGACCAGATATCCTCCCGGTTTCACGCGGTGAAGAAGTGGCCACCGCATCTTCTTCAGGACTCTTAAGTCGATGTTTGCCACAACCACGTCGAACGTTCTCCGTACATCGCCCACTGTGCCCAAACGGATCCTAACCCTATGAGAAACGTTGTTTCTTTCGACATTCTCCCCTGCAATTTCTACAGAAAGATCGTCCGTATCAACCCCCCAAACCTCCGAAGCCCCCAATTTAGCTGCGATGATCGCCAGAATTCCTGAGCCTGTCCCTACGTCCAACACCGACACCCCTTTGACTCGAAGTCTTTTTGCCAATGTCCGAATGCAGAGCTGAGTTGTAGCATGGGTTCCAGTGCCGAAAGCTAATCCAGGAGTAATTTCTGTCAGGATTTGACCTCGTTTCAGCCGAATGGAACGCCAGGGGGGCTTGACAACGATACGCGAGGTGACTTTTACGGGCTTAAAAAACTTCTTCCAGCTTTCACCCCAATCCTTGTCTGGGAGGGTAAGATTTTCAATTCGGTAATGAAACTGACTGGGATAGAGCCTCTGAACGGACGTCAGGTAGCGGTTGAGAGCATTAAGAACTCTCTGATCCTTCCCCTTTCGTGGGAAATAGGTCTTTAGTCTTTTCCTCTCTTGCTCTTCATCTATCTCCTCCACTCCTGTGGCACCCTGTTCCATCAGGAAATTCGAAACGGCCTCTTCAAATCCAGCAGAGACCCAGAGGTCTATCTCCAACCAGCGCTTCATCAGGTTCCTATTCCCTCTTGTCTTCTTTCAATCGAGGGGGCCGTGAGATTCCTCGCACCTACCTGCGAGGCGGCCGGGGCATCCTAGCCGATTTGCTCATGACGAGTCAAGGCTGTCTTCTCTCCGTCACTGATTTCTTGAAAACACCGAATCTCCGACGAACGCTTTGACCCTCTCATTGAAGGTCTCTGCTGATTCCATCATGACCATGTGCCCGGCTTTTGGAAGAACCTCGAGCCTTGACCCCTTGATTCGACTGTGAAGATATTGAGAATATTTCACGGGTGTTAGTTCATCTTCCTCTCCGCAAATGATCAGAGTGGGAAGGTCAATGTTCTCCACTTCCTCCATGGTGTCGAAATGGTCACATGCAAGAAAGTCGCCGTAGAGAACCTCCGGTCGGACCCCCATCAGCTGCTGGATGCCTTTTTCGATGAACTCTTGCGGAGCTTTTCGGGAGAAAGCATAACGGGTAATCATGGGGACCGTCTCTTTAAAATTGCTTTTGATCCCCTCAAGAATCGAAGGAAGGACTCTGAGCCTTGCACCTGTTCCCACCAGCACAATTCCCTTAACCACTTCAGGGTGCCTCAAGGCCAGCGTCTGGACAATGGCGCCACCCATGGAATGACCGACCAAAAAGGATTTTGGAAGACTCAGGGTTCTCATGAAAGAATGGACATGCTCTGCATAACGCCCAATCTCTTGCTCACCGTCACCCCCTGACTCCCCATGGCCGGGGAGCTCGATGACGATGGGATGAGTATGTCTTTCAAAGAATCCCTTCTGAAGACTCCAGGTGAGTTGTCCTCCTCCTGCTCCGTGAACAAAGAGGATCGTTTCTCTTCCTGCCTGCTGTTCATCGTTTCCCTTCCCAATAACTGATCTGCCTATTGTTTACTCGGACGATTGGCATGCCTCTTTCCTCTCGAGCTGTTCAAAATAGGAGGCCACTGCGTCGAAGAGTGCCCCTCTTTCTCGCAGGCCTGGCAAGGCGGATCGAAAAGAAGCGCTCCGCGGGAGGCCCCTCGTATACCAGAACAGGTGTCTCCAAATCTCCTTCAGAGCCCTCTCTTCTCCATCGGATTCCTGAAGCAAGCTGAAGTGACGGTCAATCACTCTTTTTTTCTCCCGGAGAAAGGAAATGTCAGGAGGTGTTCTCTCCAAAGGGTCTGACCACTGAGGATTGAAGATCCAAGGGTTTCCCAGGGCCCCTCTTCCAATCATGACCCCATCGCAGTCTGTTTCTATCATCATTTTCTTGGCCAGAGAAGGGGTTGTGACGTCACCGTTGCCAATCACGGGTATGCTGACAGCTCGTTTCACTTCTCTTAATTATGTTCCAATCTGATTGGCCACGAAATCCTTGGGTCTTTGTCCTGGGATGAATCGTGATGGCGTCAACACCACAGTCTTCGGCCAGTCGAGAGATTTCAACGGCATTGATCTGTTCCCTGTCCCACCCCGATCGGATCTTGACCGTGAGAGCGATCTTTATTGTCTTCCTCACCTTCATGATGATGCTCTTCGCCTTTTCCGGAAATCGCATCAAATTAACGCCCGCTCCCGCTTTAACGACGGGTTGGGCCGGACACCCCATGTTGATGTCGATGATATCTCCCCCAATGCCTTCTGCGATCCCGGCAGCTTCAGCCATGATGTCAGGGTTTGAGCCGAAAATCTGAACTGTGACAGGATGCTCATCCTCATCCAGTTGCAGGAGGGATTCACACTTGCGAACAAGTCCGTCGGCACTGATCATTTCCGTAAAAACCAAACTGCAACCCATCTCCTTGACCAATCTTCGGAAAGGAGCATCCGTGAATCCAGCCATGGGTGCCATGATCAGACCGTTATGGAGTTCCAGGTTTCGTATTCTCATTTCAACTTCTATTAATATATTGAAACCGGAATTTCATCAACCAAAGTTTCTACCTTTCACTCTTCCAGGAGATGCACCTTGGGTGAAAGCTGTTCAGGGGATGACGAAAAATGTCGGCAACCCTCATCTTCTCAGGTGATTTAGACTTACAATGGGTCAAAAATTAACGGGTCTACAACATTAAATAGCTCAACAATTCTAATTGGTTAACTCCTATGATAGACGCTCAACTCGATCGGCCAAAAGGGGATACAGAGTATTGGCACAAAACTTGATAAAGAGAAGAGATGGAAGTAATCATGTTCGCTATTGGGGGTTACTCCCGGAAGTGATGCCGCCTTAGATTTATGGAGGGATTTAACATGAGAAAGAAATTCTTACTACTCATCACGCTTCTGATTGGTATTCCCCTTGCCTTTTCCATGGCATGGGGTGAAAGGATGGTTTCTCCTCGAGCTGACGTAGGAAGCCACGTTCCCGGAGAGGTCGTGGTGGGATTCCGACCCGATGCAACTGAAGACCAAATAAAAACAATTGTCTCGAGCATGGGCGGCGAGATCACAGGGAAGAGTAACCTACCCCGGACAAGAATCCGTAAGATAAGGCTGCCCTCCACTGCTCAGTCTGTCCTCGATGAAACAATCAACGGCCTTAAGACAAATCCGTCCGTCAGGTATGCTGAGCCCAATCGCATCATATGGCTCCATGGCAAGGGTGACCCTCTCATCTACCAGCAGTGGGCCTATTATGATGTCGGCGCTGATTGGATCTCACCACCCACATCAACGACGGTACCCTTGGTCGCTGTCATTGACACAGGGGTTGATTACACCCATCCTGATCTTGTTGATAAAATCATCAAGGGTAGAGACTTCATCAATGCTGATGGCGATCCCATGGACGACTATGGCCATGGGACCCATGTCTCAGGAATCATCACCGCCAGAGTTAATAATGGATATGGAATCGCTGGAATTTCACCCAAGAGCAAGGTTCTGGCCATCAAGGCCATCAGCTCTCAGGGTTATGGATCTGATTTCGACATTGCCCAAGCGCTCGCCTACGCAGCCGATTATTCAGGCGTCAAAGTGATCAACATGAGTCTCGGTGGAGACTACTCAGATACTCAGTACGACGCAGTTTACTACGCCGTGGTGACTAAGAATAAGCTCTTGATTGCATCCGCCGGCAATGGCGGTTCGCCTACTCCCGACTACCCGGCTGGTTTTGCTGATTCGGTGACCTATCCGGAGTTTGAAAACAGAGTGCTCGCTGTGGCCGCCCACGGCACAGATCATTGCAGGGCATCGTGGTCGAACTATGGAGCTTGGGTTTCGATTAGTGCTCCAGGCGTGAGTGTTTTGTCGACGGTCCCACCGCACATGGATCCTTTTGGTGCAGGGTTCGGAGAGTGGAACGGTACCTCGATGGCCGCACCCCATGTCTCTGCCGCAGCGGCACTGGCATGGTTGAAATACCCCTCGTACAAGAACACTCAAATCGCTCAGTTGATCATCACTGAGCATGCAGGCCTCTGGGACCCCCTTCTCAGAGATGATGCGTGTTGGCCAGATGACGGATCCACATTTGAAAGGCTCGACCTTCTGCACATGATGCAACAGGCCTACTACGAGGATGACGTTGAGTGCGGCGGCAAGGGTTCTATCTGGGGGTATGCTATGGACGCAGAAACCGGAGAACCTCTTGCCGGTGCAAAAGCCATCGCAAAACTCAATTCGCAGGTCGTTGGGACTGAGATTGTCTCCTTCGTGGGCACCTTAACGAATTTCAAGGATGATACAGTCGACCGTGTAGGGTACGGCCTGTTTGGTCTGCTGACAAAATCTGGGAATATCAACCTTCAATTTGAAAAGGAGGATTTCGCCAACCCTACCTTCAAGAACATCAACGTCGATCCCTGTGGTCAGAGTTACGCTGGCCGCATTCCGGTCCCGCCGAATAAGGGAAAGTACTGGCTCGTCATAACCTGGGACACCGATTATGCAGGTGCTTTGTACGACTCTTCTCTCTATGTCCCAGAATACGGGTACATCGATCCCTATTGGGACAGCGGAACTCTCACGGATTCACCTTTCGCAAAGGTTCTCTGGGACAGTGATGATTCCTTGGATTTCGGTAATCGCAGATCTTCGGAGGCTGTCAGGATAAAGACAACAGTGTCAGGTGATTACTTCTATTATATTTGGGACTACATGAACCTTGAGGGGAGCACTTCATGGTATGATTCCGGAATCAAGGCCTACATTTACAAGTGGGATTCCTCGACAGCGACTCAAAAGCTTGTAAAAACGTACACTCCTCCTCCAGGAGGTTCCGGACAGTACTGGGACATCTGCCTCATCAACGGCAATACGATTACTGACCTCAATAGTTTGACAGACGGGGACGAGTAAAGCTCCACGCCCCCCGTTAGACGGGACAGGCAAGGCAAGACATTCAGCCGACTTGCCCGCGAGGCAGATCCCGTTTTCGAAGTCTTTGTTCACCTCCCTACCTTCTCCCTGTAAATGGGCTGATTTGAGAAGTCGTGTTCTGGGTTGCTCCGGTTGGAGCTCGTGAAACCGATCCGCCGAGTTTTTTCCTGAATGGACAGGCTCATTCCCTGAAATATTTGCAGGAGACCGCGGATCGAATTAAGATTAGGAGCAAGACTGGAATTGGTTCATTTACTATAAGGATGATCCTTCAATTTACGAGCTACCGGACTATGTTTCTCAGTCTCGTCCTGACGAGTTGTCTCAGTCTCTGTTATTCCCAGTTTGTTCTCAGCAAAAGGAGTGTGGTGAAAAATGCCAATCTACGAATACCGTTGTGAGGGGTGTGGAAAGATCTCAGAGTTTCTGGTCATCAGGACCGACGAAACTTTTGTCCCTCAGTGCAAGCGATGTAAGAGTAAGAAGATGTCTCGGATTCTTTCCCGGGTTCGGGTCGTCCGTTCAGAGGAAAGCCGGATTGAAAGTCTGGCGGATCCGTCCAAGTGGGGAGATTTGGATGAAAAAGACCCGAAGAGCATGGCTCGCATGATGAAACGGATGGGGAAGGAGCTTGGGGAAGATGTCGAAAACGTCGATGAGATGATTGACGAGGCGATGGAGGAAGATATGGGCACGACATCCGATAAAGAAACTGAGGAATGAAGCTCCCCGCCCCTGTCTGTCGACCCGTGAGGGCGGGGCAAGCAGGCATAGGGTGCGACTTCCGGGTAACGTCAATATAGACTTCAGGGTCACCCTTTTCATGGGTGGCCCTTTTTGTGCTCCTATCTAAATGGGTTATATCCCGGTTTCTTGTAGAGCCTTTGCGGGTTCTCAAGGATGTCCGGTCTATAGACTTTCTCTGCCCAATCCTCTGGTTTGATTTCCTCGAAAGCTACTGAAACTGATTTCTCTTCGCACTTTGCAATAGCGACAACGTCCTTAACAATTTCTTCGGCAAGTTGAGTCTTCTGCTGTTCTGATCTTCCGGGATAGAGTTTCACGATGACATGAGGCATCATTTCCTCCTTTGGCGTATGACATGACGATCCCGCTGAGCTGGTGGCCGAAGGCCCGTTCGTTCGAGCGGATTGTTCTCGAAGTGCGCAGCGATTCGGGAACAACTGCATTGGGAGCGACCCTTAGGATGTCCCATCCAAGGCTTTGTTGGAGGCCTCGTCCCTGTTATGGGTCGAGGGTGTTATCTGGATCAAACACCCGCTTTTTCATTTCACCGGGAATACCTTCGTATACCTTGCGAATTAGACTGACAACCTCTGGAAGAAATGGGCAGTCTTGTCTGAAGTAATAGACATTGGCTTTCCCGTGCCTCTCTTTTTCTCAAGACCCCTGCTTTCTCAAATCGCTTCAACTGTTTCTGGATAGGATCAAGAGCTAGATTGTCATCTCGAGCTATCTGTCTCCCTGTCACGCCGTTGTGGTGAAAGACGTGTAGCAACACGCGCTCAGCGGTGGCATTACCCAGGATGTAGCGAAGCCGAGAGCGGAGTCCTTTTCCTCGGTCCTCTTGCTGCGAAGTAGCACCAGTCACTCCCAATACCGCCAGGTAAGAAGAAAGCTGCTAATCAGGTAGTCTTCGACTTCTGAGGGATTCTTAGACACCTCAAAATAGCCCTGAAGCCATCGCGCAATACTCCCACGATCGCCACAGCAAGTGACAAGCATCGCACTGGCCTGGGAGTAACGTGACGATATCTGGTTCCTGGGTGTCCGGTGAAATAAGCACGAGAACTCTATTGCGCTCATGTCGTTCTTTTAGGAGTTCAAAATACCTCGATGCTTGGTCGTTGCCATCAAATTGCCCTGTATCCACTTCCGATTCTATTACCAGCAACAGAGCATCTGGGATAGAAATCTCGCCATCAACTATATTGTGCTCATCGTAGGGGATGTGATCGCGGATACGGATGCCAGTCGTATCGTCCAGGAAGATACCCAACTCCTTGAAGAAACTCTGGAGAAGAGAGGGCATGCTGTCTTGCAGTAACAGAGCAGGAGGGCGTTGGTTATCCGGTCTTCTTCAGCAAGGGAATACCTTGACTTCAGAAAGAGGTTCAATCTGTGGTCATCTCTCATGTTTTTGCTTCCAATGATCCCGCTGAGCTGTGGGCCGGAGGCCCGTCAGTTCGAGCGGATTGTTCCCGAGCGCGCATCAGCGCGCGAGGGAACGGTCTTCATCCGCTCAAGCTCAGCGGGGTCGTTCCCGAAGCGCGCAGCGATTCGGGAACGCTCGCGATCAGCGGGGCGTGTAACGCATCCGCTGGATCGCGTTGTTACCCCTCCCCTATGCCGCTCTTTTTAAGGTGACACGCATGCCGACTCTCGTCGCAAGGGTAATAAGCATTTCGAGGCTAAATTTTTCCCATTTGCCCCTGATCAAGTCTGAAACCCTAGACTGACTGACGCCGAGAATCTCCGCAGCCTTGGCCTGGGTCAGCCTCTTGGCTTTGATGAACTTCCGGAGATCGGCCATAAGATCGGCACGCATCTGAAGAATTGCGGCTTCATCCGGAGAATACCCAAGGTCAATGAATACGTTTCCAGAGGAATTAACAACGGTTTCACTCATAAGTTACCCCCAATCTGCCTGTACCGTTGGCGAGCCAAATCGATATCACGCCGGCTCGTTTTCGAGTCTTTTTATCGTCGAGGCTCGATCCCACGAAATGGAGCGGCTTCATGGTCACTATTGTATTATATAAGTTTTTATATATTTTGCAAGCTTAATGACGAAGGTTTTTATCGTGTGGGGCAACGACCCCGCTGAGCTGTGGGCCGGAGGCCCGTCAGTTCGAGCGGATTGTTCCCGAGCGCCCATCAGTGCGCGAGGGAACGGTCTTCATCCGCTCAAGCTCACCGCTGACGTTACCGAAGCGCGAAGCGATTCGAGAGCGTTGCGGCTCCAGCCGTTTCCGACAGATGCGCAGAACGCGCGGCTGTTGGAAATCGGCTGGAACCCATTGTTAACTTGCCGTCCATCAGTCACCACACTCATGGCGTGGTGGCTCTCAATTATGTTGCACAGCTCTTCCAGCTTATCACGTCCAGAAAGCATCTCGGCGAGCAATGGCTTTGAGAGTGCATCGAACTGATGTGAGTTGATAGGCGAAAACTGCGATGCGATGAGGAAGTTGTACGTGCTTAAGTATCGAACTCGCAGCTCGGCACCGCTTGTGTCCACAACGACACCATCAATCACCGCAGCCCCATCGTCATAGCATGCTCGCGTAATTGGAATGTCTTGAAAAAGGCCATATTCCTCAGACGCGTATCCGAATACCTCAATGAGATGCTGTAATGTGGCCTCATCTGTCGGATAGAGCCCAATCGATTGATCCGGGCTCACTTCCACATACACGAAGCTCCGGTAATAGGCGTTGCTGCGGTAAACCGCGATCTTGCTGATCTCCAGTTCATGAACGTCCATCAGGCAACGAGTATCACTGAGACGGCGGAAGACTCTGATTGGAAGGCAGTATCCGCCTCGCCACCACCAGATCGGATCACGAGTGGTGCCGTGGCCAATTGCCTTCTCGAAGGCGATAGGTTCCTTGAGGAGTAACTGAAGTCTGTCAATTCCTTGTTTCCCGTCGGTGAACCAATAGACCCCCCTGACACCGGGGAAGGCACCGCTGAATCTGTCAGCAAAGAACACGGTAGGCGCTATTGAGATGGTATAGTTGCCAAACGCGTCCACTTGAACCCCGTACTCCACATCCTTCGCTTCCTCAGCTTCTTCATCTTGTTCTTTCTCGGCTTCATCAGACGGCTCATCGGAAAGCTCGGAAGAAACATCAGCACTTTTCGACTCAGGTTCTCCTTGCTCTTCCTCCAGCCACACCTTCTGGATCTGACGTCTCACTCTGTTGCAGAATGGGCCTAGCGCCGACATGAGATCTTCGTCCCGCTCCGGGGTACGTAGTGCCCCGGCTCCACTCCTATGAGATCGGTAGGTAAGTGAGCTTCCTCGGACCCCTTCGGCACCAAAAAGAATACCCTCTCCTTCCCTAAGCCCCCGATGAACAAGCCAAGTTCAAAGACAACATTGTCTCTTACAGTGTTTACCGTCTCGTCGCGGATCTGTGAGATGTCGTCCGGCTGAAATACGAATACGGCGAAGTCATACTCCCCCGCGGCTTCTAGAAGATTGTCGAGAGCATTCCCGGAAAGCTGAAAAATCCCCTGAGTCCAGACCGTGCATAGCGCGTCGTGTTCGAGGTTTTCCTGGATCGCGTAGGCTGTCTTGAGGCCCTCAGTCGAAGAACCGACGAAAAGCTTTGGTTTCATGTGGCTTTCAACTACTCCTATAAGTTGACGACCCCGCTGAGTTGTGGGCGGTAGCCCCGTCAGTTCGAGCGGATTGCTCCCGAGCGCGTATCAGCGCGCGAGGAAACAGTCTTCATCCGCTCAAGCTCAGCGAGGTCGTTCCCGAAGCGCGCAGCGATTCGGGAACGCCTGAAGTCAGCGGGGCGCTTTAGGCGATCCGCTGGAGTGATTTGTGTACGCCCGGCATGGGCGTGAGCTTATGGGGTGAAAGTCCCCTGTACGAGAACCAATGGTGTTCATGCTAATGAATACTACCAAAAGTACGAGCCGAAGGCAAGGGCGGGAGGGCGACCGACCGTCTGAAGGAAGCCGGAGGGCAAACGTGCGAGCCGACGGACAGAAACCGCATACAAGGCTTAGCCCCTGGGCGAGTTGGCACAACACAACAAAGCCCACAGGTTCAGGGGGCAGGGTAAATGCGGCGGTTGTGCACGGAAAGTTCACGTTCTTATCCGGGGAGATCTGTTTACCATGCGGCAGGAGACTCATGAGTAAAATCCGGAAAGGGTTCACCCGGATGACCAAGAACCCGGCATGTCCGTTGGCTGTTGGCGGATATGAGTCCTCAAGGGAACCACGAAACAGACAGCGCCTCATGAGCGAACCCTGCAGCGCCCTGGTATGGCAACATACCGGGTGAGTAAACAGAAGTCAGCAGAGGGCATAGTAGGTCATCGGACTGAAGGCCCGAACGCAGAAAGGAGTGGAGGTCTTCAATGAGCTCGGGGACGGCGAAGAGTCCGACCGGAGGAGCCGGTTCCCGGCGCGTCATCGAAAGACATTCCCTCGATCTTATCTCAGTGGAGGATGTGGTCAAAAGAGAGAACATGCTCAGCGCATGGAAACAAGTAAAGGCGAACAAAGGGGCTCCCGGCATCGATGGGATATCGATTGAGGAGTTTCCTGAGTACGCCCATGAGAACTGGGAAGGAATCAAACAATCTTTGCTGGAAGGGGCAGTATCAACCCTCTCCGGTCAAGAGAGTCGAGATTCCGAAAGACAGCGGCGGAACCCGTAAACTCGGAATCCCCATTGTCATGGATCGTGTGATTCAACAGGCGATCACCCAGGTTCTTACTCCTGTGTTTGATCCACATTTCTCAGAAAGCAGCTTTGGGTTCAGACCTGGCCGTTCGGCACATCAGGCCGTGCGCAAGGTATTGAAAGATATTCGTGAAGGATACCGCTATGCCGTGGACATCGATCTTGAGAAGTTCTTCGATACGGTGGACCACGATGTCCTGATGAGTCGGGTATCCCGGCGTGTCAGGGACAAAGGTCTCCTTCGCCTTATCGGAAGATACCTTCGTTGCGGGGTTGTGGTAAACGGAAGGCTGAACCAAACTGCAAAGGGAGTGCCGCAAGGCGGCCCTCTTTCGCCAATGTTGAGCAATATCCTTCTGGATGACCTCGATAAGGAGTTGGAAAAGCGCGGTCATCGGTTCGCACGCTACGCAGATGATCTGATCATCCTGGTAAAGTCGGAACGTGCCGCATCATCGCGTGATGGCAAGTATCAGCCGTTTCCTTGAGAGAAAACTCAAGGTGAAGGTGAACAGGGACAAAAGCAAAGTGGTCCGTGCTCAGGACAGTTCCTTTCTTGGTTTCACGTTCACAAGGATGAAACTGACTGCCACTGAGAAAGCTATCCATGGATTCAAAACCAGACTGCGCCGCCTTACCGGGCGTAGTTGGGGTGTCTCCATGCAATACCGGTATGCATCCCTCCTCCTTTACATCCGGGGATGGATGAATTATTTCGGTATCGGGATGAAGTACAACGACGTGGTTGAACTGGATCATTGGCTACGCAGGCGTATCCGCATGTGCTACTGGAAACAGTGGCGCAGGGCAAGAAGGCGTATCGGTGAGCTGATCAAACTTGGTTCTGCCCGGTATCAGGCGATACTGACGGGACTGAGCAGAAAGGGCTACTGGCATCTTGCGAAAACATTGTCAACGAACATGGGGTTGTCCAAGGCGTTTCTCGAAAAGCAGGGGCTTGTCTCTATTCGCACACTGTGGATTCAGATTCACTATCCGGCTAAGGCCCGATGATTTCTGCGAACCGCCCATTGCGGACCCGCATGATGGGTGGTGTGGGGAGGGACGGTTAAATACCGTCCCTTACCCGATTGTGTGGAGGTCTTGTGTATCTAATCCCTAGCAAACTCAAGAATGGGCGTAGGGGGACGTCCATAAAAATATAAGATTCTAATCTTCCTTGAGTTTGAGATGTCTCTCTTCGATGATCCTCGCCCCTCGTTTTACCGCCTGACTCACCGCTGGCTGTGTCACACCCAGCCTCCTTGCCACCTCCGTCCCGCTCACCCCCAGTTCTCTCACCGCCCAGTAACTCACCACACTCCGCGCGGCCACCCCCCTTGGGGACTTCCCCGCTGTCTTTATCTCCTCCGCTCTCATCCCAAACAGCTCCCCCACCCTTCCGATGATTCGTTCCAGATCAAATCCTTCCGCTCTCAATCCGTATCGCCCCTCCATTGTCTCTTCCGATGCCTTGAGCACCTCCCCCACAAATTCGCTCTCCCCCAGAATCCGCTCATCCCCTTTGAACCGGCCTCTCCACCTCCCCAGTTCCTCAATCCCTTCCCATCCCCCCAGGCTCCGAATCAGTCCTCCTCCCACCAGATCCGGCCTTCGTCCCTGCCCTACACCCTCCTCAACATACTCTCGGTACTTTCTTCTTGCCCCTTTCTACCTGTGTCCAAAATACCTAAAACCGTGTCCGCATCCTGCCATTCTCGCTTCCAGAACCCCATGATCGCGCTGTGCCCGCTGTAGGGGTATTGATCCAGAGCATCTATACTCTCAACCCTTTTCCCCCGGAGGGGATTCAGATGGATATAACGGACCAGTTCCAACAGGTACGGATCCTCCTGACACAGGATGGATTTGTAACGATTCTGGAACAACACCCCATGCCTGTGGTATCGTCGATTGTAGGTCACGGCGTAGCCGGTCAGAAGCCGACGCATCAGGGCTGCCAGGAAAATCACTCCGGTCCGTACCAGAAGATGGACATGGTTGGGCAGCAGGGCCCAGGCAAAACATGACGTTTTCGATTCCAGAAGAAGAAATCCCAGACGGTCGAGAAAGGCGTTACGATCCCGATCGTCCTGGAAGATCCGCTTCCGTTCGATTCCTCGGACGATGAGGTGGTGGACTCCACCAGGATAATCGATCCTTGCTTTCCGCGGCATGAAAACACTCTATCAAACCCTGACCGCCATGTCAACTTATAATTTTATGGACGTCCCCTTTCTCTTTTTTTGTATTCGGTCAGTGTGAAGGTTCTTTTAACCTCATTATATAGAACCCGCCAATTGCGGAAGTCGATGATTGCGAAGGTCTCGGGAGTGCTAAGAGTGAGAATTGCTGATGCGACACCAAGCCCAGTGCCAGGAATCGCCATGAGGACTTTTAATTTGATTTCCATCTGCTTCTCTACGTTTGGATGAGTAACACGCCAAAATGTTCCGGTAAGCTCCCTGATTAAATCTTCCGTATTGTCCTCTCGGTGCCTCTCTGTTCGGTTTCGCTGTCTTCTCAGTTTCCAGTCAAGGACCGTATGATATGTCTGCGAATTAAGATATCCTTGCCTTTCAAATTCTCCTTTCACAAGATTCCGTAGATTGACCACGGAAACCCACTCGGCATTATTTGTCGTAATAAATTGCTGACGAAGTGTTCTGAGTCTGTCGATATTCATTTTTGTTGGCAAACGACCTCGCTGAGCTGTGGGCCGGAGGCCCATAAGTTCGAGCGGATTGTTCCCGGGCGCGCATCAGCACGCGAGGTGAACAGTCTTAATCCGCTCAAGGTCAGCGGGGGCTGCAAGCCATCCGCTGGAGTGATTTGCTAGGTATTTAAAATATCTTTAATATCATCTGACAGCGATACAAGAGCAACGAACTCTCGTTGTTCATAAAACTTCAAGTACCAAGCAGAGTGAATGCTGAGTTCTTTGTCGTTTGTCGGTTCATAAGCATATTCAAGAAGTTTTGTTCCGACATGAAACCATTTCATACTCTGCTTTAGATAGGATGGGATATGATATTTAAGAACATCGGCCCACACGCGCTTGTCACTTACAGCCGTTGCAATACCATGATAATGGCACAGTCCCCGAATAATCTTTCGAATGACTAACATAACCTGTGGATCATGGGCTGGATAGATCATGTAATGAGGCACTAGTGAGGTTTTAGTGACCACCATTTGCTCAACCAAAGCTCCTAACCATTTTCCCCCACTTGGCTTATTAAAACTCCGTTTAACTGGACCACCCCATTGCTCCATTACGGCACTGTTTGGGGTGCCTGCAATAACCATCACGTCACGAAACTGATTTTCTGCCTCTTGCCATAACTTCTTACACTCTAGACATTCTGGAACTGTTGGCCGTTGGACTCGCGGATGGGTATCACTGGGATACATGCAGTCTGGTATAACGTGCCCTTTTCCTCTTGGAGTATCGGTTGAACCACAGTATGCACAGGGTTTCTTTTTTATGCACAACCAATCTCTTTCAACAAATGTTGAATGCCTAACGTTTAGGCCACCTTCCTGGGGATCGTCGGTTTTGTTCTGCCATCGAGCACCACCCGGAACGACCTGAAGGCTAACCGCGCCTTGAAGACGACAGCACCAGGACTCGTCTCCGTTACGAGCCTGGCAATGGTCGACAGCTTCTGATCACAACGAGGTCCTAAGATCACTTCAGCCAGCCGCAGGTTCTCGTCGAAGGGCCAGTAGTATAGACCGTTCTCACTTGTTGCTTTCGTTAGATCGACGAATACTCTGAGTTCCTGCTCATATTGCCATTCACGAGACTTTGTTCGACGCAGCCGATCCTGAATGGCCTCAGGAATCGTGTTCGGGTCCTTGTCGTCGGGTAACGCCGCCCGCAAGCGCTTATCCTTGTACTCGACGGTCTGGACTGTGCTTCGGCTCAGGTCAAACCCAAGACAGATACCCTTGTGCCTTGCCGCGTAATGGCTCCAGAGAACAGGATTCGTCCAGTTTGCGCCAAAGGACAACAGTCCAGTCCTATTGTTCTGCGATTCCCTGAAGCGCGTCGTCAGCCCACGCACCTTCGGGTCGTGACAGTTAAGCCCCAGCAGTTCAAAAGGATCGTTTACTTCAGAAAACCGTGCCACTTTCAACCGACACCGCTCAATGTCGTTCAGCGCGTACTCGCTCGACGTCAGATGGTACGCACGAACGAAATCCCCGACTGGCGGGCAAAGGAACGAGGAGCTCCCCATACCTTTCTGGTACCCGAGGCGCTGCCACTCTTCCGTGTAATCTCTTTGATCGGTCATGAAAGTGTTAGGCCTAACGACCCCGCTGAGCTGTGGGCCGGAGGCCCGTCAGCTCAAGCGGATTGTTCCCGGGGTGTGCAGCGATTCGGGAACGACAAGGCTCACCGGTAGCCAACTATTGGCCGTCCGGTGCAGTGCCTGGTTAGACGGGGGTCCATTATGGTTGTATCACTCGCCAGGACTCTATCGGCGTCCATTTGCTTAGGGACGGCCCAGAACTGTTCCTGTGGCACCCCCAAAAGTGTTGCTAAGTCGCCGATTAACGAATGCAACTCCAATGAGAAGGATGGGATGGATGATGGCACAGCGACTCCGACAATGGGGGTCAACATACCGGGCCGACCCAGATAGGCGAAGACGTAGACCGTATACCAGAAGACGCCATAGATCACGGCAACCATCGCCCCAAACATGAAATACAGGTGGAAATTGGACACGCCGCTTCCTACTGGAGAGTCCACCATGAAAGGTGGAGACGATCGACGTAATCAAAAGCACGCCCATCTTCCATAGTTGAGGTAGGAAGAATGACCAAGCGAGATACGCGGAGACCGGGATTTTCACCACCAACCACCAGTCCTTTCGGAACATTGCTGACACCGCTTCCTGTGGGGAGATCCGGTAGGTCATGCTGATCCTCTCACCGGTCCGCTTAGTCTTCTCCCTTTCGCCTTTGCCGATGTTAATCAAACCGCCTTCCTGATAACTTTATCCTTTCGTCTAACTACCAAGCCCAGCGGGAGTATTGGCCATGCGCTGGAGCAACCTGTTAAACGGAATCTCTTTCATTAATCAAGTACTTCGGGCAACCCTTTTCGAACGGAGTATTACCTCATGGGCAATCTGTCGCACACTGGCATGTTCTATTCCCGAAAACTCCCCCTCCTTTTCATTGAACCCGTAACTTAACGCCATCGAGTGTTTGCGAGTGAGGGCAGCGTACGCAGGGTCAAGCCTTGGATCGACGTGGGCCCCTCCCTCACGATTCGCGAGGGTCAACACTAGTTGCTGCCTTGTAAACTGATTGCGATGGGAATCGACAACCACAACCTTCTCCCACCATTGCTCGAATGGAGCTAGTTTCAGGGGATCACCGACAGGTTTCGGAGGCAGTGCACACCTGGGAACAAACTGTCCCCCGGAGGAGCTTACCTCCATGATTGTTAGTCCGTGAAACGAGTGGAAATACTTCTTTGGATCGTAGTCGTAGGCCGTGCCATGAAAGAAATGTGTTTCAAGTCGAGCTGTCGCAAAAGGGAGGGGGAAGCAACTGTGTCATGAATGAGTACACGTACGGTCACGGCCAGGCGCTTGGCTTCGCCTAGAAAGCCTTTGTCGTACGATTGAGCGGAAGCTTTGAGGAACGCAATTTGTTCCTTTAGGTGTGCTTCAAGCTCTGCCCTGGTTTGCGGTACGTTTGTCATCGACGATTTCTATTTCTGTTTGCCGTCTAACGACCCCACTGAGCTGCCGGTCGGAGACCCGTCAGTTCGAGCGGATTGTTTCCGAGCACGCAGCGATTCCGGAACGGTATGGGTAACCGACGTTCGGAACCGCGCGGAGGTTCGCACGTCCGGTTGACCCAGGGGTTATGCTATCTTGTATCCGGGCCCTATTTACGCAGAATGTCTTGCCATTCTTGTGGACTGTGCTGAACATTCTGGCTCCGCCATGAGCGGGCAATTCCGATGTCGTAGCCGTACGTGATTGTCACGGCCATAACGTCTTCTTTCATTACCTCCGGGTAATCTTTCAAGACTATCGCTGCAATCTCTCTTGCTGCACCCTCGTAATCGCTTGGCCGTTCCTTCAAAATTGCATTTGTTCGGAAATAGCTAGATTCCCATTTCTTGCCGCTGCTCGTTCCCCAGCTCTTTCCCACGGTGGCTGTAGCCGCATGAACCTTAGCAGATAATTGAATGCTTTTCTGGACTGCCAAGAGTTCAGGAAATACACCTTACTGGCTGAGAACCGGTATAAAAACCAAAAGACCGAGTATTGTGATAAACCAAACACCAATTATAGCCAAATGTGGTCTCCAAAGTGGTATAAGGGGTAGAGAGCCTTGCGGGGTGGTCTTTGTAACAAATGTCCCTAACGAGATCATGCAAGCTCTGGCGAGTACGACGATTGAAAATATACAAGGTAGATGATAGCTCCACCAATTCCGAAGACGATGAATCCAATCACATAACCAACTGGGGACATGACAAGGCTCGGAGGGGCAAGTATTCCATTGAGAAAAAATGGCACTCCGAGAATCGTGTTGCGGAG
>CAVOIK010000016.1:0-107329 GCA_963695895.1 uncultured delta proteobacterium
TCACGAAATCTGAAAATGGATTTTCCTTTCAATTTGAGCGTCTGACCCGCTTGGGGGCCGTTGGGTAAGTCCACGCGCAGAACGCCCTGATAGTCGATATCGACGATTACGGACTCTTGCTCGAACTTATAAGCGGTTATTGTCTGGGATCGGGTAGAAAACAGGGCCTTTGCAGTTTCGGCGAGGTCGCGGAATTGACGAATGCCTGTAGCCGACGCAGTCACTTGACCGCCGGAGATGTTCTGAAACGAGCATTCCGGATGCATCAGAGCCATCATTCCGTCAACGTCGAAGTTGTTGTACGCACGGACAAATCTTTCAATCAGATCCTTCTTAGCTTTGGTTTCCATTGCATTCAGAGGTACTTCTCGAAAGAAACATTACCTCGAACAGCGCTGTCATGCAACAGCGACATCCTGTCAATGGCCACTTTTCTTGTTGATCTCGATGCATTGGATCATTTTCCCAAACGCTATGAACTCTCAGCCATGCAAATTGTTATGACCTGGTGAGTATTCGGAATTCAATTCACGCAAAAAGAAATGCGGTTGTGGAAACCTGGCGACTTCAGAAATTCTGGCACGCAAAATGCTTTTTCCTGGTAGAAAGAGGAAGATCAAAGTGATTTCAATCATCAGGGAACCGATTGTTCTTAACATTCTGGCAAATGTCTTCATTTTCCTGATCATCTTAAAACTCTGGTTCTCTTTCCCTCCTCATTAATAGCAGTTTCCGCCGACTGGAAATTCTTCCAAATTTCTCAGTATAATAATGTATTGGCAAATCTGCGACCGTTAATTCAAGATGTCTGAAAAATTTAATTTCCGCAGCTTGCTCAAAAAGGACCAGATGCAAGGCCCCTGAAATCCTGAGGAGTGAGGCGTACTTCGTGATACGCCGCAACGACGAAGGATGAGGGAAACGCCGCAGATGGTCGTTTTTCAGCAAGCTGCTAGAGGAGGGAGGGAACCATGCTAATTCAACAATTTTTTGTGAATGGGTTGGCTCATGCTTCGTATCTCTTGGGAGGCGCAAAAACCTGCGCCATCATTGACCCACGCCGGGATGTTCAGATCTACCTCGACACGGCCAAGGCGATGGGGCTGAAGATCACCCACATTCTTGAGACCCATCTTCATGCCGACTTTATCTCCGGTCATCTTGATTTGGCTGAGAAGACAGGAGCAAAGATCTATGCCCCTAAGACAGGCAAGTGTCAGTTCGAGCATGTGGCTCTCTCAGAGGGAGACCACTTTGAGATTGAGGATATGGAAATCAAGGTCTTTGAGACTCCTGGACACACACCTGAGCACATTAGTTATTACGTCATGGATCATTCTCGAGGAGAGGATCCGGTTTCGGTTTTCACCGGAGACACGCTCTTCGTCGGTGATGTGGGTCGTCCAGATCTTTTTCCGGGAATCGCCAAGGAGTTGGCTTCGAAGCTCTTCGACAGCATCAACCAGAAACTGGCGAAACTTCCCGATTTCTGCGAGGTCTATCCTGCCCATGGGGCTGGATCTCTTTGTGGAAGGGCGCTCTCAGCGAAGCGCTCGAGCACGATCGGCTATGAGAAGAAATACAACTACGCTTTGCAGGTCAAAGACAGAAGCAAATTCATCGACCTGTTGACCACGGACATGCCTGAAGCGCCAGACCACTTCAGCCGGTGCAGCGACATCAATCGAAAAGGTCCTGCTCTGGTTAGAAGCCTGCCGACTCTGGCAGCCATGGATCCTGCATCCTTTGCCAAGCGGACGCAGGAAAAGAATACCATCGTCCTCGACATCCGGAGTTACGAGGCCTTTGGAGGCCAACATGTTCCTGGCGCGTATCACATCGACTTCGGTGGTAACTTCAGTACTTTCGCTGGTTGGGTATTACCTCCTGATGCGGATGTGCTCATCGTATCCGAGGGAAAAGACCAGGCAGAAGCGGCTGTGGTCGGACTCCAAAGGGTAGGGATCGATCGCACGATCGGGTACCTCGACGGAGGAATGTACGAATGGGCAAAAGCTGGGCTTTCCGCTGACCATGTTTCCCAGTTGTCTGCGGAGGAACTTAGTCAGAAGATGGTCAAGGGTAGTAGATTCGGTCTCGTCGATGTCAGGGCCAAAAGAGAATTTCAGACGGGTCACATTGAGGGTGCGATCAACATTCCTTTCCCTGATTTGAGAAAACAGTACAAAGAGTTGGACGCAAAGATTCCATGGGTTGTTATCTGTAACACAGGCCATCGGTCGAGTCTCGGAGCGAGCATTCTCAAGCAAAAAGGCTTCGAGGATGTTTCGAACGTGGCCGGAGGCATGACGGGTTACAGTGCCAGTGGCCGTGGTGCAGAGTGCCAGGTATGCCTGGCGCCTCATCTGCCCGCCGCACAGGAGAAGAAGTGAACCGTGAGAAAAATTGGTCTTCATTTGTGCCTGGCCCTTTCAGGATGGCTCTCTTTCCGGAACCATCCTGACGGGCCAGGTTCTATTTTTGTTGGGATTTTGATTTTTTCGGACATTGCTCACTGAAGCGTTGCGAAATGCGGAGCTCCGTCGAGGATGCCTCAGAGTGAGGCATTACTTTCTGAGAGTGTTTCGGCTTTGCACCATTACGACACAGCCCCCAAAGAGCAGAAGGATGGGGTGAGGGAGAGAGGAGATGGATGATGGAATGGCTCAAGATGGCTCAGTGGTCTCCTTATGCAGTTGGAATCGGGATTGGAGTACTCAGTTGGCTTGCTTTTTTGCTGTCTGACAAACCGATTGGATGTTCGGCTGTGCGCCCGGCATGACGCAAGCGCCGAAGAAGTAAGAGTCCGCCGTTACCGGACGGAAGGGCAACGCCAACAGGGCAAGGGCATGACCAGAAATGGGTGTCTGGAGGAAGCATGAGGCAGAACCCATGTACGTAGCGAACAGCGAACCAACTAAATGGCTGCGGGGAGGAGGACGAGCAGGCGTACCAGAGCGAGTCCTGATATCCGGTGAACCGAACCGAGGTGAAGTTGGACGGGATATGGGGAGGCGGTGCGATCTTACCCGGGGAAGTCCTCCTGTTCTGGCTCTCGATAGTTTCCGGAAGGAGGCCATAAAACGGACCCGAGAAGGGAGAGACCCTAAGCGGGAAAGGGAGCAGAGGATGGCAGATCTGCGTATAGTACTGAGGACTCAGGGCCTGAGAAGCCTGGTAACAGAGCGGAGGAGAAAACCCTGACGACCCTGCCAGCAGGCGGGGGCAGTCCAGTAGCGTCACTGGGCTGTGGGAAGACGCAGACGAGAGGTAGGGGTGACGACCAGGGAGAGTCGAGACAGAGTGGAAGGGGAAAGGGCCAGTAAACCAAAAGGGGAGCGCGAGGGCAGTACAGGACACCAAAGGGAAGTCCCGGAGGTCAGGAGCGATCCGGTCCGAGCCATGGGGCAATCCTCCACCCGGCAATCTTCTTGGGGAGACAGTCACGGAGCAGAGGGAAGTGAAGACAGAGAAGGTGTTGGAACGGGTTTATGACTGGGGACGACTGCGGATGGCGTGGAAACAGGTGGAGAAGAACGCCGGAGCAGCCGGCATAGACAAGATGACGGTGGAGGCATTCAAGGAGAGGGAGGAAATCCTTCTTCGAGAGATCCAAGAAAAGCTGCAAAGCCGGAATCTACCGATTCCAACCGGCCCGAAGAGTACTCATCGAGAAGGAAGGTACCCAAAAGAAGAGGAAGCTGGGGATTCCCACGGTGATGGATCGGATCGTGAGTCAAAGTAGTCACCTGGTGTTGGAGGGGATCTTTGATTCGGGGTTTACATCGTCCAATTTTGGGTTTCGGCGAGGCAAGAGTCAGCACAGGGCGATCAAGCATGTTCGACAGGCGGTCGTGGAAGGAAGAGAGTGGTGTGTATCGATTGACCTGGAGAGCTTCTTTGATGAGATTCCCCATGGACTGATTCTGCGGTTAATCCGTCGTAAGATTCAGGATGAGCGGTTCGTAACACTTGATAGCGCGGGCGTTAAAGGCCGGGGTAATCGTAGAAGGACAATATGAAAAGACGGTCAAAGGATGTCCGCAAGGCTCTCCGATGTCTCCGATACTATCCAATATTGTGCTCAATGAATTGGATCAGGAATTGGAAAGACGGGGACATCGATATGGTCGCTGGGCTGACGATTTCATCATTTTGGTGAAATCGGAAAGAGCAGGGATCAGAGTGATGGAAAGCATCACCCGGTATTTGGAAGGGGGGCTTGGGCTACCGGTCAACAAGGAGAAAAGCAAGGTAGCTCCTATTAAGGAAGTGGGGTTTCTGGGCTTTCAGATTCTCAGGGGCAAACTTCGAGTGAGTAATCAGGCGCGAGAGAAATTCAAGAAGAAGGTAAGGGAGATGACGAAGCGGAACAATCCGCTGTCGATGAGACAGGTCATTCTGGCGTTGAATAAGTATCTGGCCGGATGGGTGGCTTACTTTCGCATCCAGGAGTTCCGGCAGATCTTTCGTCATCTGGATGAATGGATTCGAAGTCGACTTCGCTCGATCCAACTGAAGAAGTGGAAGAATCCTGTCAAATTCCAGACGGATCATGATACGGGCAGGATACAAACCGGCAGAAGCCAGAAAGACATGGGTCAAGATGGACCGCTGGCAGTCGGTGGAACGGAAAGAAGTTCTCTTTACCTTGAATCTTGAATGGTTCAAACGCCAAGGGCTGATGTTTCTGAACGATTACACGAACCGAGCTCTTGAATTATCATTCACTTACTGATCGAAGAGCGGCTTACCTGGTCGGTACGAGCCGTTCTGTTGGGAGGGGGTGGCCATTACGGCCACTTCCTACCAGATTTTACTTCGCGAATATGAGTTACCTGGAAGATCTTTTACGAAGGAATTTGAGCGGGAGATCAGATGTGCAGTGGGTCATCCTCGATTTCTCAGGGGTGAATGACATCGATGATGTGGCCATCGATGCCCTGGATGAAATGATGGCGCATTACAAGGGTCAAGGGATCCACTTCCTCATCGCCAATATGAAGGGCCCTGTCCGTGACCTGGTCGCAAAGGCAGGTTGGGGAGACAAATATGGCCAGCGGGTGACCGATCTCTCCATCCAGCAGGCACTCGAAGATGTTGGGTTGACCCTGAAGGATCCGCTTGAGCATCCGTAGACAAGCTGTTCGCAACTTTTTCCCCCTTTCTTGTCCTCGATCAAAACCAGAGTAAGCTTTTGACAGAACAGCTTTTTCTTGTTAAAAATTAGAAACTTATTATTGCTTGCAAAGCAACGCCCAAACCCCGAGGGGGATTCATGCCGACGTATTCCCATTCGCAACTTTCCACCTATGAACACTGCCCCCACCAATACAAACTCGCCTACATCGACAAGATCGAAGTGGAAACAGAAGGAATCGAGGCCTTCATGGGATCACGAGTCCATGATGCTCTCGAAAGACTCTACCGCGACCTCAAAGTGACCAAGCTCAATCCCTTGGAAGATCTCATCCAGTTTTACAACCAGGTCTGGGAAAAAAACTGGAATGGGATGATCCAGATTGTCCGAAAGGGATACACGGCGGAGGATTACCGACGATTAGGAGAAAAGTGTCTTACCGACTACTACCACCGGTACTTCCCTTTTGATCAGGGACGAACGTTGGGGCTCGAAGAATATGTCACCTTCCTGCTCAATGAGGAAAAGAGCTATTGGATCCGAGGTTACATCGACCGGTTGACCCTGCGTGATTCCACCCTGGAAATCCACGATTATAAGACGTCGAGCAGGCTTCCCACTCAGGAGGACATTGACCTCGATCGACAACTGGGCTTCTACCAGATGGGTATTGAGGGCAAGTGGAAAGACATTGAAGAGGTGCGGCTGATCTGGCACTATCTCGCCTTTGACGTCGAAATCCAGAGCTCGCGGAACCAGAAGCAACTTGATCAAACCCGGCAGGAGGCCATCGGGGTGATCCAAAAGATTGAATCGGACACCCGATTCATTCCTAAAGAAAGCCCCCTCTGTAACTGGTGCGATTATCAGGCATTCTGCCCAAAGAGAAAACACCTCGTGCTGGTGGAGTCTCTCTCTGCGAACGAGTACCTCCAAGAGGAAGGTGTAACGATCGTGAACCGTTATGTGGAGATGAAAGAAAGGAAACGGGTACTCAACGAGGAGATGGACCTCGAGTTGTCTAAACTGGAAGAGGCCCTGGTTGCCTACGCTCAACGGGAGAAGCTCGAAGCGATTCTAGGAAGCGATCATATGGCAAAGATTAACACCGAGCTGAAAGAGAAATATCCATTGAAGGGAGACCCGAGACGGAGGGTGTTGGATGAATACGTCAAGAAGATTGGAAAGTGGATGGAGGTCTCAGACTTGAATCCCTGGATGCTGTCAAGGGTCGTCAGCCGCGGCAGTTGGGATTCTGCACTGATCAAGAAAGTGAAAGAATTCTGCAGCCGAGAAGAGACCCGTTCCATTATCGTATCGAAGTTGAAGCAGGACGACGAAAGCTGACCGGAAAGTGCACCGTCCTGCCAGCAGGCAGGAAGGGGCACAATATAAAATGAAATTACCTTGCCGGGAAGCCCCACCCTGTGCCTGTTTGTCGACATACGGGAGCAGGGAGCTTCACATAGATATTTCGAATCATAGAGAGATCAATACGTTAATGCAGCGTGGTGAAAGTGGAGGAAGATCATGATGGAGATCCGTGTGGAGTTAGGAAAAGCAGAGAGATACCCGTGCGAACTTCTTCTCCTCTTTTCGTTTGAACTTCCAGCTCGCATTGAAGGGGCCTGGGAGAGAACCGATCTGGAGTGGAAAGGGTTTCTGTCCGGGCTGATGAGCCAGGGCGACTTCAAAGGAGAGTTGTTTGAGTGTCGTCTCGTCCACACCCAGGGGGCCCTACCTGCCAAGAGGGTGCTGTTGACAGGGCTGGGTAAAAGAGAAGAGTTCGATCTTGAGAAATGGCGGGGAGCTTCGTCGAAAGCGGGACAGTTCATCAAGAATTCCGGTGTCAAGCGCTTTGCATTTGCGGTGGAAAAATTCAATCGCCTCACCGTTGAAGAACTCAGCGAGTCTTTTGTGACGGGGCTTCTCCTTGGGACCTATCAATTTAACGAGTTCAAGACTCTCGATCGGGACAAAATCAAGGAGATCGAGGAAGTCGTCGTACTGACCGAGTTTCCTGAAGACATGAAACCGATTCAGGATGGAGTGCAGAAGGGCAGGATCATTTCAGAAGCGGTTTGTATGGCGAGAGATCTGGTGAACGGGCCAGGAAATCTGGTCACTCCTACGGTCCTCGCAGCCAAGGCGGAGGAAATTGCAAAAAGGCACAACATGGAGATTCAGGTGTTCAATCTGGGTCAGGCCGAATCCATGGGGATGGGAGCATTCGTTGCTGTGGCCAAAGGGAGCCAGGAGCCTGCCAAGTTTATTGTGATGGAACACAACAAGAACAAAGGGTTTGAAACCATCGCCTTGGTGGGCAAAGGAATTACCTTTGACAGCGGAGGGATTTCCATCAAGCCCTCAGAGAACATGGATCGCATGAAGGACGATATGTCAGGCGCCGCGGCAGTTCTGGCGGTGATGGATGCGGCTGCCCGACTTCAACTACCCCTTCATCTGGTCGGGATCATTCCGGCGACAGAGAACCTTCCAAGCGGAAAGGCGTACAAGCCGGGCGATGTCCTCAAGACTCTCTCGGGACAAACCGTCGAGGTGATCAGCACCGACGCAGAAGGAAGACTCGTCCTTTCGGATGCTCTGACGTACAGTCTCCGGTACAAACCCAAAGCGATCATCGATCTGGCGACCCTGACCGGCGCGTGTGTGGTTGCCCTGGGAGACTACGTCACGGGTCTTTTCGGCAACGATGAATCTCTGGTCGAGAAGATGGAGGGCGCCTCGGCAAAGACGGGTGAGAAAGCCTGGAGACTTCCCCTGTGGGACGAATATTTTGATTACATTAAGAGTGATGTCGCGGATTTCAAGAACGTGGGGACCCGAGCAGGAGGAGCCATCATTGGAGCCATTTTTCTGAGCAAGTTTGCAGGCAAGACCCCTTGGATCCATCTTGACATTGCCGGACCCGCGCACATCGAAAAGGAAAAGCCCTATATCCCGAGAGGTGGCACCGGCGTCGGGGTAAGGCTACTCCTTCAACTCTTGAGGGACTGGAAGGATATGAAGGTGTTCAGGTCAGGGTTAAGATGCCGGTTTAGGGATAGACTATGGTCATTTGTTTTTAGAGATTGAGTCTTCCCGTTGAGTTTGTAAGAAACTGGCTTCTTGAGCCTTTACCCAAAACCCCTTTGAGAGGGTACCGGAGTTACAACTGTGAGAAGATTCAAGTGAATTCGATGGAAGAACAACATCTCTTTTTTAATGGCGTGTCGTAGGAAACCCACGAAATACACGCCCATATGGCTAATGCGCCAGGCAGGTCGCTACATGAAGGAGTACCGGGCGCTCCGCCGAAAGCATTCGTTCCTTGAAATGTGCAAGACTCCGGAACTGGCCGCAAAGGTGACCCTTCTTCCTGTTGAACAGTTCGACGTCGATGCAGCGATCATCTTCTCAGACATCTTGATTCCTCTGGAACCCATGGGCATCGCACTGGAGTTTGGGGGAAACGAAGGACCTGTCTTTCAACATCCCATACGGGAAATGAAACAGATCAACAAGCTCCGAAGGATCGAGCCCGAAGAAGAGGTTCCTTTTCTCCTGGACGCGATTCGCATGGTTCGCCGAGAACTGAACGGAAAGGTCCCTCTCATCGGTTTTTCAGGTGCTCCATTCACCTTAGCGAGTTACATCATTGAGGGAGGACACTCGAAGAATTACACTCTGACAAAAGGGATGATGTATCAGAACCGTGAAGCCTGGGACCTTCTGATGGAAAAGCTGACCCAGATCTTGATTCCGTATCTCAATGCTCAGGTTAAAGCAGGAGTCCAAGCCCTTCAAGTGTTCGATTCCTGGGTTGGATGCCTAAGCCCGAGCGATTATGAGGAGTACGTTCTTCCCCATTCGAAAAAGATATTCGATGAAGTCGATCGAAGCGTGCCCATCATCCATTTTGGAACGGTGTCCTCGACCCTGCTCGAAAGGATGAAACGGGCGGGAGGGGACGTCATCGGAGTCGATTGGCGAGTCGATCTGGGGGAAGCATGGGCCCGGTTGGGCTATGATGTGGCCATCCAGGGCAATCTTGACCCGGTCATTCTTCTCAGTTCTCCTGAATTCATTGAGAGGGAAGTCAAACGGATCCTCGGGCGGGCAGCGGGTCGTCCAGGTCATATCTTCAACCTCGGCCACGGCATCCTACCCAACACTCCTGTGGACAACGTCACCAGGTTGGTCGATGCTGTCCACGAACTGAGTTCCAAGTAGAACCATGAAAGCCCTTCTCCTTCTCGCCTTTGGTGGTCCTCGATCTCTCGATGAAGTGGAATTCCTGTTGACACGTCTCTTCAAGGGCAGGAAGCCTTCTCCTGAACAGTTGGAGAGAGCGAAAGAACGTTACCGATTGATTGGAGGGTGTTCTCCTCTTCCCGAAATCACATCGGACCAGGCTAAGGCCCTCGAAAAAGAGCTGAATGCAAGGGGGCATGCGTTTAAGTCTTATGTAGGAATGCGCTACTGTCATCCACTGATTGAAGAGACCTTGAAACAGATTGTCCGAGATGGCTTCAGGGAGATCGTTGCACTCCCCATGACTCCCTTTCAGTCTCGTGCGAGTACAGGGGCATACATCGAAGAGGTGAACCAGGTTAATGAAAAATTAGGTGGAGTGGTTTCGATCTCCTTTGTTAAACAATGGCACTGTCATCCGCTCTTTATTGAGGCCCTCCGGGAAAAGGTCGAAGAGGGGCTCATGGCGTTTGAGCCTGGAGCACGGAAGAGCGTTCATCTCCTGTTCACCGCCCACAGTCTTCCTAAGTCGGTGGTTGAAAAAGACCCCTACGTGCAAGAGATTGAAGAAAGCGTCCGGGCGGTACTCGAAAGGATGGAGCCTCACCCATGGCACATAGCCTTTCAAAGCAAGGGAGGTGGGCCAGAGGAGTGGATCGGTCCCGACGTTGAAAAGGTTTTGGAAGACCTCGCCTCACAAGGCGTGAAAGAGGTGCTTTTGATTCCCATCGGATTTGTATCGGATCATATCGAGATTCTTTATGACATTGACATTGTTTTCCAGAAAAAGGCAGAAGTTTTGGGGATGGTGTTGAAGCGGACGCGTTCCCTGAATACGTCGGAACGGTTTATTAACGCACTGGCAAGTGCGGTGGAAGAACAATTGGGAGGGTTCGAGGATTCAAGGGTTCAAGGGATCGAGTGAGAGGCTTATGAAAAAGAAGGAACCTTGTTTTTTCCCTGTTGGTCCTCCCGGAACCCTAGAACCCTGGAACCCTAGAACCCTTAGTGCTTGATGGGGAGGTCGAGGTGAAGAGGATCCTCATTATCGGTGGCGGTGTGGCCGGGCTGGGTGCGGCCTATAAGGTCACTCGTGCCGCATCAGAGGGCCACGACGTCGAGTTCGTCCTCTTCGAGAAGGACTCGCGTCTCGGCGGAAAAATCTAGTACGGAGATCGTGCCGGAACCCTCGGGAGAGGGCAGGTTCATCGTGGACGGCGGTCCGGATTGCTTCCTGACAGAGAAGCCAGCCTGTCACCGCATCGCGAAGCTCCTGGGAATTTACGATGACGAACTGCCGACCGATGAGTCCCGCAAGCGCACGTGGATTCTGTCACGCGGGAAGCTTCACCAGATGCCTGATGGCATCTTCATGTTCGCGCCCACGAAATTTCTACCGTTCGCCACGACCGGTCTTTTTTCGTGGCCTGGCAAGATCCGGATGGCCATGGACCTCTTCATCCCGCCAAAGAAGGTCGTGCCAGGTGAGTTGAACGACGAGACACTCGAAAGCTTCGTGGTCCGTCGTATGGGCCGCGAGTGTCTCGAACGGCTGGCCGAGCCGCTCGTGGGAGGGGTTCACGCCTCCGATTCCGTGAAGATGTCACTGGCCGCGACCTTCCCGCGCCTCCTCGAGATGGAGCAGACGTATGGCTCCCTCACGAAGGGTTTCCTCGCCGCCCGTCGGAAGGTCGAAGAGATGCGGCGCAAGTACCCGCCGAAACCAGGGCAGAAACCTCGGACGTTCTTCACGTCGTTTCTCGGCGGCATGCAGGAACTGACAGACCGCATGGCTGACGCGGCAGGTCGCGAGAAGATGAGAACGGGTGTGGCCGTCACTGCGCTCCGCCACGCTCATGGCCGTGCGTGGAGTGTCTTGCTCTCCGACGGCTCTACGGTCGACGGTGACGCGGTGATCATTGCCACCGAGTCATGGGCTGCCGAGCCGCTCGTCCGTCCGCACGATGAGGTCATTGCAGATGCACTTGCCAGCATACCCGCTTCTTCCTCGGCGACGGTCTCGATTGCCTTCAACGAGAACGAGGTCGGCTTCGATCTGAATGCCTTCGGGGTTCTCTGTCCCTTCGTGGAGAAGCCGTGCGCTCATGGCGGCTACTTACTCTTCCACCAAGTGGCCGGGACGCGCGCCTCCGGGCAAGGTCTTGCTTCGAGGTTTCGTCGGCGGTCCCCACAACCAGGAGATCGTGAAACGCTCGGACGAGGAGCTTGTGCAGACGGTCCTCGCCGAGTTTCGTGACCTCCTTGGCCTCAACCCGTTTGCGAAGCCTCTTTTCTCGCGCGTCTTCCGGTGGCATCTCGGCATGCCCCAATACACCCTCGGACACCTCGAGCGAATTGAACGGATCGATGATCGCTGTGTCCAGATTCCCGGTCTCGCCATCGCGGGCGGCAGCTACAGAGGCGTGGGTGTTCCGAACTGCATCGAGAGCGGCGAGCGGGCGGTCACGAAAATCCTTGGAGAGTGGGGTATGGAACTTGCCGAGGATCATGCCGAAGAGAAACGCTACTATTAGGTCCGTCTTTCCCTGAGTCCAGACCCATGTTCAATGTCAAGTATTTCTGAGGCGAAATAAATCCCGAAAGTAGCAACCCCGTCTGATTCGATGGGACACTCTTCTGAGCCTGTTCAGCCTGCAGCTTCCACCTATGAATCTGCCCTCTACGATAACTCTGGAGGGCAAGGATAACTGGATGAAATCAAGCACCTCCCAATGACTACCATAGGATGGGTGGTCTACGTAGGCATCCCCAGTAACGATGATGACATCCGGTCTATCCCATCCCCGCTGTTTTAAATGCTGTTTTGATATGGGCAGAAAATCCGATTTTATCCGCCTACGCAGAAGACCACGGGCTCTGCCCGTGGATGAATGCGTGAGCGGTGTCTGTGCTAGTCCTGAACCGAGGTATCACTGCTTCGGCGGATTTCGCCACTGGCGGATAACCCTCCGAAGCCTTGGCGTAGGAGGGTATTCTTTTGGAGGTACCACGGGCTTAGCCCGTGGGGCTCCATGGAGCAGCTCCCAGAATTATAGCCAAATGAATGAAGGCTGCTACCCGCTGAGAAAGGGGTAGCAGCCTTCAGGCCATTCAGAGGGTATAAACGATCAATTTAACTGTCTCAGCTTGAAGCTGTAGACTGCCAAGGGCTTTTGGACAAGGTGTACGTTAATTTTACCTTTTCTGATAGCTGCGGAAAGGTTCGGGTCAACGGAGTAATCTACTGTACCATTTCCTGTTCCACTTGAATCAGTGGAGACCCAGGTGGATTTTGCATCAGGTTCCGCGCTCCACACACAGTCAACAGCAGCTTTTGGAGAAAAGGTTATGGTGAAGCTACCCGTTCCTCCAGCTTGAGACCATATTTGGCTTGAAGGAGTGAAAATGGGCGGGACACCCCCAGGGGTGCAACTTCTCTTTTGCTGGATTGCTGTAAACGTTGCATTGCCGATCCCTACAGTGCTTACTCTCTGCACGGAACTATAGCTGGGATCGACGGTAACTCTCACGACGCCCTTTTTGTTATCCCAGCTTGTAACCGTAACGTGGATCCAATCTTCTGCAGGGTCAAGTGATGGCGCAGGGCAGTCATTATCTGATGCAACGACCGCGATCTTGAGTGTTGGGCGTGCCTCAGGGATTGTCAGTCCGCTTATGTTGAAGGTCTTGGTCTTAGGTGTTATGGAATAGGTGCATCCCGAGTAAGGTCTTGAAAACGATGCTGTAACCTCGGTATCAGCATTGAGGGTAATTGTACATGTTCCTGTACCGGTACACGCACCGGACCATCCATCGAAGATAGAACCAATCTGTGCCGTGGCGGTGAGGGTTACTTCCGTCCCTTCGATGAATGTCTGTGAACAGTCGGGGCCACAGACGATTCCCAGAGGCAGTGCTTGTGACCGTGCCAGACCCTTCGCCGGTTTTCAAAACAGTAAGGACTGCGGGTTTCGAAAACGATGCTGTCACCTCGGTATCAACATTGAGGGTAATTGTGCATGATCCTATCCCGGTACACGCACCGGACCATCCATCGAAGATAGAACCAGGCTCTGCCACGGCGGTGAGGGTTACTTCCGTCCCTACGATGAATGTCTCTGAACAGTCGGAGCCACAGTCGATTCCCGGAGGCGTGCTTGTGACCGTACCAAACCCTTCGCCTGTTTTCAAAACAGTGAGGAGTGCGCCTCTTGAAAACGATGCTGTAACCTCGGTATCAGTATTGAGGGTAATTGTACATGTTCCTGTACCGGTACACGCACCGGACCATCCCTCGAAGGTAGAACCAGTCTCTGCCACGGCGGTGAGGGTTACTACCGTCCCTTCGAGGAATACCTCTGAACAGTCGGAGCCACAGTCGATTCCCGGAGGCGTGCTTGTGACCGTGCCAGACCCTTCGCCTGTTTTCAAAACAGTAAGGACTCCGCCAGGAAGGCGGACCGGCCATGCATAGTAATCCGAAGTTTTGGAATCACTTCCTATGCTGCCATCCCACAGATCTACAACCATTGCCGCGCCTCTTGAGGCGCGGTCTGTTGTTGACGACCAGTGGAAACAGGACTCAATACCAATGAAGTAATCAGGTGGTGAAGTGTTAAGCCACACCGCAATGTCCGGTTCGCCGTTATGAATCATGCTTGCGAGTTCGTTGATATTAGGTAACCGCCAGTTTGAATAACCACAGCGATTAAGATCATTTGCATAGGCAAGGGACTCCTCCCATGTTCTGTGGATATTATCAGGAAGTCTTATCCATGTAAGGCCGGTAAGGTTATCGGTCACAACATCGTTCGATGGATCCAGGTCGCAGTCCACGGCAGGATCAGCGCAGGGACCACTTGCATCGCAGTATGTTACCGTGAACCGTGGGTCGGGCCATGCGACACCAGCCTGGATGTCGCCGTCATCACCCGGCGCAGCAGCTTATCCTTTGTCCAGTTTTCCGGAGATTTGCCGGGTAAGCGGGATCAGGGTTGCCATCCGTTGCCCTGCTCGCACGGGCCAGACGAACTCCTCCAGAGGATTCCGAACCACTCCACATATTCATGCTCCCTATTCCATTTCCACTCGTTGTCAACAAAAGTACTAGTGGATGACCAATAAGGGTAGGCTGCCTCTACGTTAATAAAAGGGTACCCTGCGGGAAGGGCTGGTGCGTTGGTAGAATAAGTCAAAAATAAGGCTTCTTAGTTCTTCCCGATTGGGAAGTCTCCAATCATTGTAGCCGAGAAAGTTATTTGTATTTAGACATGCTATATAAACGAGCGCTTCATCAACCATGCACATGTCACGCGCGTCCGGTGCGCATATGGGCGGACCCGGACCGGGTCGTACGGATCGGGTGTTCTCGAATCAAATGTCCACATCAAGCCAGTAAGATTGTCTACTACAGTCAGACCATAGTAATCGGTAGTGAACCGGGGAACAGGTAGCACTGCACCATACTGTGTTTCTCCGTCTTGCCCAGTGCCAGAACAGACGATCTCTTCACCGGATGCGTTATAACAAGTTGTCTGACCTGTTCGGGGAAGTTCGATTGTAGCCGCAGATACAACACCTCCCATAGCCAGGAAACAAATTGAAGCGACCAATAAAATCTTTTTCATTCTGCACCCCCTAAACTTTTTATAAGGTTTGTATTGTTCATCCTGCCACCCAGTCCAGAAAAAGACAAAACCAAAACAACATCCAGTGAATAGCCACCGACTTAAGCTGCTCGCATTGCATATTCCGACCATTCGGTCCTGATTCCATCGGAAACTCTGGCTTATGGGTTAAGCAAAATATATGCCAAGAAGAAACACAAAGACTGGGTGCTTTTTATTCTTTGATTACAGACAGTTAACCTCGATGTGTGGATTTTGCCATAAATTTGAGAATTGTGATCGTTGGTTAAATTTTTCCCAGTCCTACAAAATTTTGCCTCAGCCTCCTGCATCCATGGGCGCTGTGCAGTTACTGGCCTACTTCTTAGCTTCAAATGAGAACTGTTCATAGCTCTTTATTGATTAAGATCAGGAATATTGTATTGTGTGGCAAGATTTGAAGATCGCTGTTACAGGAAGCAACCGGCAACGAGGGCATTCGCAGGAAGGACGGGAAAGGTCTCAGATTCTCCCTTCCCTTTGTTATTCAATCCTAAGGTCATCCTCAATAAATCTCCTTCAACTTCATCAGAGGCTGCAAAGGCCTGCGTAGATTGCCATGCCCCAGAGAATACACTCTTCATCCACGTCAAATTGGGGGTGATGGCAGAAGTTGACGATCCCCTTGAGGTCGTTTCTACACCCGAGATTGATAAAACAGGCAGGCACCTTCTGTGAATAGTAGGCGAAATCCTCGCTCCCCAGATCGGGTGGGTGAGGAAAAATCACATTCTTCGATCCCACGAGCTCTTCGGCAATCGGTAATACCTTGTCAATGCATTCCTTGTGATTGTAAGTGAGGGGGAACACGTTCTTGTAAGAGAGGGTGTAACGGGCTCCATGAGAAGAGGTGATTCCTGCCAAAATACTTTCCATTTTCTCCCGAATCCTTTCCTGAATGTCTGGCTTAAACGTCCTCACTGTGCCGGATAGTTTGATCCTCTCGGGAATAATATTGAATGCCGTGCCTCCATGGAACTGGGTGACGCTGATGACGGCACTTTCGAGGGGATCGACATTCCGAGCGACAATGGACTGCAACATCGTCACATATTGACAGCCGATGAGGACCGGATCGACCGTTCGATGAGGCTCGGCTCCATGTCCCCCTTTGCCGATGATCTCGATATCGAACGAATCACCCTGAGCCGTGGCAGCCCCCTGACAAATGCCAAAGCGACCCACCTCTAAAGTGGGGCACACATGCATTCCGTAAATTTCATCAACCCCATCCAGAACCCCGTCTTCAACCATGGCTGCTGCACCGGTGGGGAAGCTTTCTTCGCTGGGTTGAAAGACGAAACGAATATTCGCCTTCAGCTGGTTCTTCAATACAGTCATCGCCCTAGCCGTACCAATCAGAATGGCTGTGTGGACATCGTGACCACACATGTGCCCCTTCCCATCCACCCTTGACCGATAAGGTGCCGTTCCGAGCTCCTGAATCGGGAGGGCGTCCATGTCAGCCCTGAGAGCGATCCGTTTTGTGGCTCCTGGAACCTCCATATCCCCGACGACTCCTGTCTTTCCAATCCCTTTTCTCACCTTCATTCCAAGCTTTTGAAGCTCCATCCCAACAATATCTGCCGTTCTGTAAACATCAAACCCGATCTCAGGATGCATGTGAAAATCCCGTCGAATCCTTACGATGTCCTCAAAGAACGATTTGCAAACCTGAAGGATTTGGTTCGTCGCTTCCTTCATCGTCTCCCTCCGAAACATATATCAACTCGTGCAGGCGAATCTCCTGAGACTCGGTTTCCATCACCCAGGTCGTCGCAGCAATTTCCCAGGCAGTTTTTCCGTCTGTTGGTTGTTCTCCACGACGATCTCGCCATTCACCAGGACATAGAGAATACCCTCTGGAAACTGGTGAGGTTCCAGGAAGGTTGCCCTGTCCATGACCTTGTTGGGATCAAAGACAACAACATCTGCCCACAACCCTTCCCTCAGGAGACCTCGGTCGAGAATGCCCATCCTCTGAGCGGGAAAGGAAGTCATTCTGCGGATCGCATCCTCCAACGTCAGAACCCGTTCTTCCCGGACATATTTCCCAAGAATTCGAGGATAGGTTCCATAGTAACGTGGGTGGGGCTTTCCATAGCCCAAGACACCGGTCGGAGCAACGGCCCATGCGTCACTTCCCACCATCGTGTAACGACCCCTCATGATTCGGCGGATGTCCTCTTCGTTCATGCTTTCCATGGTGGCCTGAACCTCGCCCTTCTCATCGAGCAGGAGTTCAAAGAGGGTCTCCCATTCATCCTTGTATCCCTTGAGCCGGGTAATGTCGGTCAGATTCTTTCCTTCCATGGGTCGCCATTCTTCCGTCTTTACGGAGGCGATGTAAAGCGACGTGAAACCACCGTCTCTTATCCAGTTTTCCCAACCTTCAATGCCAGCCTCGCAGTCTCTCTTGATGTGTTCGCGGTCTTCAGGGCTCCGCAAACGGTCCAGGAGGCTCTCGAGGCCTCCCACATGGACCCAGGGTGGCAAGGCAGTGATGAGGGACGTCATCCCTCGATTGTATGGATACTGGTCGCAGGTCAGACTCGTGCCCCTCTCGTTGGCTTCCTCGATGAGCCTCAACGTTTCCCGGCTCGTTCCCCAATTGGGTTTGCCTGAGATTTTGTGATGGGCGATGTGGCCCCCCATGCAGTTCGATTTCTCCACGATCTCAATCACTTCCTTTACAGCATTCACCACATCGGCCCCCTCGTTCCGGATATGGCTTACGTAGAGGCCGCCGTATTCGGCGACGACCTTCGTGAGTTCAATAATTTCATCGGTTTTTGCGTAGGACTGCGGCGCATAGATCAGGCCAGTGCTTATGCCAAAAGCTCCGGCCTTCATGGCCTCCGCCACAAGAGACTTCATGCGTCGGAGTTCCTCTGAGGTTGGAGCGCGGTCTTCGAATCCTGGCCCCCCTGCCAACCGCACAGTGCCAAATCCCACCAAATGGGCAGAGTTGGCTACACAGGCGTGGTTTTCCATGAAATCGAGGTATTGCCGAAAGGTATTCCAGGGGAAGGAGTCAAATTTTACTCCCGGAGGTGCAAAGACAGAAAGAACCCGTGACAACTCCTCCATTTTTTCAGGTGGAGCCGGAGCCAGATTGTCTCCACAATTCCCTAAGACCGACGTGGTGACGCCCTGACGGATCGTCGATGGAAACGTGGGGTCAAAGAGAATCGTAAGGTCAGAATGCGAATGAGGATCGATAAATCCAGGGCACACGACGAGATCCTTTGCATCGATCTCCTTATTGGCGTGGGTCTTCGGGAACCGACCCATTCGCGAAATTCTGCCGTTCCTGATCCCAATATCGGCAGTGTACGCAGGGTTCCCAGTTCCGTCGACGACTTTTCCGTTCTTGATGACGATATCGAAAGACATGACTCCTCAACCTCTCTGTTTGGGCCGGCAAGTGTCCCACAAGCCCCGCCCTTTGGGGCGGGGTCAGAAGGGGCACAATACAAAAGGAAATTACCTTCCCGGGAAGCGCCGCCCTTTAGGGCGGGGAGCTTCATTATGAATGATTTCGGCATAAACCTTATCCTGAAAAATGTCCGGTGTAAAGCGGATTGACACGCTGTGCAAGGTTCGCTATGATTTGAACGCTACACATGGGTCACGGTTGTCGAAACATCGAACAACGGAGCTGAGATTTGAATCCGCAGATTCTCTAACAGGAGTGAAACGATGGCTAAGACAAAGCGTTTTGTATTGGCTAATATCAATCACGAGACCAACACATTCTCACCTGTGCCCACTCCTTTGAGCTCGTTTGCCATAGGACGTCCGGATGGCAAGCCGGCTGCAGGAGCCGAGGCTCTCAATACCTTTCGAGGTACAAACACGGCGCTTGCCGCGTTTATTGACCTTGCAGAGGAGGTTAGAACTGAAATCTTACTTCCCGTTGCCGGTACCGCGGCACCGAGTGGACCGGTGAAGGATGCGGCTTTCAATGCCATGGCCGACGCCGTATGTGAGGCGATCGGAACTGGCTGTGATGCGGCATTTCTCGATCTCCATGGTGCGATGGTGACCGAAAGCCACGACGATGGGGAAGGAGAGCTCCTCTCCCGTATTCGGAAGATCGCCCCTGATCTGCCAATAGCCGTAGCTTTGGACTTTCACGCCAACATCAGCCCAACCATGGTGGAGAAGGCAACGGTCATCAGCGGCTACCAGACCGTTCCCCACATCGACACCTATCAGACAGGGGCTCGATGCGGACGACTCCTGCTACGGGCCTTGAGAGGAGAGGTCAAGCCCCAGACAGTGTGGGGCAGACTCCCGATGTTGACGCACACCCTTTGTCAGTCTCCAAGACGACAACCCATGAAAGACATCATGGAACGGGCCCTTGAAGCACAGAGAACAGGTCTTGTCCTTGATGCCTCGGTCTTTGGCGGTTTCCCCATGGCCGATATCCCTTATGTGGGTTTTACGGTGCTGATCATTGCGGGCGACAATCTCACCCCTGCCGGGCTGCTGCGAAACGACCTGATGAGAATGGCCTGGGAACGCCGGCGCGATTTTGTCTATGAGGGAGAACCTGTCGCCGATTCCATCGCCAGAGCCAAGAAACTCGAGGGAGGGCCGGTCATTCTGGTGGATCATGGCGACAACGTTTTCTCGGGTGGAACCCAGGATGTCATGGAAACTGTTGCCGAAGCACTCCGTCAAGGACTTACCGACATGGCTGTCGGACCGATCTGGGATCCTGAATCCGTTAGGCAGATGGTCAAAATGGGTGTCGGCAACAGAGTCAAGCTGCAGCTCGGTGGCAAGACCGACATGCCCTCGCTCGGTTTGAAAGGCAAACCACTGGAGGTGGAAGGAAAGGTCCGTCGCATCACAGACGGCCTTTACAAGGTGACCTGTCCCATGGACACAGGATTGATGCTCAACCATGGGTTAAGTGCTGTCCTGGATACCGGTGGGGCAGAGATCCTAGTTTCGTCGGAACGAATGGAGCCTTATGACCTGGGTGTTTTCAGGCACGCGGGAATTGAGCCCACAGCCAAGCGTTATTTATTGATCAAATCCCGTGAACACTTCCGGGGGGGGTTCGAACCTATTGCCAAACACATAGTACTTGTTGCGGGACCAGGAGTCACCGGATCCGATTACAGGCTCTTCCCATTCAAGAAGATACCACGGCCCATTTATCCCATTGACCCGGACATGCAGCTTTAGCAGCTTGCTGAAAAACGACCATCTGCGGCGTTTCCCTCATCCTTCGTCGTTGCGGCGTACCGTCAAGTACGCCTCACTCCTCAGGATTTCAGGGGCCTTGCATCTGGTCCTTTTTGAGCAACCTGCGAAAGATGACTTTTTCAGCAGCCCTTTAGAGGTCAAATAGTTTCTGACGAAATCGAGACGGTGATCATCCACAGCTATTCTCGTTGGACAACAGACGGCTCAGCAAAGGAGTCTGGACAAAGTTTTCTGTTGACAGCCACATAGAGCTTTGCTACAGTCGGCTTGCAGAACAGTCGATCTTGGTTACTCTCACTGAAAGGAGGAAAATATGCTAAGGAACATTTCGAAAAAGATGGTTACGGTTGCATTTCTGGTGACTGTGATGGTCATCGGCCTCACCTGGCAGCCCAGCGGTGCAGAGACACTGATTAGGGCCGTATTAGATTCGGCTATAAAACAGCTCGATCCCATCTGGACAACGGGGTATGCTGTTCGGACCCACGGCTTCATGGTTTATGATACCCTTTTCGGTCTGGACGAGAATTTGAACGTGAAGCCCCAGATGGTCGATACGTACACCGTCAGTAGTAACAAAATGGTGTATAGCTTCACGCTCCGTTCTGGGCTGAAGTGGCACGACGGGACCCCCGTGACGTCAAAGGATTGCGTTGCCTCGATCAAGCGGTGGGGTGCAAAGGACGGTATTGGCCAGAAGATGATAGCGGCTACGGAGAAGCTGGAGGTCATCGATGACAAGACTTTCAGGCTGACATTGAAAGAGCCCTTTGGAATGGTCCTCCAGGGTCTGGGAAAGGTCACCTCGAATGTGTGCTTCATGATGAGAGAGAAAGATGCAATGACAGATCCCAACGAGCAGGTCAAAGAGGTGGTTGGATCAGGCCCCTTCAAGTTTGTGAAAGAACAATTCCAGCCTGGCGTTACGACCTTCTATGTCAAGAACGATGCCTATGTTCCTCGAAAGGAACCGGCCAGCAATATGGCGGGTAGTAAGATGCCTCAGGTTGACCGGGTGGAGTTCATCTGGATCCCAGATCCGAATACCGCGGTCAATGCCCTCATAGCCGGCGAGATCGACTACATTTGGACCCCGACACTCGATTTGATTCCCAAGCTGAATGCGGCGAAGGGTGTAAAAGTCGAAATCCACGACCCCACAGGACTGCAGACCATCTTGAGGATCAATCACCAGCAACCCCCCTTTGACAATGTGAAGGCCCGCCAGGCCGTGCTCTATGCCACCAACATGGAGGATAACCTCGGTGCGGTAACAAGCGACTCGAAACTTTTCAACGCCTGCCCGTCCATGTACCCCTGTGGTTCACCCTTCGCATCAGACATTGGGTCCGTGAAACAGGACTTCAATAAGGCCAAACAGCTCTTGAATGAGGCAGGCTACAAAGGAGAGAAGATCGTGTTCCTCCATTGCACCGACGATAACGTCATCAATCCCCAGTCTGTGGTCTCGGGACAGAATCTTCGGAAAGCCGGGTTCAACGTGGACATGCAGGCCATGGATTGGGCAACACTGGTCTCCAAGCGGGCTGTTCGGAAACCTGCGGCAGAGGGAGGCTGGCACATCTTTCAGACATGGTTCAACGGTCCTGACTTCTTGAATCCAATAGAGCACATAGCGATCGGTGCCGGCTGTGAGAAAGCCTGGTGGGGCTGGCCCTGTGATCAGGAGATTGAGGACCTACGAACCGCCTTCGGAAGAGAAGCGGACCTTCAGAAACAAAAGGAGATCGCCCGAGCTATCCAAAAACGGGCCTTTGAACTCGTGACCTATGTTCCCCTTGGCACGGTTTACCAACCGGTGGCCTATCGTTCAGACCGCCTCGAGGGACTGCTCAAGAGCCCCGCACCGCTTTTCTGGAATGTCAAGAAAAAGTAAGCTGAAATACGAACTCACGGGTCGAAACGCGGATGTGGGGATACATTGTTAGACGTCTTTTGGCTACCATCCCCGTTATGGGGGTGGTAGCCGTTTTTGTTTTTCTCCTGCTTCACCTTGCGCCTGGAGATCCCGCAGCCGTTGTGGCGGGAAGCTATGCGATGCCCAAGGATGTCGAACGGATTCGAGAGAAACTCGGTCTTAACGAGCCTATCCACATCCAGTTCGGCAAATGGATCTCCAACGTCGTGCAGGGTGACCTCGGCGATTCGATCTTTTCTGAGGTGCCGGTGACGACACTCATTGCCCAGCGTATTGAGCCAACCCTCTCCCTCGCCACGACGAGCATCCTGATTGCCATCGTTCTGGCCGTCCCTCTGGGGATTATAGCGGCTTGGAAAGCAGGCACCTGGATAGACCACGGGGTCATGGTCTTTGCCGTTCTTGGATTTTCGATTCCCGTCTTCGTCATTGGCTATGCTTTGATGTACGGATTTTCAATTAAAGCACAGATTTTTCCAGTGCAGGGGTTTGTGAGCATCAGACAGGGTCTCATCCCGTTCGTACGAACCATTACCCTGCCCAGCATCGCCCTTGGCCTGATTTACGCGGCCCTGATTGCTCGCATCACTCGTGCCAGCCTCCTGGAAGTCCTTGGAGAAGATTACATTCGCACCGCCCATGCAAAGGGTCTCCGACCCAGGGCTGTTCTGCTCCGGCATGCGCTGAAGAATGCCTCTGTCCCTATTGTAACGATCATCGGTGTCGGCATCGCCATGCTCATCGGCGGGGTTGTAGTAACAGAGAGCGTGTTCAATATCCCTGGCTTAGGACGCCTGGTGGTGGACTCTGTCCTGGCACGAGATTATCCGGCCATCCAGGGACTTACCCTCATGTTCTCGGGCGTCTACCTGCTCATCAACTTGATGGTCGACATCTCCTATACATTCTTAGACCCACGCATTCACTACTAGACTAAGATGAGATTCAACCATGGATGAGAAAGTCGGCCAGCCCACACTCGATCAGCTCGAACTTGAAACACGAAAGAAACTGGTGGTACGCCTAAAGGAATTCGGCCGGCGTCATCCTACGGTGGTCGCAAGCGCCGCCGTTTTACTGCTCCTGATCATCCTCACAATCGCCGCCCCGTATCTCAGCTCCGATCCCCTGGATATCAGCCCGAGAAACCGGCTCAAAGCGCCCTCCGGCGAACACTGGTTCGGCACAGACAACATGGGTCGCGACATCTACAGCCGCACCCTCCACGGAGGACGAATCTCGCTCACCGTGGGACTTGGCGTTGCCATCTTATCTACCCTCATTGGCCTGGTCGTTGGTCTCATCTCTGGATACAGCCGTCCTGTGGATGCGGTGATGATGCGGATCATGGACGGCTTGATGGCCATTCCGGAAATCCTTCTTGCCATTACCTTCGTGGCCGTTACCAGCGCAAGTGTCCAAAATGTAATCATGGCCATCGCGATACCCGAAATTCCCCGGGTGGCTCGTCTGGTCCGGAGCATAGTGCTTATGATTCGGGAGCAGCCCTATGTGGAGGCTGCCGTGTCCATCGGGACAAGCCTCCCGAAAATGCTCCTGCGGCATGTTCTTCCAAACACGGTGGCTCCGCTTCTGGTGCAAGGGACGTATGTCTTCGCATCCGCAGTGATTACGGAGGCTCTTCTTGGCTTCATCGGTGCTGGGACGCCACCCGAGATTCCAAGTTGGGGGAATATCATGGCTGATGGCCGGATATACTTTCAGATGGCGCCGTGGATCATCTTCATCCCGGGGACCTTCCTGACGCTTGCGGTGCTTGCGGTCAACGCCCTGGGGGACGGCTTGCGCGACATGCTCGATCCACGATTGGCAAGGCAGATGTGACATGGTGACAGAATCCTCAACGGTCTTATCTGATTCGGGTTCAACAACGGCTTCACGACGAATTCTGACGGTGAATGACCTCGAGATTCGTTTCCATATGCGGGATGGAGTTGTGCGGGCTGTCAACGGCGTCTCTTTTGACCTCTATCGGGGTGAGACCCTTGGAATCGTCGGCGAGTCGGGATGTGGAAAAAGCGTCACAGCCCTGTGTATCATGGGACTCCTCCCGCGGCCTCCGGCCAGGATCGAGGGTGGGACCATCACTTTGGAGGACCGTAATCTCCTGCGTCTCAGCGAGGAGGAGATGCGCAAAGTTCGAGGCAACGAGATTTCCATGATTTTCCAGGAACCCATGACATCACTTAATCCTGTGATGACGGTGGGGTTTCAGATCGCCGAAGCGTTGATGCTCCATCAGGGATTGTCGAAAAAGGAAGCTCTCGAGAAGGCCGTTGAGTTTCTTGATCTCGTGCGCATTCCCGACGCTTCCCGACGCCTTCGACAATACCCTCACGAGATGTCCGGGGGGATGCGCCAGCGCGTGATGATCGCCATGGCTCTTTCCTGCAATCCAAAAGTTCTGATTGCGGATGAACCTACGACAGCCTTGGATGTGACCATCCAGGCTCAGATCCTAAAGCTCATGTTGCAGCTTAAGGAGAGGATCGAGACAGCCGTCATCATGATCACTCATGACCTCGGCGTGATTGCCCAGGTGGCCCAGCGTGTCGTGGTCATGTATGTGGGTCTCAAAGTCGAGGAGGCGCCGGTTAGTGAGCTCTTCGACGAACCGATGCACCCTTACACCCGGGGCCTGATGGCGTCTATCCCGCGGATCGATTTAGCGGCGCCCGGGCTGAGTGGAGCTCGTCTCGAAGAAATCCCTGGCGTCGTGCCGTCCTTGCGGCGAGAGATCGTAGGCTGTCCCTTCGCGCCGCGGTGCAATGTTGCCACAGAGCAGTGTCACCAAGTCCAACCGCCTTTCAACGAGAAAACCCCGGGCCACTGGGTGGCCTGCTGGGAAGATGGTCGTTCGGAGTCCATCACTCATGGATCACAGCATTCAGAATAGCTCCGGGCCTGTACTCGAGGTCAAGGAGTTGAAGAAACATTTTCCGGTCCGTGGGGGCATTCGGTTGCGTACCGTGGGCTGGGTGTTGGCCGTGGACGGAGTTTCTTTCTCAATCGGTCGAGGGGAGACCCTTGGGCTCGTGGGTGAGAGCGGCTGCGGCAAGACCACAGTGGGTAAAACAATTCTGAAACTAATCGAACCCACCAGCGGCAAGATCAGTCTCAGATCAAAAGACATCACCCATCTCACGAAGACTGAGATGCGCGACGTCCGACGCGAAATGCAGATGATCTTTCAAGACCCGTATTCCTCTCTAAATCCACGGATGTCGGTAGGTGACATTGTTGCTGAGCCTCTCGAGAACTATGGGCTCGCGAAGGGCAAGGAGAAGGAGGAGAGGGTCGCGGCTCTCTTGAGCCGTGTTGGCCTCGAACACGAGCACATCCGCAAACACCCTCACGAATTCTCTGGCGGGCAGCGCCAACGGATCGGTATCGCCCGGGCATTGGCTTTGAACCCGAGCCTCGTGGTTGCCGACGAGCCAGTGTCTTCTCTGGATGTGTCCATCCAGGCACAGGTGCTTAATCTGTTGATGGATTTACAGCAGGAGTACCAACTGGCCTTTCTCTTCATTTCTCACGATCTCGCTGTAGTGAGACACATCAGCCAACGGATCGCTGTAATGTACCTGGGCAAGATTGTTGAATTAACCAATAAGGAGACACTCTTCAAGACGCCGCTGCATCCTTACACTCAGGCCTTGTTGGCGGCTGTGCCGGTTCCCAACCCTCGCGCAATACGGGAAAGCTACGTGCCCGAAGGAGATGTGCCGAGCGCGATCAACCCACCCTCTGGGTGCCATTTCCATCCGCGCTGTCGCTATGCGACCGGCCAATGCCAAGCGGAGGAGCCTAGTTTCAGAGAGATCGATGCCGGCCACTGGGTCGCTTGCCACGTTGTGTGAGCTTTTCTTCCTTATTTTTCACGCGAGTAGTTTTACTGCCGAAAGGGCGTAGACCTTCGCTGCCTGCACGACCTTCTCCAGCGCCACCCTTTCATTTGCCGCATGGGCGAGATTCTCGAGCCCCGGTCCGAAGCAAACCGAAGGAATCTTTCCGAGGTGATAAAGATGGGAGGCGTCCGTGCACCCCGCTTTTCCCTTGATCTGGGGGTACTGGCCCACCACTTCCTGAACTGTCTCGCACAACGTTTTCACCCATGATGAACTTGGATCGATGGCATAGGGATCCCAACCCTCGTGGGTGATCCGGACGTCCATTTGGATGCCGTTGGAAGAACATTTTTTCAAAACCTGTTCGATCTCCTGGAGGATGGACTGAGATGTCTCTCCTGGCATCATCCGTCGGTCAATCGAAAAAATGCACCGCTCGGGGATGATATTGACTTTAGTCCCGGCGTGGATCATGGTCACAGAGAGGTTGGGTTGAGGAACCTCAAAAAGGGGATGATGAGTCTTGAAGGTCAAACGTTCCAGTTCACCGATCATCCTCGCCGCAGCATGGAGTGCATTCGCCCCCATGTGAGGCCTCCCGGCATGGCAGGCACGGCCTTTCACCGTAACCTCCAGCCAGCGCAGTCCGCGGTTGCCGATGACCATACTGAGATTGGTAGGTTCTGAGACCATCGCGAAATCCGCTCCTGCTCCGATCTTTCTCCGGATCATACAAAGAGTACCCGCGTCGCTTCCGGTCTCTTCATCGCCGACTGCCTGAAAGACGATGCGACCCTTAAATGGCGAACCAGCCTTTTTCAGGGCTCCCAAGGCTACAATCATGGCCGCCACGCCCGACTTCATGTCACTCGAGCCACGGCCATACACAAATCCATCTTTGACCTCTCCCCCAAAGGGGTCTACCTCCCAGTCTTCTCCCGGTGGGACCACGTCAAAGTGGCCGTTCCAAACCATTGTCTTGCCGCTCTCACGGCCTTCCAGATGGGAAACAACATTGACCACTCCGGGCTTGTCTTCAATGGCCTCTGCTGGAAGCCCCCGAGTCTTGAGTTCCTCGACTACGATCGCTGCGCATTCTCTTACGTCGCCTGGAGGATTCAGGCTCCTGGACCGTATGAGTCGACTAAGAAGTTCTTGAGTCTCTTCGGAATGAATGAAATCTTGAATCGTGGACATTTTCGCCTCCATAGAAAAGAGAGCCTGTTTCAGTGCGTCCATGCCGAATAGATCACAATACAATATTATTCTCCACAAACTCAACACTTCTCCTGATTCCAGCTAGCAGGCAAGTTGCTGGATTGCCCCGCCTTAGCGGAATAGGTGGGGATGAAAGCCAACCGTGCAATCCTATCGACATTATCTGGAGGCGCCGCCCTGAAGACGGGGAGCTTCACGTGTGGTATCAGAGAATAGGTTGAATAGGATTTGCAAGACGGCAGAGTCACGCATCTGCGGAATGCATTCTTAGACGAGCGCAAGATTCTTGAATAAACAAACTGCTGATACAGGGCAGATGGTCTTAAATTCCTCCGTCTTAGCGATGGATGCGGGTGCACAATCTCGTTGAATGACCTGATATCCTAATTTTGGGAAGAATTCTGCGGCGGTCGTTGTGAGGAGATAGAGGGTCTTGATGCTCTTCTCCTGAGCAAACGACTCCACTTCACGGGTCAGCCGCTTTCCTAGTCCTTTTCCCCGGTAAGATGGATGGACGACGAGGGACCTCAGCAACCCCACATCCTGGTCAAGTTCGACACCGATGGCCCCAATCACCGCGCCGTCTTTCGCCTTTGCGACCAAGAAATATTCAAGCTTCTCAAGGGTCAGATCCTGAGCCGGCAGCTTCGCCTGAGAAAGCAGCTTCACGATCTCCTTTTTGTCACCCTGCGCAAATCCCTCTATTTTGATATCTTTGTTAGCCACTCTGTCCTTCCAACCCATTTTTCTCTCTATCGGCGACTGGGAAGAGTGAAGTAGAATGTGGCCCCTTTGCCAATCTCTCCTTCAGCCCAAACCTTTCCTCCTTGTCTGTGGATGATCCGTTGGACAATGGCAAGACCAATCCCAGTCCCTTCAAATTCTTTGGACGTATGAAGACGCTCAAAGACTCCAAAAAGTTTGCCAGCATGCTCCATGTTAAACCCCACACCGTTGTCTCTGACGTAGTACGTATGCTGCGTTTCTCCGGCCAGGGATCCGATTTCAATCACGCGGTTTTCTTTGGACTTCGAAAACTTGATAGCATTGGACAAGAGATTGAAAAGGACCTGGCGGACCATCGTAGGGTCACCATGGGCAGAGGGAAGCGACTCCAGTTTCAATTGAATGGGGACGTCAGGGGAATCAAAAGAAATCGTCTTGAGTTCTTCAAAAACGGTCCTGGCCATTTCCTCCAGATCTACGTTCGAAGGCCTGATCTCTTGATGTTCGAAACGGGAAAGGGCCATCAGGTTGTCGATCAGTTGAAGCATCCTTTGAGTGTCTCGTTGAATGATGGACAGGAATGACTGGCCTTTGGAGTCGAGTTGGTCTCCGTATTTCTTTAGAAGCCTGTGCGAAAATCCCTGGATTCCTATCAAGGGGGTTCGTAAATCGTGGGAGACGGAATAGCTGAAGGCTTCCAGTTCCCTGTTGGCGGCTTCGAGCTCCTTGGCCCTCCGAGTCAGGTCTTCGTTCAATGTCTTGATCTCTTCCTCCACCCGTTTGCGTTCCGCAATCTCTCGCTGAAGCTGTTCATTCGTTCGACGTAATTCGGTTGTCCGCTGGGCTACCCGTTCCTCCAAATGGTCACGGTATCTGTGCAATTCTTCTTCGGCCTTCTTTCTCTCTGTGACATCAGACAACATGACGATAATTCTGCCGTCTTCCAAGAGGGTCGGTTTGAATTCTACCTGTTTAATCTCACCCTCTCTGCAAGCGACAGGTAAGGTTCTCTCCAGTCCCTTCTTGAGGACAGCCTTCTTCCAGGTCTTAAGGATTTCCTGTGAATACCTGGCGAATACGGTCGCCTTGTGAAACCAGTCTGTTTCGGAGTGAATATCCCCGAGGGTGTAGCCCGTGATGTGGGTAAATTCGGGATTGATGTAGAGGAATTTGCCGTCCTGGTCAATGAGGACAATGCCATAAGGGGCTTTGTGCAAAATGGGAAAGAAAGTCTCTCTCTCCTTCTCCAACTGCTCCCTTGCTTTGGTGAGCTCACGAGGAAGTCGGTTGGGCGCCCCGCCCTGTGCCTGCCTGTCCGGTAGGCAGGGGCGGAGAGCTTCACTTTGCGATTTTTTCGGTTTCGTTGTCCTCTGGCGCATTCCTCCTGATTTGCTTCCCAACCGCCGCTTGGTCTTCGTCTTTCCTTTCATCTATCACTCTCCATCGTGCAAAACGAATGAGTCTCAGCAAACAGCAAAACCCTGTTCCTCTTCAGAAACAGGGTTCGAATCCTTCTCCACCCATAAGTTCTCCCTACTGGGCTAAAGGTTGAATGTGCGGTGCGGTTGTTTGGATAAGAGCATACAAGATTGAGTGAAAAAGTCAATCAGAATTTGTCGGGATGTGTAACCGACGGTTGGGTCGACCTGCCCGCGGAGGTCGATTGCTCCGTCCGCGCGTGGTTAACGTGAGGCGGATTGACGGTGATTACAGTCGGGTGAGTCCGTTCCAAAAGGCGCCTGACCGGACCCTGCGGGTGAGCGAGGTCCTTGCCTGCGGCAGCTGTCGAACGGGGCAAGGATGAAACGTGGAGTGGAAAGTTGCCGCTCAAATACTACAAAATGTCCTGAATTGCCAAAAATTGACACATACCCTTGAAAGAAGTAATGCGTCATATCTGCACAATCGAATTATGCGGATTGGACCGGTTTTTTCTCGGCGACTATCGGGTCCATTGACGAAAAAGATGTAACAAATCCAATGGCTTTTGGACTGCGTTCGTGTCTTATCCAAGACTAACGAAACGATATTCGATGATTGGTTAAGGGGAGAGATTTAGGTCAGAAACTTTCGGCATATATTTTGCTTGCTACTCTTCAAACAACTTCTCATAGGTTGGAGAAGATGACTGTATATCTTTGTGTGAAGTGTAAAAAGACATGGGAGAAGGCAAACGGAGATAGCGATCCTCACTCCCAGCGGAACCTTGTGCAAGCCTTGTTTGAAGGAGAGTCTTGTGCCGATCTACAGGAAGAGGCAGTCTCGCGAGAAGAACTTCGATTGTTTCGGCAAGGCCTCTGGCTATTGTGATCAGTTGGGGTGCAAATATAGAGATTTGTGTTTGATTCAGAAAGAGGCGTCGTAACTTATTTGGGTCAGCAGTGGGAGTTGTAGTGCTTAAGCTTTTCTGATTTTCTCTATGTCGACATCGTCAAGAACGACAACGCCCTTCGTCTTCATTTCTTCGATGGCCTTCTGACTGGTTTCTGGAGCAACTCCCCGGCACAAGTGTCTGATGAGGACGACTCGATATCCTAAAGCCGTCCCATCCAATGCGGTGGCCCTGACGCAATAATCCGTCGCAATCCCATACACGATGAGCTTCCCTATTCCTTCTTGTTTCAGAAACTTCTCAAGATCCGTTTTCACGCCGCCGTCATCCTGAAAACCCGAATAGCTGTCGTATTGCGGATCCATTCCCTTCTTGACGGTGGCATCAAGCAATCTTCTGTCTAACAGAATCTCAGCTCCCGGAGTGTTTTGGACGCAATGAGGCGGCCAAAGGACTTGGTCCCTTCCTCGAAGCTTGATCACATCAAAGGGTTTCTTTCCGGGGTGATTCGAAAAGAAGGAGACGTGACTGGATGGATGCCAATCCTGGGTGGCAAATATTGGAAGGCCTATGGTTTTTAGTTTTTGGGTATTTTCTTCCACTGTCTCGACGTATTTTTCATCCGTCCCTTCAACGGCTAAGGAACCCTCTTTAAATGCTGTGAAATCCCCCTGGACATCGACCACAACGACTCCAATTCTTTCCAATTCGTTTGTCATTGTCGCACCTCAGAGGATTCAAGTCATGACAGAGGTTTTCTGATGTCTTTGCCACAGAAAAGGTTGTTCCGGTTTTTTATCCGCCTACGCAGAAGACCACGGGCTCTGCCCGTGGATGAATGCGTGAGCGGTGTTCTGCTAGTCGTGAACCGAGGTATCATTGCTTCGGCGGATTTCGCCACTGGCGGATAACCCTCCGAAGCCTTGGTGCCTGCGCACCGAAATCGCTTCGGTGCCGGGGGCGTAGGAGGGTATTCTTGTGGAGGTACCACGGGCTTAGCCCGTGAGGCTCAATCGGCTACTGCCTAATCTCCGAACTCCGAACTCCCAACTCCGAACCCATGACCGCAATCCCCAGTCCCTATTTTTGTTCCCTCGCCATATCTTTGGCCACTTCCCCTGCGGCCTCAATGGTCTTTTGGATGTCTGTGTCGGAATGAGCCAGAGAAACAGCTCCACCCCCGTGCACCACATGGACCCCTTGGGTGAGCATTCTAATTTTGAACTCAACCTCCCTCTTCTCGGTATCCGTAAATTCGCTCAGAGCCTGGGGGGAATTCAGTCTCACGTTATCTTTTATAGGGAAATGGGTCTGGAAGAGCGAGCCCACTCCTGTGACGAGACAGGGGATTCCGTTTCGTCCGCATCGCCTCCTGAACCCCCTTTCGAACCTTCTCTCCTCTTGCTTCCAGGAGGGGATAGACCTCGTGGGCATGATCTTTCAGGTAGTGAATCATCGCTAATCCTGCGGCTGCTGTGCAAGGATGGGCTGAGAAGGTACCGCCTCCAATAAGAGTTCTTTCAGACTTCTTTCCTTTCCGATCGGCGGCTGTCCTTTCGAGAATCTCCTTCTTCCCGACCACAGCTCCTACGGGAAACCCGCCGCCCGTGATCTTTCCTAAAGTGGCAAGGTCGGGTGTGATCTTAAATCTTTCCTGTGCGCCACCCAGGGCAAGACGAAAGCCTGAAATAACCTCATCCAGAATCAGGAGGGCTCCACACTTTTCGGTTTCTGAACGAAGCATGCGAATGTATTCTTCTGTCGGAGGAACGAATCCGCCCTCACCAATGACGGCCTCAAAAATGATGCCAGCGAGATCCTCCTTGGTCTGGTGGATGATGTTGAGGGAACCCTCGACATCGTTGAAGGGAAGAACCTTGGTGTGTTGGGGGAGTTCGGGCTCTAAGCCGAGGCTTTCACTTTGGTCATAAGGCCATTTAATCGCCAGAGTGAGGTCAGGGTTGGCTCCATGCCAGCCTCCGCCCATCTTTAGGATCGTATTTTTACCCGTGAATGCGCGAGCGAGTCGAACCGCATACATGGTCGCTTCTGTTCCGGAGCAGCAGAAACGGACCCTCTCCGCGCAGGGAACCAACTCCTGGATGATCTCCGCCCACTCCACCATCTTCTCAAAGACGATGCCCCAGTGAATTCCCTCTTTGAGTTCACTTTCAACGGCTTCAACGATGATGTGGGGATGGTGCCCGAGGATATGCGTAAAATTGCCCATCCAGAAATCCACATACTCATTCCCGTCCACGTCCAAGAATTTCGACCCTTTTGCTCCTTTGACGAAGACCGGGTAGGGTGGGAAGTAATGGTAGTTGTGCGTAACACCCCCAGGGATGACCTGTTTGGCTCTTTTGAAGAGACGTTCTGAATGGGTTGTCCTTTTTCTATACGTGTCAAGATAGGTTGTCATGTGACTCCTCCGGAAAGGTATAGATTGATGTAGACAAATTCTCCTGAAAGGAAGCCCTTACGGGTGCGAAGCCTCCTCCTTCGTTAATCGGTATTTCTGATCGTACAAATCTTTATCATAGGGAGCCTTTCTCCCTGGGCAAATCTCCCGCGGACATAGCTGGCAACTGGAGAAGTCGACTTCTGTGGGAAAGAGGATGCCCGAAACAGACTTTGTAGGCACCATCATGAGGCTGGGAGTCAGATGGACTCCAATGAGTTCTTGAGCATTTCCGAGAAGAGTGAAAAGAGGACGTTGCTCTTCAATGGGCCAATCGGCGAGGAGATCCCGGGTTCATTCTTGCAATATGGCCCAGATGGTAGTCGTCTCCGACGTGCTTTAGGAAGTAATCCCTGGCCACATAGAGGATGGTCTCTTTGATCTCTTCTGCCCAAAATCCTTGAAGGAAGTCAGTGATTTTTTTCGACCATTCCTCTAGTTCGAGGCCACACGTGAGGACGTAGGGGAAGACACGGTAGACGTTCTCCAAATTGACCCGAAGAATACGGCTCTTAAATGTGATGCCATCCACCGTCACCGTGTCATCGGTCCTGGATTCGATGAAGGCCTCTTTGTAGAGAGATTTCGGTTTTCCGACCGTTTCTGCCTCTTGGATAAGACGGTCGAGTTCTTCGGCATGGTGGCTCCCTTCTTTGATATGGAGCTTCTTTCTCAGGGCCGCAGTGTCGAGCTGAAACGGAATGCTGTTCATGACGATGGGGTCCATTCAATTCCTCCGTTTGGGTTAGGGGATAGGAGACTCATCCGAATACAAGCGAGGGTTCCCCATCCCCCGGGCAGTGATCTTCCTCTCGATAAGGATCACGGCACCGGTCTCCAGGGTGACCCAGATATCTTTTTCGTCCATGACCACTTCTACATCGCCCGCTCCTGACTTCTTTGCCTTCTGAAGGGTCACGTCATGCAACAGTTTCTTACCGTGATCGGTGGCTTCGGTCAGTTCGGTGAAAAAGGTCATTCCGGCTGAGGAATGGAGTCGAAAGCCCACCTGGAAGGGCTTGATCAGGATCTCCTCCTGAACCAGAACAGCGCTGGTGATGGCTCCAATGGCATTGGCGACGCCTGCGTAAAAGGGAACAATGGCCTGGGTTCCGAGTTTTTCGGCAACGGAGGGGAGGAATGCGTGGGCAGGGGCTCCAATGCCAATGAGTCGATCTCTTATAGAGACACCGAACCGGACTCCCTCATGGTCAGGAGTTCTTCGGAAGGTATGATCCAAGAAAAGATTGCAGAATTCACAGTCATCGAGTTTGCTCACGGAGTGAGGTAAAAGCAATTCGAGAATTCGAACTCCCATCTGGCGATCCATTGCTTCTCCGAGCTTTTGGTGGAGACTCGAGATCCCGATGCCATGTCTCTTGCAGAAAATCCTCACCGCAAGTTCTGCGGTTTCTCTGTTCCAGGCCTGAAAAATTCCGATGACGTGCAGGACGTCCGTGGGTGTGAGCCCACTCTGCTGAATGATCCCCAGTCTCTCCAGGGTAGAGATCCCCTGCAAGACTTCACTGGGTGTTCGGCCCGTCAGGCCAACGAGCTGGAGAAGGGAGAGAGGGTGCCCTGAGAAATAGGAAAGGATTTCTCGTGCAAGAGGGGATAGACTGTTCCCTTCGGCTGGTTTGACTGGGATCCAGAAATCGGTGACACTTCCGTAGGGAAGACTTCCCTGGAGGTCTGAGAGGCGCACCAGCTCATCGTTTACCCTCGGATGAGTGTAAGCCAGATAGGAAAGGGGGATGACTCTTCTCGGTCCCACTTGGAGGGATCCCCTGGTGTCGACTGAAATCTGACTATCGCCTCCAAGCCCAATCGTTCGAATATCAATGGCAACCACATTGGTCTTCCAATCTCCAACCTTGGCTCCCTCCGGGTTGAGCCGGGGGGAGCCTTCCTTGAGTTGAGCGATATCGGTGGTGGTCCCACCGATATCGACGATCACCGCATTCTGGGTTTCACCGGATAACTCCAGGAGGTATTTGGCTCCAATCACGCTCGCGGCAGGTCCCGAAAGAATCGTCTCGATCGGTCGTTCCCGGATCGCTGATTCACTCACCAAACTTCCGTCTCCCTTCACGATCATGAGAGGGGCCGCAATCTTTTGTTCCTTGAACACACGCTTCACGGAATCGAAGAGTTCCCAGATGATGGGGATCAGGTGGGCGTTTAGCAGGGTCGTCGTTGCCCTTTTGACCGCGTCCAACTGAAGAGAGATCTCATGGCCACAGACCACGGGCTTATCCGTCATCTCTTGTACGAGTTTCTTGACTCGGAGCTCGTGATCGGGATTGCGGACACTGAAATAGCCGCACACCGCGTAAGCATCCATCTCCCCCTTGGTCTGTTCCAGAACCTGTTTGATCTTCGCGATGTCGAGAGGGTCCTTCTCATCGCCATGGACCGTGTGTCCTCCGGAGATGAGGACCGCCTCATCCTTGAAGGCGGTTGGATAGAGATCGGGAGTATAGCCGATGAGAAATCCCCGAACCCTCCTTCTCTTTCCCTCGACGATCGAGTTGGTTGCCAGCGTGGTGGATAAAGAGACGAGGCCGATCTTCGGGAAAAGCAGCCTGTCAAGGCGATTCAGAACATCGCTGATTCCTCTGGCGAGGTCGTCTTTGGTTGTCGGGGCTTTTGCAAAGGAGAGGACTTTTTTTTCTTTGAGATCGACGAGGGCCGCATCCGTGTTCGTTCCGCCGACATCGATCCCCAATCCAACACTCAAAACCATTGTGCAATCCCCTATGGCTGGTTCGGCCTTTTATGGGTCCCCTTCGTGGCAGGTCGCAAGGAAGAAATAGTAACTGTGACCAACACATCCCGCGACATATTAACAATTAATAACACCTTACTCAGTGGTTTTAAAGACCGAAAAGCCGACTCAACGGTTCACCGGTTCGAACCCCCGTTGAAAGGAAGGGGAATAAGGCACAACATCCTGAGATGATCAATTAAAGTTTCATTTTTGAGGTACACCATTAGTGCAGGATCTGGCTGAGGAAGAGCTTGGTCCGCTCGTGCTGAGGGTGTTCGAAGAATTCCTCAGGCGTGTTTCCTTCCACGATCTTACCGAAGTCCATGAAAAGCACCCTGTGGGCGACACTCTTGGCAAAGCCCATTTCATGGGTGACCACGATCATGGTCATGCCTTCCTTGGCAAGGTCGATCATGACGTCCAGCACTTCCTTGATCATCTCCGGGTCAAGGGCGGAGGTGGGCTCGTCAAAGAGCATGACCTTGGGATTCATGCACAGACTGCGGGCAATGGCGACACGCTGCTGCTGACCTCCTGAAAGCTGGCCAGGGTATTTTCGAGCCTGCTCGGCGATATGCACCTTTTCCAGGTAATGCATGGCCGCCTCTTCCGCTTCTTTCTTTGGGATTTTTCTCACCCAGATGGGCCCCAGGCTCAGATTTTCAACAATCGTGAGGTGCGGAAAGAGGTTGAAGTGCTGAAAGACCATGCCCACTTCAGCGCGGATTTTTTCAATGTTCTTGATGTTATTGATGAGTTCAATGCCGTCGACAACGATCCGGCCCCGCTGATGTTCCTCCAACCGATTGATGCACCGAATGAGCGTCGACTTTCCCGAGCCTGAAGGACCGCAGATGACAATGCGTTCCTGCTTTCTGACAGACAGGTCTATGCCCTGAAGCACATGAAATTCGCCAAACCACTTATGCAGATCGGTGATTTCTATCATCGCCGTGTCTGACGACTGGGTCTTCTCGTCTCTGGATAATTCATTCTTCATAAAAGCCTCTTTGCCAACGTTTCTGACTTCGAAATCTCCTGCTGCTGGCTTCCGTTGTTCTGCTGCAAAATCAGCGTCTCTTTCAGAGTCCGTATCACGGCCCGGAAGATCCCATGCGATGATCCGTTAATTCCCCCTGGAGAGTTCCTTTTCCAGCTTTCGGCTGTAGTTGGACATGGAGAAACAACCCAGGAAGTAGAGAATGGCAACGAAGACATAGGCCTCCTGGCTGAACCCCATCCACTCCGGATTGGAGAGCACGCTCTGCGTCGTCTTGAGCAGATCGAAGAGCGCAATGATGACCACAAGAGAGGTATCTTTGAAATGCTGAAATGAGGATGCTCACCGTGGGGGGAATCACAATCTTCAGAGCCTGCGGCAGAATGACCAGCCTCATGGTGAGGTAGTAGTTCAACCCCAAGGACTCCGCTGCCTCATACTGCCCGCGGGACATGGCCTGCAACCCTCCCCTGACCACCTCCGCAATATAGGCAGCGGTGAAAAGGATGATGGCCACCTGGGCCCGGAGGATCTTGTTGAAGGTGACCCCTTCCGGCAGGAAGAGAGGGAAAATGATGGAGGACATAAAGAGGAGGCTGATCAGGGGTACGCCGCGGATCAGCTCGATATAGAGGATACACAGAACTTTGACACCAGGCATCTTGGATCGTCGCCCCAGCGCCAGGATCACCCCCAGAGGGTAGGCGGCGGTAAGGCCGAAAACAGCGAGAAGAAGGGTGAGGGGCAGGCCGCCCCACTGGGTGCTTTCCACCGGCTTCAGTCCAAGAATCCCACCTTTCATGAGAAGCCCCATGACAAAAAGACCCAGGATCCAGCCATAGGCGAGGGGCTTTTTCCAGTGATCCCGGTTTCTGCTGTAGACGAGGAGGCCGAACAGGATCAGCATCGCCGCGAGGGGGCGCCACTGCTGATCGTAGGGATAGAACCCGAAGAGCATGAAACGGTAGTTATTGGAAATGATCGACCAGCAGGCGCCAGCGGCCTGTCTGCACGCTTGACCGGTTGTATGCCACGCACTATCAATGAAGGCCCAACGGAAGAGGGGAGGAACAACTTTCCATAAGAAGAAGAGGGTCACGAGGGTGAGAATGGAGTTAAAGACCCCGTTGAACAGGTTGTTCTTCACCCATCCAATGGGACCGATGCTGGTGATGGGAGGTTTCAACGTTTCTGTCTCTGTCCCTTGAACTTCCATGAATGTCCCTATCTCTCTACCAAGAGCCACCCGCTTGTTGTACCAGTTCATGAAGGCTGAGGTGGAGAGGCTGAAAAAAAGATAGACAGCCATAATCAGGGCCACCCCTTCAATGGACTGACCTGTCTGATTCATGGTCGTGTTGGCCACGGAAACAAAGTCCGGATATCCGATGGCCACGGCCAGGGAGCTGTTTTTCGTCAGGTTGAGCATCTGGCTGGTCAGGGGGGGAACGATGACCCTGAGGGCCTGAGGCAGGATCACCAGATTCAGCACGAGGGTAGGTCTGAGGCCAATGGACATGGCCGCTTCCCTCTGCCCTTTGCTCACCGACTGGATTCCCGGCGCGGACCACTTCGGCCACGAAGGCGGCCGTATACAGGATCAGGCCCATCAGAAGGGCGATGAACTCGGGACTGACCATCAACCCGCCTTCGAAGTTAAATCCGACGAGTTTGGGGGCATCCATCTTCAGAGGGGCGCCGAAGGCCAACCAGGTGATGAAAGGCAGGCCGAAAAGAATCGCTATGCCAACGCGAAAGGTCGGGAAAAACTGTCCCGTTCTCTCCTGCCGCTTTCTTGCCCAGCGCCGTATCAAATAAACGATCACACACCCGACCACGAAAGGCCAGAAGCATGTAGAGGTGAGCGGGATGCCCCTCGGGAATGGTAAACGCCACTCCGCGGTTAGACAGGTAGATCCCTGCGCCCGGGTTGAGGGCCTGCTCGAGGGGAAGGCAGGGTTTCATAAAAGATGGCGTACCAGAAAAACAATTGCAGCAGGACAGGGATATCCTGCATGACCTCGACGTAGATGGCTGCCAGCTTTGAGACAAGCCAGTTGGTGGAAAGCCTTGCCACTCCGATGATCGTCCCCAGGAGAATGGTGATCACAATGCCTATGAAAGCGACCTTGATGGTATTGAGGGCACCCACCAGGAGGGCGCGGCCGTAAGTGCTGGCCGCTGAATAGGGGATCAGGGATTCACCGATCTCAAAAGAGGCTTCTTTGTGGAGGAATCCAAACCCCGTGGCGATTTTTTGTTTTTGGAGATTGATCAGGGTGTTGGAGACGAGATAGTAGGCCAGCAACCCCACCATGCAGAAGGTCAGGAACTGAAACAGGATGGCCCTTTTCTTGGGGTCAAGCCAGAAGGGTACCTTTTCTGGTGCTGCGCTGTCCTTGAAGCTTCTCATCTTCTTTCAAAGGGTCGGTTGCTTCCTGAAGAGGTTTCTCTAGGCGGTCCCTGAGGAGGACAAACTCTTGCACCTCTGACCGGCTGTCTGTTCCGATGAGCAGTGACTCAAAAGAGGGTGCCCCGTTTGCGGGGCACCCCGGACAGAGGATCATCTGAATGGAATGGCATACATGAGCCCACCCTTTGTCCACAGGTCGTTGAGCCCTCGCTCAAGTCCAAGGGGGGTCTTGGGCCCCACGTTGCGATCGAAGATTTCACCGTAGTTGCCCACCTGCTTGATGATATTGTATGCCCACTTTTCGTCGAGACCGAGAGCCTTGCCCAAGCCCGGGCTGACTCCCAGGAAACGCTGGACCTGGGGATCCGTGCTTTTGAGCATCTCATCCACATTCTTGGACGTGATGCCCATTTCCTCAGCCTCAATCAGGGCCATGACCGTCCAGTTGACGATGTCATACCACTGATCATCTCCGTGACGGACCGCAGGGGCAAGGGGCTCCTTGGAAATGATCTCGGGTAAAATGATGTAATCACCGGGGTTGGGGGCCACGGAACGTATGGCGGCCAACTGGGAGGCGTCCGAGGTCAGAGCAGTCACAACGGCCGGCGAAAAAGGCCTTGTTCAGCTCGGCGTTGTTCTCAATGACGACCGGCTTCCACTGCATCCCGTTTTTCCGGAAGAAATCCGCCGCATTCATCTCGGTGGTTGTTCCGGGAAGGACGCAAACGGTGGCGCCTTTCAATTGTTTGGCGCTCTTTACGTTCAGTTTCTTGGGGATCAGAAATCCCTGACCGTCATAGTAATTCACATGAGCAAAGTTGAGGCCGTTTACGGTTTCCCGGGTCAAGGTGGCGGTGGTGTTACGGCACAAGACATCCACCTCCTTGGACTGAAGAGCGGGGAGGCGCTGGACGGCTGTGAGGGCGACATATTTGACCTTGTTTGCATCGCCAAAGACCGCGGCAGCGATCGCTTTGGCCGTATCCACGTCAAGGCCTTTCCACACGCCCTTTTCGTCAGGCATGCTGAATCCGGCCACGCCGGCATTCACACCCACGGTAAGAACCCCTCTTGCACGGACTTCGTCAAGGGTTGCTCCCACGGCCGTACCGCCTGCCGCAAGGAGCACCAAAACCAAAACCACTGCAAAGCATTTGATTACTTTCATCCCATGTTCCTCCTTTCACGTGTGATGTTTACTTCCTCAGAATCGCTCGAGCTTCACTATTTTCTGGGTTAACAGCCCTTCAAGATTATGAAGGTGGAGTGAAAATGTCAAGCAAATTTAATCGAGTAGAATTTGTTGAGCCGAAGAGGGTTCCGTCCGGATGAAATAGATGAATGACAGAGGGGACACCACCCGCCTCTGGTCGGTGAAAGAAGGGAAGGACGTCGTGTTGATTCTCCTGTATCAGGAGACTCCCTGGATCTTTCTTAACTGACTGTTGCGCCACTGATAAACGAGCCCCACAGCCAACATCGCAATCCCTATAAGATCCGTGACGGTTCCAGGGTCTATCAGCATGAGACCCGCGACAGCGAACAAGATCCCGTTCCCACCACCTCATCGGGGCAAGACAGTAGCCGATCATGGCTGCTCCCACGCCAAACATGCCGCAACTGGCCGTGATGAGATTCTGGGTTAGGTTAGCCACGGTGGTCCCGATAAGCAACATCGCCGGATTATAGACGAAAATATATGGGATGATAAAGGCTCCGATGGCCAACTTTGACGCGATGACTCCAGTCATAAAGGGATCCGATTTGGCGATTCCCGCTCCCGCATATGCGGCAAGGGCAACAGGCGGGGTAATGTCCGCAATGATTCCGAAGTAGAAGACGAACATGTGGGCGGCCAGCGTGGGCACTTTTAGCATGATAAGGGCAGGTGCAGCACATGGTCGACGTGATCACGTAATTAGCCGTGGTAGGCGCTCCCATGCCCAGGATCAGGGAGGTGATCATGGTAAAGAACATTGTGGGAAGGAGGTAGCCACCTGCCAGTTCGATGAGGCCATTTGCCATTTTCAGCCCCAGGCCAGTCAGTGTGACGACACCCACGATGATCCCGGCTGTCGCGCAGGCGATGGCCACGCCCAGAGCCCCGCGCGCCCCAGCGTGCATAGGCGTCAAAGATTTCAGGAATGTCTCATGCGGGTTTCTTTTCTGAGCATCCCCGCCACAACGGATAACCCAAGACCCACTAAGGCAGCGAAAGCAGGGGTGTAGCCTTCGGTGAGAACGTAGATGATGGCGATGAGAGGGATAAAGAGATGCCCCCGGGTCTTTCATCACGTGAGATAACCGTGGAATTTCCTCCGCGGCTCAATCCCCGAAGCCCACAGCGTTTCGCTTCAAAATGGACTTCGAGCAGGACCCCCAGGAAATAGAGACAGGCGGGAATAGCCGCGGCCTTGGCGATTTCGATGTAGGGCATGCCGATGAATTCAGCCATCAGAAAGGCTGCAGCTCCCATGACGGGCGGCATGATCTGGCCTCCGGTCGAGGCAGCGGCTTCGACGGCCCCTGCGAATTCAGGACGATACCCAAGACGCTTCATCATCGGAATTGTAAAGCTTCCAGAACCCACCGTGTTCGCCACCGAACTGCCCTGAAATCGTTCCCTCGAGCGCACTCGTGATGACAGCAACCTTGGCGGGCCCGCCCGAGGCCCGTCCTGCGACCGCGTTTGCGAGATCAATGAAGAGCTTCCCGATCCCCGTCTTTTCCAGAAAAGCTCCAAAAAGAACGAAGAGAAAAATAAACGTCGCCGAAACACCCAAGGGAATTCCGAGAATGCCCTCGGTGGTGAAATACATGTGAGCCACGATGCGCCGAATTGAAAATCCCCGGTGGGCCAGGAAACCCGGGAAGTAGGCCCCGAAATAGGAATAGAGCAGGAAAGCGCTGGCGATGCAAACGATGGGAAGCCCAACGGCGCGCCGGGCGGCTTCGAGGGTCAGAAGAGTTCCCAAGATGCCGACGATGTAGTCCATCGTCATGTAGTCCCCGCCAGCCTCCATGATGCGGACGTAGTTGAGTGACAGATAGAGCCCGACGTAGCCTGCAAAAGCAGCAAAGAGATAATCATGCCACTTCAGTTTATTAGAGCCCGAACGCGTTCGGAAGGGATAAAGCAAGAAGACAAGGACGAAAGCGAAAGCAAGATGGATGGACCGCTGCTTTTGGGCAGGGAGAAAGCCGAAAACTGCCGTGTATACAGTTGAAACAAGGAGAATGCGACGGCGATGGCATAAACAATCCAGTGCTGGTAGCCCGATCAATCTGCGGAACGTCGACTCTTTGTCAACCTTCTTCAAGATCTCGGCGATTTCTTCCTCGGTGACTTCCGGCTGGACGTCAGCCCTCATGAAGGACTTTAGGTTGCTCCTTGTTGGTCATCGCATACACCCGTCTTTCCACAGCTCATAGTGGGAGGCTCTCTGGATCCGAAGAGAGATCAATGTGCCTGGGTCTACCCAATCGGTAAGGGGGAATCTCGTGACCTCTCAAGTGAAGAGAATGATTCGCCACCCAGCCTACGAAAAGCGTAACCTCTGGAACAGGACGGTTGACGATCCACTCCAGCCACCCGTCCTTGTCGAACCTTAACTGCATCCCGTCGATGGAAGCCTCTGGCATTCCAGCACCAAAAGAGTCGAAACGAGACTTCACGATGAGGAAATGGTTCCCGTCCACCCGGATCGTATCGTAGACGGGCCGTTTGTTGACAGAGTGGATGAAGGAGAGAACAAATTCCTCGTCCTCCGCCATCCTAGCGCAGAATAGAAGTTCTGCTTTTTTGACGTTTGCAACTCGAAGGACAGGATACAGGGGATAGAATAAAAAAAAAGCCGTGACGATCACAAGAACGCCCACGACGATCCCCAACCGGCTCATCATGTTCAATCCAGAAGACACTGGGCAGACTCAAGGTGTCTGCCCAGTCTGACGTCGCTTTCCACTTGCGTTGGCTGAATGCCCGAGGGGAGCTCCATTATTTCATAAGGCCTTTTTCTTTGTAATACTTGACAGCGCCGGGATGAAATGGAATCGAAACTCCCGTGACCGCTGTCTTCAGGTTCAATTCTTTGCCTTTGGCATGGGCAGAAGCCAGTTCCGCCTGATTTTCGAACAAGGCCTTCGTCAGGTTATAAACGGCATCTTCCTTGAGGTCGGTGCTGGCGATAAGCACTGCATTCACCGCAACGGTCTTCACTTCTGCAGATTGGTTCTTGTACGTATTTGCGGGAATGACCATCGAGGAAAGGAAAGGGTATTTCTTCGTTAACGCAGCCACCTTGTCATCCGCGATGGAGAGGATGCGTATGTTTTGCATCACGGCCACGTCCATGATCGCCGCGTTCGGGACGCCGGCCACAACGAAGAATGCGTCGATGTGCCTGTCCTTGAACGCCTCGGCACTTTCAGCGAAGGAGAGGTACTGCGCGTTGACATCTTCTTTCTTCATCCCGAAGACATCCAGCAATTGCCGGAAATTGGCCTCCGTGCCGCTCCCTGGGGCTCCCACGCCGACCTTTTTCCCCTTGAAATCGGCGAAGCTCTTGACATTGGCGTCTCCACGCACGACGATCTGAATGACTTCAGGGTAGAGGGTCGCGATGGCATTCATGTTGGTTATGCTTTCTTTGAAGGTTTCCTTGGCGTTGTAAGCGAAGTCGATGGTATCGCTCTGGACCAGTGCCAATTCAACCTCCTTCTTGTTGATCAGCCGGACATTCTCGACAGAAGCACCCGTAGCCTGGGCTGTCACATTCATCCCTGGAATCTTGGAATTCCAGATTTTCGCCATCGCTCCACCGAAGGGATAATACGTTCCTGCCGTTCCGCCCGTGGCCAGGATCAACTTGAGATCTTGAGCAGATCCCATTGACACAAACCCGACCACAACCATCAACCCCACTAAAATAGCCAGTACTCTTTTCATAGATCTCCTCCTAAGATACAAAGAATTTGGGTTAAAACCCATGCGATTCATCTGATATAGTCTATGGGAAAGCGTCTGTATGTCAAGGGAAATGTGCAGGGAATTGTGCATAAAGATTCATGTAGAAATAGGGTCCGAGTCCTCGTGAGCAGGAGTCCGAGAATTCCCTTGAAAGTTCAATAATTAAGATAGAGAGCTCCCCAGGGAAGCATTTGGAGTTCCGCTACTTCTTCCGCGATTTTGAACCGAAGTCGCAAAACTTCCGGATGGCACAAGAATCACAGAGAGGTTTTCGTGCCACACAGGTTCTCCGGCCATGCCAGATGAGGAGGTTCGAGAAGTGGGTCCACTCCTCTTTCGGCACGATCTCCATGAGATCGAACTCGATCTTGACCGGGTCGTCTTTTTTGGTGAGTCCTATCCTTTGGCTCACGCGATGCACATGGGTATCGACCACAATCCCGGGAATTCCAAAGGCGTTTCCAAGAATGACATTGGCCGTCTTCCTTCCGACGCCGGGAAGAGTCACCATCTCCTCCAACGTTTTCGGTACGTCACCCCTGAACCGAGCCAGCAACTCTTGGCAGCATTTCTGGATGGATTTGGCCTTATTCCGGTAGAAGCCCGTGGGTCGAATGTCTTGTTCCAGTTCTGACAGATTTCCTTGTGCGTAGTCTTTTGCAGATCGGTACTTCTTGAACAAGGTGGCGGTGACCTCATTCACCCTGACGTCCGTACACTGGGCCGAGAGGATCGTGGCAATGAGAAGCTCGAGAGGGCTGGAGAACGTGAGAGCGATCGTCGTGTCGGGGATGCCTTTGGTAAGAATCTTGATGATGTCTTTCACCCTTTTGGGGTCGGCTTTCTTGTCCATGATCTTCTCTCCTGCAAAAAGGTCTTTATCTGATCCAGGTCTAAGGTGTTCAGGATGTTGTTCGGTTCGAGCCAACCTTTTCTTGCGATTCCGATCCCGAAGGTGGTGTGGCTGAGCCCTTCCTCGTCATGGGCATCGGGGTTGATGGCAATCTTCACCCCTTTTCCCTTGGCAACCTTGCACAATCGCCAGTCGATATCCAGCCGGTAGGGGTGGGCATTGAGCTCAATGGCTACTCCTGTCTTGGCCGCTTCGTCAATGATTCGAGTCATCTCGATAGCATAAGGTTCCCTGGCGAGGAGGAGACGGCCTGTAGGATGAGCGAGCATGGTTGTATACGGATTGCGGATGGCCTTGAGGACCCTCTCGGTCATCTCTTCGAGGCCCATGTTGAAGTGGGAGTGAACCGAAGCGATGACAAAGTCAAACTGTTTCAGGGTTGCTTCATCGTAATCGAGCGATCCGTCAGGAAGAATGTCTGATTCGATCCCCCGAAAGACAGTGGAACCCCGTGTTCTCTTCGTTCAGCCGATTCACCTCATCCCATTGCTTTTTCAATTTTTCAGCCGTCAACCCCCCAGCATAGCCGGCAGACTGGCTGTGGTCTGAAAGACCCATATAGGAGAACCCCATTTTCTTTGCCGCCTCGGCCATGGTTTTGATGGACTTCGTTCCGTCGCTGTAAGCAGAATGGACATGGAAGACTCCCCGAATATCTTTCCCTTCGACCAGGTGGGGAAGAGTTCTCGACTCGGCAGCTTCAATCTCGCCCTGCTCCTCCCGTAACTCTGGAGGAATGATATCGAGGCCAAGGGCATCAAAAATTCCCTCTTCTTCCTTGCAGGGTACAGTTTTGTTGTTCCGGCGCAGCCCCTGATCCGTCAGTTCGAGGTCCATGGATGCGGCCTTCTTCACCATGGCGTTCCAATGGTCGAGGTTTCCGGTGAGCTGATAAAGGCTAAAGGGAAAAGTGCGGTCCGAAGCGATCTGAAGGTGAATCTCCATCCCAGACGTCAGGGAGTAACGAGCGTTCGACTTGTCTTTAAATTGAACGACTTCTACTTCAGGAAACTTTGAGAAGGCTGTTAAGATCTCCTGGGGGCTTGAGCTGCTCACCACGAGGTTGATGTTTCTTACTATTTCCATTTTTCTCCTCAAGGAGCCAGCCAGGCTTGCCCGGTTGACCTTTGGATGAGAGGAAATCCTCGTGAGAATCTCCTCTGCTTGGGAGATCACCTCACCAAACAGAAAACGGCCCTGGTACTTTTTAACTTGCTGAATGCCGTGAAGAATTTTTCCCTGAGTCTTCTGCCCAAATCCCTCCAATTCAATGAGCCGGTTTTCAAGGCACGCGTATTCGAGTTCTCCAATTGTTTGAATGTTTAAGGAATCGTGAAGGACCTTAACCTTTTTGGGTCCGAGGCCGGGGATCTTTAGCAGGTCGAGATGGCCAGAAGGGATGGTGGATTTCAAGTCCTCGAGGAGCTGAAGCCCACCTGTTTCCACCAGTTCGGTGATCTGGCTCGCCAACGCTTCCCCAATGCCTTGGATCTTCTTAAGCCTTTTCTCCTTGGCCAGAAGGACGATCTCCTCTTCGAGGAGATTGATCGATCTTGCCGCATTGGAATAGGCTCTCACCTTGAAGGGATTCTCTCCCTTCAATTCCAGGAGGACTGACACCTCTCGAAGAATCGCGCTGACTTCCTTATTGTTCAATTTTCTCTCGGACATCGAACTCATCTTAACCCATTATTTTTTGACGAGACAACGGTCTTTCTCGCCATAGAGCCCCAATGTTTGGCAAGCTTTATAAAAACTTTTCATAGAGTGCCAATAGGCGGCCTGATCTTTTCAATTGGAGATTCTGACCTGTAATAGAGTAATCATGTAATTTCAGGAAGTTATATTCTTCCCTTAGATTGGGGGTTTTTGGTATGAAAAATGCTATCAACCAATGTAAACTCCGATAGAAAGGGTGGAAAACCATGCTAAGAGAAAGAGACGACGCGGTTCTCACAACTCAAGAAGCCTGTCACTATCTTCGTATCTCAAGACCCACTTACCTCAAGTACCTTTACGTGGGAAGGATCAAAGGGGCAAAGGTAGGGAAGGGTTGGAAGGTACTTAAATCGGAATTAGACCGGTTCTTGAAGGGGGAGTTGATCGCCAATTGAACTCGAGCCCAGGAGGTCCATCAAGTATTGGAGGAAAGATCCAGTGAAACCCACTGAGGAAAAAATAGAGAATCTCGAGGAACAAGCAAGCGAAGAGGGCGTCAAGTCGGCCAAGGCTTTGGTCCAGACATTTCTGCAAACGGTGAAAGGGTATCGACTCTATGAGGCGAATCACCCGATCTTGACCAAATTCTTGGAGCGACTCAAGAAGGATTTTGACAAATACTTTGAAGAATTGCCCTCTTTTTCGCTTCAGATTAGCGAGCATCGGCTCTCTTACCACGGAAATGTCGTTTATGAAAGCGAGGACGTGAAAGAGAGTCTTGCTTTTCTCTTTTATAAGGATGGAGTTCGTGAGCTCCGATTTCTCAAAGGCCTTGAATTCAAAGAAATCCTTGATTTTCTCGATGTGGTGAGAAAGAGCGACCTCGTCAACCGCATGGAAGATGACCTCGTCACCCTGCTTTGGGACAAAGACTTCTCACACATCACCTTCACCACGATGGACGACTTTCTGGAAAGAGGGGGCGTTTCGGTCCCCGCGACAGAGGAGGATTTGCTCCAGGGGATGGAATTTAATCCTCTCAGCGCCCAAGGCTATGAGGAGAAACCGGAGGAACCGAAGCCCGACGAGTTCGGCGTCCTGACCGACGAGGGCCTGAACCAAGCCATCAACCCTTCTCCCGGCCAGTCGCTGGTGGACGCCTGCCAACTGACCGGTGAGGAGGCCGAGAAGATCAACCAGGAGATTCAGAAGGAATACCAGACAGAGTATCTCTATATCCTCGTCGAATCCCTGATCGAGATCGTGCTCCATCTCGGTGAGGACATGGATGCCTACGAGAATATGATCTCTTATTTTGAACGCGTCATCCAGGCTCTTCTCGACCAGGGAGAAGTGGCCAAAGCCGTCGATATCTTGAAAAAACTGAGTGAGACGTTGGAATCGATGGTCCTCAAAGACAAGCAGATCTTTGCGATTCGTCGGATCCTTGAATCGGCCGCCAACCCGCAGTCCGTCAAACTCCTGGGAAAGACCATGCAGGGGAACGGAGAGGTTGTTTCGGAGCCTGTCATCCAATACCTGCAGTTCATGACGGACAAGGCCGTCACTCCTCTCTGCCTTCTCCTCGGAGAATTGGAGTCTGGAAAGTGGAGAAAAGTGATCTGTGATCTCTTGATCCAACTGTCCAAGAACGATATCCAACCGCTCGTCAAATTCCTGTCGGACCGCAACCCGGTCGTCGTCTTGCACATCCTCTATATCCTCGGAAAAGTGGGACATCCTTCAACCACTCGATATTTGGGAAACCTGGCCAACCACGAGGACACGAAGGTACGAGAGGAAGCCCTTCAGGTTCTGGCAAAACTGGGCGAAAAAGGCAGGGATTTAATTCAGAAGTTTCTGAGGGATCCTGTCCCTGAGATTCGGGGAAAAGCATCGATCAGTCTGGCACGAGCCTTGAAACAGCAAGCCGTCAAGCCTCTCGCAGAGATCATTCTCTCCGAAGACTTCTACAAGCGCAATTATGAAGAGAAAGTCTCCTTCTTCAGGGCGCTCGGAGAGACAGGGTCGAAAGAGGCCATTCCGATTTTGGAACAAATCGCCAAAAAGAGAAACTGGTTCAAAAAGGCGAAATGGGAAGAGATGCGACAATGCGCCACGAATACCTTGCGGATGATGGAGTCAGGTAAGAGGCAAGCGGTATCGAATTAGATAGAGGAGATTATTCTTCGATTCTCGAAGAAAGAAAGGATAGGCAGATGGATGTTACGGTTACAACCCCCGAGCCGCAAAGTGTGAACAATCCTCCCCCGGGTAGAGGGGATCTCGATTTGACCAAGCTGGGAAATACTCTCGTCACGAAGTTTCACGTCCTGATGAGGGTGTCGCAGATTTACGATTCGAAGAATGTGACCTTTCGCCAGTTCATTCAAGAATCCCTCGAAACGGTGAACGCCTTGATTGGGAAGGAAGGGAGCCTCTCTCTGAAGATCGTCAAGGATGAACTGTACCTCAACGATCAGCGGTTACGCTATTCCGTGGAGGGATTTACAAGCTTTAAGTATCTTCTCACCCAATGGAAAAAGAGACTGATCGGTGGTGTGGTGTTTAGAGAGGTGCTGGATGAACGATCCCTCAAAGAGTTTATCTTTACGATGAACACCTTGACCGAAAGCAAAGAGGATAACGCAGCCCAGTTCAACGAGCGGATGGTCTTCCACAAGATCAACGCCATTGAGGTGAGTCCCCTTGAGGATTTCGGAGGGGGACGATGGGAGCCTTAAAAAAGAAGATCAGAAGTTGATGGGGAAGAAGGTCTTTTTTGAGACCATCGGGACGATGAGGGAAGTCATCACGCAGATCAAAACGAAACAGTACGCGGATGCAAGGAAATTGAAGAGGCTTGCCCAGACTGCGGTCAAGCTTGTCATGCAGGATGAGTCGATTCTGATGGGACTAACCGCCATCAAGAATTACGACGAATACACTTTCAACCACTCGGTGAACGTTGCGATCTATGCCTTGAGCATCGGAAGACGGCTCGGATTCTCGAGGAAGACGATGACCGAGTTGGGTGTCACAGCGATGCTTCACGACATCGGCAAATCGAAGATTCCCAAGGAAGTCCTGAACAAACCCGGGAAACTGGATGAAGAGGAATGGAATCAGATGAAGAAACATCCCCTCGCGGGGGTGGAGATCGTCTTGAATCTCAAGCAACTGGGGGAGATCAATCCCAAGATGGTTCTCGGTATCTTCGATCATCATCTCAAGAACGATCTGACAGGATATCCGAAGGTCTTTCGGAAAAAGGATCCCAGCCTTTACGGAAGGATTATCCAGATTGCGGACGTTTATGATGCGATGACGACCCCCAGGGTTTACCGGAAGTCCTCGTACACGCCGCAACAAGCCCTGGCGATCATGCTGAAGGATCGAGGAGTCTGTTTTGATCCCATTCTCCTCAAGATCTTTATTGGCCTCGTGGGCCTTCACCCCATTGGCTCTCTCGTCATGCTCGACACCAAGGAGATGGGCATTATCTACAAGGCGAATCCTGATCCGAAGTTCATGGACCGGCCTCTGGTGATCTTGGTGTCACGGGATCAAAAAGGGGAAGTGAAAAAGGAGTTTGCCGATCTGATGGACGTCGACGGACAGGGGCGTTTCAAACGGAGCGTCGTCAAGACCTTGGATCCCAACAAATACCACATCGACATCGCAAAATATTTTATTTAGTGCGTCAAACCCACTTTTAAAAATCAGTTCCTTGAGGGTCTTGCCTCAAGCGACGCGATCCTCAAGGGTCGAGGGTCCACTCTGGTCTCCCGTTCCGTCTCGGATTGTCCCCAAAGCCAACCGTTCATTTACGTTTCACGGGAAAGTCGGCTTGATGCCCCGACTTGCCTGCCTGCGGTAGGCAGGTCGGCGGGGAGGGCGGTAACGGACTCCCGCAGTGGAGTCAAAGCTGACCGTGCAATCGTATCGACATTACCCGGAAGCCCAACCTTTTAGGGGGGAGCTCAATATCTTTTGCTTTTCGGTCCAAAATAGGATATAAATGTCTCACAGATTAGTTGCCTAGAGCGTTACGGTACCCTGGCGGTTAAGCCCGCAAAGAACGCTATACAACTTCTTTGCGGGCTTTTTTTTGAGAAAACGGGGCTGTTTGCTATGCTGGGAATACGAACAGGCAAGAGCCCTTTCTCAGTACTCACCCTGTCTGCGATAGGTAGGAACATATAGGCGGCGAAGGTAGAGAGGTTTATTCACCCTTTGATCAGAGAGGAGGATGATCATGAAGATTTATGTTGGGAATTTGTCCTATCAAACGACGGAGGAGACCATTCGGCAGGCATTTGAAGGGATGGGTCAGATTACCTCGATAACCATTATCAAAGACAAGTACAGCGGACAGTCCAGAGGGTTTGCATTTGTGGAAATGGCAGACCAGAGTGAAGGCCAAACGGCCATCAAAACCCTGAATGGTAAAGAACTCGATGGACAACCGATCAAGGTGAACGAAGCGTATGATCGTCCCGATCGGGGAAGGTCTGGTGGACCCAGAGGACGATCGGGATACGGCGGGGGACGTGGTGGCCGTTATTAACCCATTCCCAGGGCAGAAACGAGGTCGAAAATGACTCAGAGGAGAAGGCCTCCGGGGGGCCGCGGACGGAGACGGTCCCACTCTGCTCGTCCGAAAACCTATCGTGTCGTGTGCGCAGGGTGCGGAAGAGTGATTATGTGCCAGGTTCCGCCTCCGGAGGACAAGCCCTTGCTGTGTATGGAGTGTTTCAAGAAGTAGAGAACGGGTCGAAGGGAGAGATCCATCAAAAGGAAGACAAAAATCAACAAGAAAATATACGTAGCCAATCTTGCAAACGAAGCGAGTGAATCCGAGCTGAGAACCCTTTTCTCCCGTGCCGGAGATGTTATGTCGGTCAGCATTGTCAAGGACAGGCAAACCGGTCAGCGGAGAGGGTTTGGTTTCGTGGAGATGGCTACCCAGTGGGATGCCCGGAGAGCTGTCTCCATGCTGAACAAATTCGACTTCATGGGCAAAAGCTTGCTGGTCAAAGAGGCCACTGTCCACCGAGGCTTCCGAGACAGAGAGTGAGCGAGCGAAATGGAGGGGCACCATGAATAAGGCAAGGTTCGAATGGATTCTGTCGGGACTAAACCGATACAAGTTGAACCCGAGCGAAGACCGGTTTGTCAAATCCATTCAACAGGTTTTTAATGAAAAACACATGCTCACGGATAAGGAAGAAGAAAAACTGGAAGGTTTCTATAGGGAGAAGTCAAGATTGGTCGCAGATAGGAACCTTTACTCGCCTAAGACAAATGCCACTCCAGGGGAGAAGAAGTTTCGAAGAACTCGTCCAAAAATCACGCGTTGAGGTGTTGCCGTCGCTTTAAGATTCTTCGGAAGCGCTCCTTAAGTGCAGTCCTCAAACCTAGCGCTCCCCTCAGGCTATCTCCTCATTCCCAATGCTGGTTTCTGCCTTCTGGATTTCTTCAACCCCTTACTCCTCACTCCTGACTCTTGATTGTTGATGGTCTGTGTATTGGAACTGCGTGGCGGTTCATCCATCCCAGGAGGCCGCCTTTTCCAGAATTCTGTGGCCTGCTCAAAGGCGTGGGCGAGCTGGAGCACGCCAAAATCGTCCTGATGTCGGCCCACAATCTGGACACCGACAGGAAGACCCTCCGGAGTAAATCCGCACGGCACCGAAATGGCAGGATGGCCGGTGACACTGATGTAATAGCAGGATTTCATCCAATCGATGTAGGTCTCCATTTTCACGCCGTTGATCTCGGTCACGTAACGTTGCTTCAGGTCGAAGGGAGGCACCTGGTTTACGGGCAGGATCAGGAATTCGTAGGTCTCCATGAATTGCCGCACCCGGTGATAGAGTTCCGTTCGTTTGACTTCTGCAAGACCGAGGTCCGGGCCAGCCAATTTTTTTCCTTCTTCGATATTCCAGATGACGGTATCTTTCAGTTTGTCTCGGTAATCCTTCAACAGATAGCCGTAGGCGAGCTCAAAGCGCCAGGCCCGCCACGTCTTGAAGATCTCATCTGCGCCTGTGAAATCGGGCTCCGTGTCTTCAATGATGCAACCGAGGGTCTGGAAAACGTCGCGCTTTCCGTCAATGACTGATGTTACTGCCGGATCGACAGGGAGACCTCCAAGGTTCCGGCTCCAAGAGAGCCGGACTCCTTTGAAATCTCGGTCTAACGGCCGAGCAAAGAGGCTCGCAGATTCGGCAATGGCAATGGGTGACCGAGGGTCGGGCCCAGCAATAGCGGTCAGAATCAGCGCCACGTCTTGAACCGTGCGGGCCATGGGGCCTTGAACCGTAAGGGGAAACCAAGCGGCAGGGTTGGGCCAGGACGGGACCCGGCCAGGGGAAGGACGAAGGCCCACCACATTGCAGAAGTTGGCAGGGTTCCGCAGAGATCCCCCGAAGTCACTTCCGTCCGCAATGGGAAGCATTCCGGTAGCAAGGGCCACGGCAGCTCCACCGCTGCTGCCGCCGCAGGTCTTCGTGGTGTCGTAAGGATTAGCCGTCTCGCCGAAGACCTCATTGTAGGTCTGGGAGCCAGCGCCAAATTCAGGTGTGTTCGTTTTGCCCACGGTGAGTGCCCCAGCTTTTCTTAGGCGCTCCACGATCAGGGCGTCATAGTTCGGAACGAAATCCTTGAACACAGGGGAACCGAAGGTTGTACGAATGCCCTTCGTCGGAAACAGATCCTTGTGCCCAACAGGAAGCCCATGAAGTGGGCCAACCTCTCTGTTCTTCGCCAGAGCCTCATCCGCTTTTTTCGCCTGCTCCATGGCTTGCTCGGGCATGAGCGTGACCAAGGCGTTCAGTTTCGGATTGATCCGCTCGATTTGGGCAAGATGAACTGCCATCACGTCACGGACTGACAAGTCCTTCTTACGGATACGACGTGCGAGTTCTGTAGCGGGCAAGAAGCAGATTTCTGATGTCAGCATGGGAACCGCTCCTTTACTAATGCCTCACTGGAGCCCGGATGGCCGGCGATCCGCCAGGGATGGTCCGAAAGTGAGGGATCATCTTTCCACAGCTCGTGTTCGTTCCACTGTGTCCTCACACTGAGAGCGATCCCGTTCTTTGTAGAGCCGGCTAAGAATCTCCTGCTGTTGCCGAAACGAAAAATCCGCGTACTTGGGGTCCTTTTCTCGGTAAGTCCTTTCCACGAAGGCAATGGACTTGTAGGCACTGCGGATGCGGGAAAGGATCATGTCGCATTTCTTCAATCCCCAGCGCGCTTCGATCGAATCCGCTGGATCGGGCGACAGCCATAGGTAATTTTGGTAGAGATGATCAAAGGAGATAGATCGGCCTGGGGAGATCTCGATCCGAATGGCCTCCATTTCTTTCTTCATGGCGTCTTGATCGAGACTGTTCGATTCGATGATCTGATGAAGGTGATCCATGAGAAGGATGATAAATCCATCTCGCCCCGGAGTGCTGTAAGTTTCCCAGAGCTCTGAGCCTTCGGGACATCGTCCTTTTTGGCACCGTTGGTAGCCCTCCAACACAATCGGCACCCGGGTTTGTACATAGCGAGCGGTTGTTCCCAAAACTTTCAGCATCTTTTCCCAGGGATCGTAGTTCGTCGGGTCGATTCTCTTGGCCACGGCTTCGATGTAGTCAGCGTAACCCTCGTAAAAGGAAGATCGATACTGCTCTTCGGAATAGAACGGATGCAATTTCGCGGGGAGATATTGCCAGCGACCTTCCTCGTAAATGGGCCAACGGAATTTCACCAGACCCGAATAAATGGTCGATTCAGGCCTTGTGGAGACAAATGTTTTTTGGCTGAGCTTCTGGATCTTCATAGGGACAGTTGCCTCCCAGGTTTGAAGGGGATGGGCTTGGCTCCCATCCAGGGAGACGTGGCCAATGACTCCTGCATGAGACTCCGTAATGAAGAAAGGTGTTCCTGGAGTGACGGAGTAGGGGGCAATGCGAATAGGATACGTATCGAAAGGAAGGGTCCGCGTTGTGGTTTCATTCAGCATATGCAGCAGCGCGGCACGAAACCTGCGATCCTGGTGCCATAGCGGATCCGTGGGCAAGTGCTTCCAATCGGTGGACCAGTGGCCAATGAGTTTGTCGTTTCTTGTCGTAGCGGCCGCTGGCAGGTGGACAATCCGTGCGAAAATCCAGCGGACGGCATAGGGAACATCCGCGCAATCCACAGGGATCTTATATCGCATGAAGAAATCCTCTGTGAGATGCTGTTCCACCCAAGAACTAAACTGCTCTTCAGCTTCCACGGTCCATTGTCGGCCATAGACCTGCCACACCTGATGGTTAGACGGTGATGCCGTTTCCGCTTGGCAAGGGATGGAGAGAAACATGACGAGCAAGAAGATCAGAAAAAACATACGTTTATCCTAAAGGGACAGACGCAAACTTGTCAACACACAATGTGGGATTGGCGGGGAGGAGAACTGACCCTGTAAACAAATGCGCATTACTTCGGAGCCCGGTTCTGTGCCTCTTAGTGGATGGCTGCCCCTGGCTGTCGACAGACAGGGTAGGCAGGGACTGGAGACGAGATAGGACGAGGTCAAGGCGAGTTCACTAGGTGATAGGTCTTTTCCCTGACAGAGACCAAGCGAACAGAGACTGATGGGCTGTTTTTTTGGATTCTATGTTGTGTTATTTTGTATAATTTAGAAAGGAACTTAACGAACAGAATTTTCTTGACAAAGAATAGGCCCTTTGTTATAAAATGCACAATCTTAGGCCGGGGGAGGCGAAGTTATGGATTTCAAATTGACCGAAGAACAAGAAGCAATGCGCGAAATGGCTAAGAATTTTGCGGAGAAGAAGATTGCTCCGACCATGGAGGAGGATGAAAAAGAGCATAAGTTCCGGAAAGAGATCGTTAAAGAAATGGCACGATTGGGATTTTTCGGATGTATCGCTCCGGAGAAATACGGCGGAAACGAATCCGGTGTCCTTGCGGCGACCGTGATGACGGAAGAGGTAGCGAGAATTTCTCCATCCTGGCGCCTCCCTTTTAACCTTCAAATGAATTCTATCCAGTCCGTGCTCCTCAACTTTGGAACCGAGGAACAACGAGAAAAGTATCTCCCCAAACTGATCAATGCGGATTGGCTGGGCTGTTTTGCCATTACCGAGGCAAACACCGGGTCAGACGTCGCGTCAATGAAGACGGCAGCCCAGGAGGTGGAAGACGGGTTCATCCTGAACGGCACAAAGATGTGGATCTCGGGCGTTCCAGTGGCCGATGTGGGAATCGTGTATGCTTACACGGACCGTGCGGCAAAACACAAAGGCATGTCGGCGTTTATGGTGGACATGCATGCCCCCGGTGTGACGCAGAAAGCGATTGAGACCAAATTGGGACTGTTCTGTGCCCCCACAGGAGAGATCTATTTCGACAATGTGAAGTTGCCCAAAGATAGTCTGATAGGAAAGAAAGGAGATGGGTTCAAGCTCTGCATGTTCATGCTCGACAACACCCGGCTCTCCTCTGCCGCGGGGGCTGTCGGGGTGGCGAGGGCGTGCCTTGAGCATTCCGTTCGTTACGCAAACGAGCGCGAGCAGTTTGGCCAGCCGATCGCCAACTTCCAGATGATTCAGGAGCAGATTGCTGAGATGTTTGTTGAAGAGGAGGCAGCCAGACTCCTGGTCTACCGTGCCGCATGGATGAGAGACCAAGGAGTGCGGAACTCGATCGAGGTCTCGACGGCAAAGTATTTTGCCGCAGAGGTGGCTGTTCGGGCGGCCAATACCGCAGTGAAGATCTTTGGATCCTATGGATTTTCGAGGGAATATCCGGTGGAACGCTTCTTCCGAGATGCGAAATCCTATCAAATCGTCGAAGGAACCTCGAACATCCAGAAGATGATCCTGGCGAGAAACTGTTTGGGCCTGAAATAACGAAAAATCGAATTGTGAGGAGGAAAGTCCTATGGCAATACCTGTGACCGTACCTATGGTGGGCAAGATCGTTTCTGTTTCTGTGAAAGTGGGGGACAAAGTCAAAGAAGATGACCAGGTAGCAGTTCTTGAAGCAATGAAGATGGAGATGCCGGTGGTTGCTCCCGCGGCAGGCACGATAAAAGAGGTAAAGGTTGCCCCCGGACAAGAAGTAGAGGCTGAGGCTGTTATCGCAGTGATCGAATAGATGGACTGTTCGCGACCCTCTCACGTTTTTCCAACTCGTTGGATGGATGAGGGGAATGGGCAAGATGGGTAAGGAATTTAAGCTCCGTTGATCTTTTTCCTCCCTTCCTGACTGCAGACGACAGCCGGGAAGGGAGTTGTTTTTCAGGCCGTATCATTAATAAGAGTGAAGTTTCCGCCTTTAAATGAAGCCTCCCCGCCCCTGCCTACCGGACAGGCAGGCACAAGGGCGGGGCTTCCGGGTAACGTAGATATCATGATTACACGGTCGGCTTTCCTCTCCCGCCTAACCCGCTAAGGCGTGACAAGACGGGACATCCAGCCGACTTGCCCGTGAAATTTCGACACCTCGGATCCTCTGAACCATCATTCTGATACGTTAAAAGATTGCTGGACGAAAAGGCATTTTTGCCGTTGAACGAGGACATTAAGTTTTTAGGTATTTTTGAGAAATTATTCACAAGTTTTGGAGACTACTTTGAACGAGATACAGGAGAGAGGTCTCCTGGGCGGACCTAAATTTATGGCGAGGTCTTAATTGGATCATTTTTTCTGACAGGAGAGGACATTATGGGCAAATTGGAAGGGAAAGCGGCCGTCGTCACAGGAGGTGGAAGGGGCGTTGGAAGAGCCATCTGCCTCGGCTTTGCAAAGGAAGGGGCTAACGTCGTCGTGAACTATGCGACCCGGGATCAACCCGCTCTCGAGGTCGTGGACATGATTCAAAAGATGGGACGGAAGGCGGTCGCCGTTAAGGGAAACGTTGCCGTCAAAGCAGATGCAGAGAGAATCATCCAGGCAGCCGTTCAGAACTTTGGCAGAGTGGATATTTTGGTCAACAACGCCGGAGCGACGAGGCCGGCGATGCTCACCAAGATGACGGAAGACCAATGGAATGAGGTAGTGGACATTCACCTCAAGGGACCCTTTCTGTGCACACAATCAGCGTCGAAATACATGATTGAGAACAAATACGGAAGGATCGTCAATGTCACGTCTGTTGCGGGACTGGTGGGGACGAAGGGGCAGATCAATTACAGTGCTGCCAAGGGAGGTGTCATTGCGTTTACGAAATCGGCGGCAAGGGAATTGGCAGACTATGGCATCACGGTGAATGTGATTCTCATGGGGATCGTGTCGACAGAGATGACCGAAAAGATACGAACCGACCCAAAACTCCAAGAAATCTACTTGCGTCGGATCTTGTTAAACCGCTTTGCGGAGCCGGAAGAAATTGTTCCCGCCTTCGTTTTCTTTGCTTCTGACGACTCTCGATACATTACGGGTCAACTCCTGTGTGTGGATGGTGGATACGGCATGACCTGATGACATCGAAATTGAAGAATCAAAATGGAAAAAAACAAGATCTGAAATGAGAAAGGAGGTATTCGTCAGGATTCAATTTCTTCATGTGTCAATACTCTAAAAGGAGGTGAACGTTATGGCAGAACTACCGGATAAAATTCAAACTTGGCAAATGGTAGAACCGACGACAAAGGATAAGGATACGGGTGCCGTAAGGCCCGGGAAGTTGGCAAAGGCCTCCATTCCCGTCCCCACCCTCAAGCCAGGCGAAGTGCTGGTGAAAGTGGCTGGATGTGGGGTCTGTCATACTGACCTCGGTTATTTCTATGATGGTGTTCCTACGGTTCAAAAACCACCTCTCACCCTGGGACATGAAATCGCCGGGACCGTCGTGGCAGGAGATGAGAAATGGATCGGAAAGGAAGTCATCGTCCCTGCTGTCATGCCTTGCCGTCAATGCTTCCTCTGCAAGACAGGAAGAGGAAACCGTTGTCTCGTGCAGAAGATGCCCGGCAACAGTCTGGGAATCTATGGCGGCTTCTCGAGTCATATCCCTGTGCCCGTCGTTGACCTCTGTGAAGTCCGGAACCGGGGAAACGTTCCTCTGGAGCAGTTGGCGGTGGTGGCCGATGCCGCAACCACGCCTTACCAGGCGGCCAAGAGGGCTGATCTCCAGCCCGGAGACAATGTCATCATCATCGGAGTCACCGGCGGAGTGGGCGTTTATATGTGCCAGATGGCAAAGGCCCTGGGGGCAAAGACCGTCATCGGCATCGCGAGAAACCCGCAGAAAGCTGCAGAGGGCTCTGAAATACGGAGGCGATTTCGTCATCAGTTCTCAAGACAAGGCCATCAAGGATCTTCGTAATGAGTTTCGAGAGATCTGCAAGAAAAATGGACTGGAGGCCGGTTTTGGCTGGAAGATTTTTGAAGTGAGTGGAACCAAGGCAGGACAGGAAATCGCCCTCGAGATGCTCTCCTTCACGGGCAAGCTGATCGTGATCGGGTTTGGGATGGCCAAGAAGGAATACAGTATCTCTCGATTGATGGCCTTTGATGCCGAAATCATCGGGACCTGGGGGTGTCTGCCTGAGTATTATCCGATCGTCCTGGATATGGTCCTTTCGAAAAAGATCGACATTGACCCTTCGTGGAAGTCCGGCCCATGAGCCAGATCGGGCGGTCTTTGAAGAGGTCCACAAGGCCGGGTCTCCGGAGAAACGGATCGTTCTGACTCCGGATTTCTAGAAGGAGCAGTGACTGAATGACGAATGACTCAATGACCAATTTCTGAAGAAGGAGGGTTACCTATGTCATTAGCATGGATACCAAGAGAAGATGAAATTAAAAATCATGACCGGTATGGTTCGGAACATTGGGGAACGCAGGCCCCATGCACCGTCTATGAGAAAAGACCGTTGAAGGACCCGAAGGGGAATGTCATTCAAGGTCTTTATGTGGCATGGATTACCCTGAATAACCCGGCCCAGTATAATTCCTATACCACCGAAATGGTAAAAGGTGTCATCGCCGGCATGGAGAATTCGTCAACAGACCGATCGGTGGTGGCCACTGTTTTTACCGGAACGGGTCCCTATGCATTTTGCACCGGTGGCAATACCAAAGAGTATTCCGAATATTATAGCAGACGACCCGAGGAGTACGGCGCATACATGGAGCTCTTTAACAACATGGTCGACGCCATCCTCATGTGCAAGAAACCGGTGATCTGCCGTGTCAACGGCATGAGGGTGGCAGGTGGACAGGAAATCGGAATGGCCTGTGACCTTGCGATTTCTTCAGACCTGGCTATTTATGGACAGGCAGGCCCACGACATGGTTCAGCTCCAGACGGCGGGGCTTCCGACTTCCTCCCCTGGTTCCTGAGCATGGAGGATGCCATGTGGAACTGCGTGAGCTGCGAGATGTGGAGCGCCTATAAGATGAAGATGAAGACACTTATTTCCAAGGTGGTGCCCGTTCTCAAAGATGAGAAGGGCAATTGGGCCCGCAACCCACAGGTCGTCACGGATAAGTATGTCGACGACGGTGAGATTGTTTACGGCGAGTTCAAGACGGGCGATGAGTTCAAGAAGGCGAGGGAGTGGGTCAACACCAAGCTGAAAAACAACGACTACGACTTTTCTCTTGCTCGACGCCGAAGTGGATAAAGTGGTGTGGACCTTCGCCAACCTTATTCCCGGGGTGTTTGATCAAGTCGATCGATTCGGTCCGAGCCAAGAAGAAATTCTTCTGGGATCAGACCAAGAACTACAACCGACACTGGTTGGCCGCCAACATGATGGGAGAGGCCTTCCTGGGATTTGGTGCCTTCAATACCAAGAAGATTACGGGTCGTGGATGTCATTGATTTCATCAAGTACCGCCAGAACATCGCCGATGGCAAACTTCTGGATGAAACTTTCTTTGAGGAGGTATTGGGCAAACCTCAGAGCAAATAAGGAAAGGATTCAAGGAGTACCGTTTCGTCATTGGCTTGACAACACACGATACCCTTTGGGCTGGAAAGTCCTCCAGTCCAAAGGGTATTCCTATTTCTGAAGTCCTTACTGAGCTTGCAAGCATTCATTGCGACAGCAGTCAAAGAAGGGCGTCCGTGTTACTGCAGTCCGGACCAAGGCGTGCATTAACCCTTTAGGTTTATTTTGAAATTGTTTTTTCAGCCCAATTACCGTAAAATGATCTTGCCAGGCTGTTGACGTCATTACAAAGGGGAGAGGCCGTGAGGCTCTTACGATATCCCCACCCGTCCTTGGATTGATATTATTTATGCGTGCCATTTTTGAGAGAGCGGACTAGAAGGAGTGAAATAGAAAGGGGAGACCAGCCGTTCTCCTTGCGATGAAGGGGTAACACTAATGATCGATCGACGATCAAGGCTGTTTTAGGAGGTGTGGTTATCCATGAGTCAACAGGCGAAAGTCGTATGGACGGATTGTACGTTATGTTACCATAGCTGCGGCGCGAAAGTGACCGTTGAGGACGGAAAGGCAATCAAGGTCGAAGGACTCGAATCCCATCCTCTTGAACAAGGGAAAGCTTTGCCCAAAAGGGGAGGCAGCCCTTGACAACATTTATCAGTCCCAATCGGCTGAAGTATCCGATGAAGAGGGTGAAGGGAGGCTGGGAGAGAGTCACCTGGGATCAGGCCCTTACGGAAATAGCGAACAAGCTGCTGAAGCTTAGGGAGGAGTACGGACCTTCTGTCCTGGGAATGTTTAGCGGGTCTATCGGGGTTGAGAATCTTGAAATGGTGGGCTTGACCCAAAGGTTCAAAGCCGCCTTTGGTTCCCCCAACTTCTTCTCCGTTGAGAGCATCTGCTATCGGATGCGAATTCGAACGAGACAGATTACCTTTGGTAAATACCCTACCGAGGAACTCGATTCAAACCTCTACGTCCTCTGGGGACATAACCCCGATGAATCTGACTTTCCATTACAACTGGCGATCGAGGAGAATTTAAAAAAGGGGGCGAAACTGGTCGTCATCGACCCCAAGAGGATTCCATTGGCTGACCGTGCCGAAATGTATCTCAGGATAAGACCGGGTACGGACGGAGCCCTGGCCCTTGCGATGATCAACGTCATCATCAAGGAGAAGCTTTACGATATGGAGTTTATTGAAAAATACACATATGGATTTGATAAGCTCGTCCCCCATGTACAGAAATATACCCCGGAGTGGGCGGAGAAGATCACTTGGATCCCCGCAGAAGACATCCGCAAGCTTGCCCGCCTGTTTGCCAGAGACAGAAGGGAGCGGGTATTTATCAGGGGACCAATACCCAGGATCAAACGGCCAATGGCACTCAGAACAGTCGCGCCTTCTCCGTTCTTCAGGTCATCACGGGGAACATCAATAACCGAGGGGGCTGGGTGATCAGTCCGAGGTTGACTCTTGGGCAACGTGGGGATGGAGGTCGAGGGAAAACCCCTGGGAGCGGATCAATATCCGCTCTTCTATGAGGTGTGGGGAAGGAAAAGCCCTTATGGTGTGGTGACGTGCGTTCCTGAAAGCATTCCCGAAAAAATCAAGGCTTTCTTCGTGATTGGAGGAAATCCGATCATCTCCATGCCAGACACCAATGCCTTCAGGTCAGGGTTTAAGAAACTGGACCTTCTCGTCGTCCATGATCTCTTCATGACCGAGACAGGAGAACTGGCCCATTATGTCCTGCCTGCCTGTTCCCACCTTGAAAAATGGGGCGTTGCCTACACGTACAATGTCTGCCACTGTTTCCCCTATCTCATGCTGAGAAAGAAGGCCATCGAGCCTCTTCTATGAAAGCTGGTCAGAGTGGAAATTGTTTACGGAACTCGCAAAAAAGTTGGGCATGGGAGACCAATTCCCCTGGAAATCGGAGGAAGATCTCGTCGCCTTCGAGTTGGGGCCGACCGGCTTAACCTTTAAGCAGCTGCTGGAAGAAAAACCGGAAGGAGCCTTTTATCAAGAGAAAGAATATGGAATGAAAGATGTAAAATTCTCGACGCCGACAAAAAAGATCGAGATTTACAGTGACGCACTCGAACAGGCTGGATTCGATCCCCTTCCCACCTATCTGGAACCTCGTCGAAGTCCCTTCAGCACACCTGAATTGTTGGAGAAGTATCCTTTGATCCTCTCCACGGGGAACAGAAACTTGTTTTATACCCACGGGCAATTCAGGGATATCAAATCATTAAAGGAAAAGAATCCTGAACCCAGGGCGGAGATCGGGCCAAAAACAGCTCTCCAGTATGGGATCAAAGAGGAGGATCAGATCGTCATTGAGACACATAGAGGCATTGTCCGGATGAAAGCTCACGTGGATGAGAGAGTGGCAGAAGGCGTGGTCCTCGTTCCTCATGGGTGGCCCAGAGAGGCCAATGCAAATCTCCTTACCGACACCGAATGCAGAGAACCCATCATGGGTTATCCAGATATGAAATCGCTGCTGTGCGCCATCAGGAAAGCATAGGTGACCAGAGCGTGCCCCGTCCCGCCTTAGCGGGATGGGCGGGGTCCCTGCCTGCCGGCAGGCAGGAAGGGACACAATATAAAAGGAAAGTACCTTACCGGGAAGCCACGCCCTTTAGGGCGTGGAGCTTCACTTCGAGGCAAAGATTGAACATCAAAGAAAGGAGATGGTATATATGGAGGTGAGCAATATGGCCTTCAAGCACATTCAGACCGATTTGAAAGAGGGGGTGGCCACACTGACGTTAAACCGGGCTCCCCTGAACTGGCTCAACATCGAGATGATGGAGGAGATTAATATATTTTTTGAAGGATTACTAAAAGAGAAGTCGCTGAAACTCCTTGTCATCCAAGCCGCAGGGAAGGCTTTCTCTGTCGGCGTGGAGGTGGCCGATCACATGGGAGATCTCGCACCCAAAATGATCGACGTTTTCCACAGAATGTTCAGGCTGATGGATGCGTTGAAAGTTCCCTCCCTAGCCGTGGTCAATGGCTCTGCCCTGGGCGGAGGATGTGAACTTGCCCTCTACTGCGATATGGTCATTGCCACAGAGAAATCGAAATTCGGACAACCGGAGATCCAGGTGGGCGTCTTTCCTCCCATCGCGGCGTTGGTCTTTCCGAGGATCATCGGACGCAAGAAAGCGATGGAAATCATCCTCACAGGAGATATGATCAGTGCACAAGAGGCTTCAGTATTGGGCTTGATTAACAAAGTGGTTCCGGAGGCTTCTCTCGGTCAAGAGGTGAACGCCTTTGTCGAGAAGTTTACGAAGTTGAGTGGTTTGGTGTTGAAATTGACGAAAGAGGCGACCCTTGCCGGGCTCAATGATGATATGGACAAGGGGTTGAAGGCGATTGAGAAGATATACCTGAACCAGCTCATGAAGACTCATGACGCCATGGAAGGTCTCAAAGCTTTCCTCGAGAAGCGTAAACCTACCTGGAAGAACGAATGAAAAGACGGGGGAAGTTCTTGAAAGACTTCCCCCCTATTTTGACCGGCAAGTGCCCCGTAAGCCCGACCCTTGAGGGCGGAGTCCCTGCCTACCGGCAGGCAGGAAGGGGCACACTATAAAAGGAAAGTACCTTACCGGGGAGCCACACCCTTTAGGGCGTGGAGCTTCGCTCTTCTAGTTCCGATCCACGAGATATCTGGGTCGGACAGAACTTCCTGTCCTTACGTCCTTAAACAGATTTATACGGCCTCCCGATCAACATCCGACCTTGACAAACAAGTCTGAGCATGTTACGAAGATCTACCTCAAAGGGATATTCTGATGATTAAGAAGAGTGGATCAATCCAGGGCTGGTGGTGGTGGAACAAAAAAGGAGGTGGAGTCTGCCCGTAGACCGGTTCGAATAATCTCATTGAAAACATCAAGCCGTGGGCAGCTTCAGTGATGCTCACGGCTTTTTTTTTAGATTTTGTGTCCGCAGAGGCCCCAGGTCAAGGGGACAGAGGTTCAAAAACTAATAGGAAGGAGAAGAGATGAATCCTGCCACGGGCTCGTGATAAAGCTCTGGTGGCGTTTTGTTTGACGGAGCCGGACGCTGGTTCTTTTCCAGAAAGCTCTTGGGGAAGTAACAAAATAGGTAGGGGGGAAAGGGGGGATGCTCACAGTCAAGGTGGTTCAAGTGTTTGGGCAGCAGAAAACTTTCAATCTGAAAAGGAGGGGAATTATGGAAAAGACCGTAAGGTTACTGAAATGTTGGTTGCCCATCATGATTCTCTCATCTCTTTTGTTTTTTCCTGTGATGGGCTTTGGAGGGGGAGGAAACCAGTACCCCCTCGGATCTGAGGCGTTTTTTGTCGGAGCTGTCCCGCCTCCAGGTTTTTATGTCAAAGATTATGTCTATTTCTACACGGCAGACAAGCTCATGGACAATGACCGCAATGAGATGAAAGTTGCGAAGGGGGATCCCGTACAGTTAGAGGATTTGGACGTTTGGGCCAACACTCTCCGGCTGATTTATGTTTCCCCGATTCAATTCCTCGGAGGGTTCTTGGGCACGCATCTCTTCATTCCGCTCGTAAACGTGGATGAATCAGTGACAGTGGCGACCCCAGGAGGACCTTTAAAAATTTCGGATGACAAAACGGCCATCGGCAACCTAATCTACAACCCAGTCTTCTGGTCGTACCACTCCCCGAACGGCTTGTTCCATGCCGTAACAGGATTGGACATCTATATTCCAGTGGGTCCCTATGACGGAGACGACCTGGTGAATATCGGGACGAACTTCTGGACCTTTGAGATTCCCTTTGGAGTCACGTGGTTCTTTGCTCCAAACTTCCAAGTCGGAGCGAAATTTATGTACGATTTCAATACGAAGAATGACGAATACGTCGTGGCGCCTGGCGTCGAAGTAGACCGGCTTCCGGGACAGGAATTCAAGTTCGATTACGGCATTAGCTATGCCTTTAGCAAAAAGGATGCTCCTGTCCAGATCTGGGGGGGATTAAACGGATATGCCTATTGGCAGACCACGGACGACGAAATTGACGGTAACAAAGTCAAAGACAACAAGGCTCAAGTTTTTGCCGCGGGTCCTGGAATATTGGCGACCTACAAGAACTGGGTTTTCGATCTTCACGGTGCCTGGGAATTTGAAGCCAAAAACAGACCGGAAGGTTTCACAGGCGTGTTTAGCGTTATCTATGAATTCTAACCCTGGCCGGAGGTGCCCCTTAACCTTGCCCTGTACGCGGGGGTCAAGGGGTACAATACAATATAAATAATAAATCATTGCCGGGAAGCCGCGCGTTGTGCACGGTCTTTCAGTCCACGAGAGAGTCGAGCCGAACAAAATCCCGGCTCAGATATTCTTGAGCAGATTTCTACACCCAGGGTCAATATCCCACTTAAAATTTTTCTTTTTATCGATTATAATAGAATCTCTTTTTGAGGGATCATTTACCGACGTGTTCAGAAGAGAGTGCAAAGCATGAGGCTCAAAGATAAGAAAGCAATTGTAACAGGGGCAGGGCAGGGAATTGGAAGAAGCATTGCGATAAAATTCGCGCAAGAAGGCGCAGATGTTGCCATCGTCGAGATGAATCCTGCCACAGGGATTGAAACGCAGAGAGAAATCGAGAAACTCGGGAGAATGGCACTTTCTTTGACAGTGGATGTGGCAAACCCGAATCAGGTTCAGGACATGGTCAAGCAGGTGCTGAGTGCCTGGGGAAGGATTGATATTCTGGTCAACAATGCAGGGTTCGACCGTGGAGCCACCCTCTTAAAGGTGAAAGAAGAGGATTGGGATGCGGTCTTGGGCGTGCATTTGAAAGGAACGTTCAATTGCATTCAGGCGGTCGCTGATCACATGATCGAGAACCGCTACGGGAAGATCGTGAATATGTCTTCCATTTGGGGAAAGAGTGGCGCCATCTCCGAGATCTCTTACAGTTCTGCCAAAGCGGGTACTCATTGGCCTGACCAAAAGCGTGGCCCGCGAGTTAGCGAGGTATCAGATCAATGTCAACGTGGTTTTACCGGGGTTGATTCTTACCCCGACGATTGCCAAGATGCCTGAGAAATATCAGAATATGGTCATTGAGAAGACACCCTTAAGACGATTGGGACGGCCTGAGGAGGTGGCCAATGTGGTCGCCTTCTTAGCCTCGGATGAAGCAAGCTACATGACCGGTGCGACGGTGGAGGTCTCAGGTGGATCAAGCATGTAAGACCGTTTGGGACTTGGGGCTCGGTAGCCAGCGAAGGAGAATGACGCATGGAGGGACTTGAGAAAGAAAGGGAAGCATGGAAACAAAAAGCCAGAGAGACTGTTAAGAGCATTGTTGCGCCACGAGCGATGGAGATTGATGCCAAAGGGGAATTTCCACTGGATATTGTGGATGCCTTTGCTCAACGTGGGTTCCTGAGCTTGTTCATCCCCAAAGAATATGGAGGCCCAGAGGCGGATATTACCTCCTTTTGCCTGGTTGTGGAAGAAATTGCTACCCACTGCTGTGCTTCTGCTCTCCTGGTGGTCGTGCAAAATGTTGGACTGATGCCCATCGTGCTGGGGGGAAGCCCGGAATTGAAGGAGAAATATCTGAGGCGTGTGGTTCGTGACAAGGCTCTGGTGGCGTTTTGTTTGACGGAGCCGGACGCCGGTTCTGATTCCGCCTCCATTCAAACCAAGGCGGTGCTCAAAGAGGATCACTATGTGCTGAACGGGCGAAAAGTCTTCATTACCAACGGGGGCGTCTCCGATCTTTACTCCGTGATGGCAGTGACCCAACCCGGCAAGAAGGTTGAAGGGATCTCTGCCTTTGTCGTGGAAAAAGGAACTCCGGGTCTCTCGATAGGAAAGACGGAGGAAAAGATGGGGATTCGTGGTTCCAATACCACGGAAGTGATCTTGGAAGATGTAAAGGTTCCAATTTCCCAACGGATCGGCGTTGAAGACGGCGGTTGGTGGCTTATGATGAGGACACTGAATCGCTCAAGGCCCGCCATCGCAGCCCAGGCCGTGGGAGTGGCCCAGGGAGCACTCGACTGCGCGATTCGCTTCATCAAGGAGAAGAACCGGGCGGGTCAACAAAATGATGTTTTAGGGATTCGTGCCAAGATCGCTGACTTGGCGATTGAGATCGAAGCAGCGAGAGCTCTCGCCTACAAATCTGCTGCCATGATGGACGCAAAGGTGAAAGGGATCCCGGTCCAGATGTTTTCGTCCATGGCCAAGTATTACGCCTCAGATATTGCAATGAAGGTAACCACCGAGGTCGTTCAGATGATGCAGTGGCATGGTTTGGTGAGAGATTTTCCTGCAGAGCGCATGATGAGGGACGCCAAGGTTCTTCAGATATACGAGGGAACGAATCAGATCCAAAGAATGGTGGTGTCCCATACCCTCTTGAAGTAAGGCATTGCCAGACAAAATGATCGAAATCGAAAACAGAGGGTCAAGACAGTACCGTCCGAGTTGAGTTCGAGCTTCTTCTTGCCGATGTCATCGTGGCTCCATGGGTCACCCTGACAATTCGACGCCAATCTTCATAATCCACGAGCAGCGAGGCAGCTCGGTGGTTACCGGGCGTGCCTGAGCATGTCTGCAAGCTTGAGAGAAACCTCGCGTTTCTTCGTCAGATTGATCTTATCGGCCTCGACATAATCGACCGCCTTCACATTGCAGAAAGCAACACACTGGGGATTGCCGTCACAGTAGTCACACTTGACGGAGATCTCTTCGACCTTGTCATATAGGGGAGCACCAAAAGGGCAGGCAATGATGCAGGTTTTGCAGCCAATGCATTTGTCCTTGTCTATGGCCACCCTTTGATTTTCTTCGTCCATGTGGCAGGCCTTGGTCGGACAGACCTCCACGCAGAAAGGCTTCTCACAGCTCTGGCAGGTCATGGGAAGGTAGCAACCCACATTCTCCCATTTCACCACCTTGATCCGGGAGCGGCTCGGATTACTGGCACCCGTGTGAAAGACCGAACACACCATTTCACACTGCCTGCACCCCGTGCATTTTTCATGATCGACCACAATCAATTTGCCGTGCATGGCAACCTCGCTTTTTACACAAGAAACAGAAGTCGCAGGTCGTAAGTCGCCGGAGACGCAAGACCCGGTCAACGAACCCACTCACGTGTTATCTTTTCTTTTGTGAAAATTCAAGACTCATCTTGGCTTCAATGAACCGATGCATTGGAAACTGTTCCTTGATCCCTGCCGCGATAAGTCCCGATCTGAGAAAGAATCCCCCGCAGAGGAGAAAGAGACCTGTCAGCACTAACAGCATGGGATATCCGGGCAACTGGGAATAAAGAGACTCAAGAATAATAGGGAAGAAAAAGCCAGAAGCCACGATTCCTCCCCAGAAAAGCCACTTCAAATCTCCGAACAGGAGCAAATGAACCGAACCTTTCCCCTGGTCTCCTTTCCGGTAGACAGCCCAAAGATAGACCACAAGGATGAATCCCTCAATGAGGATAAAAATCTGTTCGACACGAATCACCCCGTGGATCAACGGAAGAAGTGAATCGCCACTCGAAGCGAAGAGTCCATAGCTCATGACGGAAAGAACAACGACCATGGATCCCGTGGATAAAGCTGAGGCCAAAAATAGGGTTGGCAGAAGCGGTGTGTTCCAGATGGGAGTATATCTCATCGATTTCAGGAGTACCCCTGTGTAGATGGCAGTTGCAAAGGCAAAGAGGACGCTGATGACCTCGAGGACGAACCGGAGCACACTCGGAGACCCAGATTTTTCGGGAGACAGGACGGAGACAGCGAGAACGATCAAACCTAAGACGATAAAGGCGGAAAGGATAATAAAGCCTCTCGCGACCCATGACGTCCTCGGGTTGAGACACGCGGTGAAGAATTTATGTTTCTTGCCCAGATCCAGAATCAGGAATGGGGCTCCAATCGCCACGAGGATAGGGCCCCAAAGAAGTGCAGCGTGTGTAAGAGTTAAGGGGACTCCAAAGAGCACCAGGGATTTCGAAGGAGTCAGAGAATATCCCAGCCAAATCAGGAAGGAACCAATGATGTAGGCTCCTGCGCCCATTCCTGCGAGATACAGATAGACCGCAATCTCCCATCGCCACTCTCTCTGTGGTCTGATGAGTTTCAATACTTTTTCTTGAGAGGTCACGGGCAGGTCGGCTGGATGCTCCGCCTTCCTGCCATAGGCAGGGGCGGGGAGCTTCACTTCGATTCCCATTTCTTGAGACTCCTCGTTATCGGTCTACTCCAATGAGCTGAGACAATGCTTTCTCATCTCATCCGACTGTGCGTTTGATGAAAAAATCCGCTTTCGGTAAGGTTCTTCATAGTGAACAACAATATATTCCAAATCATATCACACAAGTGAAGCTTGTCAAGGATTTTCTGAGCTTCCCCACATTTGGCTTGACAGAGTCTAGGAAGGTCTGCTATGGTTTTATTCAATAGAGTTCATTATAGTGAACGGCATGAAAAAGATAACCTATTCTGCTCCCTCTGTAAAGAAAGCCTTTAGAATTCTGGACGCTCTTTCCAATTCACCGAGGGGCCTGGGAGTGACGGACCTGTCCAAACAGTTGAAGATTGGAAAGAGCACGGTCCTTGGCATCACCACCGCACTGGAGGAACTTGGACTGTTGGTTCGGGACCCCGTGCAGAAGAAATACAGTGTGGGTTACACGCTACTCGAGCTTGGAAGAAAAGCCCACACGAAGATGGAATTGAAGGAGATTGCGCGACGTCCCATGGAGAATCTCATGGCGAAAGTGGGGGAAACGATTTTTCTTGGGGTGCTCAACGGAGACCATGTTACGATTGTGGACGTTGTGGAGTCTCCCAACGAGATGAAGATTACGTCGCCCCCGGGAACGAGGCTCCCCTTGCTCGTCGGGGCGACGGGCCGGGTGTTGCTTGCTCAGCTGGATCGAGAAAAGGCGCAACAGATTGTACAAAAGATAGGATTGAAGCGATACACGTCGAAATCTATTGTAGACCCCAAACAGTTTCTGAAAGAGGTTGGGAAGGCCAGAGAGAAGGGCTATGCCATTGACCAGGAAGAATATATCCTGGGTGTCAGGGCGGTTGCCGCACCCATTCAGGCAGCCCCACTTCCCCCCGCTGCCATTTGGGTCGTGGGGTTCAGCTCAACCCTGGATGATAAGAAACTGGGAATCGTGGTTGGTGAAATTCAGAAGACTGTTCAGGAAATCAGCCACTCGGTCAAGACAAGCCTGAACGGAGGCATTGTCGTCTGATTTTGAAACAAAAGGTAAGCCGTCAGTGGTAGTCGTCAGTCGTATGTGATTTTGTACCCTAATGGGCAATGGAAACGGATCAGAGTTGCGCTATTCTGTGACTAAAAGATAGGTCAAGGCGGAGGATAATGATGCTCTCTCCAAACGAGCGAGAAAGATACGATAGACAGATCATGATTCAAGACATTGGAGTCGAGGGGCAGGAAAAACTCAAAAGGTCACGAGTCTTGGTCGCAGGTGCCGGAGGGCTTGGATCTCCAATCGCGATCTACCTGACTGCTGCTGGGGTGGGGATGATTCGCTTAATCGATCATGACCAGGTGACGCTGAGCAATCTAAACCGGCAGATTCTGCACGGGGAAGAAGACGTTGGAAGAAAAAAGGTTGACTCGGCCAGGACGAAACTAAGGCACCTGAACTCTGGGGTGACCCTTGAGGCAATCGCAGAGACCATCACGGAGGAGAATGTCTCTCAGCTTGTTCACGGCTGTGATGTCATCGTTGATGCGATGGACAACCTGCCGACCCGGTATGTCCTGAATCGCTGTGCAGTGGAGAAGAAGATTCCATTCTTTCATGGTGCCGTGAGTGGGTTTGAAGGAAGAGCCATGACCATCCTTCCCGGGAAAACAGCCTGCCTCAGGTGCATGTATCGGGGTCCGATTCCGCAGGAAAAATTTCCAGTCATTGGCGTTGCCCCAGCACTCATCGGGATCATTCAGGCGACGGAAGTGATTAAGTATCTCGTGGGAATCGGAAAGCTGTTGACCAATCGGCTACTCATCTATGATGGCTTGGAACTGACGTTCACGGAGCTTACAGTCAAGAAGAACCCGGACTGTGATCATTGCGGATCTCAGAAAAAGAGTGATAAAGAGGACGTGAGAGATTCTTCTGTTTGCCAATCGGAAGCAGCGATTGAGCCAAGGTCTAGTGAGCCAATGAAAGGGAATTTCCATACCAAGCCCGCCCTCGAGGAGTGAGCTCACTCGTCCTCATAACTCATCGCTTAGTCCTACCTTTGGGTGGACCGTAACAGCAAAGGCTGGAAGCTACCTGGCTGATCAGGAAGGAGTGCAAGATGGCAGTGAAAGTGCACATTCATACGACGCATCGCCAATATACGAACGGCTTGGAAGTGGTAGAAGTCAAGGGGAATACCGTCGGAGACTGCCTGAACCATCTTGTCCAGCAGTTCCCAGGGATGGAGAAGGCGCTGTTTGCCAAGAAAGACAAATTGCACAACATCGTCGAGATTTACGTGAACCATGCTACTGCTTACCCGAATGAGCTCGTGAAGCCTGTCAAGGATGGCGACGAAATTCACCTTGTCGTCATGTTGGCTGGAGGATAAGACGGAGAACGAAATCATCAAGCGAGGAAAGACGTGAGAGAACAGGGGAAGAAGATGCTGTTTCAAAGAAATTAATGCCGTGTGAGTTGTGAACCAGAGGGGGGAGGTCTTCGATGAAAGAGATTCAGACGAACGGTGCGAGAACGCACAACGGCGGGTTGCTTAAGTGGATCCGAGAGACCGCCGAACTGTGCCAGCCGGAGGAAATCCATATTTGTGACGGTTCTGAGAAAGAAAATCAGAAACTCTGCAATGAGATGGTGAAAAGCGGAACCTTCATCCGCCTCAATGAAAACAAGCGTCCCAATAGCTTTCTCGCCCGGTCAGACCCCAGGGACGTCGCACGCGTGGAAAACAAGACCTACGTGTGTAGTCTCAAAAAATCAGATGCCGGTCCTACAAATAACTGGGTGAACCCGTTGGAGATGAAAGAGATTCTAACCAGGGACTGTTCGAAGGCTGCATGCGCGGACGAGACCATGTACGTCATTCCTTACAGCATGGGTCCCTTGGGTTCGGACATCGCTCACATCGGGATTGAAATCACCGACTCTCCCTACGTGGTGACGAGCATGCGTATCATGACGCGCATGGGCCAGGCTGCGCTCGATGTTCTCGGCGAAAAGGGAGCCTTTGTGAAATGCATGCACTCGGTGGGGGTTCCCTTGGGTCCAGGTCAAAAGGATGTTCCCTGGCCGTGCAATCCAGATCAAACCTACATCACCCATTTTCCAGAGGAACGTGCCATTTATTCTTTTGGCAGCGGTTACGGAGGCAACGCTTTACTCGGTAAAAAGTGCTTCGCCTTGCGCATTGCCTCGGTGATGGCGAGGGATGAGGGTTGGCTGGCGGAACACATGTTGATCCTGGGAGTGGAAACTCCTGTCGGAGAAAGAACTTACGTGGCGGCTGCATTTCCGAGCGCCTGCGGTAAAACCAATCTTGCCATGATGGTGCCACCCAAGGGATTTGAGGGTTGGAAGGTGTTTACCATGGGCGACGACATTGCATGGATTAAGCCGACCAAGGAAGGAACCCTGAGAGCCATCAACCCTGAGGCAGGTTTTTTTGGGGTGGCCCCGGGAACCTCCATGAAGACGAATCCCAATGCCATGCTAACTCTGACTAAGAACTGTATATTCACGAATGTCGCCATGACCGATGACGGGGATATGTGGTGGGAAGGCATGACCGACGAACCGCCGGCTCACCTGATCGACTGGAGGGGACAGGACTGGACGCCGGAGTGTGGGAGACCGGCCGCCCATCCGAATTCGCGCTTCACAGCGCCTATCAGGCAGTGTCCAACTTTTGATCCGGAGTGGGACAATCCGAACGGGAGTGCCGATCAAGGCATTTATCTTCGGAGGACGCATGAGTAAAGACGTTCCGTTAGTCTTTGAAGCCTTTAACTGGTCTCACGGAGTTTATCTGGCTGCAACGATGGGGTCTGAAGCTACGGCGGCGGCCGAAGGCCAACCGGCCATGCGTCGGGATCCCATGGCGATGCTGCCGTTTTGCGGATACAACATGGCCGACTACTGGAACCACTGGTTGAACGTAGGCCGTCAGTTATCCGAGCTACCTCGCGTCTTCCGTGTGAACTGGTTCCGCCGTGACGAGAAGGGCAAATTCATGTGGCCCGGATTCGGCGAAAATATGCGGGTGCTTAAGTGGATTATCGATCGCGTTCACGGCCGTGGTTATGGCATCGAAAGCCCCATGGGTTTTATGCCTCGACTTCAAGACATTTATTGGAAAGGTCTGGATTACGATCCTGAGACCTTTTACAAACTGATGGCCGTAGACCGTGAAAACGCCAAGATTGAAGTTACTTCTCAAGAGGAATTGTTCGATAAATTTTATGATTGCTTGCCTAAAGAGTTCCTCCATCATAGCGATTTGTTAAGATCGCGGTTGTGGCGGTCACCGGAAGTGTGGAAGCTGGAAGGAGCACTATTTTAGCAAGCTTTGCTTGTCGGTTGATTATGTGTTAAATTGTATCTCGTCGTGTTTTCAATTTATCCGTTTCCTTCATTCCCTCCGATTGAATACGCGTAAACTGATTCACGGCTAAAACCAAATATACGTAAAAGGAAGAATTATGCAAACAGAGAGGTTTGAAGATCTCGCAATCTCAAGAGAATTGCGCAAAGCCGTTCAGGATGTGGGGTTTGAGGCAATGACGCCCATTCAGGCAAAAGCGATCCCCCTGATCCTTGAAGGGAGAGATATTATCGGACACGCACAGACGGGGACAGGGAAGACACTTGCTTTTGGCCTCCCCATGCTGGATTCGATTCGCCCTAGCATCAGAAAGACGCAGGCGATCGTTCTTTGTCCCACCCGTGAGCTGGCAGTCCAGGTTGCGGAGGAATTGAAAAGGGTTCTCACACACAAGAGAGACGTCAAGGTCTGGCTGTATATGGGGGGCAGCCCATAGAACCGCAGATACATGCCCTCAGGGCCGGTGCCCATGTCGTCATCGGGACGCCGGGCCGAACCATCGACCATATTAACAGGGGTACTTTAAAAATCGATACCGTGAAGACCGCTGTCCTGGACGAAGCGGATGAGATGCTCAATATGGGTTTTATTGACGACGTGGAGACGATCCTCCGGAGGGACCCCAGCGGAGAGACAGACTCTTCTCTTTTCCGCTACCATGCCCAAACCTATCCTGGAACTTACCCGGAGATACCAGCGGGAGCCGGAGCTCGTCAAGGTTGTCCAGAGACAATTGACGGTCCCCATTGTGAAGCAATATTACCTTGGGGTTAAAGAGGGCACAAAGGTTGATGTCCTGTGCCGTCTCATCGATATTCACGGCCTGAAATCTTCCCTTGTATTCTGCAACATGAAGAGGAGGGTGGACAAAGTGGTCATGGAGCTTGAGGCAAGGGGATATCCCGCTCAGGGACTCCACGGTGACATGACCCAGCCTCAGAGGATGCGTGCCATGGACAGGTTCAGAAGGAACCGTTCGGAGATACTCGTCGCTACAGACGTTGCGGCGAGAGGCATCGATGTGGAAGATATCGAGGCAGTCTTCAATTACGACCTCCCCAACGATGAGGAATACTATGTTCACCGTATAGGCAGGACGGCGCGCGCCGGGAAGAGCGGGCAGGCTTTTTCTTTCGTAGTGGGGAGGGAAATCGGAAAGCTCCGGGAGATCGAGGCTTATGCCGCAACAAAAATTGCCTGCATGCCTGTCCCTTCCCCTAACGATGCGGAAGAATTGAAAGCATCATCCCTTTCTCGAAAGGGTGAAGGCCAGGATCGATGGAGGAGGTCTCGAACGGTGTGCGCAGGAGATAGCGCTATTCCAGCAGCACTCCTCAAAATGGCAATGGAAGGAGAGGACGGAAACTCTATGCAGATAGCGGAAAGCACGTTCCAGGACAGAAGCATCAACAGAAGGAGGACCAGTGGAAGAACTGCGAAGAGGAGAAATTGGCCACGGGTCCAGAACAGACGCTCGTTGGACGTGAAGGACGTAGTTCAATACGTTAAGTAATTTGCCGGTTCTGTGTGTTATGGGAAAGTATCGCAGCGAATGAGCGTAGCCGCAACTACCAGCGATCGCGTCCGCTGCCACGACCGCTCCCAAAACCACCGCCGGATCGACCACCTCCACGAGGACTCTTTTCCTGCGCCTCGTTAACCTTAACGGTCTTGCCGTCAAGGGTCGTTCCATCCATCTTGGATATCGCCGTTTTAGCGTCCTCATCCCGGGCAAAAGTCACGAATCCAAACCCACGGGACCTCCCGGTATCACGGTCTGTGATGACCTTGGCCTCAGTGATTTCCCCATAAGATGCGAACGCCTGGCGCAGGCCGTCGTCCTTCGTGTCCCAACTCAGACCCCCCACAAATAGTTTCTTGGCCATACTTTCCACCCTCCTTCTTTAGGTACTCTTAGGTGCCCTGAATAATGTTTACTCTGACGCGCATTATCAAACTATATTACTTCTTGGTTATCAAGTACACCTACAAGTTAACAAAAATAGGTCATGGTGAGATTTGAAGATTACCGCTAGAAAGTCCCACAAGCATTGGTGGTTCGGTTAACTTCGTCGTCGCTTAATGGTTCTCGTTTATATGGGTCGGGCATAGAATTTCAGTCTAGGGGACCGTTAAGATTTTTCAATTAATAGTTCTACTTTAGGGGGATCAGAGTGGATTCGTACGACACGGACATCCTCATCCGGGAATAGAATCTTTGCTATCTCAGTAAATGCCTCTTCTGTTGTCAACGACCGCGCCCAGGGTTTACCCTTTTCATGAATGACATATGTAAGTTTAGTATCTCCGAAGGATACTTCTAAATCAGAATTTTGCTTTTTGTAATGTGATTTGAGCATTTTTTCGAGTTCGCGGAGATTAAATAATCTTCTTTCTTCTTGCATTTCCGTTCGCCCTCCTTTTGCTTATTATACCAAAAAGCGACAGGGTGTCGCAAGTTATTTATCCACAAGTAAGGAAAATAAAGGACTCGTTAAGGAAGAGGAAATAACAATGTGGGCTTTTTACGAGACTATTTAGGGTCTATTTTCTTGCTCTTCCTCAATAAAGTTGAGGGTCCGTTCCATTTTCATAATCTTGTTCACGGATGTAGAGACAATCTTAAATGATATTTCCTCTTCCTCTTAACAGTCCTGCAAAAATGTAAATGCCAAGAAAATAGACCTGACCCTCATTCTTTTTTTACAATGAGCGGGGTGAAAAAGAGCTCATTATCTTGAAATAATCAAGGAAACAACGGATAGCCGCAAAAACTCAAGCTGCACGTCTCTTCACATCCGCCTCTATTTTATGGTTGGGTCGAAGTTCTTGCGAAAGACGTTGGATAACCTCTTATCTGCTCCTTATCGCTGGCGTCAAAAAAATTTCCCGTAAGTAAATCTTGGAACATTTCCAAACGGGCCGTATAATAAACGCTGCCCTTATACAGAAAAACGAGATAGACTATTTTCCCTGAGACAACCCCTTCAATATTATACTTGCCGATGGCTCCGCTTATCTCGTTTTGTTCTTGGCGTAGGTAGCCCTCGCCGAAACTGAAAAAAGGATTATCTTGTGCATCATGCCATTTTCCAGCGATGTCTATCTTAGGTGGCTGACCACCTGATATTGTATTGAGCCACGGATCAATTTCATCCTGTTTTAGTACTACGTGGGTACATGAAATCAAAAAAATAAGTGATAAGGTAAGAAACACAGTTGAAACTGATCTCATTCGGTGATACCTCCTTAGAAGTTTTGTTACGGGGCCACTTTTGCCCCAAGATTATTCAATTCATTAAGCTGATTTTATGTTTTTCAAGAATCTAGGCTACTTTAGCTCTCTTCTGCTTCAAAATGGGCAAATTCGAAGGTATTATTCAAGAAAAGATTGCTATTTCCAATATTATATACAATCGAGATAATTAAAGGATGAATATTATGATAGTAATTTACACCGTTTTTGAAAATAAGTAAAGTCAATGTTTCAGGAAGTACTTTTCGTGATTTCACATTTTATTAAAAACGGAGTAAGCTTCCATAAAGGTTGGAAATCCAGTGGTCTGTATTAGTAAGAGCAAGGCATGCTTAATTTCATCGTCCGTCACCCCTGTTTCTTTGCTTTCATGATATGGGTTTCAAGGGCCAATTCATGGTGGCTTGCCCCTGAAATGGCAATTTTTATCAACCAGCACATCTTTTCCGTTAGAGGCCCTGACTTTCATGAATCTCCTTGCCCAATGCCTCGTGATCTGAATGCACCTTAGGAAAATCTTTTTTGAACTTTGTAAATATCTCATGTAGGTCTTTCATAAATTCTCCTTTCATTTAATGGATGGTTTTCCCCTCATTCAGGAGAAATTAGTTTTAAGTTAATAATATTCCAAGGAATTGTCAATCTTCTTTAATGGAGGTTCTTTAATGGAGGGCGATAATAATTGGAAAACAACCTTTTAGGAAGAAAGTCAGTATGGAACCACCCCAATAATGAGGGTCTCTTGAGTCTTCAAAAGCGAGGATACTTGCCAATACCTTTACTTTGCCTAAACTGAAGATATCTGGTTGAAATCTGCACTGGAAGGGAAGAGGGGCGTTTCATTAACTTCAAAAAGTAACATTCTGTCGGACACCCCACAAGGAGTGGTGAATTGGGGATAGAGGGAAAACCCCCTTATTGTTATTTCTTTTGAAATGGTTTCACGAGGAGGGTGAGTCCGTCAGCCCTTTCAATCAGCACCGTCTGTCCTTTTTCAATAGCCATCGTTTTTCCTATCACCTCAGCTCGCCAAAGTTCGCCATGCACTCGGATATATCCCGAAGGATCGAGGCGCTCCTCTGCGATGCCTTGGGTCCCGATCAGGGATGTTACGTCTCCTGGGCGGGGCTTGTCGTAGGCACGCCAGACAAAACTGAACACGAATACATATTTAGCCAACCAGAGGCCGGTGAGCACTATGAACAATCCTAATGAAAGACCCACCCATTGATGAAGCACATACAGAATCAAGACAAAGATCGCCACATCAGGTATCTGATAGCGCGCATATCTCAACACAATGCGCCGCTTTGCCTCTTTGGATAACATTCGATATTGTTCGAACCTTTTCATTGTATCCATTCAATTGAATAGTAGAAGAACATACCGAAATATTCTCGATGGCTATGAAAGCACAAGAGTTATAGCAGATCGTATCACCCTCAGGCCGGTCTTCTTTCTACTCGCAGGTTTCTCATGTCTGACCGCTCGAAAGTTGCCAGCTTCTTCTTCCGAATGGAATTCCCAGTTTGTTCATCCGCTTTCTGAGAGTATTTGGGTGCAGCCCCAGAATTTGCGCAGCTCCTCCTGGCCCGTTGATCTTGCCACGGGCCATCTTTAAGGCTCGCCTGATATGTCGGGCAGTCATCTCGTCCAGCGAAGGCAGAGCTCGATTTCGACCTACGTCCTCAGCTCCTTCCCTACCTCCAGCAACTGCCGAGGGCAAAAGAGTTTCAAATGAAAGAACACCGCCTCGCCGTTGGATCAGGGCCCGTTCGATCATGTTTTCCAGTTCCCGCACGTTGCCTGGCCAGTCATAGGCGATAAGCCTGTCGATGGCGCCGGGGGCCAGCACAGGTCTCTCTGTGAGCTTAAGCTCCATGGACTTGCGGTCGATGAAGTGATGCACCAGGGCCGGGATATCTTCTCTTCTCTGCCTGAGCGGCGGGATCATGATGGGAAAGACATTGAGGCGGAACCACAGGTCTTCGCGAAATCGCCCCGAGGCAATCATCTTCTCGAGATTTCTATGTGTGGCCGATATAATGCGGGTGTCCACCGGTATGGAACTTGTGCCTCCCACACGCTCGATTTCTTTCCTTTGAAGGACATGCAGCAGCCTGACCTGGGCCTGGGGTGGAAGCTCTCCAATTTCGTCCAGGAAGATGGTGCCCTTGTCGGCCCGTTCGAATCGCCCCCTCCTTTGGCTGATGGCCCCGGTGAAAGCCCCCTTCTCGTGACCGAAGAGTTCGCTGTCGAGGAGGGTCTCCGGGATGGCGCCGCAGTTCACCTTGATAAACGGGCCATCCTTGCGAGGTGAAGAATAGTGAATCGCATTGGCGATGACCTCTTTTCCTGTACCCGTCTCTCCCAGCAACAGCACAGGGCTGTCGAGGGGCGCCACCTGCTGAACCATTTCCATCACCGACTTCAGACCAAAATCCGAACCAATGATCTCATCGCCTAAGACTGACCGCAGTTCGTCAAAGAGATAACGGTTGTCGTCGGCCAGCATGTCCTTGAATCGAATGACTTCCTGATGTTTCAGTGCATTGGACATGGCAATGGCAAAAGGTTCATGGAGCAGTAGAAGCAACCGGGCATGTTCATCCGTATATTGATTGAGACCATCCGCCATTAATCCGAGGTCACCAATCCGATTCCCTTCAAGCTTCAGAGCCATGCTCATCACTGAGATGTTAGAGTTGAGTCCAAGTCTTTCTTGAATCTCCTTGTGTCCTAACTTCGGGTCCGGCTGGTTCATAATTTGGATTACTTCTCCATTTTCCAATAAGGCCGCCCTTTCATTCCGGCCTTTCTCGGGCAAGGGCAGGACTTGTTCATACCCTTCTGGTAGGTTGACACCGACCGATGCCACGAATCGCACTAGATTCAGATCAGCATCCAATATATGCAGGCTCATTCGAACCACAGGGATGAAAACTTTTATGTATTCAAAACAGCGCTTCAGAGCCGTTTCGATGTCGAGGCTGCTGCATATGCGTAAAGTTGCCTCACGAAAAAAAACATTTTCGTCCACGTCGATCATTTTTTCACCTTTTCTTGGCCTTTCTGGATCCAGATAGCGAGGCAGGGACCGCCATTATCACAGTACCCTCTGTCGTTAGTCACTTCATTATTACTCTCTGGAGTAGAATTATACCAAAGCATAACATAATTTACCCCATAGGGTAAATATCAGAGACTATATTTTATCTAATCATTTGATTTTTAAAGATATTAATCAATTTGGCACAATATTGGCTTATTAAGAATAATGAATCTTAGACCGGAGGAGGAATGCCATGAGATGGGTTGAGATTATCACATTACGTTCTCCTTCAAGGATCAATACACAATTTGTGGATGAACTTCTAAAGGAGGCAGGTAAGTCTGATGCCCAACAGCATCTGGTAGAAATAAGGATGTATCATCACTCCGTGGTGGAGACCGATTTGAGCATCCATATCTATTGGAAATCAGAACCGGGGAGCCAGCACAAGAGTCCTCTCGGTCTAAAGTTTTCTTACGCCTTAAAGAATCTGGGGTTGCTGAATCATTCCGTATGGGTTGAGACAGCGGCCCTCACCACACACGGTTCGGAGGTGTTACATGCAAGTCAACGACAAGGTCAAACGAATTGCTCACCATGGGTGTACTTGTCTTGGGACTGATAACGTCTGGTTGCGGATCTCAGCAGGCTGCTCCCCCGCCTGCCATCCCTGAGGTTAGCATTGTGACAGTCCAGCCGGAACAGGTCGTGCTAACCACTGAATTGCCGGGTCGCACATCCGCCTATTTTGTTGCGGAGATCCGTCCGCAGGTGAACGGCATCATTCAGAAACGGCTGTTCGACGAAGGCTCTGACGTCAAGGCCGGCCAGGTCCTCTATCAAATCGATCCCGCCCCCTTTCAGGCGGCATACGACAATGCAGCCGCAAACCTCGCTGTCACGCGGAAGGCTGCCGACCGGGCGCGGGCTGCGCTGGAAGCAACCATGGCCGAGCGTCACGCGGCAGCGAGCCACGCTGGAGCTCGCCCGGACAAACCGCTGGCGCTTCGAGGAGCTGTTCAAGAGCAAATCCGTCTCCGCCAATCAGCGTGACCAGGCCGTCACCGAGGCCGAAGTGGCCGAGGCTGCGCTACGGTCCGCCGAGGCGCAGGTGAAGAGCGACCAGGAAGCGGTGGCCGCGGCCGAAGCGACCATCCAGCAGGCGGAAGCGGCGCTCAAGACGGCCCAAATCAATCTGGGATACACCCGGATCACAGCGCCGATTAGTGGACGTATCGGAAGATCCGATGTGACCGTAGGCGCTCTTGTGACCGCGCATCAGCCATTCGGCCTTGGCAACCATTCAACAACTGGACCCGATTTATGTGGATGTGCCCCAATCCACCACCGAACTGCTGCAGGCTGCAGCGTCACCTGGAGGACGGTCGGCTTCATAACGGCATGGAAAAAACCAGACACGAGGTGCAACTCATTCTTGAAGACGGCACACCGTATCCGCTGGAAGGGACGCTCCAAGTTTTCGCGAGGTCACGGTTGATCCGACGCACCGGATCCGTTATTCTGCGGATGGTCTTTCCGAATCCGAAACGGCATTCTCCTGCCGGGCATGTTCGTCCGGGCGGTGGTGAAGGAAGGGGAGCATTGACCAGGCCATTCTTGATTCCCCAGCAAGGCGGTCTCCCGCGATCCCAAGGGGAATCCCGTCGCGCTGATCGTGGACGCGGGAAGGCAAGGTCGAACAACGGATGCTCACGCTCGATCGGGCCATCGGCGACCAATGGCTCGTCGCCTCAGGGCTTGCACCAGGCGATCGGGTGATCGTCGAGGGTGCCCAAAAAGTGCGGCCCGGCGACTGCCGTAAAGGTTGTCCCGTTTCAATGCCGGTGGGAAAGATGAGTGCGGAATCCGAAAGAACCGACCCAGTCGGCCCCAAAATCGAACTAACGGAGGCACGTAATGTTATCGAGATTCTTTCTGAAACGTCCGGTCTTTGCCTGGGTTATCGCCATCATCTTGATGGTGGCGGGCTGCCTGGCGATCTACAGCTTGCCCATATCGCAGTATCCACCCATCGCTCCTCCTTCCATCGCCATCACCGCCTTTTATCCAGGGGCGTCGGCGGAGACGGTTGAAAACAGCGTGACGCAGCTCATCGAGCAGAAGATGACCGGGTTCGACAAGATGCTGTATCTCTCCGCCACCAGTGATTCGTCCGGCGCTTCCCGCATCGAGCTGACCTTTGCCCCGGGGACCGATCCGGACCTGGCCTGGGCCCAGGTGCAGAACAAGCTCCAGCTCGCCATGGCGAGCCTGCCGGAGGTGGTGCAGCGCCAGGGCGTCAAGGTGAGCAAGTCCACTCGAAACTACCTGTTGATCGTGGGCCTGATTTCAGAAGATGGCAGCATGGACAGCAGTGACCTGCATGGACTATGCCCAATCCAACCTGGAGAAGGTGCTTTCGCGGGTGCCGGGGGTGGGTGAGGTGGAGGTCTTCGGCAGCCAGTATGCCATGCGCGTCTGGCTGAACCCCGACAAGCTGACCGATTACCAGATGACGGTTCAAGATGTGATCACGGCCTTGCGGGCCTACAACGTGGAGGTGTCTGCCGGGCAGTTTGGCGGGGCGCCGGCAGTGGAAGGACAGCGCCTGAATGCCAGCATCATTGTCCAGAGCCTGCTCAAGACACCCGAGGAGTTTGCCGCGATCCCGCTCCGCACCAACCCGGATGGTTCCATCGTGCGGATCAAGGATGTGGGGCGAACGGAACTGGGGACTGAGTTCTATGATATGAACGTAAAATACAACGGCAAACCCTCTGCCGCGCTGGCCATCCGGCAGGCGGCCGGCGCCAATGCCCTGGATACGGCGAAGGCCATCAGGGCCAAGATGGAAGAGATGAGCCATTTCTTCCCCGCCGGCATGAAGGTCATTTATCCCTATGACACCACCCCTTTCGTCAGGGTGGCCATCAATGAGGTGGTTAAGACCCTTTTCGAGGCGATCCTGCTGGTTTTCCTGGTGATGTATCTGTTCATGGGAAACATGCGGGCCACCCTGATCCCGACCATCGCCGTGCCGGTGGTGATCCTGGGGACGTTCGCGGTGCTGGGGCTTTTCGGGTTCTCCATCAACATGCTGACCATGTTCGCCATGGTGCTGGCCATCGGCCTCCTGGTGGACGACGCCATCGTGGTGGTGGAGAACGTGGAACGAATCATGAGCGAGGAAGGACTTTCACCCAAGGAAGCCACCCGCAAGTCCATGGACCAGATCACCAGCGCGTTGATCGGCATCGGGCTGGTGCTCTCGGCGGTCTTCGGCCCGATGGCGTTTTTCGCCGGGTCCACGGGCGTCATCTATCGTCAGTTCTCCGTGACCATCATCGCCTCCATGCTTCTTTCGGTGGTGGTGGCCCTGATCCTGACGCCGGTGCTGTGCGCCTCCTTTCTCAAGCCGGTGCCCAAGGGGCATGAACCGGCGGAGGGGGGGATCTGGTTCCTGCGACCGTTCTTCCGATGGTTTGACCGCATCTTTTTCCGGGCCAGAGATCAGTATCTGCAACTGGTCGGCCGGTCCCTTTCCAAGAAGCTCCGCTACGTGGTCATATTTCTTCTGATCGTGGCGGCGATGGGCTTCCTCTTTAAGCGGATGCCCACGGCCTATCTCCCGGATGAAGATCAAGGAATCCTGATGGTGCAGGCCATGCTTCCGGCGAACTCGACCCTGGAGCAGACCGAAAAGGTCATGAAGGACGTCAGGGACTATTTCCTGGAGCGCGAGAAAGACGCGGTGGAATCCTGCATGACGGCTTTCCGGCATCAGCTTCTCCGGCAGGGGACAGAACGCGGGCATGGCATTCGTCAAGCTCAAGGATTGGAAGCTCCGCAGACCGACCGGACCTGAAGGTTGGTGCCGTGGCCGGAAGAGCCATGAGGGAATTTTCCAAGATCCGCAATGCCATGGTGTTTGCCTTTGCGCCGCCGGCGGTCGTCGGAACTGGGCATGTCCAAGGGCTTTGATTTTCAGTTGCTGGACCGGGGCGGTCTGGGCCACGCCGAGCTGATGGCAGCCCGCAACCAGCTCCTCGGCATGGCGGCAAAGGACCCGGTATTGACCAAGGTCCGGCCCAACGGCCTGGAAGATGTGCCCGAATACCGGATTGACGTGGATTGGGAGAAGGCCGGCGCGCTGGGAGTGCCCATCACCTCGATCCACAACACGATCTCGGCGGCCTTCGGCAGCGCCTATGTCAATGACTTCATTCAAGGCGGACGTGTGAAGAGGGTGTATGCCCAGGCCGATGCCCCCTACCGCATGTTGCCCGAGGATCTGGAAAGACTCTATGTGCGCAACAACGCGGGCAAGATGGTTCCTTTTTCTTCCTTTGCGTCCGGCCACTGGACTTCCGGTTCTCCGAAGCTGGAGCGCTTCAACGGCTTTCCGTCCATGAACATCCTGGGCGAGTCGGCGCCGGGGAGAAGTTCCGGCGAGGCCATGCAGGCCATGGAAGGTTTCGTGAAGAAGTTGCCGCAAGGGATCGGCTTTGACTGGACCGGGCTTTCCTATCAGGAGCGGCAGGCCGGCGCCCAGACGGCTCCCCTTTACGCCTTTTCCATTCTGGTGATCTTCCTGTGCCTGGCGGCCCTGTACGAGAGCTGGCCCATCCCCATTTCGATTCTGCTGGCCCTGCCCCTGGGGGTCATCGGCGGCGTGATCGGCTCGACACTGCGGGGGTTGCCCAATGACGTCTATTTCCAGATCGGGCTCTTGACCACCCTCGGCCTGACCACCAAGAACGCCATCCTGATCGTCCAGTTCGCCAAGGCCCGGGTGGAAGAAGGAATGGGGCTGATCGAGGCGACAGTGGAAGCGGCTAAACTGAGGCTGCGTCCCATCATCATGACCTCGCTGGCCTTCGGATTCGGCGTTATGCCGATGGCGTTTGCCAGCGGGGCGGGCGCAGGCGCACAAAAGGCCATCGGCACCGCAGTGCTGGGGGGAGTGGTTACCTCCACCTTCCTGGTGACCATCTTTGCACCGCTCTTCTATGTGTTGATCCACAAAATCTTTGGGATACACAGTAAACGTAAAGCGGCCAAAAGCGTTGAGACAAATCCATCAGGGCATCAATGAAATGAATGGAAACGTTAAAATGTTCCCACCGCAACGACGCCCAAAGAGGTCGAGAAGCATGTCAAGATCTGCCCCCTCAGATGCAGCAACAGATGAGGCGCACCTTTCAGCCGGAAGGGAAGTCTTCGCACGGAGGGGCTACAACGGCACATCAGTCCGAGAAGTCGCGGCAGCCGCCGACTTGTCCGCGACCTGATTTGGGAAAAATGCCGTCTGCAAGCGATCATTGATCCGTCACGATTCCGGAGATCAAAAAAAGTAGTAGCAAGAATGAACAGACCTCCTTTAAATAGTCCGCAGTCTTCCAACACCACGCGTGCGGCATGGCGGGCTTTGCCCGTGGGGATCTGGGCACTGGGGTTCGGCTCGCTGTTCATGGACATCTCCTCGGAGCTGATCCACAGCCTGCTGCCGGTATTCATGGTCACTACCCTGGGCGCTTCCATGATTACGGTAGGCATCATCGAGGGCGCGGCGGAGGCTACTGCCGCTGTCATGAAGGTCTTCTCGGGCGCACTCAGCGATTACCTCGGCAAGCGAAAGTTTTTGTTGGTTCTCGGTTATGCGCTCGCTGCGTTCACCAAACCGATCTTCCCGCTGGCCACTTCCGTCAACTGGGTGTTCACGGCACGTTTTGTCGATCGCGTTGGTAAAGGTATCCGCGGTGCGCCACGCGACGCGCTGGTGGCCGACATCACGCCGCCGCAAATGCGAGGCGCCGCCTACGGACTTCGCCAGGCACTGGATTCGGTGGGCGCGTTGATCGGTCCGCTGCTGGCAGTAGCTCTCATGATCTGGTTCGCCAACGACATCAGAAAGGTAATGTGGGTTGCGGTGGGGCCGGCTTTCATCGCGGTGGCGTTGCTGCTCATCTATGTGCGCGAGCCCGAGCGTGCGACCGCGGACGGCCCGGCCAAGGCACCGCTCACTCTTGCCGATGCCAAGCGCCTTCCGTTGCGTTACTGGCTCGTCGTACTGGTGGGAGCTGTCTTTACGCTCGCTCGCTTCAGCGAGGCGTTTCTGGTGTTGCGCGCCCAGGATGTCGGGCTTGAGCTCGGCTACGTACCGATTGTGATGATCGTGATGAACGTCTTTTACGCCGGAGCCGCCTACCCATCGGGGGCCGCCGCCGACCACGTTAGCCAGCGCACATTGTTGTTCCTCGGGTTGGCTCTGCTGATCGCCGCGGATCTTGTACTTGCCTTTGCCGCATCGCCGCTGATTGTGTTCGCTGGAGCTGCGCTGTGGGGGTTACACATGGCTTTTACGCAAGGCTTGCTGTCGAAACTTATAGCGGACACCGCTCCGGCAGAGCTGCTCGGCACGGGTTTCGGGATATTCAATCTTGCGAGTGGCTGCGCGCTGCTGTTAGCGAGTGTTATTGCAGGCTCTCTATGGAGCTCTCTCGGGGCGTCTGCCACGTTTCTGGCTGGTGCAGTCTTCGCGGCCGTGGCGGCCATCGGGTTGCTAGCCGCCGTACGGCACCGAAGCCACAACCTACCGAATGGAGGACAGTCGGCTGCCTAACAAAAGCACCCACTGGACCCGGAGCGGATGTCATCGCCTTATCGGTTACGGATTCTTCTCCAATGGCGATCGCGAGCTATTTCGCCCACTGATGGAATCGCTGTCCAACCGCGCTCTTCAGTCTTTCTCGGGCTTCTGCTCAAAACGCTCGATCCGCCCCGAACCATTGAAGAGGAGGACACTATGCTGGAAACAGTATCGAAGGAACAGTTGAAGCTGATGGATGCCTACTGGCGTGCTGCAAACTATCTGTCGGTGGGACAAATTTATCTGTACGATAATCCCCTGCTAAAGAAACCACTCAGCAAGGAGCACATCAAGCCGCGGCTGCTCGGCCACTGGGGAACAACGCCGGGGCTCAACTTTGTTTACGTCCATCTTAACCGGGTCATCAAAGCGCGCGATCTCGATATGATTTACATCACCGGCCCGGGGCATGGCGGACCAGGCCTAGTCGCGAACGCCTATCTGGAGGGAACCTACAGCGAAGTCTATCCCAACATCTCGCCGGACGAGGAAGGGATGAAAAAACTGTTCAAGCAGTTCTCGTTTCCCGGCGGCATCCCCAGCCACGTCGCACCCGAAACTCCGGGGTCGATCCATGAGGGCGGTGAATTGGGCTATTCGCTATCCCACGCCTACGGTGCGGCGTTCGATAACCCCGATCTGATCGTGGCGTGCGTCATCGGCGACGGCGAAGCCGAAACCGGAGCGCTGGCGACGAGTTGGCATTCGAACAAGTTTCTTAATCCAGCGACCGACGGCGCGGTGCTGCCGATCTTGCACCTCAACGGATACAAGATCGCTAACCCCACTGTGTTGGCGCGTATTAGTCACGAGGAGCTGGAGCAACTCTTTCGTGGTTACGGCTACACGCCGTATTGGGTCGAAGGCGATGAACCGGAGAAGATGCATCAGCTGATGGCGGCCACTCTCGATCGAGTCATTTCCGAGATCAAGCAAATTCAGACCGCTGCAAGAACCCGCAAGGGAGTGAGCACAGGCGTCGAGCGGCCACGCTGGCCCATGATCGTGTTGCGCACGCCTAAGGGGTGGACCTGCCCGGCGGAGATCGACGGCAAGCGAACCGAAGATTATTGGCGCTCACACCAGGTGCCCATGGGCGAGATGCATGAAAATCCGGCGCACGTAAAGATACTCGAAAAGTGGATGAAGGGCTACAAGCCCGAAGAGCTGTTTGATCAAAACGGCCGGCTCCAGGCCGAATTGGCCGAGCTTTCCCCCAAAGGTGAGCGCCGGATGAGCGCCAACCCCCACACCAATGGCGGCCTTTTGCTTAAAGGCCTCCGCCTGCCGGACTTTCGCGATTACGCCGTCGAGGTGCCGAGCCCGGGAGCCGTGAATGCCGAGGCGACCCGCGTGATGGGGCGATTCCTGCGCGACGTAATGAAACTTAATTTGTCCAGCAAGAATTTTCGCCTCTTCAGTCCGGACGAAAACAATTCGAACCGCTGGCAGGATGTGCTTGAGGTGACCGACCGCGCCTGGGTTGCGGAGCGTTTCGACTACGACGACAAACTTGCGCCGGACGGCCGCGTGATGGAGATGCTCAGCGAGCATCAATGCCAGGGGTGGCTCGAGGGCTATCTCTTGACTGGGCGACACGGTTTTTTCTCCTGTTACGAGGCCTTCATTCACATTATCGATTCCATGTTCAATCAGCACGCCAAGTGGCTCAAGGTCTGCAACGATATCCCGTGGCGCCGGCCGATTGCTTCGCTCAATTACCTTCTCTCCTCTCACGTCTGGCGACAGGATCACAACGGCTTTAGCCATCAGGACCCCGGCTTCATCGATCATGTGGTTAATAAGAAAGCCGAAGTCGTCCGGATTTATCTCCCTCCGGACGCCAACTGTCTGCTCTCGGTAACGGATCACTGCCTTCGCAGCCGCAACTATGTGAATGTTATTATCGCCGGCAAACAGTCCGCGCCGCAGTGGCTGAACATGGACCAGGCGGTCAAGCACTGCACCGCGGGAATCGGCATTTGGGACTGGGCGAGCAACGACCGTGGCAATGAGCCGGACGTGGTGATGGCCTGCTGCGGCGACGTGCCGACTCTGGAAACGTTGGCGGCGGTGGACCTGATAGGGCGGCTCCTCCCAGAGCTGAAAGTCAGAGTCATCAACGTCGTCGACCTGATGACCTTGCAATCGCCCCGCGAGCATCCACACGGGCTGAGCGACAAAGATTTCGACGCTCTGTTCACGAAAGACAAGCCGATCATTTTTGCTTTTCACGGCTACCCCTGGCTGATCCACCGCCTGACCTACCGGCGCACCAACCACGACAATCTCCACGTGCGCGGCTACAAGGAAGAAGGGACGACGACCACGCCCTTTGACATGTGCGTGCTCAACGATCTGGACCGCTACCATCTGGTACAAGATGTGATTGACCGGCTGCCCCAACTGGGATCGCGGGCGGCCTACGCAAAGCAAGCCATCCGCGATGCGCTCATTGATCACAAGGAGTACATCTACGAACACGGCGAGGATTCCCCCGAGATCAGCGGCTGGACATGGGAGCAACACAAACCTGAGTCGGGTCGGCCGAGATCGAGACAAAGAGAGTCAAAGACAAGAAGAAAGGGTTAAATGGAAATATCTTTGAGTCATGGCTAGTGTTGTGTGTCCAAGATGTTCTTGAGCGGTTTTCAATGAGGCTCCCCGCATCAGGAGGTAACTGGCTGAAGTGTGCCTCAAATCATGGAAATGAAAATCCTTGATTCCAGCCTTATCTCGCGGATTTCTTCCGCGACTTCCAGCTTTGAGGCCCTCTCATGAGGCATCTGCTGAAGAAGATCAGAGTTGAACACCTTGTTCAACCCAGTTGCGTAAATCCACTGCACGTCATGCCTGGCACTCGACAAAAAATGGGCTAGCCTAATTCAGCTAGCCCATTTCATTTCTTGGGTGAGCCGTACAGGAATCGAACCTGTAACCTACTGATTGAGAGTCTTATGCTTTGGTTCAACATTCCGGCCACCGTTCCGATTCATTCAAATCTGCACTGGCATTGCAATATATCGAATATCGATATATCATAAAACCAATGATCAAGAGTTTTCGTGAGAAAGACACCCCAGCCCAGTCCGAGGGGCGCTGCCTTTGCCGCTCGCAGGCCATCCGTAGGGTGGCTGAGCGGAAGTGGATCCAGTTGGATGCTGAGGCAACTCTAGATTTTCTCCGCGGGCTCCCGGGCAACCGGGCACGGGCGCAACAATCTTGAAGGCAGAAAGAAAGGATGCGTCGATGGTTGACTTTGGTGAAACAAGGGATATACCTTTTGAAAGGACAACTGGTTTTGGAAGAGACGGGTCCATTGGATCTGGATAAGGTGAACGATCGATCTTGTCCAGAGCCGGCCTGGCTCCTTTGTCTGAAAGAGAACGTTGATAAAGAGAGGGCAAGGGGGCGGACGATCTCTTCTCAAATACTCAACAGCCATAATCGGTCGGGGGATCAGCGTCATTTGAAACTGCAATTTGACGCCCTGACGTCTCATGATATTACGTATGTGGGAATTATCCAAACGGCGCGCGCCAGCGGGCTGAAGGAGTTTCCCGTGCCCTATGTCCTGACCAACTGCCATAATAGCCTTTGTGCAGTGGGCGGGACGATTAATGAGGATGACCACGTGTTCGGGCTCTCGGCTGCCCGCAAATTCGGCGGTATTTTCGTGCCCGCCCACCAGGCGGTCATTCACCAGTACATGCGGGAGATGATGGCGGCCTGCGGCACGATGATCCTCGGTTCAGACAGTCACACCCGCTATGGCGCTCTCGGCGCGATGGGCATTGGCGAAGGCGGTGGGGAGGTCGCCAAGCAGCTTCTGAAGAAGACGTATGACGTGGCCTATCCTGAGGTGGTGGCGGTGTATCTGGAAGGGAGCCCGGTGCCGGGGGTCGGACCGCAGGATGTCGCCCTGGCCATCATTCGGGCTGTCTTTAAGGATGCCTTTCTCACGAATAAAGTCATGGAATTTGTGGGGCCGGGCGTATCCAATCTCACCGTTGATTTCCGGAACGGCATTGACGTCATGACGACGGAAACGACGTGCCTATCCTCGATATGGCGGACCGATGAAAAGGTAGCCGACTATTACAGGATTCACGGCCGCCCGGAGGCCTATCGGCGGCTGGAGCCGGGCGAGGTGAGCTATTATGATGGAATGGTGAAAGTGGATCTGAGCCGGATCGAGCCCATGATTGCCCTGCCCTTCCATCCGAGCAATGTCTGGTCGATTTCCGAATTGAATCGCAATGCCCGTGAGATTCTTCGGGACGTTGAAGCGGAAGGCAAGAAGCAACTGGATAACCCGAACCTGGAGTTTCGGCTCACCGACAAGCTTGTTGGGCGGCCGCTTGAAGGTGGAACAAGGGTGTTGTCGTCGGATGTGCTGGAGGAACGTTTGAGAATATCGTGGCACTGGCCCAGCTCCTGGACGGCAAAGACCATAGGAAATGGAGAGTTTGCCTTAAGTGTGTATCCTGCCAGCCAACCCGTGTTTCTCGAGTTGGTCAGGAACGGGTCCATGGAAAAACTGATGATTGCCGGAGCGACGATTCGAACTGCCTTCTGCGGACCCTGCTTCGGCGCAGGAGACACCCCGGCCAATAATGCACTCAGCATTCGGCATGCAACACGAAACTTTCCGAACCGGGAGGGATCCATCCCTGCCGGCGGTCAATTGGCATCGGTCGCTTTAATGGACACACGGTCGATTGCCGCCACGGCCATGAACGGCGGGATGTTGACCCCGGCGCACTGAAGTGCCTATTCATGAGACATCCGTGGCTTATCGCTTTGACAGGCGAGATTTATGACCATCGTGTGTATCAAGGTTTTGGCGACGCAAAACCGTCGGAAGAATTGAAATTGGGTCCCAATATTGCCGATTGGCCTCCGATGCAGCCGCTTCCTGAAAACTTACTGCTCAACGTGGCCTCTGTCATCCATGATCCCGTGACGACGACCGATGAATTGATTCCGTCCGGCGAGACCTCGTCTTACCGATCCAATCCAGTGAAGCTGGCTGAGTTTACCTTATCCAGGAAAGATCCCGGTTACGTTGGAAGGGCCAAAGCCATCCAAGCGGTTGAGGCAAAAAGGCAGAAACTGGCACGCTCAGACGGGTTGGACGACGAGTTGGTCAGAGCTCTTCTCTCAGGTGTTTAAGGAAAAGCCACAGGACACAAAAGAGATCCGCGAATTCTGGAGGCATACGGGAGTGGGGAGCGTCATATTTGCCATTAAACCCGGCGACGGATCTGCCCGAGAACAGGCGGCCTCTTGTCAGAAGGTCTTGGGAGGACAGGCCAATATCGCCATCGAATATGCTACCAAACGCTACAGAAGCAATTTGATCAATTGGGGAATGTTGCCTTTTACGATTGAATCGGAGGCTCGAGGGATATTGGAGGTTGACGATCTTATCTATATTCCCGGGATTCGACAGGCAGTGAAAAACGGAGAAACGGAGATCCATTCGTTTGTCATTAAACCCGGGGGACGAACTCCGCTCGTGCTGAAATTGAAAAACCTTTCAAAGGATGAGCGAGATATTATCCTTGCCGGGTGTTTAATCAATTACTATGCGAATGGATAAGTATGCCCTCAGCTTTACCGGATCACCCTGTCTTTGAGAGCATTTCAAAGAGCGGAGTCACGTTTCGACGCTGCATCGCTAACACGGAATGCACCGCCGCCGGGAGGCACTGAAGGGAGACCGTGCGGGCCAGTTCAGCATCCGTCTCAACGAACAGTGGCGTGTGTGCTTTACTTGGGTAGCCGGAGACGTATCTGATGTTGCGATTGTAGATACCCATTGAGGAGGCGTTATCATGGTCAAGAACGGTATGCGCCCTATTCATCCGGGCGAGATTTTGCGTGAGCAATACATGGTGCCGCTGGGGCTGTCAGCCAACGCCTTGGCACACGCGTTGTGCGTGACGCCCGCCCGCGTCAACGATATTGTGCGCGAGCGGCGAGGCATCACAGCGGATACGGCGTTACGGCTGGCGCGATACTTCCGCACGGATGCGCAATCGTGGATCAACTTGCAAGCCGTATACGATCTGCGCGTGGCTGAGTTGGCGGCAGGTCGGACCATAGAGCGTGTCGTGAAGCCTCGTCGGGCAGCGAAGCATTCCGGTGTGTCAGGTTTTACATCTTGAATTGTGAAGCTGAAGGATCATAGCAACGGAATCAGACTCAACTGTTTGTGATTTGGGGAGAGAATAAATTACCCCGCAGCTCTGCTGCGGGGTAATTTATTCATGAGGACCTATCTCTGTATCAAGACCGCGTGTTTCAGTGCGGACCGGCTGCAGAGCAACCCGTGACGGAGATGAAGACGATCACTAGCGGAAACACTCTGCGCGGGGCGTCATTCATTTAGCCGCAGCATCGAGAGAAGGATCGGCGATTATGGCCATCAACAAGGAACAGATTTTCCTCAATGGAAAGGTTTTTACTGGACGCAGTGAAAAGGAATTCGTCAGCGCATTCAGGGTAGGCAACGGCAGGATTACCTGGATCGGTGATACCAGGGAAGCTAAGAGCAAAAATGCGATCGATCTGGAGGGCAAGACTGTCCTCCCAGGATTCATCGATGTCCATACTCACCCGACGTACGTCGCAATGATCGTTAACTCGGTGCCCTGCACGGTGCCGGTCGTCAACAACATTCCGGAGATGATCGGAGCTCTCAAAAAGCACCCTAACTTCGGCAAGAGGCCGAAAGACTGGATCGAGGGTTTCGGCTATGACGAGTCCAAGCTGGCCGAACACCGCACTCCGACCACGGAGGACCTCGACAAGGTTTCGACCACCCAGCCGGTATATGTGCTGCGCTCCGACTGCCACTCCGGTATCTGCAACAGCCGCGCCCTGCAGATCGCGGGCATCACAAAGGAGACACCAGACCCGCAGGGCGCACATTTCGGTCGCTACGCAAACGGCGAGCCCAACGGCATCCTGCAGGAGCACGCCGCAAACGATGTCGTGATGCGCGCCAAATCGGTGCAGGATTTCAAGGCCAAAGCCAGCGGCATCGCCAGCATTGGCGCGCACTATAACGCACGTGGCATCGTCGCCGTAACGGATATGATGGTCTTCACTCAACCCTTCGATGACCTGCAAATCTATCGCAGTGCCGAGAAGCAGGGACTGAGGCAGCAAGCTCCGCTATACTTCACCTGGGCGGAACTGGAAAGAAATCCCATCCCGGATCTCACCGACAAGCAGCGCAAGGGTAGAACCAAGTTTGCCGGCATTAAATTGTTCGGCGACGGTTCTATATCGGGCCGCACGGCGTGGGTGAGCGAGACGTATCGGAATTCCGACGAACACGGTTTTCCGACCCTCTCCAAAGCAGAGATGGGGTCCGCATACCAGTGGGCGAAGCGCAACAAGGTACAGGTTTCGGTCCACGCGATGGGCGACAGGGCACTCCAACGCGCCATCGACTTCTTTGCCGACAAGGAGCCATGGATGGGCAACAACCTCCCGTCCGTTCGCCTTGAGCACGTAACGCTTCTCACCGACGGGCAGATGCGACAGATGAGGGAGGGGAAGATGATCTTTGGCGCGGCTACGCAGATCATCTTCTTCTTCGCTGAACATGACTCCTACGCTGCCAATTTGAACGAAAACCAATATCAGCACGCTTATCCTCTGAAGAGTTACTACGAAAACATCCGGCGCGTCAGCCTCTCCTCGGATGCTCCGGCCACGACGTGGGCGGATCCGGACAATGTCTTCGTTTCGATCAAGGCTGCGGTAACGCGGAAGGCTTACAACGGAGCCGATATTGTTCAGAAGCAGGCGATCACCGTACCTCAGACAGTTCTGCTTTACACGGCTCGAGCGGCAACCGTTGCGCCGTATGAAGGTTTCCTCGGCCAGATCGCCGAGGGTTTCGAAGCCAGCTTCATCGTCCTCGACCGTGACATCTTCACGATCGACGTGAATGAGATCGACAAAGCCGTCGTGAACCAGACCTGGATTCAGGGCGAAAAAGTCTACGAGCGTCAGTGAGGCGTCCTTGGGGTTAGACATGAATAGTGTTGCCTCGTGCAATACTTTAGGCAGTGAAGTTGGTATGAGAAAGTGCGCATGATAATCAAGTCAAAGGGTCAGGCTTCGTCAAGTCAAAGGGTCAGGCTTCGGTAATTCGGTATTGACACACGGATCGCCCTTTACAGGATTTCCAAAATAGTAGGAGAGAATAAAAAGGGGCTGGTCATAAATTCCAGCCCCGCTGCTATTTCGAAAACTCAGACGATTCGTCTTAGCGTAATTCAGACTCCAAGGCTGCAGCCTCTCTTCGGGCGGCTGTGATTTTCTCGGCGGCTGTTTTCTTCTTCGCCGTACTCACCCGGTCAGCCTCCACATACTCCACCGCCTTGACTTCACAGAAACGAACGCACTGGGGATCGCCGTCGCAGAGATCGCACTTGAAATTCTTTCGATCGATGACGTTAAACCCCTTTGCACCAAAGGGGCAGACCGCCACACAGGAGCGGCAACCGATACACTTGTTGTGGTCCACCATCACCCTGCTCAAGGTTTCATCCCGGGGAATGGTTTTGACGGGGCAGATAATCATGTAGGGAGCATCCTGGCACTGCCGGGAGGACATAGGAATGCAAAGCCCTTCGGACTCCCACTTCATGATTTTGATCCGACTTCAGTTCGCATTGGAGACTCCGTCGTGCAAGACCAACCAAACCTCGCCGGAACAGTCTGTCTTTTTCCAAAACCGCTCCTGATGGATTCCTACATTCTCATCTCGATTTGAAGGGGGTTACCCTTCTTACTTTTGGCTCCCTCTCGATTGTCGCCCACAATAAAACATGAAGGCTCCGTGCAGGTCCATTCTGGTGAAGAAGGGAAGGGGTGGGCCTTTGTCGGTCCGTATGTCCCAGATGTATCAGGGGTTCAAATTGGTCTAACCTTAAGGGCAAAAATACCCCTCTCCGGTGAGAAAATCCCCTTGACAAGCTGTTCTGTTTGAGGTATAAAACAGTTGTTCTCTATATAGAACAAATTTTGATTGCATTATGAACCCCGGATTTAGAAGAGTCCCAGCCATTGACAAGTGTTTTGCAATTCTGGAGCTGCTTGCCCAGTCGAAAGCACCCATGGGCATCAGCGAGATATCCAGGAAGCTTGACCTGAACAAGAGTTCGGTGTTCAACACCGTACATACGCTCAGGGACCTCAATGTCCTTGAAAATCAACCTGACGGAAAATTTGTCTTCGGAACGCGCCTTTATATACTGGGAAACATGGCGGGGAAACGCTCAGCGCTCATACAGACCGCACACCCTTATTTGCAGAGCGATCAACGAGAGGACCAAGCTTTCTGCATTCCTAGGGCTTCGTTCCGACCGTCAAACCATTCTCATCGATAAAGCGGATTCGGCCTACGGGCTCAAAGTGTCTTCGGAAATCGGGATGCAGATGCCGATCTTGGCGGGCGCCGGCATCAAGGCGATGCTTTCACAGCTGTCTGATGAAGAAATCGACGAGATCCTCGCTCGAACCGAACTCAAAAGATATACCCCTTACTCCATTACTGATAAGGCGGTCTATAAAGAGGAAATTCTTGAAGTTCGCAGACAAGGCATCGCCTATGACAAGGAAGAGTACATTGAGGGGATGGTTGCCTTTGCCGTACCCATTAAGGCAAACGGCAGGGATCTTCAAGCGGCCATCTGGGCTGTCGGCCTGACGCACCAGGTGTCCGACACGTCCATCCCGGAGTTAACAGCGTTGTTGAAAGGGATTTCCGAAGAGATTAATTGTCGGTTACTGTAAAGTGCAAGAAATATGGGCAACCTCGGGACGGGTAAGCGGTTTTCCTCTTGACAGGGGCATGAGAGCATTCGTGTTTGAGCACGAATTGGAGATTCTGCTATAGAGGTCAGTTCGACCTATGGCGGGCAGTCTCAGTATCTGTTTAGTGATTAGAGGAGGGTAAGACATGTATTTTAGGGTTCAGTGTAACGTAAAGGAGATCGAAGCCCCAGATATAGAAACTGCCGAGCAAATTCTTAAGGATTCGCTGAGAGAGGTTATTTGGTTGCTTCCAGTCACAGAGACTCCTGTAGCGCCTCCAGCGAGAGAACCTGGAAGACCTAAAGTAAAGGAAAAGAAAGGTGGACATGGTTCAATGACCGTACGCCATTAGAAGGCTGCTGAAAACGCCACTGCGGCGTGCCCTCAGCCCTCGCCATTGCGGCGTAGCAAAGTCGCCTTATCTCGGACGCCCTTCAGGATTTTGGGCGCCTGCATCTGAGCAGAGGCTGGAAAGATGATCAGAACAACCTGCGCAGCCAGGCATCAGGCTGCGAAGGGACCTAGAGGGATAAGGAATGAGGTACGCAGAGACAGGGTATAATTTAGAAATTGATTTGTCACGGGGAAGCATTGATAAGGTAGAGACCGATCCAAGAGAAACGGCATTGTATCTCGGGGGCAACGGTATCGCCGCGAAGCTGCTATTTGATCGGGTTCCTCCGGGAACCGATCCGTTTTCTCCCGATAACCTGCTCATCTTCGGTAACGGTCTTCTGAACGGCACACCCGTTCCTGGCGCAAACCGCGTCGCGGTCAATACGATTGCCCCTGTGAATGGATTGATGGGACATTCACTCATGGGCGGAATGTTCGGGCCGGAACTGAAATTGGCCGGGTGGGACAGAATCGTCCTTCGGGGCAAGGCACCCGACCTGGTCTACATAGCGATACACAATGACAAGGTAGAGATACGCGACGCCAGCCATCTCCGGGGAAAAGGCATGTATGACACTGCCCGGTTGATCAAGGAAGAGTTGAAGGACAACAGGGCCTGGGTGGCTACCATTGGTCCGGCCGGCGAACACAGGGCTTATTTGGCTTCGATTGATTGCGGCAACTCGAGCGCCGCTCGAACGGTCGGGCCGGTCATGGGAGATAAAAACGTAAAGGCGATTGCCGTCCGGGGAACAAGAGACGTGAATCTCGCCCACCCCGCTGAACTCTGGGAGATGTGCTCACGCCTGAGGAAGGAACTTGATGCAAACCCGAATGTCGGGGATTGGATGGCGGTCGATGAGGACGACAGCTTTCACCACAACAATTTCTCCTGGGGCAATGCCCGTATACGCCGAAAGACCTTCTGGAGTGCTTCTCTCGAAGAGAGATGGCGGAACCTGAAGTACGACCACATGAGCCGCCAGACGGGTTGCTGGAACTGCCCGAAGGCATGCCACAATGTCATTAAGTGGCCGAACCGGAGAAGATTTTCCTACAAGTGCTACGGAAAAGACACCTATCACATGGCGTCCTTCCAGGAGTTGGACTTCACCTACGAGATACTCCCTGTTGCTCAGGACTTAGGGCTTGATTCCTACTCCACCCCCCAGACCATCGCCTTCGCCCTTGAGCTTCTGGAGGCCGGGATTCTGACGGAAAAAGACTTTCCCGGAGATGCCCTCCGACGTGAGGGGAAGGTTCTACTATCTCATTCACAAAATGGCATTTAGAGAGGGCATTGGAGATATCTTGGCGGATGGCGTCTCCCGGGCAGCGGAGCGGATCGGTAAGGGCGCCGAGAAATTCGATCACAACACGGTCAAGAAATTCGAACAGTTACCCATCAAGCTCGGCAAGCTCAATCCCGCCTATTTCCTCATGATAGCCACCGGTGAGGACATGGCCATCACCCAGATCGAAGGCTCCTTCCCGCAAGACCCGATCACTGATCCGGAGCTGAAGGAAGAATTCATCAGAAAGTGGGTCGCGGTCCCGGATAAGAAGTTCGTAGAGTGGTTCCGACAGTGGGAAAAACGTGATCAGCTGCCCGACGACGCCATGGTCGCTATTGTTGATTGGAATGAGTGCATGCACTACCTGGATGATTCCCTGGGGTTTTGCGGATTCGTGTCCTCATTCAGAGGCCAGTTTGGCGGCACCACAGGATATCACGTATGGAATATGCCGCAGCTCATCACCCACGCGTCGGGGATGGAGTTTGACAAAGACAGACTATGGGAATGCTTCCAGAGGAACCGGAATCTGGTCAGAGCCCTCAATGCGAGATTGGGCCTGAGAAGATACATGGAGAGGCCGCCGGAAGATCACTGGGCGGTAAGGAATGAGGAGTATGAGCAGCAGCTGCTGACCAAGTATTATGACTTTAAGGGTTGGACCTTTGATGGGATTCCCACCAAAGAGACCCTGGAGAAATTGAGCTTGGGCTACGTGGCGGAAGACCTCATCAAGAGGGGCATTTTGACCGGGAATGAAGTTACTGCCCTCAACGATGCCAGGGCCAGGAAAGAGAAGGAATAAAGGAAGGGGCGTCACCGTGGACAACGATGGGAAGAAAACAAGAATCGTCAAAGAAATAAAGGTGGATACCAAGAAATGCGCGGGCTGCAGGGCGTGTGAGATAGCGTGCTCCGCCTTCCACGCCGTACCGAAATTTAGCTCGGTTAATACCGCACGTTCCCGGATCATGGTCGTCATGGACGAAGTGAGAGATATATTTGTGCCGATACGGGCCGGTGACTACGCCCAGGCGGAATGTAACGGCAGAAACGTCTATGTGATCGACGGCAAGGAGTACAACGAGTGCACTTTCTGCCCGGCTTCCTGCCCGTCGAGGGATGCGTTCAAAGACCCCGATTCCGGCTTTCCCGCTCAAGTGCGATATGTGTGAAAGTGTCCCGCCCCTGGAAAAGCCTATGTGCGTAGACGCATGCACGTTTGGTGCCTTGACGTACGAAGAAAGGGAAGAGGTAGTAGAAGCAGAACCGCAGAAGCGCGGGGAGATGGAGATCGGGTTAAAATCATTGATAAAGAAATACGGACTGAAGAGGGTCATGGATACCATTGCCCGGGTATCAAAGGAATAGCAGATGCTGAAAAGTCATCTGCGCTTGAGCTCACACGTCGTTGGGCGTACGTGAGGACGCTCACTCGTCAGGATTTCCGCTGATCGGGGCATTTTGGAATCCTGCAGCAACATTTGATTCACCCGATAACGCACAGGGTCAAAGAAAAGGATTGAAAAAAGAGTATGGAGACTGTAGCCTTAGCCCCCTTCAAAGTGGTCATCGATGGCATCAAAGAGGCAGGTGGAGACGCCGATAAATTCTGCTATCAATGCGGAAAATGCGATACGGTGTGCCCTTGGAACCGTGTCAGAAAATTCTTTGTTCGCCGAATGATCAATCAGGCGAAATTCGGCGTGGTTCCTTTCGAATCCGAAGACCTGTGGCTATGTACCACCTGCGGTAATTGTGTTCAGCGGTGCCCCAGAGGCGTGGAAATCATCGACGTCATGAGGGCCATGCGCAGGCTGTTAGTGCCAGACGGCGTCGTTCCTGCGAGCATCCCCAACCTTCGGAGTGTCATGACCAGCATTGCCAGTGTCGGCAATCCCTGGGGACAAGCACCAGAGGACCGGGCCAATTGGGCAAAAGACCTGGAAGTAAAGGAGTTTGTCGAGGGCACGGAGGTGCTCTATTTCCCCTGCTGCTATCCGAGCTATGACCCAAGATTAAGAAAGGTAGCTCAAGCCACAGCCAGTATCCTCAACAAGGCAGGGGTAGATTTTGGGATCCTGGGTTCCAAGGAGATGTGCTGCGGGGAGAGTGTTCGCAAGGCGGGCAATGAGGACTTATTCAAACGCTTGGCCAGGGAGAACATCAAGACGTTTATCGAGAACGGGGTGAAGAAAATCGTTGTTTCTTCCCCTCATTGCTACCACACCTTCAAGAACGAGTATTCCGAATTCAAGGTGAACTTTGAGGTGGTTCATATCTCCCAATACTTATTCCAGCTTATCGTGAGGGAAAGCTTAAGCTCACCAAGGAATATGGGAAGAAAGTGACTTATCATGACCCATGTTACCTGGGTCGACATAATGGCATCTATGACGAACCCCGAGAGGTCTTGAAAAAGGTACCCGGTTTGGAACTGGTTGAGATGGCGGAGGCGCGGGAAGATAGTCTCTGTTGCGGAATGGGGGGAGGCAGGATTTGGATGGAGACGGCAAAGGGTGAAAGATTCTCCGACCTCAGACTGCAGCAAGCGATCGGGGTTGGGGCTGAGGTGCTGGTGACTTCCTGCCCGTACTGCATCAGCCAATTCGAGGATAGCAGGTTAACCCTGAAGGACAGTGAGGTCATAGAGATTAAGGATATCACGGAGATTCTCCAGGAAGTGATCTAGCAGGCTGCTGAAAAACGCCCCTGCCTACCGGCAGGCAGTGCATCTGCGGGCGCTGATCAACATGTGAGCATTCTCCAGAAGGTGTCTTAGAAACTGTAAAGACTTATGAGAGGACAGACCGTGGAAAAAGAACTGGAAAAAATTGAAGACCAGATTCGCAAAAGTCTCGCAGACGCAGTCAATTTGGGAGATGTGATGGTTGTCGGTGGAGGGATCAGCGGTGTTCAAGCCTCTCTTGATCTTGCCGCTTCGGGTTTTAAGGTTTACCTGGTCGACAAGGCACCTGCCATTGGCGGCAAGATGGCCCAGCTGGACAAGACCTTTCCCACCAATGACTGCTCCATGTGAATACTCGCACCCAAACTGGTCGAGGTCGGCCGGCATCCCAACATAGAGGTCCTGACCTATACCGAAGTGGACAGGGTAGAAGGAGAAGCAGGTGAATTCAAGGTCACCCTGATCAAGAAGCCCAGATACATTGAAGAGGAAAAATGTACGGGTTGCGGTGCCTGTGTAGAGTACTGCCCGATCAAGGTCCCGGATGAATATAATCAAAGACTTGTCTTTGAATAAGGCCATCCACATCTATTTCTCCCAGGCAGTTCCGCTTGTCACCTATATAGACCCTGAAAACTGCTCTTTTCCTTCAAAAACGAGAAATGTGCCATTTGCACGGGGGTCTGCAAGAACAACGCCATAGATCTTTACCAGAAGCCGGAGAAGATGGAAGTAGAGGTGGGGGCGATCGTTCTGTCTCCGGGCTATGAGGTATTCGACCCGAAGCTTCAGGGCGACTATGGCTACGGAACGATGCAGAACGTGGTCACCAGTCTTGACTTCGAACGGATATTGTGTGCCACCGGGCCCTACGAAGGTGAGATCAGGCGCCCTTCCGACAGGAAGCATCCGCATAAGATAGCCTGGATACAGTGCGTCGGTTCCAGACAGGTGATCCCGGGCGGCAACAGCTACTGTTCAGCCGTATGCTGCACCTATACCCAGAAGCAGGTGATTCTGACAAAAGACCATGACGCTGAGGCCGAGTGCACGATCTTCCATAACGATATTCGCTCTTATGGCAAGGATTTCGAACGATTCTACCAGAGAGCGGAAAACCTTCCCGGGGTTCGATTCATCAGAAGCTATGTATCGATCGGAAAAGAGATCCCGGAAACCAAGAATGTGACGATACGCTACTCTACCTATGAGGACGGGGTAAAGGAAGAGGAATTCGACCTCGTGGTATTATCCGTTGGATTGAACCCTCCTGATGATGTGAAGGACCTGGCTAAGAAGTTCGGCATCGATCTCACTCCTCAGGGATTCTGTAAAACCAATCCTGTCAATCCGATCGAGACCTCCCGGCCGGGAATTTTCGTGAGCGGGGCCTTCCAGGGCCCCATGGATATCCCCGAGTCGGTCGTGACCGCCAGCGGGGCCGATGCCCTTTGCAGTCAACTGCTCGCCTACCGGCGAGGGGAGCTGGCAACGGAAAGGAAATATCCACAGGAAAGGGATGTCGCGGGAGAGGAGCCGAGGGTCGGGGTCTTTGTCTGCCATTGCGGAGCCAATATCGGAAGGGTGGTGAACGTTCCTTCGGTAGTCGAATATGCTTCCGGCTTGAAGAATGTGGTCCACGCTCAGGAAGCCCTCTTTGCGTGCGCCACCGATACTGCCCAGAAAATAGCGGAGACGATCCGGGAGAAAGGGCTCAATCGTGTGGTCGTCGCCGCCTGCACTCCCAGGACACATGAGCCCCTGTTCCGGGACACGCTTCGTGAAGGGGGAATCAATCCCTATTTCTTTGAAATGGCCAATATCAGAGAACATTGCTCCTGGGTCCACTCTCGAGAAAAGGAAGTTGCCACCCGGAAGGCAAAGGATATCGTTCGGATGGCAGTGGCCCGGACCGCCCGTCTCGAAGCCGTTACAGGAATTTCAGCTGCCGGTCGACAAGAGGGCGCTGGTGGTCGGCGGAGGCGTGGCCGGGATGACCAGTGCCCTGAGCCTGGCCAACCAGGGATTCGAGGTGTACCTGGTGGAAAAGGATTCGGAGCTGGGAGGAATGGCTCGGAGGATTCATTTCACCCTTGAAGGGCTGGATGTTCAGGCATACGTGGATGATCTCGTACGCAAGGTCTACCGGCACCCCTCGCTTCATGTCACGACCGATGCGACCATCACCGGCGTTTCCGGTTACGTGGGCAATTTCACCACCAAGGTGAAGGCCGGGTGGATGGTCAAGGAGATACGTCACGGCATAGCGATCATCGCCACCGGTGCCGAGGAATACAAGCCCACCGAGTACCTTTATGGGAAAGATGACAGGGTATTGACCCAGCTGGAGTTGGGAGAGCGAATCGCCAAAGGAGAAGAAAGGGTGATCAACTCCCAGAGTCTGGTGATGATCCAGTGCGTGGGCTGCAGAAATGAAGAGAGAAATTACTGCAGCCGGGTCTGTTGCGGCCATTCCATAAAGAACGCATTGAAACTGAAAGAGATAAACCCCGGGATGGATATCTACATTCTCTTTCGGGATATGAGAACGTATGGGTTCAGAAGAGGATTATTACCGGGAAGCGGCAAACAAGGATGTGAAGTTCATCCGCTATGAGCCGGAGGACAAACCCCAGGTGGAAGCGGTCGAGGAGGAGGGCCAGCGTATTCTGAGGGTTACCGTGACCGATCCTATTCTCGGTCAGAAGCTCGAAATAGATGCCGACCTGCTCGCTCTGGCTGCCGCCGTTATTCCTTCGGCGACGAATACTGAAATATCCAGATTTTTCAAGGTCCCCTTGAACCCGGATGGTTTCTTCCAGGAAGCCCATGTGAAACTAAGACCTGTTGACTTTGCTGCAGAGGGCGTTTTCCTGTGCGGCATGGCTCACTATCCCAAGCATCTATCGGAAACGATCAGCCAGGCTTACGGGGCTGCCGGCCGGGCTGTAACGATTCTCTCAAAGGATTCCGTCACAGCCTCCGGCGCTGTTTGCGAGGTGAAGGAGAGTGACTGTGTATCCTGCGGGGCATGTATTTCAGTGTGCACGTATGGTGCTATAGAGTTTCATGACACACCGCAAGGCAAGAAGGCCAGGGTGAATTCTGTTCTCTGTAAAGGAGATGGTCTCTGTAACGCAAAGTGTCCCACAGGGGCTATTCGTCTGAAGCACTTTACCGATGAGGAGCTGTTCGCCCAGATTGACGCGGCGACGGAAGTTTGCTAAGCAAGGTTGAGGTTAAGGTTCAGGTTTAGACCTTCTCACCCTTAGCCTTGACCTGAACCTAATGACTAAGCTGGCATCTTCACCCTAACCTTTACCGATGAACTTATCTTCTAACTAAGGAGGTGAGAACAAATGAGTACAGGACTTAAATTTAAACCAAGAATCTTAGGTTTTGTGTGCAACTGGTGAGGATACGGCGCTGCTGACCTGGCTGGAGTTTCCAGACTGCAATACTCCGCCTGAGATCAGGATTGTCCGCGTCATGTGCACCGGCAGAGTCGACCCGGCATTTATCCTCCGGGCTTTCTCAAACGGAACAGACGGGGTGTTTATCGGCGGTTGTTGGCCCGGCGAATGCCACTATCCTACTGAAGGGAACTACCTATGCATTGAGCATGATGCTTCTCACCAGAAAATTGCTGGAGCACATAGGGGTGAACCCCGAAAGGTTAAGGCTTGAATGGGTATCTGCGGCTGAAGGAATCCGTTTTGCCGAAGTGATGAATGACATTTCCAAGAAGTTTCAGGAATTGGGACCTCTCGGCAAAGGCGAAGGAATAGACAAAAATGCATTGAAGTTCAAACTGGAAGCCGTTGAGAATTTACTTCCCTATATTAAGCTGGTGGAAAGGGAGAGGCTGAGAGTACGTTTTGAGACAGAAGAAGAATATAACGAATTTTTCACGAGCGACGAGGTGGACAGGTTATTCCGCGAATTGATTGTAGACAAATTGGCCATAAGCCAGATGATGTTGCTCCTGCGAGAAAAACCCCTTTCAGTTGGAGAAATCTCTGAGAGGTTATGCTTAGACCCGTCTGAAGTACAAGACACCTTCATCGTTCAGTAAGGCAGGGATTGGTCAAGTTCGATGAAAGCCAGAAGCGCTTTGCTCTCGCCTGAGGGAGCAGCGGGATTAGGGGAGAGACGAAGGTTGGGACAGGAATGATGGATAACGATAGAATCGACCAGATTATTGATAAACATCACGGGCGATCCCAGTTCGCTCATTCAAATATTGTTGGAGATTCAGAACGAAAATCGTTGGCTTCCCAAGGAAGTATTGGAGAAGGTCAGCAGGAAATTGAAGGTGCCTTTGAGCCGGATCCAGCATATCGTCACCTTTTATAAAGCCTTCAGTTTGGTTCCCAGAGGACGTCATGAAATTCACGTTTGCATGGGGACGGCCTGCCATGTTCGTGGCGCGCCGCGCGTCCTCGACACGGTTCAGGATCTGACCGGAATCAAACCTGGCGAAACGGACCTGGATTTGAAGATTCAGCCTGGAGACTGTGAACTGCCTTGGCTGCTGTGCTTTAGGACCGGTGATGGAAGTCGATGGGAAGCATCACGGCAAGATGGCACCGGCCAAGATAGAAGACGTGTTGAAAAAGTATGATTAAGGGAAAGGTTATGCCAAGGATAAATTCACCTGCTGAGTTGGAGAAAGTCAGAAAAGAAATATTATCCCGAAGAGATCCCAACAAGCCTTGCATTTCAATCTGTGCCGGCACGGGTTGTCTTGCCTCTGGCGCAAGCGAAGTGATAGCCGCCTTTAAAGCAGAGATCGAAAAACAGGGCTTGAAGACTGCGGTGGATACCAAAGGGACCGGGTGCCCCGGATTCTGTGAGAGAGGACCGGTCGTGGTGATTTATCCTGAGGAGATATGCTATCTCCAGGTCAAGCCTGAAGACGTTCCCGAGATTGTCTCTCAGACCATAAAGGAGAAGAAGGTTGTAGATCGTCTGCTCTATGTTGACCCAACCACAGGCGAAAAGGCAACCCATGAATCCGATATTCCCTTCTATAAGAATCAGATGCGAAACATCATCGGCAATAACATTAAGATTGATCCCAAGAGCATCGATGACTATCTCGCACTGGGCGGTTATTCTGCGTTAGCCAAAGTTCTTTCCCAGATGACCTCCGAACAGGTATTGGAAGAAGTCAAAAAATCCAACCTGAGAGGAAGGGGAGGCGGCGGCTTTCCCACGGGGAGAAAGTGGGAAGAAGCTCGCAATGCCCCTGACGAAATAAAGTATGTGATCGTCAATGCCGATGAGGGTGACCCGGGGGCATTCATGGATCGGGCCGTCCTCGAAGGAAACCCTCACTCCATCCTTGAGGGGTTGACCATCGGAGCCTATGCCATCGGCTCCCACGAGGGCTATATTTACGTTCGACAGGAATATCCCTTGGCAGTAGAAAATGTGACCATCGCCATCAAGCAGGCTGAGGAGTATGGTCTTCTCGGGAGAAATATTCTCGGCTCAGGCTTTGATTTCACTGTCAAAGTGCACCAGGGAGCCGGCGCTTTCGTCTCCGGTGAATCGAGCGCTCTGATGACGGCACTTGGAGGGCAGGGTGGGCGAGCCGAGGCCGAACTATATCCACACGGCCGTCAAGGGCCTCTGGGAAAAACCGCAGCGTTCTGAATAATGTGGAGACATGGGCCAACGTGCCGCTGATTATCAACAAGGGCGCTGACTGGTTTGCTCAATTTGGAACGGAAGGGAGCAAGGGCACGAAGATCTTCTCCCTGGTCGGCAAGGTCAACAATACCGGCCTCGTGGAAGTGCCCATGGGCATCACCCTGAGAGATATCATCTATAAGATAGGCGGTGGCATCCCCGGAGGCAAGAAGTTCAAGGCGGTGCAGACCGGCGGTCCGTCGGAGGATGTATTCCTGAGGAACAGCTGGATATGAAAGTCGACTTCGACGAACTGCACCAAGGCCGGCTCCATCATGGGTTCGGGCGGCATGATCGTCATGGATGAAGATACCTGCATGGTGGATGTCGCCAGGTATTTCCTCGACTTCCTCAGTGATGA
>CAVOIK010000017.1:0-57300 GCA_963695895.1 uncultured delta proteobacterium
CCCTTTCAGGATGGCTCTCTTTCCGGAACTTTGGGGCAACCTGGCAATGGTTGCCTGTCGAGAGGGAAAGCGCTAAGCGCATAAGCCCTCCTGGGTAAGGTTAGTCAGCCGCCCAGTAGCGTAACGACTGAAGGCGTAAGCCAGAAAGGAGGATAGGCAAGAGCAGCGAGGTGAAGGGTGTAGCCCTGAATCTGACACATAGCCCCGAGAACCGGAGAGTTTGGGGATGTGCCGATCCTTTCTAAAGGGGCGCAGGCCATGCGGTGAGTGCGATAGAGACGAGCACAGAGCCGATCCCCCGGGGTCTAAGACAGCATCGAGCTGCACAACGGCAGGCAAGTAACCAGGCGAGCGACGAGCAAGGAGCTCTTGGGGAATCAACCGCAATGGAAGTACCCGAGTATCTTGTCCAATGTAAAAAGAGGGCAAGAGAGGGCCGCGTCGCGAGTGATGGGGACCGGTGAGCCGCAAGGGCGTAGCGAAGAGGCGGCCAATCCCCGCTGAGCGAAGGTCCCCACGGTAGGTCGACCGTGAAAGGAGAGACACTGACACTATGCAAAGAGTGGAGAAGCGGTGGGAACGGATCTGACACGGATAGGGGAAAAGGCGCGCAAGGAGCCGGGTTTGGTATTTACGAGCCTGTATCACCACATCAGCGATGTGGATAACTTGCGAGCCTGCTACGAGACACTGGGAGCCAAGAAGGCGACCGGGGTGGATGGCGTAACCAAAGAAGAATACGGGAAGCACCTCGAAGAGAACCTTCGGGATCTGTCTGAGAGGCTGAAACGGATGGGATACCGTCCGGGGCTGAAGAGGCGGAGCTATATACCGAAGGCGGGCAGCGAGAAGGGCAGGCCGCTTGGGATTAGCAATCTGGAAGACAAGATCGTGGAAGAAGCGACCAAACGGACGCTGGAGCCAATCTACGAGGCCGTATTCGAAGACAGCAGTTATGGGTATCGACCGGGACGCAAGCAACACCAATGTTTGGATGCGCTGGGGCGAACGATCCAGCAGAAGAAGATCAGCACCGTGGTGGAAGCCGATATCAAGGGATTCTTTGATAAGGTGAACCATGAGTGGATGATCAAATTTCTGAGGCATCGGATAGGAGATGAGCGAGTGATCAGGCTGGTCATCCGGATGCTCAAGAGTGGCATCCTGGAAGACGGGTTGGTCCAAGCGAGCGAGGAAGGGACTCCGCAGGGGTCTATCCTGTCTCCGCTGCTGTCGAACATCTACCTGCATTACGTGCTGGACCTGTGGTTCAGCCGGCGGGTGAGCAGGCAGAGTCGAGGGGAGGCGTACTACTTTCGCTTCGCTGATGATTTTGTAGCCTGCTTTCAGTACAGCGACGATGCGGAGGGTTTTCGACAACGACTGAAGGACCGGCTGGAAGGGTTTGGGCTGGAACTTGCCGAGGAGAAGACACGATGCATCGAGTTTGGGCGATTTGCTCGGAAGGATGCGTACAAGCGAGGCGAGAAGCCCAAGGAGTTCACCTTTCTGGGATTTACGCACTACTGCGGCAAGACCAGGGAAGGAGGCTTCAAGGTCAAGCGATGGACCAGCCGTAAGAAGCTGGGGCAGAGCTTGGCCAGGTTTACCAACTGGGCAAGGAAGTCCAGGCATGTACTGAGGAAAGGGGAGATGCTCAGAGAGGCACGGATTCGAGTGCTGGGGCATCTGAGCTACTACGCCATAACGGATAACCTGGAAAGGTGTGACTACTATGTCCGTCGCGCTACACGTATCTTGTTCAAATGGCTCAACCGCAAGAGCCAGCGCAGGGCATACACCTGGGAGAGCTTCAACCAGGCTTTGGCCTGGGTGGAGTGGCCTAAAGCTAGGCTCCGCAAAGACCTGAACCCGTTTCGTAGAGCGGAGGCGAACCGAAGGATGTACCGAGGAGCCGGATGTATGGGAAAGCCGCTTGTCCGGTTCTGTGAGGGATAGGAGTTCAACCGCGATATGGACGAGATATTGTGGCACCGTCGCGGAAGCAGACGGTAACGGAGAAAACAAACTTCGTCCTGAAGTCACGGAAGACTCCTATCTACTCGAAAATGCCGGACATAATAGGTTGGGCAACCTTTCGTGGCAGTAAGCACACGAATTTACAGCAATTGGATCGCCAGAGTTTAACTGTAAGAGGTTCGGCTCCAAAGTTCTACAAGAGAACCATCCTTACGGGCCTGGACTCATATCTGCCGGGAGTTTGATTTTTTCGCACCTTCTCAGTCGAGGGTGGAAAAATGACGGCTAAGATGCCAGGTACGCGAGGAGGGCATGAACAAAAGCGCTGACGAAGAGGAGCATGCCAGTTCTTTTATGAACGCCAAAAGGCACCCTGAGCCAGCGGAGCCCTGTGCTCATTTGAAAGAGGATGAGAACCATGTTCAAAATCCCCAGGAGCAGAATGATCGAGATTCCTCCTATCTTCATTGGTTCCCCTCTCACGGGCAAGTCGGCTGGATGCCCCGCCTTCCTGGCCGGTAGGGCAGGGGCGGGGAGTGAAAGCCGACCGTGTAATCGTATCTTCATCTCCCGGAAGCCCCGCCCTGTGTGGCGGGGAGCTTCACTCCCCGACCGTCACCTTCACCGTGGCAGGGCCGTTGCTTCCGTGGATGTTACAGCTTGCCTGAGCCGTGATCTCCATGTTCTCCATCGCCTTCAGCTTGATCTCTTTCGTGAAGACAGCAGCTTCCGGCCGGTTGTTGCCCGTATAGTCCCAACGCGCCACTTCCTTCTGATTCACCGTCACCTTGAGCCATTCGGTGTAGTGGAGAGACGTGTTTGCGCTGTGAGTCACCGTAACACGGATTATCAGCTCTGCCCCTTTCTGAACTGACTGAGGAGCATCGACGGCCACTGAGGCTTTGTTGGCCGTTGCTACCCCCACCAACCAGCAGAAGGCCAGAATGGTCAAGACCAAAACCTTACCCATTCTCTTCATTGGAGTACCTCCCGAGAAAATGATTTCTTACCAAATCATGACAACAGACGGCGATCCCAGAGTTCAGTAAGCAGTTGAGGGTTTTCTACCGAGGTTTCTCGGAGATGAGTTCCACGACGCGGGATTCAATCTTCTTGGCTATCGCTGTGTTGAAGCCAAGAATCTTTTCGCGGATCTTCCCTTCCTTATCAATAAGGACGGTGGTCGGAAGTCCGTTGACTCCGTAAGCCCTCGCGATCTCTTCTGGAGCGATGGCGATGGGGTAGGGGATGTCGAGGGATTTCACAAAATGATCGACAGTCTTAGGGTCTCCCTTATCCATGCTTAACCCCACGACCTCGAGCCCTTGCCCTTGATACGTTTTGTGGAGATGAACCAGATGGGGAATGGATTCCCGACACGGGCCACACCAGGTGGCCCAGAAGTCGATGAGAAGGGTCTTCCCCTTGTACTTCGAGAGACTAATTTCCTCGCCGGTGAGTGTCTTCAGGGAAAACTCGGGGGCCAGAGAAGGCCCCTTTTCTTCTTTCGCACAGTGGAAAAGAAGAAAGGCGAGTCCCAAGCACACCGAAAGAATGAGAGCGAAACGAAGTCGTATCGGCTTCAAAATTATTTTTCCCCCAAGACTACAAAGCCTTTTCAATCATCGATACCAGGCGTCCCTTGGGAACAGCCCCTACAATCTGGTCCACAATCTTTCCACCCTTGAAGAGGATGAGAGTCGGAATGCCTCGAACTCCATACTGACTGGGAGTTCCCGGATTCTCATCGACATTCAGTTTCGTCACCTTGATCTTTCCACTAAACTCTTTGGCCAGTTCTTCGACAATGGGGCTGATGCTCCGACAAGGGCCACACCAAGTTGCCCAAAAGTCAACAAGGACGGGAAGGGTCGCGTTGAGCACTTCCGTCGCAAAGTTCTTGTCGGTCACTTGGGGTAATTCAGTTCCTGCTGCCATGTTTGTCTCCTTTCTAATCCGTCACGGGTAAGTCGGCTAGGTGCCCCGTCATGTCACCGTTTCCCGGAAGTCCCGCCGCGTGGCTGCCTGCCCCGCCCACGGTCGGGACCGGGGCAAGTAGCTTCACAATTTTCTCTCTAAAATATAGTCGGCCATTGCGTGGAGGGCATCTCGCTCTTTCGAAACCGGAAAGCCTTGAAGGAGGTCCTTTGCCTGATCGACATATTCCTTGGCTTTTTTCCAGGTATAGTGGGCCCCGTGATGGCGCTCAATGGTGTTGACCACTTCGAGAAAGGCGTCCTTTGTAATGACGCGGAGAGTCTACCGTTCGTTGAATGAAGGCTCGTTCCTCGGCAGTGCATTGATGAAGGGTGAAGATGAGGGGAAGAGTAATCTTGCCATCCTGGAGATCGATTCCAATCTTCTTCCCAAAGTCTTCCTCTCTTGAGGTGTAGTCCAAGAGGTCATCAATGAGCTGAAAAGCGATTCCCATGTGCATCCCAAATTCCGACAGGTGTTTTTCTTTCTCCTTGGAAGCTCCTCCCAGGATCGCACCTACCTGAGTGGCAGCCGAGATGAGACAAGCCGTTTTCCGACTGACGATGGAAAGGTATTCCTCTTCTCCCAAAGAAAGATCTTTCGTTCGGATCAGCTCCTCGAGTTCTCCTTCGGCCATGAGCATGGTCGCCCGTGAGATGGCACGGAGGATGTTGAGGTTTCCCGTTTCCACGGCAAGAGAAAAACACTTCGTGAAGATGAAATCTCCAACCAGCACACACGCTTCATCTCCCCAGATTCGATTGGCCGATGTGAGACCTCGCCTCAACTCCGCCCGGTCGACCACATCATCGTGAAGCAGGGTTGCGGTATGGATGAACTCAATGAGACTGGCCATCAGGACGTGATGATCTCCCCGGTATCCACATAGCTTTGCCGCGAGGAGGAGGAGTTGCGCCCTGAATCGTTTCCCGCCACTTCGGCGGAGATACTCCCCGATGTCGGAGATCATGGGGACACTCGACCCCAGATTCTTGCGGAACTCTTGATCCACCCGTTCAAGATCCTCTCCAATGATGTCGAAGACAATCTTCATTGAGGAAGGGGTTTTTTCAGCCAGGGGGCGCACATAACCCAAAGTTTCCATATTCGAATTTTTTAGCTTATTCAGGAATCAATGTCAAAGGGTTTTTGGTTGTAGCCGTGAGCCGGTGAGGTGATGTCCTTTTATATTGTGCCCCTTCCTGCCTGCCGGCAGGCAGGGACCCCGCCCGTCCGCTAAGGCGGGACGGGGCACATGCCGGTCACCCAGGGGGGGCCGCCGCCTGCTCAGACCCGTCAGGATTTGGGCTCGTGGAGAATCAAGGGGGCCATGATCTTCAGTTCCACCCCGCTGTCTTTCACAGACTCCACGAGGATGAATTTCGCTCCGGCTCCGGCATAAGGGTGGACAAAGCGAATTCGTTTGGGTTCGAGCATGTTTCGCCTCAGGCTAGCGATGGCATCGACAGCCCGTGAGGCCGGGAAGATCAAATAGAACCGTCCTTTGGGGGGAAGAAGATAAGCGGCGACAGAGACAAGATCGTCGATCGTTCCGTAGATTTCGTGGCGGGCAATGGCCCTTTCCTGAGAGGGATTCACTCGACCCGAGCGGAATTTACGATAGGGGGGGTTGGAGACGACGACGTGGAAGGAGCCCGCAGGGAAGATTCGCGGTAAGGTCCTGTAGTCCTCATGAAGGATCGTGATTCTGTGTTGAAAGTGGTTTGACACAACATTTCTCTCTGCAAGATCAGACAACGTCTTCTGAACCTCGACACCCAGGAAAGAGCGGACCTTTGTGGTCTGAGACAAAAGAAGGGCAAGAATACCACAGCCCGCACCGAGGTCGATGGCCTTTTCATCCTTTCGAATCCTCACGAACTCACTGAGCAGGATCGCGTCAACGGAGAATCGATACCCTCTCTTCTTCTGGAGAATATGAAGTTTACTCTCCCCAAAAGTCTCTAAGGTCTCATCAAGTGAAGGCAACGGCTTCATCGTGGAAGATCATCACACGCAAGAACATCGAAATTGGCCGGACAAGTGCCCTGCAAGCCCCATCTCTGTAGGCGGTGGCCCTGCCTGCGGGCAGGCAGGAAGGGAGCACAGACATGTAATCTTGACTAAATCATTTCCAGGGAAGCCTGCGGCGCTGTGCGCCGAGGAGCTTCACAAGCAGACTACGTGCTACCTACCACAGACCATGTCTGTTGTCAATTTGCTCATTCTTGGATGAAGGGTCTTGTCTTGGTTCTTGAAGCGTTTTCTCCTCAAGTCCTCGGAAAGCCAGCCACGGGCAAGTCGGCTGGATGCCCCGCCTTCCTGCCGGTAGGCAGGGGCGGGGAAGAAAGCCGACCGTGTAATCGTAACTACATTTCCCGGAAGCCCCGCTCTGTGAGCGGGGAGCTTCACTTGCCTCGTTCTCTGCCTGTAGTGGAGGAGTCCTTGAAACCTGGGGAAGGTCAAAATTTGTTCACCATTGTGAATAGGATGCGTAAAAACTGCACAGTTCCGTCCTGTAAGTAGCCAGACTTACCCTTGTCTTATTCGAAATATCCTTAATATTTTTAATGAATTAGCTAAAGAGGAGGAGGCTTGGTATAGATATTGCTAAATAATGCTCTTGACAAAGAATGTTTAAGAGGATAATTTCATCCCGGCAGTAGGGGGCCACGGGGCTCCATTAGCGATTTTTGCTTCATTACCGATCATTCACCGGGTTTTCGAAGGGAGGGTCCTATGAGAAGGTTGAGAGGGGTTGCCGTTATTGTAGTAGGTCTGACGTTGTTAATCTGTTTTCCTCTTCTCATTTCGGCGCAAGAGAAGAAGGAAGAGGAGGGCGTTTATACCATTAAGAAAGGCGACACACTGTGGGATATCTCTGATCGATTCTTGAAGGATCCTTACCAGTGGCCAAAGCTCTGGGAGAGGAACCCTTACATCACCAATCCTCACTGGATCTACCCAGGGAACCCAGTCAGTCTTTCCCCTGAAGAACCCAAGAAGGCTGCAGAGGAGAAAGTGGAGGTTCCCAAAGAGGTGGCCAAGAAAGAGGAGCCGCTCCCGGAGGTGAAAGAGGTAAAACCAGTTGAGTCGAAGCCTCCCTTTTATGTAGAAGGGAGAGAGGCTGGGTTTATTGGTGACCTCAACTATCGTGGGGTTGGGACTGTGATCGAGAGCGTTGTGGGTAAGAACCTTCTCGCCGACGATGATCTGATCTATGTCGCCTTCAAGACGAAAGAGCCCGTGATGATCGGAGACAAATTCACAGTCTATCATCCCGCAGATTACTTTCTGAGAGATTCCTCACGGGCAGGAAGATCGGCCGAAAATATAATGTCGGTGGAAATATTGAGATCATCGATCAGTATGGCAATTTTCACACGGCAAAGATCACGAATTGCTTTTGGGCTATCCAAAGAGGAGATATTGTCGGTCCCTATCTAAAGGAGAAGATGGAAGGTAAAATAGAATCAAAGTAATTCTTCCCAAACGAAGAACCTCTCAGGCTTAGGAGATAGGGTTCGGATACAGAGGCTGGCTCATCCCGTCATTTCCTGAGCCTTTTTTGTTGTTGGAGAGACCGCCCTGTGTGTTCGGGAGGCGGTTCAAGGATCGATATGACTCAGGATCTTTTTCACTGGTTGGCCCTGAGTTTGACCCCAGGTGTGGGAAGTATCCTCTTTAAGCGATTCTTGGAGAGGTTCGAAACGCCAGAGGGGGTCTTCCGAGCGTCGGCTGCGGATCTGCTCAGCGTAGAGGGGGTCGGCGAGAGGATCGTTGGAGAGATCCAGAAGGGATCTTTTGAAAAGAAAGTAGAAAGGGAGTTAAGTTTACTCCAAAGGGTGGGAGGAACCATCGTGACGTTGGACGACGAGATCTATCCGAGTCGCTTGAAGAACATCTATGATCCTCCCCCAGTGCTTTACATGAGAGGGCAACTCAGGAAGGAAGATGAGTTGGCTGTTTCCATCGTGGGAAGCCGAAAGACCTCGTCCTATGGCCGGGCAATGACAGAGAGGGTCAGCCAAGAACTGGCGAGTCGCGGTGTCACTATTGTAAGCGGGATGGCACGAGGGATCGATTCGGTGGCCCATCAGGGAGCCATTTCTGCAGGGGGTAGGACGATCGCGGTTTTGGGCTGTGGCGTGGATGTGGTCTATCCGCCCGAGAATCGGGATCTGTTTCGGGACATCATCGATCACGGAGCGGTCCTTTCTGAATTTCCTATGGGGTCCCCCCCTGAAGGGAGTCATTTTCCGAAGAGAAATCGAATCATCAGTGGCCTTTCCATGGGAGTGGTGGTTGTCGAAGCAGGACAAAGGAGCGGTTCCCTTATCACGGCGAACTGTGCTTTGGAGCAGGGGAGGGACGTTTTCGCCGTTCCTGGAAACATAGGGATGGAAAGCAGCCGAGGGACCAATCAGTTGATTAAGCAGGGAGCCAAATTGGTGGAGTCCAGCCAAGACATCCTGATCGAGATCATTCCCCAATGGCAGAGAGAAGACGAGACCGCGCCACCTGTCGAGGATCCTGTAAAGCATCTTCCTGAAGAACAAAGGGGGCTCTACGGGCTTTTGGCAGAGAACACCGATCCACATTGACGAGATCATCCGGGAAAGTCAATTGGAACCAGGAAGAGTGATGAGCCTCCTTCTCGAGCTGGAGTTGAAAGGCCTCGTGTCACAATGGCCTGGCAGGTGTTTCAGTCGAAAGGCGATAAGTTAGCTTGAAAGAAGACGGATGGCCGGAGTGGATAGAAATGTCTAAAGGATTAATCATTGTTGAATCTCCAACCAAAGTGAAGACTCTTCAAAAGTTCTTGGGTGGAGACTATATCATCAAAGCCTCGGTGGGCCACATCAAAGATCTTCCTGAGGACGATTTGGGAGTGGACCTTGAAAAGGACTTCCAGCCCGTTTATGTTCCGATCCAAGGGAAAAACAAAGTCATACAGGAACTGAAGAAAGCGAGCAAGGGAGTTGAGAACATCTACCTCGGTCCGGACCCCGATCGTGAAGGAGAAGCCATCGCTTGGCACATTGCGGAAGAGATCGGAAATAAAGGAAAGAAGGTCTACCGGGTTCTCTTCAACGAAATCACTAAAAAGGCGGTTCTTGATGCCTTGAAGCATCCAGGGGAACTGCAGCAGTCCAAGTTTGAAGCACAGCAGGCGAGACGAATTCTGGATCGTTTGGTCGGCTACCAGATCAGTCCCATTCTCTGGGACAAAGTCCGTCGTGGTTTGAGCGCCGGGAGGGTTCAGTCGGTTGCTGTACGAATTATCTGTGAGCGCGAGAGAGAGATCCTGGATTTTGTGCCGGAAGAGTATTGGAGTCTGACGGCCACACTCAAGGGAAAGGACTCTCCTTCGACCTTCGATGCCAAATTAAGCAAGTGGAAGGGGAAGAAGGTCAAGATATCGAATGAAGCTCAAGCCCTGGCCCTCCAACAGTCTCTCAATCAGGTCCCGTACACCGTTTCAAAGGTCACTCAACAAGAGAAACAGCGACATCCAATCGCTCCTTTCATCACCAGCCGACTCCAGCAGGAAGCTTTTCGAAAGCTCTCATTCTCCGCCAAGAAGACGATGCGTTTTGCTCAAAGTTTGTATGAGGGTGTCGAAGTGGGTGAGATCGGGCAGGTGGGACTCATTACCTATATGAGAACGGATTCCCCACGTGTCTCCACAGAGGCGATCCATCAAGTGAGGGATTGGATCAAAGGCCGCTACGGGGAATCCTATCTCCCCTCCAAGCCGAACATCTACAAGAGCCGAAAAGGGGCTCAAGAGGCCCACGAAGCCATTCGTCCCACGTCGATGGATCTCGATCCGGACAAGGTTCAACCCTATCTCGATAAGGACCAATGGGCTCTTTACAAGTTGATCTGGGATCGATTCGTTGCCTCCCAGATGACTTCTGCCGTCTTCCTGCAGACCACGGCGGAGATCCAAGCAGGAGAGGGTCTTTTCACCGCTTCCGGTAGCGTTCCTGTCTTCCAGGGATTCATGACCATTTATGTGGAGGGAGTGGATAACCGGGAAAACGGGCAAGAGAATGGAAAACTTCCGCCGTTATCCGAGGGAGAGGTGTTGGACTTGTTAGGCCTGACGCCCAAACAGCATTTTACTCAACCTCCGTACCGATTCTCTGAGGCAACGCTCATCCGAGAGTTGGAAGAACAGGGCATTGGAAGGCCTTCGACTTATGCTTCGATTCTGAGTACCATCCGAGAGAAGGGGTATGTGAAACTGGAAAGAGGCAAGTTTTATCCGACCGAACTCGGGCTCGTTGTGAACGACCTTCTCGTAGTCAACTTCCCTGACATCCTGAACATCGAGTTCACCGCTCAGATGGAGGAGAACCTGGATAGAATTGAAGAAGGTGAAAAGGGGTGGGTGGATACCCTTAAGGAGTTCTATGCGCCATTCCAGAAAGACTTAGAGATGGCGAAGGTCTCGATGCGTGAGATCAAGAAGGAAACCATTCCTACCGACACGGTCTGTGAAAGGTGTGGCTCCCAGATGGTCAAGCGCTGGGGCAAGAGAGGTTACTTCCTAGCCTGTTCGAGTTATCCGAAATGCAGGTACACGAGGGAGGTGGAGGAGAACGGTGGGGTCCGAGAGGAGACCAATGCCCGATGTGACCAATGCGGCGGTCCGATGGTCGTAAAGAATGGGAAATTCGGAAGATTTCTGGCCTGCTCCAATTACCCGACCTGTAAATTCACGAAGTCGTGGGATACGGGGGTCCGGTGTCCCCAGGAGGGGTGCGAGGGAAGCCTGGTAGAGCGTCGAACCCGGAAAGGAAGGACATTTTATAGCTGCAACCGCTACCCTGATTGTTCCTACGCTCTGTGGGATAAGCCCATTCCCGAGAAATGTCCCCAGTGTGATTCTCCCTTCTTGGTGGAGAAGCAGGGGAAGTCGGGCACGGTCGTCCGCTGTCCAAGAAAGGAATGCGGTTATCGAATGACGGAATAGGAGAACCGGATTACCCATCCCCACGCCCAAGACGGGCGCCACGGGCAAGTCGGCTGGATACCCCGCCTTCCTGCCAGTAGGCAGGGGCGGGGAGGAAAGCCGACCCTATAATCATATCTTCATTTCCCGGAAGCCCCGCCCTGTGCCTGCCTGCGCGAACCGCTTCGGCGAAGGCAGGGGCGGGGAGCTTCACTACACTGAATCCCAGCCTGCCTAAGACGAACCTGAGTCTCACTTCTTCAAACTTCTGACAACCCTCTCGAATAAGTTTCTTTGAAAATTTTCGGGAGAGAACGTAGAATAGAAGGCAATGGAACCCGTGGTCATCGTTGGCGCAGGGCTGGCGGGCAGCGAGGCAGCCTGGCAGATCTTGAGAATGGGGGGCAAAGCCGTTCTTATCGAGATGAAGCCGGAGGTATTTTCACCTGCCCATCGGTTGCCCGGCTTCGCCGAGGTGGTCTGCAGCAACTCCTTCAAATCCGAGTCTCTCGAGAACGCGGTGGGAATCTTGAAAGAGGAGATGAGGCAGCTTGACTCCCTGATCCTGAGGGCGGCGAAAGAAACACGAGTTCCTGCGGGAGAGTCGCTGGCCGTGGACCGAGAGGTGTTTTCAAATTATGTCACCCAGCAGTTGGAACAGATGGAGAACCTGGAGGTCATTCGGAGGGAAGTGAGAACCATCCCGGGGGATAAGATCGCCGTTCTGGCGACGGGTCCCCTCACGTCGGAACCGCTAAGCCAGGAGATCCAAAAGATTGCTGGAAGCCGCCACCTCTTTTTCTATGACGCGATTTCTCCGATTGTGACGGCCGAATCCATTGATCGAGACAAGACCTTTATGGGTTCCCGGTATGGAAGGGGCGGGGATGATTTCGTCAATTGCCCGCTGGAAGCAAGAGAGTACTATGCCTTGGTCGAGGCCTTAAGACAAGCAGAGAGGGTTCCGGTTCGAGATTTCGAGAAGAGATATCTCTTCGAGGGGTGCCTTCCTGTCGAAGAGTTGGCAGACCGGGGGCAAGACACGTTGGCTTTTGGACCCTTGAAGCCTGTGGGATTTGTGGTTCCCAATACCGGAAAACAACCGTTCGCTGTCGTCCAACTGAGACGCGAGGATCGACTCGGATCCTGCTACAATCTGGTAGGATTCCAAACACGATTGAAACAGAATGATCAGAGAAGGGTCTTTCAGATGATTCCTGGCCTGGAACGGGCAGAATTCATTCGTTGGGGATCGGTGCACCGAAACACGTTCATCGATTCTCCGCGCCTCCTATTGGATTCACTCCAGTTCAGGCCAAATCCGCGTCTCTTCTTTGCGGGTCAGATAACAGGGGTTGAAGGGTATATGGAGTCCACAGCGATGGGACTTCTGGCAGGAATGAACGCCTATCGTTTGGCAAACGGGATGCCGATGGTTGTGCCTCCCCCCACAACAGCCATGGGAGCCCTGGTCCATTACATTGTTCACACCCAGGCAGTTCCATTTCAACCGATGAACATCAACTTCGGACTTCTTCCTCCAGTCAAGGGAAGAGGACGGAAGAGGAGGCAACTGCAGGCGACCCGGGCCCTGGAAGACTTGAGACGGTGGAAGGAGGAAGTCCTACAGCAATGATCAATAGTCAACTGTCAATGGCCGATGGTCAAGGGTCTTAAGCATTCAGTCACAGGTGGCGACCCGACCAGTGTGGTCTTCTCCGTACCCCTGCATGGCGGGTCTTCAGAGGAATGGGTGGCCGGGCGCATGGAGCTACCAGATCGCTTCCAAGGCAGTTCGTCTCTGCAGTTAGACAGGCAGAGGTGCCGCCACAGGGTTTCTCCGAAGACCACACTGGCCCGCCCGCCTGTCATTTCTGCATCCTTGACTAAATCGTTACCAATGCTCAATTTAAATGACTCAATGACCTAATAACCCAATAACTCAATCACCCAATGACTCAAGAACTTAATGACCCAATGACTCAATGACTTTTTAATATGACCCGTAAGGCTAAGAAAGAAAAATCCATGAGAGAACGTGAATGCTGGCGGTGTGGTAAAAGACTTGCGCCTGGGAGTCTGGTTTACGTGGCCCATATCCGAGTCTTTGCCGACTTTGATGGCGTTCTTCTGGAACCCGAGGGGGAGATGGATCATCAACTCAAGCAATTGATCGATCAGATGGAGAACACAAATCCGGAAGAGTTGGAGAAGGAGGTCTACGAAGAGTACAGCCTCCTCCTCTGTAAAAGCTGCCGCGATCGTTTTGTGGATGAAACACAGCGCCCTTGGGAAGGGCCTTTTGGAATTCCCAAAGGACCTGGAGGGATCCTGCATTAGGATCGCATTCTTTCCTTTCTCACCCGTAAAGTGACCTCCTCCCGTTTAAAGCAAGGTCGATCTCCGTGGACGATTGCGTTACCCAGTCGTGTGGGATTCCTTCAAGCCTAAGAATACAAAAGCACTTGACAAGCCGAATCTTTGGTCTATAATAGGTTCAACAGATTCAATTGAAGGTAGAGAATGCATAAGAGAACTGTCCTCTTAAAAACACTGACGGACCGTCTTTTCAAGAACGGAGCCAAGGAGATGACGGGGCGGGCGCCAGGAATCCGTCTCCGGGAGACCATCGAACGAATGTTCAGAGAAGAGAAGGAGACACTGATCGTGCTCGATTTCTCAGGAACTGGATCCGTCGATTTCTCTTGGGCCGACGAAGTGGTGGCCAAAATGGTTTCTCGAATGTGGAGCAATGAGTATGGAGAGAAATTCCTTGTCTTGAAAGGATTGAGCCCCTCTCAGACCGAAAACATCGGCGTGGCCCTGGAGCGCAAGAAGCTGGCTGTCCTGACCATGGCACCGACAGGGTGGCAGATTGTGGGACACCTCAATAACTATCTTATCCAAACGCTCAACCGGGTCATGAAGAAGAAGCGACTGACCCTGAGAGAGCTGTCGGAGGTGGAAGGGATTGAGATGAACACGAGCGGGACACGGCTTCTGAACCTTTACAAGAAGAGGTTGGTCATTCGTTTGGAAGGGGCGTCTGATTTCCACAAACCGATTTCCCAGCGAGGAAGACAATACGTTTACCAGTCCCTCTTGAGTTGAGGTCCATCGATGGGCGAACTGAGAAGAGAGCCGATTGTGAGACGGTGGGTGGTGATTACCACGGAAAACCCCAAAGGACCGAGTGACTATCTCGCCTTCAAGTTTCCTTTCCGGGTCGCAGAATCCGGAGAACCCTGTCCCTTCTGCAGAGGCAACGAATGGATGACCCCTCCAGAAACCTTCTCAACGGGGACGGGAGGGGGCGGTTGGACCGTCCGGGTGGTTCCCAACAGGTCTCCTTTCTTTCACATTGAGGGGGATTTCGACCGCAGAGCAGAAGGCATGTATGACCTCATGGGATCCATCGGCGCCCATGAGATTGTGGTCGAAGCTCCGGACCATCATCCAAGCTTTGCAACGATGGATCCCCCACAGATTCGCCAGGTACTGCTCGCGTATCGCCAGAGATTCATCGATTTAGAGAGGGACCCGCGGATTCATCAGATGCTCATCCTCAAGAATTATCCGGGGATTTTCAACCGTCACCCCCATTCACACCTCCTGGCGATGCCGGTCGTTCCCAGAGGGATCGACGAAGAGATTCTGGGAACATTGGACTATTACCAGCGGAAGGAACGCTGCATTTTCTGCGACATCGTGCGAGAGGAACTCTCGTCGAGAAAAAGGGTAGTGATGGAGACATCGTCCTTCTTAGTCTTTTGTCCTTTTGCCTCTCGATTCCCCTTTGAGACATGGATCATTCCCAAGACCCATTCTCCCGATTTTCAGGCCATCACCGAAGAGATGATGGGAGATCTTTCTGTGATACTTCAGTCTTTATTTGCCCGCTTTCGGACGTTACTTTCCGATCCTCCCTATAGCTTCGTGGTTCACACGTCTCCGATTCAGGGTCAATTCCATAGAGACGAATACCATTGGCATGTGGAGGCGAGATTGCGGATCGGGTTGAGCGAAGGCTTCGAGTGGGGAACGGGATTCTTTGTCAATCCAACACCTCCCGAGAATGCCGCCGAACTTTTGCGTGATAGTGGATGACGAGGAGCGTGTGGGTCTTCGAACCGAGGAGGTATGACCATCGAGTTTGATTTTAAGAGACTTCGTCCGTCGAGATTGCGGATGAGGAGAATCCAAACGAAGAAACGCCGGTGGCTTCTTGCGGGGGGGATTTTCATTGGGCTCGCGGCGCTTGCTGTGTTTCTGTTTCTTTCGGCCAAAACGACTCCACCTCCACCCTCCACCTTAAAGGGGCTCCCATCTGAAACGAAAGATGCCGAATATCGAATGATTGAAGGCAAGGTGGAAGCCGGGGAGACGTTATTCGAATCCTTATCGGACAAGAAAATTCCTGTTCGGTGGATTGAACTGATCATTGCAAAACTTCAACCTCATCTCGATTTTAAGAAGATGAAAGGAGGAAGCTATCGTGTCTTTGTTGATGACCGGGAAGAACTGGCCAAGTTCGTTTATGAGGAAGGCCCTGTGGAGATCTATGAGATCGCCAAGGACGGAACAGACTTCGTTGCCCGACGGGTGAACGTTCCACTGGAGAAGCAACTCGTCAAGGTAACGGGGGAAATTCAGTCATCGCTCTTTGAAGCCATGGAAACCGCGGGAGAGCAGGATACCTTGACGCTTGCCTTTGCAGAGATCTTGGCGTGGGAAATCGACTTTTATATGGACGTCAGGGAAGGGGACCGATTCAGCATCATCGTAGAGAAATTATACAAGGGAAAAGAGTTCATCGATTATGGAACGATTCATGCTGTGACCTATGCTGGACAAGAGAAAAACATCACTGGGATTCGATACCGTGACGACTATTATGACGAGAACGGGAGATCTCTGAAGAGGGCCTTTTTGAAGTCTCCTCTCCGATTTAACAGAATCAGCTCTCGGTTCAGCCGGTCCAGAAGGCACCCCATTTTAGGAGGTCTCCGGCCCCATTACGGGGTCGACTATGCCGCTCCTGTCGGGACGCCGGTGTGGGCCGTCGGAGACGGGAAGGTCGTCTTGTGTGGCTGGAATGGGGGGTATGGTAAGCAGGTGGTCCTGCGTCACATGAACGGGTATATGACTCACTACGGCCATCTGTCCCGTTTTGGACCAGGCATTCGCAATGGAACACAGGTAGAACAAAAACAGGTCATTGGCTATGTCGGTTCAACAGGACTCTCAACCGGTCCTCACCTTGACTATCGGTTAGAGAAGGATAGCCAATTTCGAAACCCCCTGAAGGAAACGTTTCCCACGGGCATTCCGATCACCCAGGGAGAGATGGACGTATTTCTGAAGCGAAGGGATGAGGTGTTCGCCTGGCTTCGAGGAGATTCAGGTCCTTCCCAGGGTTCCGTGTCTTCTGCCCAGGGGAAAACCGTTGAACGGTAGGGTCGGGAGCTGATGCTTTGTAGCTCGGGAGAAAGAAGTTTTTTGACCCGTTCGGCCGCGCTAAGCCCCGTATTTGAAGACGGGGTAAAGGAGCCCGGCTCAGGGGCAACCTTGAGCAAGCCCCGGCCTTTAGGCCGGGGAGTCGAAGGGTTGACTGAGTAATCCAAATCCGGTTTGGAGAAGAGTGGAATGACCACAGAGACGCGCTCGTCCATGCGAAAGATCCATCCAGGGTCTCAGGGGAAGAAGACAGAGGTGAACTCAGTGCTCATCATTCACCAAGGGGCACTCGGCGATTTTATTCTCGCTCTGCCGACTCTGGGGACACTTCGGCAGGCTTTTCCAAGAGCCAATACCGTGATCATGGGATTTCCAAGAATTCTTGAGCTCGTCGAAAAGAGGTTCTACGCAGATGAGATCATCTCCGTGGATCAGAAAGGGATGGCCTCGTTTTTCGTTCGCGGGGGAGAGCTTGATTCCGGTCTCGCCCAATTCTTCCGGACATTTGATCTGATCGTTGCCTTCGGGAAGGATGAAAAGGGAGCGATTGTGTCCAACCTCCATCGAGTCTGTGAAGGCCGGGTGATCCATCTCAACCTCTTTCCTCCTTGGAACGAAAGAATTCACATGACAGATCATCTGCTTCGGGAACTCCGCCGGTACCATTTCTCCGTAGAGGGTCAGAACCCGAAGCTGTATCTGACACCGGCGGATCAAGGCTGGGGGAAGGGGTTCTGCAGAAAGAAGGGCCTGACGGAGGAGGAAAGAACGAATGCCATCCTCCTTCATCCTGGAAGCGGCAGCAAGAAGAAAGTGTGGCCTGTCGAGCGTTTTGTCGAACTTTTTCACTATCTCCAGAAGCATACCGAGTCAAGGATCTTCATCATCCTCGGGCCTGCTGAAGGAACAGAGACTCAGAAAGCCTTTGAGGGAATCCAATGGGACCTCGGATCGAGAGCCCCTGTTCTCCTGAAGGGGCTTTCGCTCCTTGGGCTTGCTTCAGTGATGGAGGGGTGTCGCCTTTACATCGGAAATGACTCTGGAATCACTCATATGGCTGCAGCTTTGGATATTCCGACGCTTGCCATCTTTGGACCGACGGATCCTGTGCTCTGGGCTCCCAGGGGAAAGAAAGTCGGCGTGCTCCGGAAGGAGATCGAGTGCTCTCCGTGTCCTCAGGAGAAATTCCTCCAATGCCAAAGGATCGAGTGTCTGTATCGGGTTGAACTGGAGGATGTCCTTGAAGGACTGAAACAACTCGGCATGGGTCGTTGAGCTCGCGTTCCGGCAGCAGGAGACCACGGCCTTTGGCCGTGAAGCATTGCGCCATGGTGTGACCGGAATGTCGCCCCACATGGGCGTTGGGCAAGGTACTAGGCACGGGCTTTGCCCGTGGGGCTCCATAGGGCATTGTGGGTTTTGTGGAGGGACAGAGAAACGGGAGAGTGGACTCCGTCACAGAAAAAAGGTGATGAGGAAGAGAAAGGAGGAAGGAGATGGAAGAGAAGAAAATAGGTGAGGTGATCAAGTATTTTGGGAAGATCGGCGTTGCCGCCATTCGGTTGACCGAAGGCTCCCTCAAGGTGGGCGACACAATTCATTTGGTCGGACATACGACCGATTTCACGCAAGTGGTCGATTCGATGCAGATCGAGAACCAGAACGTCCAAGAAGCTGGGCCAGGTGCGGACCTGGGCATTAAGACCAAGGAGAAGGTTCGAGACCATGACGTCGTCTACAAAGTCTTGGGTTGAGAGGGTGATGCCGCAAGGGTCGGAGCTCGAGAAAAATAAGACCTGTCGGATCTGTGGGGGAAAGGTTGAATTTCTCTCACGGACCTTACCCATCTGCCTGGATTGTTTACGCTCAGACCAAGAGATCGTGTCGTCCGTCGTTGAGGAGGTGCATCGAATTTGCAGAAAACCATTTGGGCTTGTTGACAAACCTCCACGGGATCCCTCTGGGATCCCTGTTCTCTCTGTGCCAATCGGTGTCAAATCCCCCAGGGGATGTCAGGGTACTGCGGCTTGAGGGTTCACGAGGACGGGGGCCTTCAGGGAGCATCCGAAGAGAGGGGAGTGTCAGTTGGACCATGACGGTCTGCCCACGAACTGTGTGGCCGACTGGGTTTGTGCGGGAGGAATGGGAACGGGCTACCCCAAGTTCTCCCATGTCAAGGGCCCAGAATTTGGATTCAAGAATCTCGCAGTCTTCTATCATGGGTGTTCCTTTGATTGTCTCTTCTGTCAGAACTGGACCCATCGAGAAAAGATTTCTTTGAGGAAAGAATCGATCCTGAACAGCTCGTCCGGGCGGTCGATGAGTCCAAGCTGCATCTGGATTGGAGATCCCACCCCCAACGACTTGCGGTGTCGAAGAAGGCCCTGAGAGGGACAAGATCCTTCGAATCTGCTGGGAGACCACGGCTCCATGAGTCCGCTTGCATGACGCCTCGGGCGGATGCACAATGATATCAAGGCTGGAATGAAAAGGTTCATCGCTCCGTGGGTTTCCAATCGACAGACGAAGCAGAATTTGAGCGGGCTGTGGGTTGGCACAGGTGATCCAAGACCTCGCCGGTATCGACGGAGGTAAGGCAGATTCGAGTGGATTGCATCGCTTGACCCAACGATCCCTACGCCCTCTTGGCCTTTTACCCTCAGTTTCTTAAGACCTCCGTCACGTGAGTGCGTGCAAGGAATTCGGGGTCTCTGGCCCATTAAAGACGAGGGTCTTTCGAGGTTATGCGTTTCATTGCTGATTTCCATATTCATTCGAAATACAGCCGAGCCACCAGCAAGGACATGGAGGTGGAGACGCTTGCGCGATGGGCAAAGAAGAAAGGAATTTCCCTTTTAGGAACTGGGGATTTTACCCATCCGACCTATTTTGCTGAGTTGCGGTCAAAACTCGTTCCAACCGGAAACGGGTTGTTTGAGTTGAAGAACGGTGAAAAGGATGTCAGGTTCATCCTGACAACGGAGGTTTGTAATATTTACACTCAGGATGGGAAGGGGAGACGGATTCATAATCTCATCTTTGTCCCCAGTCTGGAGGTGGCAGACAAGATCCGTTCGAAACTGGGCAACCTGGGAAAGCTGTCTTCCGACGGGAGGCCGATCTTCAAGTTTACGGCAAGAGAGTTGGTCAAGATGATCATGGACATTTCTGATGAGTGCCTCGTGATCCCCGCTCACGCTTGGACGCCATGGTTCTCGATCTTTGGGGCCAATTCAGGGTTTGACTCGATTGAGGAATGTTTCGGCGAGTTGTCGCCTCATATCCACGCCATAGAAACCGGGCTGTCTTCCGATCCCGAGATGAACTGGAGACTTTCTCGACTTGACTCGATCACCCTCCTTTCGAATTCGGATGCCCATTCACCCAATCGCCTGGGAAGGGAAGCCAATGCCTTCGATTGTGCACTCGATTACCGGGAGATCGTCGAAGCGATTCGAAAAAAGGACAGGAAAAAGATCCTCTACACGGTGGAATTCTTCCCGGAAGAGGGGAAATATCACTACGATGGTCACCGAAACTGTGGCGTCATCTTCTCTCCGCCTGAAACGAAGAGCCACCATTACCTTTGTCCCAAGTGCCAGAAGAAGTTGACCGTAGGGGTGATGCATCGAGTTGAAGCACTGGCTGATCGTCCTGAGGGTTTCATGCCCAGAAATGCAATTCCATCCATCCACACGCTTCCCTTGGAAGAGATCATCGCCGAAGCCGTGGGAACGAGGGTAGGGACGAAAGGGGTCGAAACGGAGTACGACAGGCTGATCGAGAAGGGAGGCTCAGAATTCCGGATTCTTCTGGAGGCGACTCCCGATGAACTGGCTGTCCTACACTTCGCCCAAGATTCTGGAAGGGATCATTCGGAACAGACAGGGAAAGGTACGGATCGTTCCTGGCCACGACGGCATCTATGGAAAGATCACGCTCTTTCCTGAAACGAAAGAGACAGAGCCATCCGAAGGAGCAATTAAAACTCTTTTAGAAAGAGGAAAGGGTATGGAGTCGATGAAGGGAGGTGTTGCGGCTTTCCGGTCAACAGGGGAAAATAGGATGACGCATTTCTTGCGATTCAAGATTTTGGTCTAAGAGACAGACAACGGAGCGGATAGGAGAGAGAGCATGGAAAAGGAAGCAGCCGAGAAGATGATTCGAGTCTCTCAAAGTTTATCGGAAATGCTGGAACTCGCCTTTCAGGCTTTCCGGAAACCAACGGACGAGACTATCAGTGAGGCGGAGGAGGCTAAGAAGGAGGTCCAGAAATCTTCCGCTGAGTTGACCAACTTTCTGATCGAAAAGAGCGCGTCACCAGAGGAGGGGAGAGAAAGGGCCAAGCCTTTCCTTTCCGTCGCCTCCAGTTTTGATCGGATGCTTTACAATATCGAGGGGCTTCTCAATCAGTTGAGAATCATGATTAGAGAGAACATCACCTTTAGTGACCGGGCGGTCAAGGAGACAAACGACGTCTTTCAAGAGGCGATGAGTCTTCTCGGAAACCTTCCTGATCTCATCGAGACCCAGAAGAAGGCTGAAGCCCAGAAGATGGGGGAAAAGATTCGGCCCATTTTTAAGATTGCAAATGGATATTCTGAGAGCCACGAAGAACGATTGATGCATGGGATCTGCCTGCCAAAATCTTCACCCATCTACCTAGGCATTCTCGAATCCTTGAAAGGAATCTTTGTTCACATCCTTGAAATCAGCGGCAAATTGGTTTCTCTCTCATCGAGAAACTAACAGGGAGGTCGCAAGACCGTATCTCTTTGGCACAGGGGCCTGAGGAGAGGAACGCCATGAAGCAAGGTTTCAAGAAACCTACCGCCAGACACCTGAAGAAGGTATTGCTCGGATGTGCTGCGTTTATGATCGTTTTTACGTTGGTGGGTTTCTTTGCTGTTCCTCCTCTCTTAAAATCGATTTTGATCGACCAGCTTTCGAAGAACCTTCACCGGGACGTTTCCATCAACAAAGTCCGATTGAACCCATACACACTTTCCATCAAGGTGGAAGGTTTTCAGGTCAAAGAACGGATGAGTTCAGAGACCTTTATCTCGTGCGATGAGGTCTTTTTGAATCTTCAGAGTGTCTCCGCGATCCGACGAGCCCTCGTTCTACGAGAGATCAACCTCAAGAACCCCTATCTGAAGTTCACCCGGCTTGAGGATGGCTCCTACAACTTCTCAGACCTCATGGAGAAGAAGGCTCCTCCCCCCGAGAAAGGGAAAAAGCCTCTTCGTTTTTCCCTGAACAACATCAAGGTTGAAAGGGGCAACATCGATTTTGAAGATAGACTGAAGCAGGTGCGACACAGGGTGAGTGACCTCGCCCTTCAGGTCCCCTTTGTTTCAAACATCCCGTACTACATTGAAACACCTGCTGAGCCAGCACTTTCTTTGAAGATCAATGGGTCTCCTTACGCCTTAAGTGGAAAGACGAAGGTTTTCGCTGAGTCACGCGAGACCGCATTCGACATTAATTTCACTGACCTGAATATCCCGCATTACCTTGCTTACCTTCCGATCAAATTGAATTTTAGGATCCCCTCGGCTTTGATGGATACCAAGACAAGTGTTGCTTTTGTCATTTCCAAGGACAAGAAACCTTCCATCAAGATCACAGGGGACGTGACTCTCAAAGAGCTTGCTATCGACGACGAGAAGAATAATCCTTTATTCAGACTTCCACGTTTGGATGTCTCTATCGCCTCCGCCGAACCTCTCCTGAAGGCGTTCCATCTTTCACGAATAGTGATCCAATCCCCTGAGCTGAATCTCGTGCGGAATCAGGCCGGGGTGCTCAACGTAGAATCACGTTTTCCTAGGATTGAAGAGAGAGCCGAGGCCATGAAAAAGGGCGAAGGCCCCCCAGCGGCCATCGATGCGGATGAGATCGAACTAAGAGGAGGCAAGGTCACCTTTTCGGATCTCTCTCAGAAGGAGCCATTCAAGACGATTCTAAGTCCCATCGACTTGAAGGTTGACCATTTCAACAATGAGAAAGATAAGAAATGCGGGTACACATTGACTCTGAAGACTGAGGCGAATGAAAACATCAAGGTGGAGGGAGAACTTTGTGTCAATCCGCTTCTCACCGAAGGGAATCTGGAGGTCAAATCGGTTCCGATCAAAAAGTATTCGCCCTATTACAGTGGACGTGTGCTTTTTGACATTGAAGACGGACGGCTCACTCTTTCAACCCGTTACAGGTTTGTCCAGGGAGGGAATGAACCTGGGATCTCTCTGTCAGGGCTTTTGGCCTCGTTGGAGAAGATCCAGTTAAAGAAAAGAGACGAGGACGAGCCTTTTGCTAAGATTTCCGTCCTCAGCGTCAAGAACGCCGGACTGGATTTAACCAAAAGGAACGTTTCGGTTGGAGAGGTTTCCACTGAGAAGGGGACGATCCTGATCAAACGGGCAAAAGACGGCAAGCTGAACCTTCAAGAGCTTATTCCCCCTTCACTCGGCCCAGAGGCAGAACAGACACCGGATGGGAAACCGGGAGCAGAGAAGGCTTGGCAGTTCAACGTGGCGAGGGTTCTGGTGGATCAGTATACGGCCAGGTTTGAAGATGCGATGCCAGAAGATCCTGCGAATCTGACGGCGGAGGAAATCCGCCTGAAGGCCGAGAACCTCTCGACGTCTAAACAGGAAAAAGGAAATCTCCGTCTCGGTCTTCGTCTCAATCAGAAGGGGACGATCTCCATCGAAGGATCTATGGGTATCCAGCCCCTCTTCGCTGACCTGAAGGTGGGTTTGAAAGAGATTCCGGTCAATGCCTTCCAGCCCTATTTTGCAGACCGAGTGAAAATGATCGTTCAGGATGGCGGTATCACGACGACCGGTCTGCTTTCCATGAGCAACCCAGAGGGAAAAGGGATCCGTCTGACGTATAAGGGAGACTCGGCCATTACCCGTTTTGCTTCCATCGACAAGGTGAATGCCGAAGAATTCCTAAAATGGGAATCCCTCGCGTTGAATCAAATGGACGTAGGAATCAACCCATTCCATGTTCAGCTGGGTGGAATTGCCCTGACCGATTTCTACGCCCGGGTGATGATCTATCCGGATGGAACCATCAACCTTCAGAACGTTTTTGGCAAAAAAGAAGAGCCCAAGCCATCCCTGCCCAGTGGTTCCGCAGGAAGCGGTGAGAGCACTGCACAAATGGATCAAAAAGGTCCAGAGGATATCACGATCGGATTGATCACTCTCCAGGGGGGCACCATTGACTTCACGGACAATTTCATTAAACCGAACTATTCGGTCAACATGGTGGAGCTTGCAGGAAGGATCTCTGGACTCTCTCCGGAGGAGGTGAAGACGGCCGAGGTGGATCTCAGGGGGAGGTTGGAGGGAGGTGCTCCCCTGGAAATTAAGGGAAAGATCAACCCTCTCAGCAAAGATCTCTTGGTGGATCTCAATGTTAAGTTCAGCGATATCGAACTCGGCCCAATGACGCCCTACTCGGGAAAGTATGTCGGATACACCATTGAGAAAGGAAAGGTGTCAATGGATCTCCGATATGTCATCGTCAAGCGGAAACTCGAATCGCAAAACAAAATCTTCTTCGATCAACTCACCCTCGGAGACCGGGTCGAAAGTCCAGGGGCCACCAAGCTCCCTGTCAAGCTGGCGATCTCCCTTCTTAAGGACCCGAAGGGCGAAATCCGACTCGACCTTCCCGTGGGCGGAAGCCTCGATGACCCCAAATTCAGCGTCTTCGCAGTGGTGATGCAGATCATTGGGAACCTGCTTGTCAAAGCTGCGACCTCCCCGTTTGCTCTCTTAGGAGCAATTTTTGGAGGTGGGGAACAGCTCGAATATCTCGAACTGGATTACGGAAGTGCGGATATCAAGGGATCTAACGAAAACAAGATCAACACGCTGATCAAGATCATGCAGCAACGGCCAGGCATCAAACTCGACATCGAAGGTCATGTTGATTTGGAAAAAGACAAGGAAGGATTGCGACAGCTCACGTTCGACCGAAAGGTGAAGGCTCAAAAGGCTAAGGAGATGGCCAAGAAGGGACAGTCAGCCGCCTCCGTCGATGAGGTTACAATAGAATCCGCCGAGTATCCTAAATATCTCAAAATGGCTTACAAGGAAGAGAAGTTCCCTAAACCGAAGACGATTATTGGCCTGGATAAGGATATTCCCGTCCCGGAGATGGAAAAGCTTATGATGACCCACATCGTCATCGAAGAAACTGACCTAAGATCCCTTGCCTCTCACCGGACCGCGAAAGTGAGAGATGCCTTGCTTAAGGCAGGCATCGAATCAGAAAGGGTCTTTATCGTTGAGCCCAAATCCCTTGCCCCAGAGAAGAAGGAGAATCTGAAGGATAGCCGCATCAATTTTAAAATTCGATAATCCTGCCGTTAACCGGGAGGGATGAAGCTTCGCCTCCCGTTAAGACGGGACAGGCAAGGCGGGGCATCCAGCCGACTTGCCCGTGGCTACCCTCTGCCTCGAACGCACACCGCATGAGAAACGGTTCAAGAATCTTCTTTTTCGTCGGTCTCTGCTCTTTCTCGACTCTGGCCTATGAGATCGTCCTCACACGGATCTTTTCGATTTCTCTCTGGTATCATTTTGCTTTCATGGTGGTGAGCATCGCCATGCTCGGTCTCGGTGCCAGTGGAACGATCCTCGCTTTGTTTCCGAGGCTCAGACATCCCGCTCATCTCGGCTCTTACGGCCTGGCCCTTGGCGCAACCCTCTCAGCGAGCACCCTCATTGCCAATCAAATTCCTTTTGACCCGGTGGCCCTGTCGTGGTCTGAATTCCAAATCATTTACATTGGCTTGTATTACATGGTGCTTGCCGTTCCATTTTTCATGACGGGATTGATCATCGCGACAGCCCTTTCTTCTCTGAGCCAGCAATCAGGCCTCATTTATGGGGCGGACCTGCTGGGTGCAGGCGCAGGTTCTCTGGGCGTTCTGGGAGGGATGACCCTTCTCGGCCCCGAGCGATTAATCTTTGTCCTTTCCATGGTCGCTTTGGTGGCCTGTCTTATGCTTCCAAGGAGAACGATCCGTGTCCTGGCCCTGATTCTCATCCTTCTGAACCTCGGGATGTTGATCCTTCTCCCCGAATTTGTCCAACTCAGAATGTCTCCCTATAAAGGCCTTCAGGTGGCCTTGAGATACCCCGGAGCAGAACGCTTGGGAACGTATGACAGTCCCTTTTCCAGGATTGATTTCTTCAGGAGTCCTGCGGTGAGGTTTGCCCCGGGTCTCAGCCTTACCTATTTTGAGCCCCTGCCAGAACAGATCGGCTTTTCGATCGATGGAGGAGAGGTCAATGCCATCACCTCACCTCGCGATCCAGCTTCGATGGGGTTCCTTTCTTATCTCCCCGCGGCACTCCCCTACGAGGTGGGGAAAGGAGACGACGTTTTGATCCTTGATCCGCAGGGCGGCCTCCATGTACTTCTGGCAGAGCATTACAGCGCGAGGAGTATTGATAAGGTGGAAAGCACCCCCTTCCTCATGGAGACGATCGCCAAAGAGTTGAGCGCCTTTTCGGGGGAAATTTACTCGAAGCAGACATGGTCAGGCCTTGGACGATCATGGCTTCGTTCGAGGCAAAGGCAGTACGATCTGATCGAGATCTCGTTCCTGAGGCCCATCCCTTCCGGGTCTTTCGGCATTTCAGAGGACTACCGGTTTACGGTGGAGGCCTTTAAGACCTATCTTCAATCTCTGAAGCCTGACGGGGTTCTGAGCATCAACCTGTTCATCCTTCCGCCTCCGAGAACTGAATGGAGGCTGCTGGCAACGCTTGTGACTGCTATGGAAGGGCTTGGGCTAGGGGAGGCTGAGCGTCGAATCGCCGCCATCCGGAGCTGGGGGAGTCTGTGCATCATTGCAAAGAGGTCCCCCTGGAGTCCTGACGAAGTGGAAGCGATTAGGAAATTCTCGACGAGAGAGAAAGTTCGATCTTGTTCACTGTCCTGGAGTGAAGGAGGAAGAAACCAATATCCATGTGCGAATGGCCTCCAACGAGTATTTTGTCGGATTTCAGAATCTCTTGAACCCTGACACGCGAAGGGGTTTCATTAAATCGTACCTCTTCGACATTGAGCCAGTCTACGACCAGAACCCATTTTTCAATTACTATCTCAAGCTCGAAAATCTTCGTCAGATCTATCATCGAATGGGAGAAAAGTGGCAATTCTTCGTTGAGGAAGGCTACCTTCTGCCAGCCGCCTTTGTCCAGGTGCTCCTTCTCAGTTCCCTTCTCATTCTGCTTCCAGCTCTGTTTGGGAAAAAGGAAGTTTCGGGCGAGTGACCCCACTTGCTCTTTAGGCTTCGCACGCCAGCTCAAGGTACTTTCTCTCTTTGCCTGCCTTGGAATTGGATTCATGTTTGTTGAGATCGCCCTGATACAAAAAATGATTCTTCCTTTAGAACACCCTTCTTATGCGGTGGCGGCGGTCTTGACGTCTCTTCTTCTGGGGTCTGGAACGGGGAGTCTGCTCAGCCATTGGGTTCACCATTTCAGAAGTCGGTGGGTAGCGGCTGTCATCGCAGGCCTCATCGTTCTCACGAGCATCGTTCTTCCCCACTTTTCGGAGGTGATTTCGACATATTCGTTGGCTCTGCGGATCTTATTCGTATGCTTCCTGCTTTTCATTTTGGGGCTTCCCATGGGGATTCCATTTCCCTTGGCCCTCAAGACTCTCGGTGAGAGCTATGAAAGGTTGATCCCTTGGGCGTGGGCAGTCAACGGGTGCTTTTCGGTCTTAGCACCGCTTCTGGCGATCATGCTGGCCATGGCGCTAGGGTTTCAGATGGTTCTGTGGGCAGGGGCAGGGGCCTATCTCTTGGGGTTCGCTATCTTTTCTTCTCCACCTCTCCGATCAGAGGAACGAAGATGACGCCCCCCAATTGTTCAACCTGGAGATCACCTTTCTCCTTGGTTACGAGGGTGAGTGTCTGGTGGAACGTGGTACTTCCCACAGGAATGATGAGCCGTCCCCCTTCTTTGAGTTGTTTGAGGAGAGCAGGGGGGATATGGTTTGAGGCGGCAGTGACTATAATGGCGTCAAAGGGAGCAACCTCTTCCCAGCCGAAATACCCGTCTGCACATCTTACTTGAATGTTCTTGTAACCCAATTCCTGAAGCCGCTTTGACGCTGATTCTGCGAGGGGCTTTCGGATTTCGATGGTGTAGACCTCTTTGACGATTTCCGCTAAGACTGCGGCCTGGTATCCAGAACCGGTTCCAATTTCAAGCACTCGGTCTTCTGGTCTGAGCCGCAAAGCCTCTGTCATTAAGGCGACGACGTAAGGTTGCGAGATGGTCTGTCCCTCTCCGATGGGAAGGGGGTGGTCGGCATAGGCCTCTCTCTTTGAAGGATTCATCAACAAAGAGGTGGCGTGGGATCTTTCCCATGGCTTCGAGGACCTTTGGGTCCTTAACGCCCCTCCCTTGGATGTCCTTTTGAACCATCTGTGTTCGTTTCTGAATGTAAGGATCAGAAGCCATGACAGGAGACATGAGAAAGAATATACCTAGAGCGAAGATGAGATACAGGATCAAGCAGATGGAAAATCTGTTTGAGTTCACGACATGCATCCCCAACGCCGATCTGGCTTATTCAGTGATAGATTATGCGTGATGCTCTTTCGTTGTCAACAGAAATGTTGATTGAGGCGGAAAGCCTCAGTCATGGGGACGTGCGACAGGTCCAGGAGCGGCTTATTCCTTCGTCGCGTTTCAGCATGGCCTCCGAAGCGTGGCTTGCACTTCGTAAACGATTGGATGAAAATGGTTAAGAAGTGGTGATCGTATGAAGGGGACAGATTGTGATGCAGGAAAAGGCTGAATTCGATGGGATCCAAGCTCTGCATTATGCCGAGCGGATTGCCTTTCCTCGGAAAACAGGAACGCGACGGGCATGTCAGAGCGGCTGAGAAGATCATTGGCCAGCTCCACGAATTGGGGTGCAAAGTAGAGGAAGAGGACTTCTCGATTCTGCTCCCTCCGTGGGTCTGGTTCAACGGGTTTCCATTCATTTCTCTCATCCTTCTCGGAGGCACCTGGTTTGCTTTCAAACACATTCCACTTCTTGCCTTCATTCTTGCGGCTACCTCCGTCTTGTGGATCGATGGGTTGGGACAGATTTTGGATCCGATTTCGGAGGATGGATCGTATCGGAAGAACTCAAGTCGTGGCATTCGTTCAAAGAATATTCTGGCAACTTTTCCAGGCCTTGAGGGAAAGAGACCTCTCTTTTTTGTTACTCACTACGACAGTAAGAGCCAATGCCTGAACCTTTTCGCCAGAGCAGTTTGCCTTCTTCTGGGTTCTTTATCAGCGGGAATCTTCAGTTTCTGGGTGTTGGTTGGCGTCTCTCGAACTTGGATGGGTAGCACGTCGGTGACACTTCCAACCTGGATCCAGGGCTGTTTCTTCCTGACTGTTGGGTTAAACGCTGCTGTTCATCTTCACCAGGAATGGCAACGACTCAGACGGTGCGGTGGACAATGCTTCCGGGGTAGGCGTCCTTTTGGAAGTAGCTAAAATCTTAAGAAAAAATTCCCCCAAGAACATTTCTCCTAGTTTTTCTTTTCACGGATGCTGAAGAATTTGGCCTCTTGGGCAGTCTAATGTTTCAACGAATGCATGGAACGGACATGGTGAGGAAGCAGGCATTAGTCATCAATGTGGATAGTGTTGGGGTGAGAGGTAAAATGAGGGCATGCGCTGTCGGCAGAGAAGGGAACAAATGGTTAACCGAGGTACTGATGTTCGCAAGGGAAAAAGGCTTTTATCTTCGCAAAATCCCCTTTCTCAAGGGAATTATGATGGATCATCTCCCCTTTGGCCGCGTGGGCATCCCTGCTCTTAGTCTCACCAGTGTTTCAGGGGAGGGATGGCATCTTCACACCCAACGTGATCGGTTCTCACTCCTCGACGAGAGAGGACTGGCGGAGATGGGCAAGTTCCTTCTGGCGACGGTTCAATGGCTCGAAACCACGAAGACAAAAATAGCGTGTCAGTTGACAAGTTTTTCCTTCAAAGGTTAAGAAATAGAGGACTATTCGCAAAGTAAGTGAAGTTCCACGCCCTAAAGGGCGTGGCTTCCCGGTAAGGTACTTTTCTTTAGTATTTTTCCCCTCCTGCCTGCCGGCAGGCAGGGATCGCCTTTAGGGGCAGGCCCTCAAGGGCGGGGCTTACGGGGCACTTGCCGGTCAAGAGGATGAACAATTCTTAATGATGTCAAAACGCATCCACATAGTCCGGTGACGAAAAATGCTGGACACACGTTTGTTTGGAAGTTGGAAAGCGCAAAGGAGGTCGCGAGATCGATGAAAACGAGATGGATGATCGGGTTGTTTGTATGGATAGTTCTCTTGGCGACCGCTGGATGGGCCCAGGAGGCTCCGGCCCCGCTCACTCTGGAAGAGAGCATTCAGATTGCCTTGGAGCGAAACTTGAACCTCCAGTCAGCCTTCGAAGATGTGAAAGGGTCTGAGTTCAGGACGAAGGCAGCCCGAAGCGACTTCTTCGCGATATGGACGGGAGACTATAGCTATACACGATATAGCGACCCCGTTGCCTTAGGGGTCCGGCGGGTTGCAGGGTTTGGGGGAGTAGACACCACAGGACAAACCAGGGATGTGTACAATTTCAGCACCACATTGGGTCAGCCTCTTTTTACGGGAGGTTTGCTCTCGTCTACCTATCGCCTGGAACAGTTAGGAATCGATATTTCCAAGTCAAATGTGGAGGTCTTCAGAAGCGGGATGTGATTCTTCAGGTGAGAGAAGGATATTTCAATATCCTCCGAGCCGAAAAATTTGTGGACGTTGGAACGCAGGCGGTTAAACAATTTGAAGCCCAACTCGAGGTGGCAAAGGCCTTCTTCGATGTGGGCCTTGTAGCCAAGAATGATGTCCTCCAGGCAGAGGTGAGGCTCGCCAATGCGCGACAGGCTTTGGTGAGTGCTGAGAACAACCTGGCTATTTCAAAATCATCGTTTAATACGCTACTGAGACGAGACATCAATGCTCCCTTAAGTGTGGTCGATATTCTCGGCTATCAACCTTTCCCTCTCAAATTTGAGGAGGCTCTCGGAGAGGCGCTCCTTCAAAGGCCTGAAATCCGGGCTGCTGAGCTGAGCGTCGGTCAGGCAAAAGAAGCAGTGAAAATTGCCCAGAGTGAATACTGGCCAACCCTCAGTCTCGCAGGAAACTATGCGAAGGGGTTCGGACGCCTTTTACTTGAATGGAGATTTGACGGATGATCGTTGGACCATTGAGGGTCTGGCGACTTTTACCATCTTCGACTGGGGAAAGACGTCTTACAAAGTTGGAGAAAGTAAAGTGAGAGTCAACCAGGCTGAGAATTCAAAGAACCAGCTCGTCGATAGCATCGTTCTTGAGGTGAAGCAGGCTTATCTGGAGATGCTTGCGGGCAGAGAAAAACGTCGGTGTGTCAGAGACGTCGATAGAGCAAGCCGAGGAAAACCTGAGAATGAATGAGGAACGATACAAGTATCAGGTTGCCACGGCTACCGATGTTCTCGATGCCGTGGTTCTGCTGGCCCAGGCCAGGGTGAACTATGTGAGTGCCCTGGCCGACTTCAACATCGCCAAGGCTGCTCTCGACCGCGCCATGGGAAGAATGGTACCTCTAACGGAGAGACGAAAGGGGGTTTATTTCGAACCTTGGCTGTTCTGAGATCCAGAGGAGGCAAGGACGTGTGAATAAAATTGAATTTTATAGACGAAAAGATGAGGCGTGGTTTCTCGACCCCAAGGAGAATTTCGCGAGGAAGAGCATCTTCTTTGAAATGAGGAAAGATCCTCTCACGGGCCATATTTCCCGCATCGTTTCTTTCAGGAGGAAGATCCCCGAGATCAAGGTGAATGAGGAGGTGCTGGAAGCATCGAAAAAGAACTGCCCCTTCTGTCCAGAACAACTTCCTACCTTGACTCCCCTGTTCATTCCAGAGATCGCCTCCGAGGGGAGATTGCAGAGAGGAGGAGCTTCGCTTTTCCCGAATTCCTTCCCTTATGCCCGGCATAGCTGGGTGGTTGTTCTGAGCAAGGAACATTTCCTTTCTCTCGAGCAACTCTCAACCGAGATTCTCATGGATGGGTTTCTCTTGGCGCAGGAGGCGATGGCAAGGGTAGAAAAGAGAGATCCGACTTTCAGCTACACGTCAATTAACTGGAACTACCTTCCCCAATCGGGCGGTGGACTGTTTCACCCTCACCTCCAGGTTGTTATCGAAGATGCTGCCACCGCATCGCATGCAAAGGTCTTAAACGGTTTGAAACAGTATGAGGCACGTGATGGTCGTTCCTTCTGGGAGGATTGGCTTGTCCAGGAGATGAAGACCGATGAGCGTTATGCAGGGAGCCAAGGAGACATCCATTTTCTCATGGCCTTTTCTCCAGGGGGCATTCTGGGAGAAGTCCTGATTCTTTTTTCCCGGCGCTTAGTTCTCAAGGAGGTGACCCTTGACGATTGGAGAGCTTTCTCCGAGGGCCTGGTCAGAGTCTTCCGATTTTTCAAAGCGAAGCATATTGATAGTTTCAATCTTTCGGTTTTTTCTGGAAACGCTGAAGGGGTCCAGTCCCGGGTTTACGCAAGGCTTGTTCCAAGAATATTGATCCCGCCGTGGAACACGAGCGACATCAACTATTTCGAAAAGCTCCATGAGGAAGTCATCTGTGTTGTTTCTCCGGAAGAGCTGTGCGGGGAGCTCAAACCGTTTTTTTCACCCGTTCGACCGTGGAAGCATCGCCTTTCAAGGTGGGGTAGGAAAGCACGGTTCAGGGTGAACCCCTGCCTACCGGCAGGCAGGTCGGGCCCCTCGTCTGAGTTCGACAGGCTCACCATTATCGAACTGGGTCGAAGGCAGGCGGGAAGTCGAGAGGTTCGCAATCGTCGTGAACATCAAGAGGTCTCCTGCTATCCCGACAAAACGCGGCATAGAGATTGCAGGATTCATGTCTTGTCAGTGTAACTGATGGCCTCCTTAAGGCCCTTAAATCACAGGAAAATTCAATACTTTTGCCACCTTCTCCTTTCAGAATTAGGTTGACAGCGGTGGCAAGTTATGGTAGTTTTTTTACCAATTTTACTGCTCAGGGTGCCAATAGTCGTCCGTATGTTGGGCAAACGAGTGTTCAGGATCTGAACGGGGATGGGGTTGAAAGTCCTTATGTTTCGTAATAACCAGAGACATTTGTGGAGCCCCACGGGCATAGCCCGTGGCACCCTTCTTCACGCCCGAGTGGGGCGACATCCCGGCCAAACGCTGGTGCATTCATCCACGGGCAAAGCCCGTGGCTTTCTGCTGCCGGGGCTCACGATGAACAGACTGATGGTTGTAATAGTGATCCTCTGCATTGTTGGGTTCGCATCAGCTCCGCAAGCTGGCATTTATCGTTATGAAGATGAAAATGGAGTCATCCATTTCACGAACTGCCCCCGGGATTCAAAATTCAAGCTTTACATCCGGGAAAAGGAGGACGGGCCGGGAAGATCGAACATGACCACGGTTTCCTACGGTTATATCAGGGATTCCACTGCCTATGATCATTTGATTTCCGAATGTGCTGAAAAATACGAGATCGATTTCGCCCTGGTGAAGGCCATCATTCGCGCGGAATCCGGGTTCAACCCCCATGCCGTTTCAAAGAAGGGGGCGAGGGGGCTCATGCAGCTTATGCCGACTACAGCCCAACGAATGAATGTATCTAACGTGCATAATCCAAGAGATAACATTGATGGAGGGGTACGCTACTTCAAATATCTGCTCTACCTTTTTAACAATGATATCCGTCTCTCCTTGGCCGCCTACAATGCCGGAGAGAATCTCGTCGCTGAATTAGGGTCCATCCCTCCTTATCGGGAGACGATTGACTACGTCCATAGAGTTTTGTATTATTATCAGTATTACAGACAGTAAACCTCCGACACAATGTCTTGCCCTCGGGCGAAATAGATCCCCTTCATGGAGAAACTCAGCCGCGAACAGATTTTGACCCTGCCAAACGGGTTAACCGCTATTCGTGTGCTTGCCATCCCAGTCATTATTCTCCTGCTCTTTTACGCCGGCCAGAGATATCAATTCATAACAGCTTTTCTCTTTCTATTGGTCGCGGTCACGGATACGATTGATGGATATCTCGCCAGGCGGCGGGGGTTGGTGACGACTTTGGGAACATTCCTCGATCCTTTGGCGGATAAGCTTTTGATCGTTGCCGCGCTTATTGCTCTGATTCCAACGCGAGGGGTGTCCACTTCGACTGTCATCGTCATCGTTGGGAGAGAGATCGCAGTGACCGGACTGAGAGGGATCGCGATTTCTCAGGGGGTGGTGATCGCAGCGAGTGCGGCCGGGAAATACAAGACCGTCCTTGAGGTTGTGGCGATTTTCCTACTCATCTTAGATGGGAATTACCTGTCGCTGAACGTCCATCAGATCGGTATGGGGCTTCTCCTGACCGCCATGGCTCTTGCCGTCTATTCAGGGGTGTGCTACTTCAAGGACTTCCTTAGGGCGATTGTCGTTTGAGTGCTTCAAGGGGATCAGCGCCATGTCTCGGTAACGGTTGCCGGGTGCTGGCAAGAAGACCGCGATGCTTAAATGTGAGGAAGGAACAGACCACCTCTGGACTTTTATCACCCTCGAGCTTCACTGGGAAGATGCCCTCCAGGCCTATTGACATCGAATTTCAAATCTTGTAACTTTTAATCTGATCTTTTCTAGACATGAGCGGGAATAACTCAGTGGTAGAGTGCAACCTTGCCAAGGTTGAAGTCGCGGGTTCAAATCCCGTTTCCCGCTCCAGAGGCGGCATAGCCAAGTGGTAAGGCGACGGTCTGCAAAACCGTTATTCTCCGGTTCAAATCCGGATGCCGCCTCCAATTTGTTCTCATAAAAAGAGAGAGGTTACAAACGTTTCCATCTGTTTGTGGTCTCTCTCTTTTTTTCTGCAAACGTCACTCCATATCACAGAAAATCACCCTTTTTCACCCTCAAGTCACGTCTCTTTTTTGGTGGCTTTTGCGGGGATCTTTGTTCACTGAGTTGGCAGAACAAAGCCATAGTCAAAGGGGGAAGATTTTGATAAACTGCAATTGAGCAAAGAGGCCCGTAGGTTCGATCGACCGACAAGGCCGGACATCCCGCCAAGCTTTCGGCTTTCCTCTTGATTTCTTCCTGCGTAATTGATAATCTGCAGGTCAGATACCTGATTTCCGATGAGACGTACAGGAGGATCCCCATGCACAATATCATTCGCACGGTCCTGCTCTTTGTCCTGGGTGTCAGCATTGGCCTTTCTTTCCCCTTTGAAATTCAATCCGCTACGGTGAGTGGCAGCGCAGCCATCCCCGACTCGGACATGGGTTACAAACCCAACGTCTACGGGATGATGGTCAGGGTGGAAGGCACGGAGATTTCCGCGTACGTGACTGCCGTGGGGAATAGATTCAACGGGGAATTCACCCTGTACGGTGTTCCCAACGGGACGGTGACGCTGTTGCTGGTCGAAGACAACCAGGATGTCTTCACTCAGGCCTCGAAACGGGTCCAGGTCAACGTGACCGGGGACACTGTGACCGGAGTCTCCTTTGACCTGGTTTATCACTGGAAGGAACTGGCGGGTTATCCTTCTCCTTGGGGCCAGACTGGATATGGTGAATGGGCCCCTCACTTTGTGAGTGATCAAGTTGGATTTATTCTATTTCGCGTTCGGGGGACAGGGATCGATCCTGAACGGGTCGAACTCTACCGCACCCCTGATGGGGGAGAGACGTGGACGGAAATAGGCCACTGGCTCAGCGGGACCGCGGTTTATCCCGACCACCTACATCGAACCTATCACTTCACCGACGAGAATCATGGAGTTATTCAAGCCCTCGTGGATACTAACGAAGATCCTGATGTCATCTGGTACAGCCAACGTGGAGTCCTCTGGACGTCCAATGGAGGAGATACCTGGCAGTACACGGCTCTTCCCACGCCACCGGATACCTATGACATCAACATCCACAGGTTTGCCCAAATTTCCTCTTCTCATCTCATCGCTGCGGGGACTGCAGCATGGGAAAGCGTGAACGCCGACGTCATCTGGGAGAGTATCGACGCAGGGGCCACCTGGGAGATAAAGGCCTCCTGGCAGCCGGCGGATGGTTGCTCCGGGCTCGGTGCCAATAGTGACGGAAAGGCTATCGCCTTCTTCACACCCTATGCCTGGGGAGGCTCGAAAAAAGTGGCTCTGCGTGATGTCAGCGGAAATTGGACAAGTATTGATGACAATGAGTTAATCACCAATTCCGGATACGGACCGGCCGATATTCCAATGGTAGGCGATACGGCCTGGGTGGCCAATTCACCAGTAACAGCTCGCTACCTTCGGGCTTGTACCGGAGCGATGATGCGGGTTTGACATGGACCAGGATATCGGACTTAGAGCTCCTGCATACAATGCGACTTTGCCTCCGTCAAGAAGGGATTCTGCTCCCTCCTATGTCACTTACGATGGCGGATCCACCTGGCTCTATCAGTCGAGTGGAGGGGGGGTCTGCTGCCACGTGAATGATATCTGGGCCTTCGACACGACCCATGCCATCTGGCACGAGGGCGGTGCGGGGGATCCGAATGGTGAATCACAACTGTTCACCTATGTGGAACCCTGGGAGGCCAACTTCGAGATTCTCCCGGAGGTCACGATCAAGAACGGTTATGTCAAAGGCGGAGACGCCAATGTGCCGATGGCCTCCTACAAGCTCTTCAATCACGGCCCCGTGCCCAATCCGTCTTACGCAATTGACGGTCCACGCCTCAGGGGGCGGGAATGATGCGGAAAACATCACAGCGGTGACGTTGTGGATGGATCAAAACGCCAATGGCTACGTGGATTCGGAGGATCTCCCTCTCGCTCAGGGAACCTACTCCGGCGATAATGGAACGTTAAGCCTTCCCGTGAACAATGTCCTGTTGGAACAATTCATACCGCAGTATTTTTTGGTGACCTACGATTTTGCATCGGAGCTTTCTCCAGGAAAGAGCTTCACCTTGAACCTCTATGGTACGGAAGTTGAGGCGGAGACAGCCGATACAGGAAGCCCGGTTGCTCCCACCGCCCCTCCGAGTTATCGCCTGACCAGCAGGACGGTGACGGCCGCAATGGAGATTTTTGGAGACCGGTTCGAAAGTGGCCTGGGAAACTGGGTCGTAAATGGTCCGGATCCCGGGCACGAATGGCAGATCACCGATACGGCTTATGTGAGTCCGAGCGCACAGCGTTCGCGTGGGAGAGAACCCGGATCATGAAGGTTGGGCGACGAACAACACCCTCACCTTTTCACAGCCTCTCGATTTTTCAGTGGACGGCAACTATTACCTCACGTTCTACTCACAAGTACACGTTGCCCCAGGGCTATGTTGCGTGGGTCGAAGTGTCAACGGATGGAGGCAATGGATGGACTCCGATCACCCAATACGGCAGCCACCCAACGTGGGGGAACTATGCGACGGAGGACTTTGTTTATGAATCCATCGATTTGAGTTCCTATGCCAGATCAGAAAGTTTCTTGATCCGTTTCCGCTTCGACACCACGTCCGCCACAACCACGCCGGGAGAATGGTCTCTCGACGACGTGCGGTTGTCCCTTATTGCGTTCCCACCCAGTGTAGCCCTCCTCTCTCCCAATGGGGGAGAGATGATTCCGTCCGGATCAACGTACACGATCGAATGGGAGGCACCTCCCGGGGTAGTGAGTTTCAAGCTACTCTACTCCTTGGACAACGGGGCGACGTGGACGTTGATCAAAAAAGGAGTATCGGAACTCGACTTATCCCTGGGACGTCCCGGATGTGAAGGGGAACAAAACAAAATGTCTCATCAAGGTCGTCGGCTATACGGAGTCCGGGACCAAGGCGGGGGCGGACATATCGGACGGAAACTTCACCATCGAGGTTGTCACCCTTCTCTCGCCCAACGGACCGGAGGTCTTCCATCCGGGCGATACGACAACGATAGAGTGGAATGCATGCGACGCCGCAGCCAGCTTTGATGTGATGTTTTCAATGGATAACGGGGCTACCTGGATAAATGTGGACGACGGAAATACCCCTGTGCTGATCGAAATGGAAGAGTTGGCTGGGGCAGCTCTCCCCGTTAAGATCCTTCCTCCCAGCACGGGAAATAAGACGAAGTGTCTTCTGAAAGTGGTCGCTTACAATGACAGAAACGTCAAAATCGGGGAAGACACGTCGGATACTCCTTTTGCGATTGAGGTTGTGAAATTGGACTCACCCGATGGCGGCGTTCCACTGAGTGCAGGTGACGAAACCTCCGTCACCTGGACGATGTACGAAACCGCCCAACCAATCACAAAGATCCTGCTCTACCTCACCAAGGATGGAGAAACCACCTGGAAGTTATTCGATACCCTCAAGGGGATCTTTCCTCCTGGACCTGACAGCCATCCCTGGACGGTCCCCTCTGTAGGGACAAAGGCCAAGACAAAATGCAAAGTGAAGATCGTCCTCAAGGATGAGAAAGGTGTCACCCGAGGCCAAGATGTGAGCGACGCTTTCTTCACCATCGAGCCGTAATTTGCTGTACCGGCCTCCGGGAGCACGGCGTCACACATGCTAAAAGTGAAGCTCCCGCCCTAAATGGAGGAGAACCGGCTCTGACATCGGGAACCCAGTATCCTATCACCCTCACCAGGCATTTCTTTTTATTGGCACTTCCAGGTGGTACGGGTAGCGTCCAAACATTGCTGTTTCCCGTAGTTTTGATCTCCTGCTTTTTCCAGTTCAGACCACCCTCCAGAGAATAGAGGATGTCAAAGGTCTCCATGGACGCGGGCGCCCCCCAGCGGATCGTGTAGGATTGTCCGGCCATCAGGTCTTCCCAGCCATTCGGCTTCAGGACCTGCAGAGCCGTTTAAGCGGTAAAGGTGGCTGTACAGTACCTGGTTTCAGTCATCGTCACCTCACCGTCAAAAATGCTCTTTTTAGTCTCTATGTGTTGGTCAATACTTGACATGGTTACCCCACTGGTTCAAAATTCGGAGTGGGGAGTTTCAATAAGTCACGGCATCCAAATACAGGTAATGAATTGAGACAGGTGATATGCGGGGCAGGGGAGAGATGGTTTTCGTGTCATCGGTACGCATAACAACAGCAAGATTGGGGCAATGAAGAAACATCATCTTGGATCGCTGCTTGTCCTGCTTTCGGCGTTTGGCTTTGGAACCTTGCCATTTTCGCTCTCTATGCCTATCGGGGTGGCGTGAATGTGACGAGCCTTCTCTTCATAAGGTTTAGCTTGGCGTCGCTCTTCTTCTTTGCCTATTTGTTGAAGGGCCACTTTGGAATAAAGGTGAAGACAAAACAATTAGGCCTTTTGGCAATCGTTGGACTCTTCTATGTCTCAGCGTCCATTTGTTATCTTTCTGCTCTTCGATACATTCCTGCGTCCTTGAATGCCTTTATCCACTATATTTATCCGGCCTTTGTCTGTTTCCTTTCGTTTGTCTTCAATCGGGAGGCCTTCACTCTGAAAATTGGCTTATCCTTAGGTCTGGCGATGTTCGGTCTCATGTTGATCCTTGGGACATCTTTTCAGGGGGTGAATCTGATCGGTTCCTTGTTGTCCCTTGGGTCAGCCGTCATCTATTCATTCTACATCATTATCTGCCAGCGCCTGTTGAAACATCTGTCCCCCAGGATGATGAGTGCCTACGTGACTTTTTTCGCAGCCCTGAGTCTCCTTCTGTTGCAATGGGTCCTCGGACAGAAGATCCGATTCGATTTTGCGCCAACCGCTTGGGTCTTTATCCTGAGCATTGTTCTTTTCTCGACGGTCATACCCATTTTTTTATTTATGCGAGGTCTTCAATTCCTGGGTTCGAACCGTGCAGCCATTCTGTGCTATGACAGAGCCCCTATTCACCGTCGGTCTCTCGGTCATCCTATTCCGAGATCGTCTCACCGTGTTGCAATTGGCTGGTGGGTTTCTTGTTCTGTTCGGAGCCTTCATCGCCTCGCAGTCTCAAACGGAGATCCGAGGGGATTCCGGTTAGTCTTTCGTGAGTGTGAACGTGGGAGTCCGGGGACCACTGAAGAGAAGACCAAAAAGCGTTCAAGTTAATCCTATGGGAATCGGATGGGTCGAAGACAATCTGAGTTCGAGTCATGGGGAAGGGCTAACCCTGAGCAAGCCCCGGCGTCCTGTTCTGAGCATAGTCGAATGATTAGGCCGGGGACGAAGGGTTGACAAGTAGAGTGATGCTTTGTATACTTGCTCAATGCATGACAGGCAAGTGCCCCGCAAGCCCCGCCCTTTAGGGCAGGAGCTTCACAAATGAAGCAAATCGGGAGAGTAGGATAAGTACGCAGATCTTGTACGGGAGCAGCCGATTCTTAGGAGGGGATACAGGAGATGACTGAACTCTGGAAGAGACTGCGTGATATGGAAAAGGAAGGACTGAACAGGTCAAAGAGGGAACCTTCATTGAGGGCCCCTGAAGAAGAGTGCAGCTCCTGAAAAAGAAGAGAGTCGTATGGAAAACCTCAGAGGATAGAACAGAAGTCCCAGCCGAATCTCCGGAAAAAGTCCCTGATCACGAAGAAGAGTTTAAACCTCCTACGGCCCTGGTTTCTGATCTGGCCAACCGAATTAGAAAGACGGTGGTCGAACTGCGAGACCTTGCTGTATCTTCGCAGGGTAAATTCAAAGACCCGGCATTCGGCCAGGAGTTTCATCGACGGATGACGGAGCATATTGATAATTCTGAGGCAGATTTAAACTGTTTCCTTGACTATCTCAGGATCAAGTCTCCCGTCCGACAGACAAACATGATCCATGTTATCCTTGAAGAAGTACTGGAAAAACATAAGAAGAAACTGATGGACAAGGGGATTAGGATTGTCAAGAAACAATTCGAGAAGGATTTGCCCAACGCGGGTGTTCACATTGAGGAACTGAGATTTATTCTGAATTGGGTTCTTGAATATGCCATCATCTCAGCGGTTCCCAATCGGAGCATTGTGTTCCTGACAAGATCTCTTGAAGTCCAAGAAGGTAAGGAGGCACATTAGGTTCCCGCAGCAGAGAGGAACAAAATGTGTTGAGATCGTAATTGCTTCAGGGGATTATGAGAGATGCTGAGCAAACAAACTGGGGTTCCTCTCAAGACAACGACTGCTCATAACGAAGGCGAGCGCAGCTGGATACTTCCACTTGTTGATGAAATTGTCCAGAAGAACCAGGGTTCATTGAAGCTGTCGGGAGTGAGGGTCGTTTGAGGATGGTTTCCTTGATACTACCCATTGAAAGGAGAAAGATAGTTTATTATGAACGGGCACCGGTGTGAACATCATGGACTTGACCAAACCGATGGCCCCGAATTGCGCTGTCGAAACGATTGGTATTCGCCCAGGAGAAAAGCTCCATGTGGCTCAGTGACTCAATGACTAATAACTCAATAACCCAATAACCCAATGTACCCAGTTACTTAATTACCAAGTGACCCAATGACTCCATGACTAATAACTCAATGTCTTCACCTTTTGAAAGTGGAATTGATTTGCCACTTTTTACCGTATTTTTTCCCACTTTACACCACTGATTTGAGGTGTAGGGAAATCCTCTGGATTCTCTGAAATAGAAAAACATAGCGATTTCATTATGTTAGATGCTGAAAACCATCAGTGCCTATTTGGCATATAGATTGCTGGTATTATGTGGCATTATCTGGTATTATTATGTGGGGTTCCAATCATCTTTCCTTCCTCATGGCAAGGGAGTCAAGTCCCTGTTGTTTAAAGAGAACTGGTGGGTCAAAATCTCTTTTCATGAATTTGATCGATCATGAAATCGAGAAAGGGCAGCCGTTTGATTTTATTACTTTTTTTTAAAGAATTTCCCGTTCGGTGGGCTCATGCTCAGAGTCCCTGGTAGCATGGCTATCAAGATCTCATTGGAAAAAACGGAGGTTGGACACCTTGATCCGTATTACCAAGACACCACATCTATTCTTCGAACGCCATGAAGGGCTTGAAAGCCTTCAACGTACTCTGGCTGATTCTCCTGCTCATTCTGTCGAACTGTAGCCCCCCTGTATTGAAAAACCCGGCTCCTTTGGACCAACCTTCTCCTCAGGCTAGCGGTCTAATTGAAACCGAGTACAGAATCCAGGTGGGCGACCAGCTCGATGTCAAGTTCTACTACAATCCTGAGCTGAACGAGCAAGTGATTGTCCGTCCCGACGGCCGCATCTCCCTGCAGCTCATTCACGAAGTCAGTGCAGCCGGGTTGACCCCGGACGAGCTAACACCAGCTTCTTACGAGACGGTATGCCGCCCAACTCAACAAACCCGAACTTACCGTCATCGTTCGTGCCTTTGGTGGCCACAAGGTCTACGTGGACGGAGAGGTCGCAAAGCCCGGCATGTTGCCTCTCGTGGGGACCATGAACGTTCTTCAGGCGATCTCTCAGGCGGGCGGGATGAAGGAATCTGCCCGAGTCACTGAAGTCATCGTGATTCGCCACGGGGCGGCCAATCAGCCCTATGCTTTCTCGGTGAACTTGGAAAAGGCGATTGACGGAACGGACCTGCATCAGAATGTTTCTCTCAAGGCCTTTGATATCGTCTTCGTGCCCAGGTCCCCGATTGCCAATGTCAATGTCTGGGTGGATCAATATTTGCGCAAGAACATTCCGATCAGTACAGGTTTTTTCTACAATTTCCCTTAGAACAGGATGTCTTCATGGAACAGCAGGATCAGGGAAGCAGCCTCAGGGATTTTCTGACTGTCTTGTTTAAACACAAGACCAAGATCCTTGTCATCTTCCTGACCACCGTGGCAACCGTTACCATTGGGTCCTTCCTTCTCACTCCCACTTACGAGGCCCAATCCAGTCTCCTCGTCAAATTCGGAAGGGAATACATCTATCGACCCGAAGTGGGTGAGAAAGCTTCAGATAGGGGAGCTCTGATTCCCCTGAACCAGGAAGAGGTCATCAACACGGAGATTCAAATCCTCTCGAGCAAGGATCTCATCGAGAAGGTCATCCAGGCGATCACGGTGAATGACCTCTATCCGAGCCTGGCCATCAACCCGCCCCGCATGCTGACCCCCCTCGAGGCAGCGATTCATGAGTTTGAAGAGAATCTATCCGTCGAGGGGATCAAGAAGTCGAACGTCATCGAAATCTCCTTCCAGCACAAAGACCCTCGCCTTGCCGCAAAGGCCGTCAATCTTCTGGTTGATTTGTTGAAGGAAAAACACCTCCAGGTTTACAGCGATCCCAAGTCTTCTTTCCTGGAGCAGCAACTGTCCCAATACGATGAGAAACTGAGAGAATCCCAGGACAAGCTTGAGGCCTTCAAACAAAAATACCGGGTCTTCTCTCTTGGGGAACAAAGGACTCTTCTGCTCGGACAGCGGAGCAACCTGGACATTGCTCTGAAAAGCACAGAAAACCAGGTCAAAGAGCTGCAGAGAAAGACCGCTTCCCTCAAATCTCAGATGGTGAAGGTTCCAGAGGATACCCATCTTGACACAGAGACAGAGCGGTACAAGATCATTGACGATGCCAAAGCAAGCCTGTTGGCCCTTCAGTTGGAGGAACAGAAGCTCCTGGAGAAATACAAACCAGATAACCGCTTGGTGCTCAACGTGCGCAGAGAAATACAGCTCGTAGAGGATTTCATCGGGAAACAGGAGCAGGAGCTCAGGGGAAAAGTAAGAACAGGCAAGAATGTCGTCTACCAGGGGACGGAAACGGAGCTCATTAAGGCACAAGCCGACCTTTCGGCGCAGGAGGCGAAGGCCTCCTCCCTCAGGGGACAATATGCGCAGATAGACCGGGAGATACAGAGTCTCGATCTCCGGGAGAACGAACTCGAAAACATCAATCGTGAGCTTGCTGCCAACGAGAACAATTACAAAACCTACCTCGAAAAGGTAGAGGAAGCCCGTATCTCAGACGATTTGAATCGTCTGAAGATGACCAACATCAGTGTCATCCAGGTCGCACCGGTTCCGGCAAAGCCGGTGAAGCCGAAGAAGCGGTTAAACATTGCCTTGGGGATCATTCTCGGCGCCGTTTCCGGGCTGGGACTGGCCTTCTTGTCTGAATATACCGGGCAGGGTCTTTCGACGCCTGAAAGCGCAGAGAGACGTTTGGGGTTACCCGTCCTGGGTACGGTCCCCTTTAAGGACTAAGGAACCAACGATGTATCAAGACTATTATCGCTTGAAAAAGGAGCCCTTCCATATCACCCCTGATCCGGAGTTTCTCTTCCTGAGCCCCAGCCACAAGCAGGCGCTCGGGTCCATTGTTTACGGTGTGCAGAACAGGAAGGGGTTCGTGGTGATCACGGGTGAGGTTGGGGTGGGGAAGACAACCATTGTCCGCTCCTACCTGGAAAGGGTGGCTAAGCAGAAGACGAAGATCATCTACATTTTCAATGCCAATGTCTCTTTCGGAAACCTTCTGAAGACGATCTACAAGGAATTGGGGCTCGATGCAAGAACGGATGACCCGGTTGAGATGTTGGACGGCTTGTACGAGGTATTGATGGAGGAATTTAAGCAGGGCAGTACGGTGCTGCTGATTGTCGACGAGGCTCAAAATATGCCGATTGAGACGCTCGAAAACATGCGAATGCTCTCTAACTTTGAGACTTCCAAAACGAAACTCCTCCAGATTGTGCTAATTGGCCAGCCGGAATTTGAGAAGATACTCAATCTTCATGAATTAAGGCAGCTCAAGCAGCGGGTTGCCATTCGCTCTATTATTCTCCCCTTTACACCCAAAGACAGCCTGGCCTATATCAGATATCGATTGGCGAAAGTTGCCCTCATTCCAGATGCCCCCGTCTTCACTAAAAGCGCCATGAAAATGATTGTCAAGGAGGCCAAGGGGATTCCGAGGATCATCAACATTCTGTGTGACAACGCCTTGATTACCGGGTTTGGATATAAGAAAAAGCCTGTAGACACGAGAATTGTCAAGGAAATCATTGCCGACTTCAAGAAAGACGAGAAACCCTCATTTTGGAAATTCTCGGTGTCGAGATGGGTGCTTGCTTCCTTTGTGATCGTAATTCTCATGGTTGTTCTTTTCTTGCTCGCCTCCGATAAGTGGAGTCTGTTTTCCAAGGCTGAACTTCCAACTCTGTCCCGAACGGTCGAGATCCCTCCTGTGGCGGCAAAGACCGAGCCTCTGGCGGAGACTATGGATCCTTCTCAAAATGACCAGGCTGCCCCTTCAAAAGAGGAGATGAAACCCCTGGAACAGGAGATGAAACCTTCAGAGCAGGAAAAGGTCGAGGAAAGCTCTAAGAACCCTTTTCCCTTAAGCATTATTGCAAAGAAAGGCAATAATCTTTTCAGACTTACCAAAAACGTTTATGGCTATGCCGACGACAAACTCCTTGCCTGGGTCAAGCAAAACAACCCCTGGATCAAGGATATCAATGACATCCCTGTCGGGATGGAGATTATTTTCCCAGAGCTCTCAGAAGAACAGCGACAAGGCAATGAATAGGGAAAGGAGACGTTGATGGCCCATGGCCCTTATCATTTCTTGGCATCGTCCTCACCTGAGCCGCCTGTGAAGAGGCGAGGGAATCTCTATGAGTAAAATCTACGAAGCACTGGGAAACGCACAAGTGAAGGTCTTAGAGGGGTCGCCTGAAGTGGCACCCTCTCGGCGTGGGGTCATCTCATCCTCTCCAGAGTTCTCCAAATCGGCCATGGAAAGGGAGATTTATGCTTACCAGAACCTTGCCGCTGTGCTTCCCGATTCCAACAGGAAAATTATCCAGTTCATTGGTTCCAGGGAAGGGGAGGGGACGTCCACCGTGGTTCGGGAATTTGCCAGGGTATCGGCCCTGAAATTCGGGAAATTGGTTCTACTGCTCGATGCAGATCACCGTCATCCCAGCCAGCACACGTTTCTCAACATCGACCCAAAGTATGGCTGGCAGGACGCGGTACAAGACAATACGCTCATGGACAAGGCTCTTTACCAGGTCGGGGACACAAGATTGTTCTTATGTCCGAGCTCACAGAATCCCGGAAGGCCTTCTCAAATCTTCAGCCCCCTGCAAATGGATGTTTTTTTGAAAAAAATGCGGCAACGATTCGACCTGGTCCTCGTTGACTCGCAACCCGCCATCCTTTCTACAGATGGTTTGGCTCTTTCCTCCAAGGTGGACGGGGTTATCCTTGTCGTCGAGGCGGAAAAGACGCGCTGGCCCGTGGTACAGACCGCGAAAGAGAATATCCTGAGAAACGGAGGAAAGATTTTGGGCATCGTGCTCAACAAGCGCCGGTTCTACATTCCGGAGTTTATTTATAAGCGACTGTAAAATGGTACTGATCTATCTCTCCGGTGTCAGGGGAAAGACAATAAACGTATGTTGAAGCAGCATAAAAAGCAATTTTCAGGGATCTTCAGGCTCGTAGACGTTTTATTTGTCATCGTCTCTCTTTATGCGGCTTACTACGTTCGTTTTCGTTCATTTGACCTGAATATCCTTGATCTCCCGCTGCAATACCAAATTTTCTTTCCTGTGAATTTCGCCGCATGGTTATATCTCTCCCAACGCTTTGGACTATACACATCAAAAAGGACAACCCCTTTCAAACGAGAGGCTTTGGACGTGGGCAAGGTGATTACAGGATGTATGATCCTGGCCTTAGTTCCGGCTTTCTTTCTCCGTGATTACCCTCTGAGCCGTATTTTCCTCGTCACTCTTTGGGTTCTTCAAGTTGTCACCTTGTCGTTGTTTCGCCTCGTTTTACGGGAATGGCTGAAATACATTAGAAAGAGGGGCTACAACTTCAGACAGCTCCTGATTGTGGGGCGAAATGATCGAGCAGGTCAGTTGGTGAAGAAGATTGAGTCATCTCCTGAATTCGGTCTCCGAATCCTTGGCTTCATCGATGCCCCGAATGGTCATTCCAGCTCTTATCCTCCGAACCTCAATGACCTCGGTGGACTGAGGGACCTGGAAAGAGTTTTAAGAGAAAACGTGGTGGACGAGGTGTTTGTTTTCCTACCCATGAAATCTTTCTACGGAGAGATCGAGGAGATTATCCAGATATGTGAGACTGTCGGCGTGGAAGTGAAGATCCCCACTGATCTGTTCAACCTGAGTCTAGCAAAATCAACGGTGTCTCTGTACCATGAAATTCCTATGATTGATTTATACACAAGCCCGAAAATGAATTGGCAGCTTCTCGTTAAACGTCTAATCGATGTAGTCAGTGCAGCCATCGGGCTCATTATCCTTTCTCCTCTTTTTGCTGTGGTAGGGATCTTGATTAAGGCCACCTCGAAAGGCCCAATCTTCTTCAAACAAGAAAGGGTGGGCTACAACGGTCGCCTTTTTGATTGTTTAAAGTTTCGAACGATGGTTGAGAATGCTGAGGAACTTAAAGAAGATCTAGCGAGCAAGAATGAGATGGACGGCCCGGTTTTCAAAATCAAAGATGATCCGCGAGTCACTAAAGTGGGAAGAATCCTCCGCAAGACCAGCTTCGATGAGACGCCTCAATTGATCAATGTTTTAAAAGGCGAGATGAGCCTTGTGGGTCCGAGACCTCCAGTGCCAAGCGAGGTAACCCAATATGATCTAAAGGATCTTCGACGTCTGAGCATGAGGCCGGGAATTACCTGTCTTTGGCAAGTAAATGGCAGAAATTCGATTCCTTTTGAAAAATGGATGGAACTGGATAAGGAATATATAGATCATTGGTCTTTATGGTTGGACTTGAAGATCTTGGCTAAGACGATTCCGGCAGTATTGAGGGGGTCTGGGGCAGTTTAGTTTGGTCCATTGGAGAAGCGGGCGGTTGTCGGCAAGAGGTTATGATCTGCTTTGGACGGCTAGTACCTTCCGGTTTGTTTTGATGATGGCAAGCCCATTGCCGCTTTTAGAAATGGCGTCGGAGCGAAATAAGACTAATTGGAGGAAGGATAAATGTACATTCTTGGTATCTCAGCATTTTATCATGACAGTGCAGCATGTCTTGTAAGGGATGGGGAGATTTTAGCAGCTGCTCAGGAAGAACGCTTCACTCGCAAGAAACATGATTTTCACTTTCCGAACAATGCTATTCAATATTGTTTAGATTCTTGCGGATATTCAAGGAAGGACTTGGATTATGTTGCCTTCTATGATAAACCCTTCATAAAATTTGAGAGCCTATTGGAAACCTATCTTGCTTATGCCCCAGTTGGAATAAAGTCCTTTTGGAAAGCCATCCCTGTCTGGATTAAGCAAAAACTCTGGATGCCCGATCTCATTAAGAAGGAGATTGGTTATAAGGGGAAAATTATTTATCCGGAACACCACGAATCTCATGCAGCAAGCGCCTTTTTCCCTTCGCCTTTCAAACGGGCAGCCTTTCTTGACGATGGATGGGGTTGGAGAATGGACGACCACGAGCTTTGGAGTGGGTCATGATAACCGAGTGGAAATTGACTCAGAGATCCACTTTCCTCATTCTCTGGGTCTGCTCTACTCTGCTTTCACGTACTACACGGGATTTAAGGTCAACTCAGGGGAATATAAAGTAATGGGTCTGGCTCCTTACGGGGAGCCCAAGTATGTTGACGTTGATTCTAAATGAACTTATCGATCTTAAAGAAGATGGTTCGTACAGGTTGAACATGGAGTATTTCAATTATTGTGTCGGTCTAACTATGACCAATGGAAAATTCGACAAATTGTTTGGTGGACCTCCTCGAGAACCAGAGACCAAACTTACACAGAAAGATATGGATCTTGCAAGATCTATCCAGGTTGTCACCGAAGAGGTAATGCTCCGATCTGCTCGTCACATTCATAAGGTTACAGGGGAAAAATACTTATGCCTCGCCGGTGGAGTTGCCCTGAACTGTGTTGGAAATGGTCGCATTCTCAGAGAAGGCCCTTTTGAAGACATTTGGATTCAGCCTGCCGCAGGCGATGCGGGAGGTGCTCTGGGTGCCGCCCTCTTTACCTGGTACCAGTATCTTGATAAGGAGCGAGTCGTAGATGGAGCCCAGGATTTTCAGAACGGGTCTTTTCTTGGCCCATCTTACACGCCAGATCAGATTAAAGAATTTCTGGATACGCATAAGATTCCATACAAAGAACTCTCTTATGAGGATATTCCTCGAAGGATAGCCGATCTAATCGCTCAGGAAAAGGTGGTCGGATGGTTTCAGGGGCGGATGGAATTTGGCCCAAGAGCATTGGGAGCTCGAAGTATTATTGGAGATGCACGGTCTCCCAAGATGCAAGCCATAATGAACCTGAAGATCAAATTCCGCGAGGGCTTTCGACCGTTTGCACCATCTGTATTAGGGGAGAATGCTGCGGATTACTTCGAAATCGACCGACCAAGTCCATATATGCTCCTTGTTGCCTATGTAAGGCCTGAGAGAAGGAGGAAAATGACTGAAGCTGAAGAAAGACTTTGGGGGATAGACAAACTGAACGTCGTTCGGTCGGAGATTCCCGCGATTACCCATATCGATTATTCTGCCAGACTCCAGACTGTTCACGAAGAAACGAATCCTCTTTATTATCGGATGATTCAAGCATTCAAGGAAATGACAGGATGTCCTGTAATTGTCAATACCTCATTCAATGTTCGAGGAGAACCAATTGTCTGCTCACCAAAGGATGCGTATATCTGTTTCATGAGAACAGACATGGATTACCTGGTCATGGAAAATTTTATTCTTGACAAGAAAGAGCAGAAACCCATGGGTCAGGACATTGACTGGAAAAAGGAATTTGAATTAGACTAACGAGAAGGGAAATATGTTTTCAGAGGAGGTACTATGAAAGCTGATATAAAGGATCTTCGAAAATTCTCACTTATCCTATTTTTTGCTTTTGCCATTTTAGGTCTGCTTGTTTTCTGGAGGAGAGGGGGAAGCAGGTCTTGTACTCTGCGGAGTCGGTTTAGGCCTTCTCTTGTGTGGTCTAACCAGTCCAAAGCTTCTGATCTATCCCTATAAAGGATGGATGACCCTATCTTTGATATTGGGTTTTCTGATGACTCATCTCATACTCTCGCTGATGTATTATCTCGTTTTTACGCCCATAGGGGTTGTAATGAGAATATTTGGCAGAGATATACTTCGTAAACAATTTGATAAGAATGGGAAAACCTACTGGATTAAAAGGGAACAGAAAGGTTATGTCAAAGAGCGTTATGAGAAGATGTTTTAGCATGGTGGAGGCCAACAATGAGTAAAGTGTCAATTGCGTTAGAATTTTGGCAATTTCTGAAGGTAAGAAAAAAATATTGGTTGTTACCTATTGTTCTTATGATGTTCGCATTAGGAGCATTGATGATTCTCACCGAAGGCAGCGCACTGGCACCGTTTATCTACGCATTGTTTTAAGAATATCGCTCTAGTCTTTGTGTGGCCGACCGCGCTTCTTCAGATAGAGCCGCATGCAAGAAGAACAAATATCGGAAAGCGTCTGAGTTGATCACAAGGCGACAGCAAGATATGGAGAGGACTGCTTTTGACAAGCGCCATCTTGAAGAAAAATCTGCTTTTAGGCGAAACAACGCGGCAAGGCATTCTTGCCTTGACTGACCAGGCGGTTTCGAGCGCGACAAACTTTTTGACGGGTATTATCATTGGGAGGACTCTTCCAAAAGATGAATTTGGGTTCTATGCACTTGGATTTAGTATTCTCATTTTCGTTATGGGTTTGCAACAATCATTGATCTTAGCCCCGTACACCGTGTTCAGTCCGCGGCTTGGCAGAGCAGAGCATCCCTTGTATAGCGGAAGTACATTAGTTCATCAACTGATGCTCTCTTTTCTAATTACCCTCTGCTTGATAGCAGGCGGGAGCATTTTTGTTTTGGGAATAAATCCTACTCTACTGGGGCCCATACTGTGGTCTCTTGGTGCGACTATTACTCTAATTCTATTGCGGGAGTTCGTTCGTCGGGTTTCATTTGCCCAATTTGACATAACCAGGGTCTTGGTCCTTGATTTGTTTGTCGCAGGGTTTCAGATCAGCGGATTACTTTTTCTCGCTTACTTGAAAATGTTATCGGCTTCTCGTGCATATTGGGTAGTCGGTGTAGGTTGTGGCCTAATGGCGGTTTTATGGTTCATCTCGAGACGGAAAATGTTTAGAGTAGACGTTGCCAGGATTTTGCCAGACTTGAATCGAAACTGGTTATTTGGGAGGTGGCTCTTCGCAGGTAGCTTAGTGTACATGGTGCACAACCAGTTATACCCATGGCTGCTGATGAGTTTTCACGGGGCAGCTACTACAGGGGTATTTGCTGCATGCATAGGTGTGACCTCATTAACCAATCCTTTCTTAGTCGGTATTGGGAATCTACTTGGGCCAAAGACTGCGACCTTGTATGCACAAGGAGAATCGGATGAACTTCGCCGATTTGTATTTAGAACGACAATTCTTCTGTCTTTGGTCATGGGACTATTTTGTATCGTTATTGCGTTATTTGGTGGACAGCTTGTCATTTTCATGTACGGACCCAAGTATGGAGGGAATGGCCTCCTCGTGTCGGTGCTTGCATTGGGCTTATTTGCATGGTGGCTATCGGCTGCTTTTTCATATGGCCTCTGGGCGATCGAAAGATCTGATATTAACTTCAAGATTAATATGATCGCTTTCTGCGTGACTGCGACGATAGGAATATGGTTGGCCAAAGTGAGTGGGCCGTTGGGAGTAGCTTATAGCCTTTTGGCAGGCAACCTAGCTGCGACCTTGGTGCGATACATTGTGTTTTGCAGATTTTTCCCAGGTCTTAGGAGACATGATGGATAACATTGGAGTTGTCCACGGGGAGAATTCGGATCGAACTATTCCGTGGATATTGATCCTTTACCTCGCTGTTATATTCTTCCTGACAAATCATGATGTGGTTTCGAGTGTCGGCACGCATCAAACGGAAGAACTAATTATCGCTGAAATTGAAAAGGGTCACACAATTCGACGAATTGCGCTGCTTTCTCTGGGTCTCTTCAGTATAATAGGTCTTCTCAGGTACAGGAAGGGGAGCTTGGGTCTACATGGAGCGCTTGGCTGGCTTATCGCATTTTTCTTGTTCTGGACTGCTTTGAGCATCTTTTGGACTGACAATATCATGCAGACCTCTAGGAAGCTTGGCGTTTTGACAATTCTTTGCCTGGGAGCCTTGTTCGTCACAAATCGTGTTTCTATTCGTCAACTCATGGTACTAATATTTGTTATTACTGGACTGTATGTCGTCGTAGGTATTTCAGCCGAGATCGTCCTAGGAACGTTTCAACCACTGGCAGAAATGTATCGTTTTGGCGGAACAGTTCACCCCAACCTGCAAGGAGTAAACTGTGCTTTATTCCTCATAAGTGGCATGGCAATTGCGGTTAGTGAGAAAAGGCAATCCTGGCTGTTTCTGTTGGGAGCTCTGGTAGGTTTATGCTTTCTTGTTCTCACGAAATCCAGGGCTTCTTTTGCAAGTGGAATGATTGGGATTGCTGTTTGTTCCATTTTGGTTTCTTCTCACCCGTGGAGAGTAGCTCTAATAATGGGTGCACTGTGGGTGTTCTGTTTTGTTATCCTCATTTTTGGGGATAGCCTTTTGCCGACTATCTGGCATGGATTTCTGCTTGGGAGGGAAGAGAGAGGTACTTTGACATTAACAAATCGCATCCCTCTCTGGGTAAATTGCTTGACGTATGTGAATCGGCGCCCGCTCTTGGGGTATGGTTACGGGAGTTTCTGGACCTCCAGAAGGGTTCTGGGCGTATCATCATCGGAAGGTTGGGGAGTGGGCACTGCACATTCTGACTATCTGGAAGTTGCTCTTGGCCTTGGGTATGTTGGTTTGGCCGTATTTGTGCTGATATACATTCTGGTTTTGCAAAGGGTGTATTCTTTATTTAAGACTTCCGACAATAGTTATTACGCAGGCGTGTTTTCTATGCTTATAATGCTTGGAATCGATAGCTTTATCGAATCAGTCAATACCAACGCTGGATTCACGAATTTTGTTTTCATAGTTCTTGTAGGCAGAGCTGCATTCTGGAAGGACCTTACTTCTCGGTTTGAATTGTCAAGGGTTATTGGTAAAAGGAAAGTTATATTCAATTCAAAGAACTCGCTTCTGCGAGTTGAAGATTGGGATAGTGCAATCGAGTGAAGATGAAAGATGTTGACATCAGCGTAAACTTATGCACCTTGAATAGGGCAAAATTGCTTCAGGGTGTGCTTGAAAGCCTTACGGATCAGGAGACATTCGAGAAGTTTTCCTATGAGGTAATTGTTGTCGACAATGGGTCTATAGATGAGACAGAGTGCGTGGTCAGGGGGGCGGCTAGTGCTTCTCGAGTCCCCGTTAGATATTTCCGCGAAGAGGCTAGGGGGATCCCTCAGGCAAGGAATAGAGGGATTAAGGAATCACGAGGCGAGTGGATTGCTTTTTTTGATGATGACCAATTGGCGACCGATATTGGCTCCATGAACTGCTAAAAACAGCGCAGCAAGAGGGAGTTTATTGCGTTGGTGGATCAGTGACGCTTGCATTATCGAATCAAGAGCGAAATCTGATAAGCCCAATATGTCGGCGAATTTTGGGAGAGTCGTTGAAGTACAGTGGGCCCAGAAAATGCACCGCTAAGTCATTCCCAGGCACAGGTAATGCTCTGGTGCACCGAAAGGTATTTGATGTTGTTGGGAAATTTGATGAATCCCTTGTTCGTGGGGGAAGCGATGTAGACTTTTTTCGACGCGTTCGTGGGGCGGGGTTTCATGCTTGGCATGCTCCGATGGCAGCTGTTACGCATCTGATTCCATCCTATAGGCTAAGTGAAGAATATCTTAGATGGACTTCGTTACGCATTGGCGATAATTTTGCTAACCGAGATCGGAAGGAGTGGGGTCTTTGCGGAACGACATTGGCCTGTATTGCAAGAATAGGCCAAGCATTAATTATTAATTTTCCCATGTTTGCTCTAGCAAATGCAAGAAAGGATAAAGTGGAAGAGTTAGGAAGGAAGTGCTTCCTTTGGAGAGCGATAGGATACGTGCGGCATACATTGTTTCTTCTATCGCCCGCTGTCTGTTTTCCCAGGCAGAATTCTTTAAGTCGATTAGGTATCAGGAAGAGACAAACTTCGCTCATGCTATTAATAAGAAGGAGGGTAGGCAAGGAACTTCGTATGAACAATTGTGCAAAGATGTGGTGGATGTGAATAGCGCTTGTAAGTTTACTAAGTAGAGAATAGAATAGCTTGCATTTGATATTTGGCATGTTTGAAATCGTTAGTACGGGTATTGGGCTGTGGTAGCGGAAAAGAGAATTCATACGAAAAGTACCTTGAAAACACCTGTCATATTGAGCAGGGTAGAGAGTATCCATAAGAACTGTTCTTACATTCGAAGTAGCGAGAGGTTATTTCCTTTAGCATTTGAAAGTAAAAGATTCATGATAAGTTCTTAAGAGACAAAGATGAAAATAGTTCAAGCGTATAATCGGCATCGGTTTGGCGGCGGGCTGGACATTGTAGCTGAAGCGACCACGAATCTTCTTACGTCCAAGAACGATAAGGTGTTGTCTTTTATTCGGGATAGCAGAGATTTGGGAAAAGGCCTCTGCGGAAAAATCGGGCGTTTGTGAGTGGTATTTATTCTCCATCCGCCTATAAGGAGATGCTCCGCCTAATAACGGAAGAACATCCGGACGTTGTACATGTACACAACGTATATCCACTTTTGTCACCTGCAATATTAGTTGCTTGTCGTAAGGCAAGGATCCCAGTTGTTATGACTTGTCACGATTTTGGGCTTATCTGTCCGACCTATCATTGTTTTCGGGCGGGGGGATTTGTGAATTATGCGCCGACGGCCGCGAGTATTGGTGTGTCGCTAATAACTGCAGGAATAATATATTTGAGAGCACAAGTTATGCGGTATGGAGTATCGTATCTCGAGTAATGAGAGTGTTCAAAAAGAATGTCACGTTGTTTATCGCTCTGAGCAAATTTGCAAAGGTTCGGTTTGTTAGTGCTGGATTTGATGAGGAGAGAATTGTTGTTCTTCCTAACATGGTTGCGATACCAAGTACCCCGGCCAACCCTTCTAGTGGTGTGTATGCAGGATTTGTTGGACGCTTTAGCGCTGAGAAAGGTGTACACACACTTCTCGGAAGCGGCTAAGTGTTTGCCCCAAGTGTCATTTAGACTTGCAGGTGATTGGTCGCCAATGAAGAAAGGTAATGAACGGAAAGCCGGATAATCTTGATTTCGTTGGCTTCTTAGATCGGGAAGGGTTGGAAGGGTTCTATCGAAACGCTCGATTTATCATTGTGCCAAGTAATTGTTTCGAAATGTGTCCCTTAGTCATTTGTGAATCTATGAGTTATGGATTGCCAGTAATAGCGTCGAGAATTGGGAGGTGTGGGAGAGATCGTTGAAGATGGCTTAACAGGACTTCTATTCGAGCCAGGAAACGTTTCAGAACTAGCTGAAAAGATTAGGCTTCTTTGGGAGAATTCAGATCTTAGTGGGATACTAGGACGGGCTGGAAGAGCCAAAGCTCTTCGAGAATTTAAGGAAAGCATTTATTACGAAGAACTGAAGAATGTGTATGAGAAAGCTATTCAGATAAACGCTGAGAAGAAGTTATAAGTCTCTTGCTATGCGAAAGAGATTAGTGGCTTGATCAGATTAATTGTGGCGGAAAAGACTACGACGGTGAAGATTTGATGAAACGCAAGATAGAAGGTTCTTATGGGATGTTCTGATAAGGGGATCTGAATCCCGAAATGAAACGAAAGACTGTCAGTGTTGTTTTATGTACTTATGAGCGAAAGGGAATGCTCTCGGGTGCGCTTTCAAGCCTGTTGTGTCAAGAGAGGGAGGGGAAGTTTGAATATGAAATCCTTGTGATCGACAATGGATCAAAAGACAATACTAAGAGTGTGGTTGACAAGTTTATAAATACTTCTTTGGTCCCCATTAGATACATAGTGGAGGAATGTAGGGGGACTTCTCATGCCAGAAATAGAGGAATCAAAGAATCTACAGGGGAATGGATAGCTTTCTTTGATGATGATCAACTGGCCGACCCAAAATGGCTGAAGGAGCTTTTGGAGGTTGCGGGGGAGAATAAGGTTCTCTGCGTTGGCGGTTGTGTGCATCTTGCATTGCCAGAAGCTGAACGATTGGAAATCAGTTCAATTTGCCGCCGTATTTTGGGGTAAACGCCCCATTGGCGTAAATGTGGCAAATGCGGCCGAAAGAGTACCCTGGGAGTGGAAATGTGTTGTTGCACAGAATTATTTTTGATGTGGTTGGCGTTTTTGATGAGGCCTTTAATAATTACGGCGAAGATTGGGATTTCTTCATGCGGGTTCGGACTGCCGGGTTTGGGGCTTGGTATACTCCAAGAGCTATAGTGAAACATATTATACCCAGTAACCGGCTTTCGGAACAATGCTTCAAATCTATTTCAATCCGAATTGGAGGTATTTTTGCAGGAGTTGACTGTAAACAGTGGGGCCTCGTGACAACCGTATTGGGTTGCATCGCTAGGGTCGGCCAGGCGTTGTTTATTAACTTGCCGCTTCTTCTCTTTCATGCTTGCTACTGGCAACCAAACTGAGGGATTAGGGCGAAAATGTCTTCTTTGGAGGGCTGCAGGATATACGTATCAGACATACAGTATTCTCATGCGGCAAAGTGCTCTCAGGAGAATCTCTGCGATTCATATAGGTTCAAAGAAGAAGTAGAAAGCGTCGGGGATTAATTAGAGAGATAAATCGGGCATGAGGACATCCGAAGTAAAATGAAAATAGTGCAGAGATGTAACTAATATGGATTGAGTAAAGCCTGAGAATGGTGATCGTGAAGCACGCGCAGTCAAGCAAAACTACTGCAATGCTTGCAACAGAGCCAATGAGTTATGGTCTCGCGTTGATAGCCTCCAGAACTGGAGGCCTTTTGGAAGTGATCGAAAATGGGATAGCATGGCTCTTCTTTGAACCAGGGAACTTTGGCGACCTTTCTGTCAAGATAGATTCCCTTTAGGAAAGACCGGAGTTGTGTCAAAAGATGGGGAGGGCGGGCCGGGCTAATGAAGTTCGCGAATATGGCGAGAAGGCATTCTTCGGAGGCCTAATGGTGCCCTATAATAATGAAATTCGAGTTCAGCAAGAATCCACCAGCTAATCAATGACTATTGCGCCCAAAAGAGTTAACAGGAGTAGTATGCAAAGGAGAGGAGAAACTACCGGTCAGTTATCAATAGGCAAAAAGATTGTTTTCACGATACTTGCCTTCTTCTTAATATTCTTGGTTGCAGAGCTAGGCTTGAGAGTGGTTCTTGCAGTTAATAATAAAGGTCTTTACTTCGATAAAGAACAACCTTTTTCTTCAAAGGCCCAATAGGCTGATATGGAATTATCGCATGACAAATAGTAATGGTTTTTTTGGTGAAGACTTAAAAGAGCCAAAACCTCCAGGCTCTTATAGGATATTTCTGATGGGAGGTTCAACTTCCGCGTCTCCTCAATACGCGAATATAGTCAAGGAGGAATTGCGGAAGAGCTATTCGAAGAAACTTATCGAAGTAAATTCAGTTGCTTCCGCAAGATATACATCATCTCATAACTTGCGTCTCCTTAAGGACCATCTATTAGATTTTGAACCTGACTGCTTAGTAATTTATCTTGGGATAAACGACAACGTTTACAACACATTCTATTGGCTTGACGATGCACCTGACACGGGTATTTTCAACTATTCGGATTGGTCATCCAGCGTATTGATGAATATGTTTTCGTATTACCTCATTGATAAGGAATTCAGATGCAAATGGAATTTTTCGGGCGGTAACATCAGAAGTGGAAGGTT